>CAJWUI010000004.1 GCA_913047695.1 uncultured Bacteroidota bacterium
ACTAGGTCAAGGAGATCAATCCTCTAAAGATGGACCTCAAAGCCCGGAATAAAAAAAATATAAAATGAATAAAGCAATATTATCAACCTTAAATTATAGAATTCTAATTGTAATAATAGAAACAATCTTAGTTTTTATATTATATAAACAATATGAAATATACATCGAAGTGGACTTTTTTATTTTTAGTATAGCTATTGTATTTCCCTTAGTATTTTCCATTACTAGTGCTTATCAAAGGCGCCAAGAAGCCATAATGATATTCTCAGAATTTAGAAATAAAATAATTGATACTTCAAATATTTTATATGCTGTTAATGGTATTCATAAAAAAGATTATGATAAAATTTTCAGCGGTCTGATTGATATCCAACAAGATTTTATAGACCATCTAAAAAATGATAAAGACATCGATAATTTTCAGAGAATTAGACAGAAAAGGAAAAATATTTTCAAGGAAATAATATCCTACAAAGACCTTTACAATGAAAGAGAGAAGGATAGTTTAATTGCAACTAAAAATGAAATTTTTCTTTGTATGGAAAAATTAAATGGGCTTAAGCTTCACAGTACCCCTATTTCACTAAGGAGGTACTGCCTTATCTTTATATATCTGTCACCATTTTTGTTCAACACAAAATTAATTACAGAAGGGCAATTTGAAATGTCATTGGGCATTGACCTTCCAGTTTCAATCCTTTTTTCAATCACAATAAGTTTTATTCTTATGGCCCTGTATAATATACAGGACTATATAGAAAATCCATTTGATCAAAAAGGACTTGATGATCTTCAAATAGATCAAATGCAAATTTTTCAAAAGGAAAGCCTTTACGAGTAGGTTCCAAGACCTATATAAATAAGTATAGTTACAAGACAAAGAATCGCCGATAAGTGCTTGGTATATTTCCAAGTGCTCAAATCCAAGATATAAGTATCTTTTTCCTCTACAACTTTATTACTTGGATAGAGGTAAGAGACGGTAAACATTACTATCATATTAAGGACAAATTCAATACCCCAAATATGAACAAAATGCAAATCAACAGGGATAATAAAGGTGCAGGTTAAATAAAATGAAAGACCAACTATCAAAGACAATTTAGCGGCGATAGCTGAAATATTTTTTGTAAAAAAACCAGCAATCATTATCGAGGCTATAGGGATAAAGAAAATTCCGTTTAATTGCTGTAACAGCTGATATAAACCATCAGGGGCATTAGCTACTAGTGGTGCAACAAGAATTGCAAATAATGCCAGAATAGTTGAAGTAATTTTACCTACTCGAACTAGTTTTGAGTCTGAACTTTTACGATTTATATAGCCTTTATAGAGGTCAATACTAAAAATAGTTGCAGCACTGTTAAGCACACTATTAAATGTACTTAATACTGCTCCCATTATAATTGCTGCAAACACACCTATAAGACCTACTGGGAAAATTTTTTTTACCAGTTCGGGATAGATCATATCTTGCTGATCATATAAAGAATTTCCATAATAATAGTATCCAATTACCCCTGGAAGGATAATAATTAATGGGACTAAAATTTTCAAAACCCCTGTAAAAAGAAGCCCTTTTTGGGCCTCGATTAAGTTTTTAGCACCTAATGCTCTTTGTATTATCGTTTGGTTCATACTCCAGAAATAAAGCTGGTTTATAACAAGTCCAGTGAAAAGTACTTCAAATGGTAAAACTGAATCTGCACTTCCTACCACATTAAATTTTTCAGGAGCAAATTCATATACTGATTTTAGGCCATTAAATAAATTTCCATTTCCAATATTATATAAGGCTATACAGGGAATAGCGAGCCCTCCTATCAAAAGACCATATCCATTTAATGTATCCGATACAGCGACAGCCTTAAGTCCTCCCATTATAGCATAGAGGGAACCAATTAGTCCAATAACTATAACTGTAAGGGTAATACCCTGTTGCTTTGAAATTTGAAAGGCCTTAGAAATATCAAAAATACTTTCTAGGTTTATTGCACCAGTGTAAAGTACAATTGGAAGTATAGTCACTACAAATGAGATCATCAAAAAAAAGGCCACAAGAGCACGCGTTTGTTTATCAAATCTTTTTTCAAGATATTCTGGAATTGTAGTAAGTCCCATTTTTAAATATTTTGGAACAAAATAAACGGCGGCAGCTACAAGGGCAAGTGCAGAAGTAACCTCCCATGCAATGATTATAAAACCGTTTTTGTAAGAGGAGCCGTTCATTCCAATTAGATGTTCGGTAGAAATATTTGTAAGCAGCATTGATCCTGCAATTACAACTCCAGTTAGGCTTCTACCTCCTAAAAAATACCCGTCTTGAGAATTTAAATTTTCCTTTCTAAGGCGGTACCATGAATAAACTGCTACGAAAAGTGTGTAAGCTAAAAATGATAATCCTGTAGTCAAAATATAATGAGTTAAAATATTTTAATATCTACTAGTTAAGACATTATTCATCTGAATTGGTCAAAAAAACTAGCGTTCGTAAGTTAGCTAGCCTATTTGTTATTAAAAAATTATTTACTTGAAATTATATAATTATTAACCCTTTCCTCCAATATTGGCAATGTTACAGTGCCTATTTCTAAAATTACTTCATGAAATTGGCGAATATCAAAAAGATCACCTAACTCTCTCTCAGCTTTACTTCTTAATTCTCTGATTTTCATTTCACCTGTTTTATAGGCTAAGGCTTGACCAGGCCAAGAAATATACCTATCAATTTCAGTATTTATTTCATGAATGGATAGCGATGTGTTTTCTTCCATAAAAGATACGGCCTCATCTCTAGTCCATCCAAAAGCATGAATTCCTGTATCGACAACTAGTCTGCAAGCACGCCACATTTCGTAGGTAAACTTTCCAAATTTTTCATATGCAGTAGTGTAAATTCCCATTTCTTCTGCTAAAAATTCTGTGTACAGGCCCCAGCCCTCACCATACGCTGATAGATAAAGATTTCGTCTAAATTTGGGAATAGTTTCAGGTAGTTCATTATTTAGACTTCCCTGAAGGTGATGTCCTGGAACTGCCTCATGAGCTGTGAGCGAAGGGATTAAATATAGAGGTCTACTTGGAAGGTTATAAGTATTTACCCAATAGTAACCTGGATCAGTACTCTCAGCAGAAGTCCCTATATACCTTCCAGCTGTATACTTGGGGGCAATGGCATCCGGTACTGGAGCTACTCCGTAGGGTTTTCTAGGTAATGTTTTAAAAAAACGAGGTAATTGCTCATCCAATTTTTTGGCAATATTCCTAGCATGTTTTAAAAGTTCATCAGCTGTTTTAGGATAAAACTGGGGATCAGTTCTTAGGAATTTGATAAATGATTTTAAACTTCCTTTATAACCTAACCCTTTAACAATCAATTTCATTTCTTTTTTTATTCTGGAAACTTCTTGTAATCCTTTTTCATGAATACTTTCTGCAGATTCATTTGTTTGAGTAGTATAAAAATCGATACGACTTTGATAGTAATCACTTCCATTTGGAGTCTGAGAGACACCTATCGTTTTTCTTGTATTTGGATAATAGGTAGTTTCAAAAAACTCTTTAACGGATTTAAAAGCAGGAATTACTTCATTTCTTACAACATCTCTTGCGGCTAGTTGAAGGGAATCTTTATCTTTTTTTGAGAGCTGAGAAGGAAGTTTTAAAAAAGGCGAGTAGTAAAAGTTCTCTTCTGCACTATCTGTAATATGTAAGTTATAAGTGGATTCATATCCTTTAAAAATAACTAAAGGCTGTCCCATACCAGCATCTAAACCTTTTTTAATCAAAACCTTTTGTTGATTGATATAATTAGGAATTGCTTTTAGAAGTTTTAAGTATTTAACGGCACTTTTTTTATCCGTAAGCGGCCTCACGCGAAAAGTAAGACTAAGATGAAAACCTCCATCAGATAGAATTGGATTCCAATGTGTTTTAAATTTATATTTAACTATTGTTTCATTCAAGACAAAATTTAAAAGCTTATATGAAATTTGAGAATCCTCGGATAATTTTTCAACATTAACTGATTTTAGTTGTGTTTTGAGTGAATCGCAAAAGCTCGCATAGTCCTCAAAATGTGACTCGGTATATTGACCAAGAGGTGAATCATCTGCTTTAGCATTATAGTTCTCATAAGAATCAATTATTGTATTTAATTGTCTCTCGCTTATCAATTTAGAACAGCTAAAAAGGAAAAAAAATGAAACGAGAATAATTTGTACTTTCATTAAATTAAAACTAGATTTTCGGATTAAAACATTTATAATCTATCAATACCAACTTTGTAGATTAAGTTAATATAGACTTATTTACGACCTATTTTAAAAAGCTTGAATTTAATATCGTCCAGTCCCTCATCATCAAAAGGATACTCCATTTGATCTTGAATATTATATAATGAAATTAAAATGAACTCACTCAATACAACTATAAAATAGGTGAGCCAGCTAGGGTTTTCAAAGCCTATTTTATTAATTATGGTGGGAGTATATACTGCCGGAAAAATATAAATAAATATTAAACAGTAAGCCTTAAGACTCACTGGTGTTCTGTGGGAGTGGATGGCGATAAGATTATCAGCGCTGTCAATCACATCTCTTAAAAAACGAAATATTTTTTCTTTTGTACCTCTACCAATTAATTCCCCGTTGACTTTTATAAACTCTGAAATGGCTTTGAGTTTGAGATCATAGTCTGAGGTATTTTCACTTTTTGTGTTAAGGTGCGAAAATAACCCTACATTGATTTGTTCCAGTAGTTTTTGACTATCTGATTTAAGCTCATCGGTAAGTTTTGAATGTTGGAAAAAGTGCTCAACTGTTTTAAGGCCAGCTCTAAACCTGCTCAAATGTTCTAGTGCCTTTTCTCTTCTTCTAAAAGCTCCTCTTATTGTAAATACTAAAGGAAAAATGATAGCAATACTCATAAGAGTTAAGTCAATATTATAAACAACTTTAAAATTGTACGCTATATATGGTACAAGAAGTGATAAGACCAAAGTAATCAGTGTCCTAAAATTGATTATGATGAGGTAACGAGACATAAAAACAATTGTTATATTTGAGTAAATTTATTATTAAAATCATGAAGAAACAAGTAATATTCCTGTTCATTATTTTGCTGTCTACGATAATTTCAGCACAAAAACCTTTAAAATCAGATCTACTCTATTCTGATCAATCTCCTCTAGAAATCAAATTAAGTTATTCGAACAAAGAAATGAACCAAAAAACTGATGATTCAACTTATATAAAGGTTCCTATGGAGTTTTTTCATGGTGACAAATGGTCAACCATCGAAGTTAGATTGAGAGCGAGGGGAAATTTTAGACGTAATACCTGCTATTTTCCGCCCATAAAAATGAAAATAAAAAAAGATCAAACTGCAGGAACGATTTTCGAAGGTAATAAAACAATGAAACTCGTTTTACCATGTAAATTAGAATCAGAAAACAATGATAATATCTTACAAGAGTTTATAGCATACAAAATTTATGAAATGGTCTCCCCCTATCATTTTAAAACAAAGAGAGTAAACATTGATTTCAACGAAATCAGGGGTAAAAAAACTAAAAACTTCAAATTGAAAGGATTCTTAATTGAGGACGACAAACGTGTTGCTAAACGTCATGAGGGTAAAGTATTTGAGCGATTTGTTCATCCAATGGGAATGCAGCATTTAACTTCCGTACATAACGCATTTTTTCAGTTTCTTCTTGGTAATACTGACTTTTCAGTAGCATACCAGCATAATGGAAAGTTACTTTATGTAGAAAAACAAATTATTCCACTGCCTTACGATTTTGATATGACGGGTTGGGTAAATCCTAGTTATGCAACTGTAAACCAATCTTTGGGAATAAAATCTGTTCAAGAAAGGGTTTATCGTGGTTTCAAAAGAGAACAAAAATATTTTGATCAAGTTAGGGCAGAATTTATTTCCAAAAAGACTGAACTTTTAGATATGGTCTCAAGTTTTAAATCTGAGTTTTCTAATCCAAAAGAATTCGAAAATATGTTTGAATTCATGAACGACTTTTATGAAATATTAGAAGATGATTCCAAATTTGATAAGAGAATTGTATCTCAAGCGAGAACAAAATAATTTTTTGTATGAAAAACTCTAACAAACTTTCAATTTAATCATGACCGTAAAATTTTTAAAAATATATTTAATCAATTAAATTTTGTGAATCAAAATTTGTTCAAGTGTTCTTCAACGCTGGTTTAATTTCTAATTATATATATGTTATTACTTCGAAAAGAAATTTACTCAATTTTACTTATTTGTTATATCTCTTTGATATCCTGTTCTGCTCAGAATCATGACCACATCGGTCTTCATCACTGGGAGATTCCAAGTAAAAATCCTGATAGAATCATATTAACTTTTCATGAGGATCCATCTGAGTCTAGAGCCGTTACATGGCGAACAGATACAACTATTAAGAATGCTTATGCTGAAATTGCTGAAGCAACAGTAAATTCAAATTTTGTAACAAATTCGAAAAAGTATATGGCAAAAACTGAGACATTTGATCTGGGACTTTATAAAGGGAATAAATCACTAAAAGTACATTATCACAGTGTTGCATTTAATTATCTAAAACCAAATAAAATTTATGTATATCGAGTTGGTGATGGTAAATCGCATTGGTCTGAGTGGATACAATTTAAAACAGCAAAAAATGAGTACGCACCCACAAAATTTGTCTATTTTGGGGATGCTCAAAATGATGTATTATCACACTGGTCCCGTGTCATTAGAATGGCTTATCAAAATGCTCCTGATGCTTCATTTGTAATTCATGCAGGAGATCTTATTAATAATGCTCATAAAGATTACGAGTGGGCACAATGGTTTAAATCAGGTGGGTTTATTCATAGCCAATGGACAGCTATACCTGTTGTTGGTAATCATGAATTTATCCCTTTGAACCGAGGCGACGAAAGAAAATTAGCTATTCAGTGGAAACCGCAATTTACACTCCCAATTGAAAAGGAATTAGATGAAAAATTACACGAAACTGTTTATACTGTTGATTATCAAGATATTCGAATTATAGTACTTAACTCAAATGGTATGCTCAAAGAACAAACTCAATATGTTGAGCAGCAATTAAAAAAATCAACTGCTAAATGGAATATTATTACATGCCATCATTCGGTATTCTCACCAGCTGAAGGTCGAGATTTCGAGTATGCAAGAAAAAAGTGGAAACCATTATTTGATGAGTTTAATGTTGATTTAGTCTTAAACGGACACGATCACACATATGCTCGAGGCCATGTGCCAACAATATCAACAACTAAGGGTTCTAAAAATCTTGGTACGATATATGTAACGTCCGTTAGTGGCCCAAAACAATATCCATTGGATCGGGAACAGATAAAAAGGTATTCAAAAGAAGGCTACCAGTTAGACAAATCTGCTGAACAAACTCAATTTTTTCAAGTTATTACAATAGAGAATAACAAATTAATATATGTAGCTTATAATGCACTTGGAGAAGAATACGATAGAGCTGTAATTATTAAAGATTTTGATTCAGGAGAGAAAGAACTTCGAGTAAAATAAAATTTATTTGAATAAATTTTATTTTAACCAACATAAGTTTGCTTATATTTTAAAGCTTAACTTTAGTTCTAATAATGGATTTAAAGAGAAACTTTATTGATGCAGTTATTGCATGGGTCGATGGTTCTGAATCTAAATTAAATAAAAAAAGAAATCACTATCTCAATCTAAGTCTTAAACAACAAATTCCTGGAGCTGCAAATACACGTTTTAGGTCTTTGTATGAGATTAGATATTGCGTTTTATCGATTTTAAAATTTGCTCCATTTATAAGAAAGATTTTTATAGTAACTGACAAACAGGATCCAAAGATATCTTCAATTGTAAAAAAATATTTTCCAGAGCGTATCTCTGACTTTAGAATTGTTGATCATTCTGAAATTTTCGAAGGTTTTGAATCTTATTTACCGACATTTAATAGTATTTGTATTTCAAATATGTTGTGGAAAATTAAAGGCCTATCAGATCAGTTTATTTATTTTAATGATGATGTTTTTATAGTTCGTCCAACAAACCCATCTACATTTTTTAAAAATAATAAACCTGTTTTAAGAGGAAAATGGAGGCTACCTCCTTATGAGAGAATTTTTTGGGACAAAACAAAATTTTTTTTACTTAAGCTTTTTATGGGTGTGGCAAAAGAAAAAACTCCTTCATTTCAAATTAATCAATGGAACGCTGCTAAATTACTAGGTTTTAATTTTAGATATTTTATGTCGGGACATGTTCCCTTAGCCTTGAATAAAAAAAACTTAGAAGAATTTTTTACTGATCATCCTAAGATCCTAAAAGAAAATATTGTTTATCGTTTTAGGAATTATAATCAGTTTAATACAGTTTCACTAGCTAATCATGTTGAGTATAAAAATGGAAATTTGAATGTGAACTCTTCTAATAGTTTGTATGTAAAACCCTATAAACGAAAAGATAGCTACATTTTGAAAAAGTTTTTGAATTACCAAAAGGACAAAGAAATATTATTTCTTTGTGTTCAAAGTTTAGATTTGGCATCCAAGTCAGTTCAACATCTCGTCCAAAAAAAAATGAATGAAATATTAGAAATCGATCTTTAAATTTTATGAAAAAAAAAATTGCTGCTGTTTCAATGTGTCGAAATGATCTTTTTTTTTCAGAGAGATGGATCTCTTATTACGGTAAAAGATTAGGCTATAAAAATCTGTATCTTTTTATTGATGGTACTGATCAAAAGCTACCTGTAAGAGCTGAAAAAATAAATTGTTTTCAGATTAGTCATATAAAATTGAATAGGCTAAAAGCTGACCGTATTAGAGCAAAGAGAATTTCAGAATTTGCTAAAGAATTACATAAGAAATATGATGTTGTGTTAGCCACCGATATAGACGAATTTTTAGTACTTGATCCTAATACAGGATTTAAATTAAAAGAATATTTAAGCAAAAGTTTTATTTCTTCCTCTCTTTCAGCATTAGGAATTGATGTTGCTCAACATCCAACTTTTGAAAAATCAATTGATAAAAATAAACCCTTTTTGTCACAGCGTAAATATGCTTTTGTTTCTGATCGTTATACTAAGCCAATAATAAGTTTAGAACCTTTAAATTGGGGATCAGGTTTTCATAGGGTAAAGGGCAAAGATTTTACTATAGATCCAAACTTATTTTTATTCCATTTTGGTCTTGCCGACATTCAAATGTTACAAAATAAGTTCAAGAATAACGAACTAATTTCTTTAGGTTGGAACAACCATTTTAAAAGAAGATATAAGTTGTATGAAAAAATTAAAAATCAAATTCCAGTTGAAGCAGAACAATTATTTCAAGAGGCAAGAGAATATTTTAAAAAAAACAGGAAATTAATTGCTTGGAATAAACCTTCAAGTTTAAAAATGTCGGGTCTAATTAAAATTCCAAAAAGATTCAAAGGTTTAGTTTGATGTATAAATTTCAAAAGTATTTTTGAAGGTAAAAAATTAAAATGTAGGATTTCCAGAATAAGTTTTAACAGATCTATCAATTTTCCTTACTAAACCCTGAAGTACATTTCCAGGTCCAACTTCAGTAAAAATTGAAGCACCTTCTTTTATCATTTTCTGTATAGTTTGCGTCCACCTAACAGGAGCTGTTAATTGAGCTATTAAATTTTCTTTTAACTCTTCCGGATCTATAACTCCTTTTGCACAAACATTTTGATATACAGGGCACATAGGTTTTAAAAAAGTTATGTTTTTTATTGCTTTCGATAGTCGAGATTTGGCAGGATCCATTAATGAAGAATGAAAAGCTCCTCCTACAGGTAATAAAATTGCTCTTCTTGCACCAGCATTTGTTAATTTGTCACATGCTTCTTTTATTTGATCTCTGGCACCTGAAATTACCAGCTGTCCAGGACAATTATAATTTGCAGGGCCTACCACACCTGATATATCATTACATATAGATTCTACTATTTTATCTTCTAAACCCAAAATAGCTGCCATTGTTCCTTCAGTTTGGTCACAAGCCTCTTGCATTGCCAAAGCTCTTTCTTTAACTAGGTATAAACCGTCTTCATATGACAGAACTCCAGCGACAACTAAAGCTGAAAATTCTCCCAAAGAGTGACCAGCAACCATTTCAGGAATGAAATGTTCATCCATTAGTTCACTTAGAATAAAGGAGTGAATAAAAATGCTAGGTTGAGTTACTTTTGTTGCTTTTAATTTTTCAGCGTCTTCTCCGAACATGATTTCATGAATGTTAAACCCAAGGATTTCATTAGCTTGTTCGAAGCGTTTTTTGGCTTTTTTAGAATTTTCATGAAGTTCCTTTCCCATACCTAGAAATTGTGATCCTTGACCGGGAAAAATAAAAGCTTTCATTTAATTTTAGTATATGTTAAAAATGAATAGTTATAAGGTTGATTAGTGCTTGAGTTATTCTTTTCAGATGAATGCAGAGTCCATTTTGACATATCAATTTTAGGAAAAAAAGCATCACCCTCGAAAGTCTTGTGTACGCGAGTTAGTTCAATTTTATCTGCAATTGGAAGAAATAAAGAATAAATTTCTCCACCACCAATTATATATGGAAATGGATCGTCCCCAGAAAGCTTAAGTGCCTCATGAATAGAATGGGCAATGAATGCGTCTTTAGCATCATATTTTTTATTTCGAGTTAAAATTATATTTTTTCTTCCAGGTAAAGCGGCTGGCATTGACTCGAAAGTCTTTCTACCCATAATTATGGCATGTCCATTAGTTAACTTTTTAAATCGCTTTAAGTCTTCTGAGATGTGCCAAATGAGTTTGTTATCTCTCCCCAAAACGTGGTTTTCTGAAACTGCAGCAATTAAAATAATTTCTTTTAAATAATTTGTTTTAATCATTGTCATTAAAAGATTAATTTTGATAGCAAAAATACACTTTTCTACTTCTAAAATGTATTCTAAAATTTTTCCGTTATTATCAAAAGGAGTTTACCTAAATACAGCCTATGTAGGATTAATGTCTAAAAAATTAGTAGAATTTAGAGTCAAAAACGAAAAAGATTATTTACAGAAAGGTGAGGATTATAAAAAAAATTCATACAAAATCTTAGAAGAAGCACATTTTACAATTTCTCGTTTTTTTGGGGTTAATTTTAATAATGCTTTTGTAGTTAATAATTTCTCCGCAGGCATCAGGCATGTCATTCGTTTTATTCCAAAAAAATTAAATGTGCTTTTAATCGATAATGATTACCCTTCCTTAATTTCAGCATTTGAAGAGGAGGACTTTTTAATTCATAAAGTTCCTATGTTAGATTTGGATCTAGAAGATCAAATTGATGATTATATTTCGAAAAATCAGATCGACATTTTAGCGTTAAGTATTGTACAATATTCAACTGGTCTTCTCATTGATATAGACTTTTTAGAGGGCCTTAAGTTAAAATACCCAAATTTAATTTTAATAGGTGACGGAACTCAATTCCTAGGAGCCCACAAATTTAGTTTTGATTCATCTCCTTTTGATGTTTTAGCAGCTAGTGGATATAAATGGTTATTAGCAGGTTTTGGAAACGGAGTATTGATGATATCCAAAAAGTACCTCAACTTAATTAATCAAGATTCCTCTGTTATACGTGATATTATTTTTAAAGGACATTTTAATATTCTAGCAACTGCAAGTTTAAACTTTGCAATAAAATCACTAGAAGAGCAAGGGTTTGAAAATTTAATGAATAAAAAAGCGGTACTAACTGAAAAAGTTAAAAATTCACTTTCCGAAATAAATCAAATTGGCTCTTGGGTTTCAAAAAGAAAACAACATAGTAGCATATTTATTTTAGAAGGAAATAAGGATTTATTTCAAAATCTAACTAAGTCTAAAATTCATTGTGTATTGAGAGGAAAAGGAATAAGAATATCATTTCATTATTACAACACTGAAGGGGATTTATTTTACTTAAAAAATGTGCTTAAGGGAAATAATTAAATTGATACAGCACCAGAAATTAATGGATGAGGATCATAGTTAATAATTTCAAAATCACTGTAGGTAAATTCAAAAATAGAGGTTACATTTTTATTCAATCTCATAATAGGAAGCGGCTTCGGAGAACGAGACAATTGTTCTTTTACTTGTTCTTCATGATTAGAGTATATATGTACATCACCGAAGGTATGTACAAAATCTCCAGGCCTGTAATTACAAACTTGAGCTACCATCATTGTTAATAACGCGTATGAGGCGATGTTAAAAGGTACTCCTAAGAAGACATCTGCACTTCTTTGGTATAATTGGCAAGAAAGCTTGTCGTTGGAAACATAAAATTGGAAAAAAGCATGACAAGGAGGGAGTGCTGCTTTTTGATTTGAAATATTTTCGGCAAAAGATAAATTGGGATTTGGTAAAACGGTTGGGTTCCAGGCAGAAATGAGCATTCTTCTTGAGTCTGGATTTATCTTTAGGGTTTTTATAACTTCATCAATTTGATCGATGCCGTCACTATTCCAATTTCGCCATTGATGACCGTAAATTGGACCTAAATCTCCTTTTTCGTTTGCCCACTCGTTCCAAATTCTTACACCATTTTTTTGAAGGTAGGATATATTTGTTGAGCCTTTTAAAAACCAAAGGAGCTCATGAATTACAGATTTCACATGAATTTTCTTTGTTGTAACTAAAGGAAATCCTTTTGAAAGATCAAAACGCATTTGATATCCAAAAATACTTTTAGTTCCTGTTCCGGTTCGATCAGCCTTTCTAACACCATTAGATTGAACATTTCTAAGTAAATCTAGATATTGTTTCATTTATAAAATTTAAATCAAATGTATGTTATTTGATTTATAAAAAAGTTTAAACTCTAAAAGTTTATTAAAATAAATTAACAAATAAATTAGCTTTTTCGTTTTGAAAGCTCATCTCTTACCCTAGCAGCCTTTTCATAGTTTTCTTGACTTACAAGTTTTGTAAGAAGAGTTTTCAATTTACTTACAGAAAGTTTTTTTAGATCTCCAATATCCTCATTTCTGTTGCTTTGTTCCTTAACAAAATTTTGAATCCATTTATCTTCAGATAATTTTTTTGAATTTTCAGAAATTGCTGCTGTAAAACCTGCTTTTTTAAGTATAGAATCATAGGCATAAATTGGGGCATTATATCGAATAGCTAGCGCAATTGCATCAGAGGTGCGAGCGTCAATAATTTCTTCTATTTTATCACGTTCGCAAATAAGGCTTGAAAAAAATATACCATCAACTAACTTATGTATGATGACCTGTTTTATTAAGATATTAAATCTTTCACCAAAACTTTTAAAAAGGTCATGAGTTAGTGGACGAGAGGGCTTGACTTCTTCTTCAAGTGCAATAGCAATTGATTGAGCTTCAAAACCTCCAATTATAATTGGAAGTTTTCTTTCTCCTTTTTCTTCATTTAATATAAGTGCATAAGCTCCAGTTTGAGTTTCGCTATAAGAAATTCCTCTAACTGTCATTTGAATTAAATCCATTTTCCTGTTTTATATTTGAATATTAAATATTATAATGATCAACTTATATCATACTCAAAACGAAATATTTCATAGTTTATTGAGTGAAAATAATATATAATTAATGATTAAATTTGTAACACATTGTAATTTAAGTAATGAAAACCATTCAATTTAGGGAGGCAATAGCTCAAGCCATGAGCGAAGAAATGAGAAGAGACAAGACTATTTATCTCATGGGTGAGGAGGTCGCAGAATATAACGGTGCTTATAAAGCTTCAAAAGGAATGTTAGATGAATTTGGTGACAAAAGAGTAATTGATACACCTATATCTGAAGCTGGATTTTCTGGAATTGGGGTTGGATCAACTATGACAGGTAACCGACCTATCATTGAGTATATGACTTTTAATTTTGCTTTGGTTGGTATTGATCAGATTATTAATAATGCTGCTAAAATTAGGCAAATGTCAGGAGGACAATTTAATTGCCCTATTGTTTTTAGAGGTCCTACTGCTTCTGCTGGTCAGCTTGCTGCTACTCATTCACAAGCATTTGAAAGCTGGTATGCTAACTGCCCTGGTCTGAAGGTAATAGTTCCCTCGAATCCCTACGATGCTAAAGGACTTTTGAAGTCTGCTATAAGGGATGACGATCCTGTCATTTTTATGGAATCAGAGCAAATGTATGGAGATAAAGGTGAAGTGCCAGAAGGTGATTACACATTACCCATTGGTGTTGCGGATGTGAAACGTTCTGGAAAAGATGTTACTTTAGTATCGTTTGGCAAAATTTTAAAAGAAGGTGTAAAAGCTGCGCAAGAATTAGAGAAAGAAGGAATTGAAGTTGAACTTATCGATTTAAGAACAATACGACCATTAGATTACCAAACCATTTTTGATTCTGTCAAAAAAACTAATAGACTTGTGATTTTAGAGGAATCATGGCCATTTGGGAATATTTCAACTGAAATTACATATCAAGTTCAAAATCATGTTTTTGATTATTTAGACGCACCTATTGAAAAAATTAATACCGCAGATACCCCAGCTCCATATTCCCCCGTTCTTTTGGCAGAATGGTTGCCGAATTTCAAAGATGTAATTAAGGCAGTCAAAAAAGTAATGTATATTACCAAATAAGATCAAATAAATTATATAATGAGCAAAATGAATTAGATTTCATATTCTGGAATGTTTTGCTATTTTTACGCACACTTTTCTAAAACAATTTAAATGGAACTAATGATTCAATTTTTACCCGCCTTCGGAATACTAGCACTTATTTTTGTATTTATTAAAAATAGGTGGGTAACAAAACAAGATGTAGGAAACGAAAAAATGGCTCGTATAGCACAAAATATTGCTGAAGGAGCTATGTCCTTTCTAAAGGCAGAGTATAAAATTTTGTCAGTTTTTGTTGTTGCTGTAGCAATTTTATTATTTTTCAAAGGCCAATCTGAAACTGGATCAAATGGAATGGTTGCTGTCTCATTTGTGGTTGGTGCAGTTTGTTCTGCACTTGCTGGATTTATTGGTATGAAAGTTGCAACCAAGGCAAACGTAAGAACAACAAATGCAGCTCAAAAATCATTAGGGAAAGCCTTAGAAGTTGCGTTTGCTGGGGGTGCAGTTATGGGATTAGGTGTTGTTGGATTAGGAGTTTTAGGTTTGAGTGGGCTTTTTGCTTTTTACAGTTCTCAAGGCTGGAACATAACAGAAACATTAAATGTCCTTTCTGGATTTTCTTTAGGAGCATCATCAATTGCTCTTTTTGCAAGAGTAGGAGGAGGAATCTATACTAAAGCTGCTGATGTAGGAGCAGATCTTGTTGGAAAAGTAGAAGCAGGAATACCAGAAGATCATCCTCTTAACCCCGCAACGATTGCTGACAATGTAGGAGACAATGTTGGCGATGTTGCAGGTATGGGAGCTGACCTTTTTGAATCATATGTAGGTTCAATTATTGGAACAATGGTTTTGGGGGCATTAATTTCGACACCAAACTTTAACGGATTAGGGGCTGTTTATCTTCCTATGGCACTAGCTGCAGTTGGAATTATTATGTCTATTATTGGAACATTTTTTGTTAGAGTTAAGGAAGGTGGCTCTCCTCATAAAGCGTTAAATATAGGCGAGTTTGGTTCAGCAGGACTTATGCTGATTGCTTCCTATTTTCTAATAAAAGCGTTTATTCCAGAATCAGTTGATGGACTTCCGAATGGTGCGAACGGGGTTTTCTTTGCTACAATCGCTGGATTAGTCTCAGGGTTAGCTGTTGGTAAAGTAACAGAATACTATACCGGTACAGGTACAAAACCAGTCAAATCAATTGTTAACCAGTCTGAAACTGGTGCAGCAACAAATATTATATCTGGGCTAGGTGTTGGGATGATGTCCACCGCAATTCCAATTATCTTAATAGCCTCAGCTATATTAGTTTCTCACTACTTTGCGGGTCTTTATGGTATTGCTATTGCTGCAGTTGGGATGCTTGCAAACACAGGTATACAGCTAGCAGTCGATGCATACGGACCCATCTCAGACAATGCAGGCGGTATAGCTGAAATGGCAGAGCTCAATCCTGAAGTAAGAGAGCGTACCGATAAACTAGACGCTGTTGGTAATACTACAGCCGCAATTGGTAAGGGGTTTGCCATAGCATCTGCCGCATTGACGGCTTTAGCTTTATTTGCTGCATACATGAAAACTGCTGGAATTTCCTCAATTGATGTCTCTCAACCAAAAATAATGGCTGGGCTATTAGTAGGTGGAATGTTACCTTTTGTTTTTTCTGCGTTGTCAATGAATGCGGTAGGTAGAGCTGCAATGGCAATGATAGAAGAAGTAAGAAGGCAGTTTAGAGATATTCCTGCACTCAAAGCTGCACTTGAAGTAATGAGAAAAAATAATTCTGATATGTCTAAGGCCTCAAAAGCTGATCAAAAAATATTCAATGCTGCCGATGGTATTGCAGAGTATGATAAATGTGTTGCAATTTCAACAACTGCTTCGATTAAGGAAATGGTGCTCCCAGGAATTCTAGCTATCATTGTGCCTGTCGGAGTTGGATTTTTTGGTGGACCCGAAATGTTAGGAGGTTTATTGGCAGGTGTTACAACTTGTGGAGTCCTAATGGCAATTTTTCAGTCAAATGCAGGTGGTGCTTGGGATAATGCAAAAAAAATGATTGAAGAGCAAGGTAAAAAAGGTACTGAAGCCCATAAAGCTGCGGTAGTTGGAGATACAGTTGGGGATCCTTTTAAAGATACCTCAGGCCCATCATTAAATATATTACTTAAATTAATGTCTGTTGTTGCATTAGTGATTGCCCCTAGCATATCAGTGTCTCAAAAAAATATGACTGAGTATTTAGAAACAAATTCGAAAAATAATTTATCAGAAATTTATTTTGATGATAGTTTTTTAATACTTGATAGCAATAAAATAACAGTTTTTAATTACAAAAAATGACTAAGTATGAATTATAAACAACAACTATAAATTTAAGCAGCTCCAATTTCTTTTAATTCACCATCAAGTTTTTCAACTATAATTTCGAAATCTTTTTTGTTTTCAACGAAATCTAATCCATCAACATCAATCGTAATTAGTTTTCCCTTATCATAAGTAGAAGTCCATGCTTCATACCTTTCGTTTAGTCTGCTTAGGTATTCTATGCTTATTGAATTCTCATAATCCCTTCCACGTTTATGTATTTTATTAACCAAGTTTGGGATATTACTTCTTAGGTAAATTAAAAGGTTGGGACCTTGAATTTGTGATTCCATTAGTTCAAAAAGTTCCTGATAGTTTTTAAAGTCTCTTAGATTCATAAGACCCATTGATTTAAGATTTGGAGCAAAGATGTGAGCGTCTTCATAGATTGTTCTATCTTGAACGATTGAACCATTATTATTTTTGATTTTCAATAGTTGCTCAAAACGACTTTTTAAAAAGTAAATCTGAAGGTTAAACGACCACCTTTCCATGTGATTGTAAAAATCATTAAGATAAGGGTTATCTATAACATCCTCAAAATGTGCTTCCCATCCATAATGTTTAGCTAATAATTCTGTAAGGCTTGTTTTGCCTGCTCCAATGTTTCCTGCAATTGCAATATGCATATTAGAATAATTATTATTTTCATTTGCAAAGTAGTTTTTTTTAAACAATAATTTATGCGATGTATTAAAAATTATGTTTTGTTCTTCTTTTTTTTAAAAAAAAACTAAAGCTTGTTTGTCAAATAAAAAAAAAGTGTAATTTTGGAAACCAAACGAGGAAGGATTTGACTGATTGCAAACCTCGAAAAAAAAATGCTAAAGCAGTGTTGCTTTTCAAAAACGCTTTAGTTTATTCCTTCCGAAAAAGCAATTTAATGCCATATTTTTTTACATCAGAATCTGTAAGTGAAGGTCATCCAGATAAAATTTCTGACCAAATAAGTGATGCTTTACTTGATAACTTTCTGGCATTTGATCCTGACAGTAGGGTAGCATGTGAAACACTAGTCACGACCGGCCAAGTTATACTAGCTGGTGAGGTAAAAAGTAAAACTTATCTTGATGTTCAAACTATTGCACGTAATACTATAAACTCTATTGGGTATACAAAAAGTTCGTATCAATTTAGCGGGGATTCCTGTGGTGTAATTTCATTAATTCACGAACAATCACAAGACATTAACAGGGGAGTTGGATCTGATCTTAAAGAGAAGCAAGGAGCAGGAGATCAGGGAATTATGTTTGGCTATGCTACAAATGAAACAGACACATATATACCACTTGCACTTCACCTTTCCCATCAAATTTTAATTGAGCTTTCCATGCTAAGAAAGGAAAATAATTTAATTAAATATCTGCGTCCCGACTCTAAATCACAAGTGACAATCGAATACGATGAAAACAATAATCCGTTTCGTGTTGACACGATAGTAATATCAACTCAGCATGATGAGTTTGATAATGATGATAACAGAATGCGAGAAAAAATAAAATCAGACTTAATTAAAATTTTAATTCCTAGAGTTATAAATAAGCTACCCGATAATTCAAAAAAACTCTTTGGGAATGATATAAAATATCATATAAATCCGACTGGAAAGTTCGTAATTGGTGGACCCCATGGAGATACTGGTTTGACGGGCAGAAAAATTATAGTAGATACCTATGGTGGTAAAGGGGCACATGGTGGAGGAGCATTTAGCGGCAAGGATCCAAGCAAGGTTGATCGGAGTGCCGCTTATGCTGCAAGGCACATGGCAAAGAATTTGGTTGCTGCTGGAATAGCTGATGAAATATTAGTACAAATTAGCTATGCAATAGGAGTAATTGACCCAACTTCTGTAAATATAAACACTTATGGTACCTCGAAACTAAATCTAACTGATCAAGAAATTGCAGTTAGGTCTTCAAAACTTTTTAATTTGAGACCTTATGCTATAGAGCAGCGTCTCAAATTAAGAAATCCTATTTACTTTGAATCTTCTTCTTATGGACATATGGGGCGTCAGCCTCAGAAGGTTAAAAAAACCTTTAAATCTCCTTATAATGGTGAGATAACCAAAGAGGTGGAATTATTTACTTGGGAAAAACTAGATTATTTAAAATTAATTAAAAATGAATTTCAATTATGAGTACACAATTATCAACACAAGCACTTCATGCAGGTCATGATGTAATTAAATCACAGGGAACTCAAGCAGTCCCAATTTATCAAACAACCTCTTATGTATTTAATGATTCAGATCATGCAGCGAGTTTATTCTCCCTCGCAGAACCTGGATATATTTATACACGTTTAAACAATCCTACAAATGATGTACTAGAACAGCGGCTAGCCGCATTAGAAGGAGGTGTTGCAGCTGTAGCAACTGCATCAGGAACATCAGCAATAGCAACCTCCCTAATGGTCATACTTAGAACTGGTGATCACATTGTTGCATCTAATAGTTTGTACGGAGGGACCTATAATCTATTAGCAAACACATTACCACGTTTTGGGATAACAACAACTTTTGTTGACCCTGATGATCCGACTGAATTCACAAAAGCTGTAAAATCTAATACTCGCGCTTTTTTTGCTGAATCATTAGGTAATCCCAAACTAGATGTATTAGATTTAAAAGCGATTTCTGAGGCTGCAAAAAAAGCCAAAGTACCATTTATTGTTGACAATACAGTCGCATCTCCAGCTCTATTAAATCCTATCGAACATGGAGCAAACATTGTTATACATTCTTTAACAAAGTATCTCACTGGAAATGGCACAAGTATGGGTGGTGTTATTATTGATGCTGGAACATTTAATTGGGGCAATGGAAATTTTCCAGAGTTTACAGAACCTAACCCAAGTTATCACGGCTTAAATTATCATGAGGCACTTGGGAATATAGCCTTCATAGCAAAGGTTCGCGTCGAAGGATTAAGGGATTTAGGCAGTGCTCCAAGTCCTTTTAATAGCTTTCAAACTATCCAAGGGATAGAAACCTTAGATATACGTATGCAAAAACATTCTGAAAATGCAATAAAAATTGCTGCTTGGCTTTCCACAAGAGATGAAGTAGCATGGGTAAATTATCCTGGTTTAAAAACGTCAAAATATAATGATTTAGCGCAAAAATATCTCCCAAAAGGACAAAGTGGTATTGTTACATTTGGATTAAAAAAAGGATTTGAAGCAGGTAAAAAAGTTGCTGACAACACAAAACTATTTTCAATTCTAGCAAATATTGGAGATACTAAATCTTTAGTTATTCATCCAGCAAGCACAACTCACCAACAGTTAGATGCAGAAGCACAAAAGACTACGGGAGTAACTGAGGATTTGATTCGTCTATCGGTAGGCTTGGAAGATGTTAATGATTTGATTGCTGATTTAGAATCCGCATTTAGCCAGATATAATTATATTTTGGAGATCAAAACGATTTCAATAACAAACTTTAAAACACATTCGGGTGCCATCTATCCCAAAATCAATCTGTATTATCAGCAATTTGGAATGCAGATAGGTAAAGCACCCGTAGTTTTAGTAAATCATTCACTTACTGGGGACGCAAACCTTTCCGGGTATAAAGGCTGGTGGACAGAAATTATTGGAGTACGTAAAGTTATTGACACTAAAAAATATACGATTATTGGGTTCAATATTCCTGGGAATGGGGTTAAGGGTCAAGTTTTTGATACACCTGAGGATTTTAATACGGGTGATATTGCTTCACTTTTTTTAAAAGGGTTAACAAGTTTAAGAATCAAAAAGCTTTATGCACTCATAGGTGGTTCTATAGGAGGTGGAATTGCATGGGAGATGGCTGCAATTTCTAGTGATATTACAGAATTTTTAATTCCTGTTGCAGCTGATTGGAAATCAAATGACTGGATAATTGCAAATACTTTTCTACAAAAACGAATTTTACAAAACTCTAGCCAACCTCTTCAGGATGCCAGAATGCACGCTATGTTAACTTATAGAACACCACAATCATTCGATAGTAGATTTGGACGAACACTAAATAAAGAGCAAAATATTTTTAATATTGAAAGCTGGTTAATTTATCATGGTGAGAAACTTGAGAAACGATTTCAATTAAAGGCTTATATAATGATGAATCATTTATTGTCCTCTATTAATATTGAACGTCATGGAGGAATTGCTCTAAACATAATAAAATCTATAAAATCAAAAATTCATCTGATAGCTATTGATAGTGATTTATTTTTCACACCCTTTGAAGACCAAAAAACTTTTAAACTTTGCAAGAAAGTAATGAAAAATATTTATTACCATGAAATAAAATCACTACATGGACACGATGCTTTTTTGATTGAGAGTGAGAGTATGAAAAAAATTTTATCAAAAATATTTTAAAACTTAATAATTATGAATGTTTCACTTGAAAGAATTAATGAAGACTATCTTTTTGAAGTATCAAATTCTGAAGGTAAATCCGTATTACTAGACAACAAGTCTAAAACTCATGGAGAAGTCCAAGGAATAAGTCCAATGGAATTACTTTTAATGGGAATCGCTGGATGTAGCAGTATTGATATTATTGCAATTCTTAATAAACAAAAGATTAACCCTAGCTCACTAAAAATGGATGTGAAAGGGCACAGACATGAAGGCCAAATACCCGCTTTATTTTACAAAATTGATATAAAAATTTTCATTGAAGGAAGCTTCTCAAATGAAAAAGCAAAGCGTGCCGCAAGACTTTCTTTTGAGAAGTACTGTTCAGTATCCAAAACTTTAGAGTCTACAGCCCAGATCAATTATAAAGTATATCATAATGGGACCGAAATTTAAGTTTTATTAAGAAGTATAAAATCCCAGAACCTAAGTTTTAAATAAAGTTTTTATCTGGTCAATTTATTAAAGATTTCTTCTAAACTCCCATTTTTTTGATTTTTTCTTAATTTTTCTAATTTTTCATCTAGAACAATCTCGCCTTTATTAATTATTAATACCCTATCACAAATTGCATCTACTTCTTGTATAATATGAGTAGAGAGTAAAACAATTTTTTCGTGACCTAATGCACTTATGAGTTTTCTTATTTCTATAAGTTGGTTTGGATCTAAGCCTGTTGAAGGTTCATCAAAAATAATTAATTTTGGATTATTAATTAGTGCAGCTGCAATGCCCACTCTTTGTTTATATCCTTTAGAAAGGAATCTAATTTTTTTATCATAATGATTTATTAATCCTGTTTGTTCTATTAATTGATCGATTGGAGCTTTTTCTAATTGATATAATTCAGCTACATACTTCAAATATTCAATTACGTACATTTCAAAATACAAAGGGTTATTTTCAGTCAAGTAACCAACTTGGTTTTTGATACTCTTTATATTATTCCTATAACTTTTTTCAAAAAAAAATATTTCTCCTTCCCAATTTGTGTAGAATCCAGAAAGAATTTTCATAAGAGTAGATTTACCAGCACCATTAGGTCCTAGAAGTCCAATAATTTCTCCTTCTTTTAATGTTAAGTTTATTCCATTTAAGGCATTTACGGCTCCAAAACTTTTTGCAACTTTTTTTAATTTAAGACTCATTTGTTTAAATATACAGCTTTAAATTTACCTGTCATCTTCTTTTGATTTTATGCTTTCAACCACAACAGTACCTAGGATTAAAATTCCACCAATAATGTTTTTGATATTTGGCATTTCATTCAAAAAAATTATACCTAGAATTATACCAAAAAGCGGTTGAACACTACTTATTATACTCGCAGTACTAATGCTGAAATGCGAGAAACTTGAAAGAAAAAGGGTATGACCTAATGCAGTTGTAATAAATCCTAACAGAAGAAGATATGGTAAATCAGATTGAATTTGATAGTCAGAGTAGATTAGAAAGAAAGGTAATAAAAGTAACATAACGACAAATAGTTGATAAATCATTTGTATTGATCCATCTGCCATGGAGTTGTGTTTTTTTAAAATTAAGTTCCTTAAAGAATATGCGATAGCAGAAAATATTCCTACTAATAAACCTTGTGTAGCTTTATCATTAAAATCAAAATTAGGTACCAAAAAGAATACACCAATTAAAATTAAAATTCCAAAAATTATATGTCTTGCTTTTAATTTTACAGGTATAAATAATGGTTCTAAAAAAACTGTAATAATCGGATAAGTAAAAAGCGATAACATACCTACTGTTACATTGCTCCATTGCAATGCAAAAAAATAAGTAATCCAGTGTAGACCCAAAAATAGTCCGCTAATGAATAAAGCTAAGCCATGATTATTTAAGTCAATTTTAAAAGATTTTTTCTTTAACCAGGCATAGCAAATTAAAAACAAAATAGCAATTAATGAACGAAACCATATCGTAATTGGAGGAGGGATAGAAATATATCTTCCCAAAGGACCTGAGGTACTTATAAATAGCATAGCCAGATTTAAAATTACGATATAATAAAGATTGTTATTTTTTAAGTTCAAACTGATAAATAAAAAGAAACACAATTTAAAAAAAAACTTCAAAAATTTGTTTTTGAAAAAAGCAATAGTAATTTTGTTAAAAATATTAAACAATGCAAACTTATTCATACTACAATAACTACTATTACTTCTACGTTGAAGAGATCAGGTCTGTTTAGTATTATGAAAATATTTATTATAAAGTCCTGATTCATTCGGGACTTTTTTTTATAATGAAAACTAAGAAAAACATAGCAATACAGGGAAGGAAGGGATCATTTCATCATATTGTTGCTGAAAGATATTTTGGAAAAGAACTTTCTTTAATATTATGCGACTCTTTTGATAAAACTGTAAGTCAACTTATTCAAGGAGAAGCTGACTATGTGGTAATGGCAATTGAAAATTCAATAGCGGGTTCCATCATACCAAATTATGCATTAATTGATCAGAATGATTTAAAAATTATTGGAGAATATGGATTAAGCATAAGCCACAATTTTATGGGACTAGAGGGACAAAAAATTAATGATATTAAAGAAGTTTATTCACATCCTATGGCATTTTTACAGTGCAAAAGTTTTTTTAACAATTATCCTCATATACGTCTTGTTGAATCAGAGGATACTGCCGAAGAAGCACAAAGAATTTCTAAAAACAATATAAAAGGCATTGGTGCTGTAGCGAGCAAGGAAGCAGCTGAAATGTATAATTTGTCAATTTTCGCGTCCTCTATCCAGACAATTAAAAATAATATAACTCGATTTGTAATTCTTAATAAAGAAGGGAATTTAATTTCAAATGAAAATATCAATAAAGCTGCTCTTAAATTTATTTTAGATCATCAAAGAGGCAGCTTAGCAGCAATATTGAATGTTATGAGTGATTGTCAGCTCAATTTAACAAAAATTCAATCCTTGCCTGTAATTGAGACACCTGGTAAATATGCTTTTTTTGTAGATGTTACTTTTGAAGAGTTTGAGCATTACTTTAAGGCAAAAAAATTAATTTCAATAATGGCATCCGAGTTTAAAATTCTTGGGGAATTTTCCCTGCATCAAAAATGAAAACGGCTAAAAGATTAAATAATATAAAAGAATATTATTTCTCAAGAAAGCTGAGAGAGGTAGGAGAAATGATAAAGGATGGAAAACCAATAATTAATATGGGAATTGGTAGTCCAGATTTGGATCCTCACCCTGATATAGTAAATGCTCTTGAAAAATCAATACTCGAACCTAAGGCCCACATGTACCAAAACTATCAGGGAATTCCAGAACTTAGAAAATCTATAGCAGAATTTTACAAAACTTATTATGATGTAGATTTGGATCCAGATTCACAGGTTCTCCCACTCATGGGCTCTAAGGAAGGAATAATGCATATATCTATGGCTTATCTTAATCCCGGGGATGAAGTTTTGATCCCTAATCCTGGTTATCCAACTTATGCATCTGTAACCAGACTAATGCAAGCTAGAGCTGTTACATATGATTTAAAACCTTCTAATAATTGGCAACCGGATTTTAAAGAATTGGAAAAATTAGATACTACAAAAGTAAAAATCATGTGGCTAAACTATCCTCATATGCCAACTGGGGCTGAATTTTTAGAATCCACGTTTAGTTTCTTAGTTAAATGGGCTTATGAGCGTAATATTCTTTTAGTAAATGATAATCCATATAGTTTTATTCTAACTAAAAAGCCAAAAAGTATATTGTCCATACCTGGTGCTGAGGCAGTTGCAGTTGAATTAAATTCTTTAAGTAAGTCGTTTAATATGGCTGGTTGGAGAATAGGAATGTTGTCTGGAAAAAAATCAGTTATAAGTGAAGTACTTAAAGTTAAAAGTAATATGGATTCAGGAATGTTTTTTGGTATTCAAAAAGGTGCTATAGCAGCATTAAAAATGAAACCAGAATGGTTTGAAAAATTAAATGAAATCTATAATAAAAGAAAGGAGCTTATCTTAATATTAATAAATAAAATTGGAGCCAAAATTGAATCCAAAAGTGTAGGTTTATTTTTATGGGCTAAAATTCCTCAAGGCAATACTAGTGCAGAGGAATTTATAGATAAAATACTTTATGAAAAAAATATATTTATAACACCAGGAACTGTGTTTGGTTTACAAGGTGAAGGCTATATTCGTTTTTCACTTTGTGTTCCAGAAGCAAATATAATTGAAGCTATAAATCGTTTTAAATCATGAAAATAGGTATAATTGGACTTGGATTAATTGGAGGTTCTTTTGCTTTATCAGCAAAAAAAAGCATACCAGATTGTAGCTTATATGGAACGGATAACAATCCTGTCCACCAAAAAGAGGCTTATCAACTAGGAATTATAAATAAATCCTTGACACCTTCAAACTACTCACAAATGGATGTAATTATTTTAGCTGTACCTGTCAACGCAGTCTTAGAAATAATTTTACCACTTTTAGACCAAATAAATGATAATGCACTTTTAATTGATGTTGGCTCAACTAAGGAAATAATATGTGAAAAAGTAAAACTGCATTCTAAGCGTAATCAGTTTTTAGCAACACACCCTATTGCAGGTACTGAGTTTTCTGGACCTTCAGCTGCAAATGAAAATCTATATAAAGGAAAAGCTCAAATTTTGTGTGAAGTAAATAAAACAAGACCTGATCTTTTGGAATGGGCAGTCCAATGGTTTAAAAATATGGAAATGAGAATTCAAGAAATGGGCCCTATTGAACACGATCAACATATAGCATATGTCTCTCATATTTCTCATATTTCTTCATTTATGCTTGGTAAAACTGTAATGGAAAAAGAAAAAGATGAAAAAGCAATTTTTGATATGGCTGGAAGTGGTTTTGCCTCTACTGTTAGATTAGCAAAAAGCTCTCCCTCTATGTGGGCCCCAATTTTTATGCAAAACAAAAAAAATATTTTGGATGTACTAACAGAATATATTTCAAATTTGGAAGAATTTAAGCAATTGATGCAGGCAAACGATTACGAGTCAATATATCAAAAAATTGAGCATACGAATACTATTAAAAGAATTTTAGAAGGAATAAAATAAAATAAAAAAAACAGAATAAAATGGAAAATAAAAAGGATATGCGCAAGTGGTTAAATGACTTTGAACTTGATCATCCCCTAGTTATAGGCGGCCCTTGTAGCGCCGAGACAGAAGAACAAGTGCTCAAGGTTGCAAACCAGTTGAAAGATAGTGATGTTACTGTATTTAGAGCAGGAATTTGGAAACCAAGAACACGCCCTGGTATGTTTGAGGGTGTAGGAGCAATAGGATTGAATTGGCTAAAAAAAGTAAAACAACAAACAGGATTATTAACAGCTACAGAGGTTGCAAATAAAAATCATGTAAAATTAGCTATTGAAAATGGCATTGATATATTGTGGATTGGAGCTCGATCTACAGTTAGTCCTTTCATTATGCAAGAATTAGCAGATGCTTTAGAAGGAACTGAAAAAATTGTTTTGGTAAAAAATCCAGTAAATCCCGACTTAGCACTTTGGTTAGGAGGCGTTGAACGTCTGCATAGTGCAAAGATTAGAAAGTTAGGTCTAATTCATCGTGGATTTTCAACTTATGAGAAAACCAAATATCGAAATAACCCTGAGTGGCAAATAGCAATTGAGGTAAAAAATCGTTTTCCCGACCTTCCAATGATATGTGACCCTTCGCATATATCAGGACGTAGAGATTTGATTTTTGATATTTCACAAACAGCTTTAGATTTGAACTTTGATGGATTGATGATAGAATCTCATTGGGACCCAGATAATGCTTGGAGTGATGCTAAACAGCAGGTAACTCCTTCGCGTTTAATCGAGATTATGCGAGATTTAAAAGTAAGAAATAAAACAACTGATGAACAGGCATACAAACATAAGCTAGGTTCTCTAAGAGCTCAAATTGATGTAGCTGATCAAACACTTCTTGATGCCTTAGGGAAGCGTATGAAAATTGCAAAGGAAATAGGTTTATTGAAAAGAGACAATAATGTTGCAGTTCTACAAAATAAGAGATGGAACGAAATATTAGGTAAAATGATCTTAGAGGGACATGAGCGTGAATTGTCTGAAGAATTTATACTAAGAGTATTTAAAGCAATTCATCAAGAATCAATTAACAAACAGGACAAAATTTTAAATAAAAATTAAATATAATAATTAGTGAATTTGTCTGAATTAATCTACAATTCAAGGAATCAATTAAAGTCAAATTGGTTATTATCTTCAATTATTTGCATTTTTTATGCATTAATAATTTCAATTCCTTCTGAGTTTAATACCTATGGTGAATTACTATCAATTTTATTGGCAGGTCCCTTACAGCTGGGCTTATGTATTTATTTTTTAAAAATTTCTAAAGGATTAAATCCATCTTTTAATCACATATTTGAAGGTTTTAAACCATTATTAAATATTTTATTGGCTTTTTTATTAATTAACTTAGTTACGTTGTTTGGATTATTTTTTCTTATTCTCCCAGGAATAATATTGAGTTTAGGATTGTCTATGACATACTTCATAATCGCTGAAAACCCTGAAATTCCCTTTAATAAGGCCATTGAGAAAAGCTGGAAAATTATGGATGGACGTAAAATGCAGCTATTCAAATTGCACCTATATTTTATACCTTGGTATGTTCTTGGTATTCTATTTTTTATCGTAGGAGTTTTCGTAGTGATGCCTTGGCATAATCTCAGCCTAGCAAATTTTTACAAAGTAATTAGTGAAAATAAATTTGAGCTTACCAATTAGCTACAGCTCTTTTTAATCGATCATTAATTGTTTTCCCTAATCCTATTTCCGGTAAAAGTGTTGTTATAATAATATCCAAATTCTTGCTATCGAGTGAATGAAGGGCTGAATAAAAATTTTTAGCAGCCTCATTAATATTTCCACTTTTAGAAAGTATTTCGTGTTTGGTTGCTAATGAAAAACTTTCTTTATTCTCAAAGCTTAAAACACCTATTTTTTTATGTTTATTTTGATAAATATATTTAGAGAAGCTATTGACTAGAATTATAGGTGTCTCTGGGGAGTAGTGACGTGAAAGCATACCTGGTGAACTTGGATTAAGATCATTTTTAATTTTTCTATCTATTGTTCCAATACAATTTTCTATATCACTAATTGGAATTGCACCATGGCGATAAAGTGTTGGGTTTTGGTTTTCAAAACCAATGATTGTCGATTCTAAACCTTTACTACATGAACCACCGTTTAGAATTACATCAAGACCATCTTTGAAAAAATTTGAAACATGTGTTGCAGAAGTTGGACTAATAAACCCAGAGGGATTTGCACTAGGAGCTGCAAGTGGGAAGTCAATAGAATTTAATAATTTCAGTGTTAAAGTATGATTAGGTACTCTTACAGCAATAGTTGATTTTCCAGCCGAAACAGTTTTTGAGATTTTATTTTTCTTATCAAGTACTAAGGTTAGAGGGCCTGGCCAAAACTTTTTTGCTAGTTTTTTGGCCTTAAAAGGAATATTTTTTGTTATTTCTTGAAGCTTTTCATAGCTTGAGATATGCAAAATTAGTGGATTGTGTAGAGGTCTTTTTTTAAGAATAAATATTTGCTTTAGGGCCTTTTCATTTAATGCATTTCCAGCTAATCCATAAACAGTTTCAGTTGGTATTGCAACAAGTTTTCCAATTCTTAAAGAATCTATTGCAAGATTTATGTCAGTTGTTATTTTTTGCGTTTTCAATTTTAAAAAATTGTATAATTTAGAATGAAATTTTATTTCAATACTGATGAAATTCTTTCAATAGCTAAACGAATTTTCTCTTCAGATGCAGCATATGAGATTCTAATACAATTTCCATTTCCAAATGCTTCACCAGTGACTGTTGCAACATGTGCTTTTTCCAAAAGATATAGAGCAAAATCAGTCGCATTTTCAATTTTTTTACCTTTTAGAACCTTCCCAAAATAAGAAGAGATATCCGGGAATATATAAAAGGCTCCACTAGGTTTGTTTAATTTTATTCCAGGAATCTTGTTAAGTAATTCTATAATAATTTCTCTTCTTTTTGAAAATTCATCAATCATGTATTGGATTTTTGTTACGGGTTCGTTAAGGGCAGTTATGGTAGCTCTCTGTGCAATACAATTGGCTCCTGATGTAATTTGACCCTGTATTTTATTACATGCTTTGGCTATCCATTCGGGTGCCCCAATATATCCAATTCTCCAGCCAGTCATCGCAAAAGCTTTTGCAACTCCATTTACAGTAATTGTCCTATCGTAAAGTTCAGGTATTCTTGCAATGCTAAAATGGGGTGTTCCGTAATTGATATGTTCGTAAATTTCATCTGAAAGAATATACAGATTAGGATATTTTTTTAAAATTTCACCCATAGCCTCAAGCTCTTCTTTCGTGTAAATTGTTCCACTCGGATTATTTGGTGAGTTAAACATTACTAGCTTAGTATTAGAATTGATAGATCTTTCTAATTGTTCTGGTGATATTTTAAAATCATTTTCAATGGTTGAGGGAATTATTACAGATTTTGCTTCAGCAAGTGTTGCTATTGCTGAATAGCTAACCCAATATGGTGCTGGTAATATAACTTCGTCTCCGGGATTTAAAAGCACCATACAAACATTTGCAATTGATTGTTTGGCTCCAGTTGAAACAACTATTTGAGACGGTTTATATTGGATGTTATTATCTCTCTCAAATTTTTTACATATCGCTTTTTTTAAATCGGCATACCCATCAACTGGAGAATACGAATTCCAATTTTCATCAACAGCATTTATTGCAGCTTGTTTTATAAATTCGGGTGTATTAAAATCGGGTTCACCAAGACTAAGACCAATAATATCAATTCCCTTATTTTTCAGTTCCCTTGCTTTCGAAGCCATTGCAAGTGTCGCAGATACTGGCAAGCTATTAATTCTTTTAGATAGATTGTCCATATTTATAAATTTTTCGCCCCCATTTTTTTTAAAAATTTAAAGTGTGATAATACGGCACTTCTAGTTGTTTTATGTTCATTGTAAGGGAGGTTAAACTCCGCTGTAGTTTTTTTTACAATTGGGCTAATTTGAGAGTAATGAATGTGGCTTATGTGTGGAAAAAAATGGTGTTCAATTTGATGATTTAAGCCTCCAGTAAACCAGTTAATTAGTCTATTATTTGTCGAAAAATTCACAGTTGTTATAAGTTGGTGTATTGCCCAAGTATTTTTCATTGTGCCTGTCTTGTGTGCTTTAAACATTTTAGAATCCTCCATAACATGTGCCAGCTGAAATACTAAACTCAAAATAAGTCCTGCAGTGTAGTGCATTAAGGTGAAACCAAGTATTATACTCCACCATTTTATTTTCAAAAAAATAATAGGGAGTATTAACCAAAACGAAAAATAAGAGATTTTTGAGATTATTAAACCAATCCATTGCAAACTTGGAGATTTACTGTCTGTATATGTGATATTTCTTGATGTATAATTCTTTAATTGATTAAAATCATCATAAACTGCCCATTTAAGAGTTAAAAGCCCATATAAAAAGATGAAATAAAATTGTTGGAATCTATGATAAGGAAACCACTTTGAGAATTGTGAAAACCTTAAAATACCACCAGTATCAATATCTTCGTCATGGCCGTGAATGTTTGTGTATGTGTGGTGCAAAATATTATGTTGTACTTTCCAATTAAAGACATTTCCAGCTAAAACATAAATGCTGCCACCCATAATTTTATTGACCCACTTATGTCTTGAGTAAGAACCATGGTTTCCGTCATGCATTACATTCATACCAACACCTGCCATTCCAATACCCATCAAAACACACATAAAAAATTTGATCCACAAGCCAAAATCGAAAAAATAAAATAAAATATATGGTGTGAAAAGTATTAAAAACATAATTAATGTTTTTAAATATAGTTTCCAATTCCCTGTTTTTCTTATTTGCTTCTTTTTAAAATAATCATTAACTCTAAAATTTAAAGTCTTAAAAAATTTTTTAGGATCTTCGCGAGAAAAACGAAGGCTTTGTGTAGATTTCATATATTTTTTAGTTTCATACAAATTAAATTAAAATTTAATTTTTAACATGCATAAATAAAAAAAGTTGTGGAAAACATTATCAATTACTTTCCAAATTTATCTGAAAAACAGCTTTTTCAATTCCAAGCTCTCTTACCATTGTATACAAAATGGAATTCTAAAATAAATCTTATATCTAGAAAAGATATGGAAGATTTTTACATCCACCATGTACTTCACTCATTGGGGATTTCAAAGTTTATTTCATTTTTACCCCGAACTGAAATTTTGGACTTTGGAACCGGAGGTGGATTTCCAGGAATTCCTCTAGCAATAATGTTCCCTCACGTAAAATTTTATTTAGTTGATAGTATTGGAAAAAAAATTAAAGTAGTTAAAAATATCTCTCAAGAAATAGGATTGGAAAATGTTCAAGCTAAAAATATACGTGGTGAACAATTTTCAAAAAAAGTTGATTTTATTGTAAGTCGTGCAGTTTCGAGAATGGAAGTCTTTGTTCCGTGGGTAGAAAATAAAATAAAATCAAAAAGTAAAAACAAGATTAATAATGGAATCTTTTATTTAAAAGGGGGGGATTTAAAAGACGAACTAGCATCATTTCCAGAATCAAAAGTTTATAGTCTCAATACTCATTTTGAATATTCTTATTTCGAAACAAAAAAATTGGTATACTTATCAATTTGAAAAGTAAATTTTTATTCTTCGAGGAATGGATATCGATAATCAGATACTGGTAAAAACGTTTCTTTTATTAATCTTGGTGAGACCCATTTGATAAGGTTAAAAATTGAGCCAGCCTTGTCATTTGTTCCTGAACCTCGAGCACCGCCAAAGGGCTGCTGTCCCACTACTGCTCCAGTTGGCTTATCATTAATATAAATATTTCCAGCACTATTTTCTAGTAATGATAAAGCTTCTTCTAATGCGTATCTATCTTTTGAATATATAGCTCCCGTTAATGCATATTCTGAGGTTTGATCAATCAGCTCGAGAGTTTGTATCCAATTTTTATCGTTAAAACTGTAAATTGTGACAAGAGGTCCAAATAATTCTCGAGACATTGTTTCATATTTCGGGTCTTCAGTTACGACGACCGTAGGCTCAATAAAAAATCCTTTTTTATCATCATAATTGCCACCGAATACAACTTTAGCTTTTGGACTTTCTTTTATTCTATTAATTGTATCGACTATCCTGTCAAATGCTTCTTTATGTATTACTGCAGTAATAAAGTTTTTGAAATTTTCTGGTGAGCCTATTGATATTGTCCCTAGATCAGACTTAATATATCTGATGACTTCATCCGCGATAGATTTTGGAAGATAGATTCGTGACGCAGCAGAACATTTTTGACCTTGGAATTCGAATGCACCTCTGACCACCGCAGTAGCAACTTCTTTTGGATCAGCCGTACGATGAGCAACAATAAAATCTTTTCCACCAGTCTCGCCAACAATTCTTGGATATGAACGATATCTATTGATATTACTGCCAATTTTTCTCCATATATCTTTAAAGACATTTGTTGATCCTGTGAAGTGTAGGCCAGAAAAATCTTTACTTTCAAGTATAGTGTCAGTTATCATCTCAGGCTCTCCGAATACCATATTAATCACTCCATCTGGTAAACCTGACTCTCTAAATACATCCATTAGAATTTTTGCAGAATAAATTTGATAATCGCTAGGTTTCCATACAATTACATTACCCATTAATGCTGCACTTGCAGGCAAATTACCGGCAATAGCTGTAAAATTAAATGGACTTATCGCATATACAAACCCTTCTAAAGGGCGATATTCTAATCGATTCCATATTCCAGGTGTATTTTCAGGTTGTTTTTCATAGATATCGTGCATAAACTGAACATTAAATCGTAGAAAGTCAATAAATTCACAAGCAGCATCAATCTCAGCTTGATAAATAGTTTTTGACTGCGCAATCATAGTAGCTGCATTTATCTTAGAGCGATAAGGTCCTGCAACTAAATTTGCAGCTTTTAAAAAAATGGCAGCTCTAGATTCCCAGGGCATTTTACTCCACTTTTTCTTTGCTTCTAATGCGCAATCAATCGCAGTTTCAATGTTCTTTTTTTTTGCTTTATGATAAAAACCCAGTTTATGTTGATGATCGTGCGGTGGACTCATTGGCGAAGTATCTCCTGTTTTAACATCTTTATCTCCAATCCTCATTTTTATTTCTACAGGATTTTCGAAAAGAGTTTTATATTGCTCTAAAACTTCCTTTTTTTCTTTACTTCCAGAACTATAAGATAAAATAGGTTCGTTTTTAGCTATTGGCACTTTTGGAATAATATTAGCCATACAAATTTTAATTAAATTATTTATTTTAAATACAGTTTTGAAAAAACATTATCAGTTTAATATATGTGGTGCATTCAATTTAAAGCTAGGAACCAGAACATTAAATTTTTTTGCGTTACTAAAATTAACCATAATAAAATTACCAGACATACAAGCCATAGGCGATGTAATTAAACTTCCTGACTGGTACTTATGTGAATCTCCAGGTTTAAGTATTGGTTTTTTTCCAACTATACCTACTCCATTGACATAAGAGGTTCTAAAAATAGCTTCACTTATCTTCCAATGTCTTGTAAGTAGTTGAACAATATTTTTACTTTTATTCTCAATTGTTATGAAATACATGAATGCGTAGTGCAAAATATTTTCTTTTAGAAAACTACCCTCAAATTTTGTCTCAACAGAAACCTTAATACCACTTGTAATTTGTTGTATCACAATAATTTATTTAATCAATGATAAAATTAAAGGTAATAAAAACTCAATTAAGCTATATTAATTTTTAAGGTTAAAAGAGTTGCATTGACCTATACCAATTAATGAGTCATATTGTTTACCAATATCCCTAAAATAAACAAAAACTAAATAGTCATTTTCTGTTAATGCATGTGAACCACTAATAGCATTTTGATTAATTTCTTCTCCATTTTTTAATACATACTTATAATTGTAAAATCCTTGTTTTAGTAAAATCACTCCTTCATATATGCCAAGAGATGGATTAAAATACATCCGGTTTAAATCGCTTATTTGATAGTTATTAAAACCACCATAAACGTATATTTCACTATCACCTAGTTTATAGTCACTTGCTAAACTAAAATAAACATAACTATAGTCTGCCTCAATATCTGGATTGCCTGGCCTCATTATGTTTCTTATTTCAAAACTTCCATTTATATCCTGAATGAAAGTATAATCTTTATAGAATTGTGGTATATCAACATTGAGATATATTTCATAAAGCTCAGATCTATTAGTATAACTTATGTTTGGAGTAGTAACTCTTAAATCTTTTGAGTCAAAAAAATAAAATTCGTTTCCGCCTTCAAATTGAGATGGCTGTTCATAAAAATATTCAAGAGTTTTACCAGAAAAATATTGTGGTTTTAAATCTTTTATTTCATTATTCCATTGTCTGTTTTGAATTAAATGGACAAACAGATTTTTTTCTGGATTTCTAAAAATACCTTTTAGTGGAGTTATTGAAAAATGAATTGACTGATGTGAATTAAATCTATCCATGTTTTGTGGGCGATATACTGCTGAACTTACATCTACCAGTTCTTCGTAAATGCAAAACTTTCTTGAAAATATTAATTCATCATTGATGTTATAAATTTTAATGAGATAATTCCCAGAAATCAACAAATTAATGTTGTTATTTGGAATTTCTAAACGATAATGAGTATAGCTTTGTAATGTATTAAAGGAATTTAAATAGTTTTCTATTCTAATATTGTCATATCCATTTAAGTATTGGTTTTTTAAAATTTCTGATGGTGTCCAGTCATGATTGAAGTGATCTATTTTGTAATAATAGTCATTTTCATTACCATTAAGATCATCGAAAATTAGAGTAATCTTTTCTCCTAATTTTACTATAGGAAAGTTGTCTGTTGCTTTTGATCCAAAAAATTTTATTGTTTTTATATTTTCAGGTGGGAAAGTTTCATAAACAACTTGACCAAAGTTTATTTTATGAATAAGCAGTATAAGCAAAAAAATCAAGATTTTTTTCATTCTGAGTAAAAATATGTGTTCATTTTCTGACCTCCAAATTGCTTATTATTTAAAAAAAAATTCAACACTTATTTAGAATCAATATAAATAATGTATTTCCCTTGATATTTGTTTTTTGTAAAAGCCTTTAGTTAGTAAATTTGTTGTGATTTTATGAATTAGGATTTAATGGAAGTTATAAAGGATATTCGGTCACGTAAAGGTGCGAATCTCAATTTAAAAGGCGGTGCAGAGAAAATTTTAGACACGACTATTTTACCTTCAACCTTTTCTCTTCGTCCTGACGATTTTTTCGGAACCACCCCTAAACTCCTTCTGAAAGAGGGTGCTAGAGTAAAGATAGGTACTCCAATCTACTACAGTAAAAAAAACCCTATCATCAAAATAGTTTCACCAGTATCTGGTATTATTCACAATATCGAAAGAGGACCCAAAAGAAAAATTGAGAAAATTATCATAGAATCTTCTGACATTCAAGATTCCATTAAACACTCTGTCGCAGACTGGGGGAAAAAAAATCGAGAGGACTTAAAGTTTCTGCTCGCTGAAAGTGGAAATTGGCCATTTATTCATCAAAGACCTTATGGTACAATGGCTAATCCAACTGATACCCCAAAAGCTATTTTTGTTTCGACTGTGAAAACAGATCCTTTGCATGAAGATTTTCAATTTATTTTAAAAGATCGAAAAAATGATTTTCAGTTAGGTATAGACTTGTTAAATAAATTGGTAGACCAACCTGTTTTTTTGGGAGTAGAAAAAATATTTTCAGACTATTTTGGGTCAATAGAAGGGGTTCATCATTATACTGTACAAGGTCCACACCCTGCGGGAAATTTAAGTTTACACATCCAGAAATTATGTCCTTTAAATATGGGGGAACGTATTTGGACTGTAAATGCTGAAGACGTTGCTAATTTAGGAAGATTTATTAGTTCAGGAATTTTTTGTTCTAGGCGAACTATTGCCATATCTGGTAATGCAGTTGAAAACCCTAAATATTTTCAGACAAATATTGGCGCAGACTTACAACCATTTTTGAAAAAAGTTGGAACAATTAAGGAAAAAATAAGAGTGATTAATGGCGATGTTCTTACAGGGGAGACGTCATTTGCAAGACCATTTTTAGGATATTTCAATAACCTAGTAAGCATTATACCAGAGGGGGATAAATATAGAATGTTTGGGTGGCTACCTTTCATTGATAATAATATTTTGAGTTTGTCTAATACCTCGTTATCAAGGATTTTTAACCGTAAGGGTTTTGATGTCAATACAAATTTAAATGGAGAGGAACGGGCCCTTGTTGTTACAGGTGAGATGGAAAAAATATTTCCATTAGAGATTTACCCAATGCAACTCATAAAAGCTTGCATGGCAGGTGATATTGAAAAAATGGAAGCTCTTGGAATTTATGAAGTAGTTCCTGAGGACTTTGGGCTTGTAGATTATTCAAACACCTCAAAGATTGAGGCTCAAGAAATTATCCGACAGGGGATTGAATTAATGATTAGTGAAGTAGGTTAAAAAAAATATATGAATATTTTGAGAAAAACATTAGATAGAATTAAGCAACCATTTGGTAAAGGCCAAAAATTTGAAAAATTTGCCCCGGCAATAAACGCCTTTGATACATTTTTATTTGTACCAAATCACACAACAAAAAAAGGTGCACATATTCGTGACGCCATTGATCTTAAAAGAACGATGGTAACGGTTATAATAGCACTTTTACCTGCATTATTATATGGTATATACAATACAGGATACCAATATCTAATTCAAACCGGAAGTCCTTTTACATTTCTAGAAGCCTTTATCCATGGAAGTTGGAAAATTGTACCAATGATAATTGTTTCTTATGTTGTAGGGCTATCAATAGAGTTTGGCTTTGCAGTTTATAGGGGTCACGAAGTAAATGAAGGTTATTTAGTAACTGGTCTATTAATACCAATGATAATGCCTGTTGACATACCTCTTTGGATGGTAGGTTTATCAACTGCTTTTGCTGTTTTGGTCGCTAAGGAGGCTTTTGGAGGAACAGGTATGAATATACTTAACCCTGCTCTTACAGCTAGAGCATTTGCATTTTTTGCTTATCCAACATACATGTCAGGGAATAAAGTATGGGTTTCCGAGGCTTCAAATATAGATGCAATTTCAGGTGAAACCATACTGGGAACTCTAGCTGCTGGAGGAAAAGTAAAATATTCTCTTATGGAAATGTTTCAAGGCTCAATACCAGGTTCAATAGCTGAAACTTCGACTTTATGGGTAGCTGTTGGTGCATTAATTTTAGTTCTTACAGGTATAGGAAGTTGGCGGATTATCGTAGGGGGTATTTTAGGCGCATCATTCATGGGCTTTTTATTTAATCTTTGGGCAGCAAACGAATTAATGAGTTTTTCTTGGATAAATCATCTTATAGTCGGAGGTTTTGCTTTTGGTATTGTATTTATGGCCACAGATCCAGTGTCAGCTGCCCAAACAAATCAAGGAAAATGGATATATGGTATTTTGGTAGGAATTTTTTGTATAATGATCCGCGTTTTTAATCCTGCATACCCAGAGGGAGTAATGCTTGCAATTTTGTTAATGAATGTATTTGCACCGACTATTGATCATTACGTAATAAATGGGAATATCCAAAAGCGAAAAAAACGTTGGAAAAGTTCTGTAAATCAACTTAAAACAGTATAGATGAATAGAGACAGCAACGCTTATACTTTTTTATTTGCAACATTAATGGTTTTGGTAGTTGCCTCCTCATTAGCTTTTACCGCTAGTTCACTTAAAGAACTCCAAATATCAAATGTACGTAAAGAAAAAATGCAAAATATTTTAGCTACAATTGGAATTGAAACTGAAAGAGAGGCAGCCGAGGTATTATACAACAAGTATATAACGGAAGAACTTACCCTAAAAGAAGACGGGAGTTTAGATCCAGATATAAATGCTTTTGACATAAAATTAAATAACGAATTGAGAAAGAATTACTCAGATCAACGATTCCCTATTTATGTGGCTGTGGTTGAAGAAGAAAAATACTATGTCATCCCTTTACGTGGAAAAGGACTTTGGGATGCAATATGGGGATATATTGCTTTAGAAGAAGATAAAAATACAATTAAAGGAGCAGTGTTTGATCATAAAGGTGAAACAGCTGGCCTTGGAGCTGAAATTACTCAGCAATGGTTTCGAAACCGTTTTTTGGGTGAAAAGGTTTTTGACCTTCAAGGCAATTTGATTGGAATAAACGTATCTAAGACAAACAATGACCCTAAGAACTTGGACAAAGATGATCATGAAGTAGATGCAATATCTGGCGCAACAATTACAGGTGACGGTGTCACAGAGATGATTAAAGAAAGATTAACTCATTATTTACCCTATTTGAAACAGGGAAAAAGTATTGTCGCGTTATATAATTGAAGAAATGAAAAATAAAAAAAGATTAAAAACAGAAACGACAAGTATTTTTTTTGTTAGCAAAGATCAAGAGCCTCTTTTATCAAAAAAAAACCGAAAGCTGTTAACAGATCCCATGGATGACAATAATCCAATAACTGTTCAAGTACTAGGTATATGTTCTGCACTTGCTATAACAGTTCAGTTAAAGCCTGCATTAGTTATGAGTATATCAGTAATGGCTGTCATGGCTGCGAGCAATGTAATTATATCCTTGCTAAGGAATCTTATACCAAATAGGATTAGAATAATTGTTCAATTAGTTGTGGTTGCTTCTATGGTTATTTTAGTAGATCAAATTTTGAGAGCTTTTGCTTACGATGTAAGTAAAGAATTATCCATCTTCATAGGTTTAATAATAACCAATTGTATCGTGATGGGAAGACTTGAAGCATTTGCTTTAGGTAATGGTGTTTGGAAATCATTTCTTGATGGTGTTGGTAATGCAGCTGGATACGGTTTCATTTTAATACTTGTAGCCTTTTTCAGAGAGCTATTTGGTTCAGGAAAACTATTTGGTTATCAAGTAATTCCTGAATCAATTTATGAAATGGGCTATGTAAATAATGGTTTAATGTTGCTCTCTCCCATGGCACTAATAACTGTGGGTCTAATTATTTGGATTCAAAGATATCGTAACAGGATACTTATTGAAAAAAACTAGAGAAAAATGGAATCATATTTAAACCTATTTGTAAAAAGTATTTTTGTTGAAAATATGATCTTTGCCTATTTCTTGGGAATGTGTTCTTATTTAGCTGTTTCTAAAACTGTTAAGACAGCAGTTGGACTGGGTTTTGCAGTCATATTTGTTCTAGCTATTACAGTACCCATCAATTTTTTACTGGACACTTATCTTTTAAGGCCAGGCGCTCTTTCTTGGTTTGATAAGAGTTATGCTAATCTGGATCTAAGTTTTCTTAGCTTTATTATGTTTATAGCCGTTATTGCTTCCATGGTTCAGTTAGTTGAAATGGTTGTTGAAAAATTTGCTCCTGCTCTATATGGTGCTTTAGGTATTTTTTTACCACTAATTGCAGTTAACTGTGCCATACTTGGTGGATCACTATTTATGCAACAAAAAGATTTTTCAGGAATAGCAGAATCGGCAATCTATGGATTAGGTTCTGGTGTAGGATGGTTGCTTGCAATTTTAGCTATAGCTGCTATTCGAGAAAAAATTACTTATTCAAATGTACCTGCTCCCTTAAGAGGCTTAGGTATTACCTTTATTATTACAGGACTTATGGCTCTTGGATTTATGAGTTTTATGGGAATTAAAATATAATTTAAAAATGGAATTTACAGTTGTTTTTGCGAGTATTATAGTTTTTTTAGTAGTTACTTTTATTCTGGTTGGTATGCTTTTAGGTGTTAAGGCAAAATTGCTGCCATCTGGTCCTGTATCACTTTTGATTAATGGAGAAAATAAAGTAGAGGTTTCATCAGGTAGTACACTGCTAAGTACTCTAGGAAACAACAAAATATTTTTACCCTCAGCTTGCGGAGGTGGGGGGACATGTATTCAATGCAAATGTCAAGTTTTAGAGGGAGGTGGAGAAATCCTTCCTACTGAATCACCGCATTTTTCTAGAAAAGAGGTTGCGGATGGCTGGCGTTTGGGCTGTCAAGTCAAAGTCAAACAAGACATGGTAATCAAAGTGCCAGAAGAAGTTTTTGGAATTAAAAAGTATGAAGCAACCGTTGTGAGAAATTGGAATGTAGCCTCATTTATAAAGGAGTTTGTCGTTGAGATACCTGAGGAGATGGACTATAAGGCTGGAGGCTATATCCAAATTGAAATTCCACAGTGTGAAGTTAAATATCAGGACATAGATATTTCTGCTCATCCTGATGAGCACCCTGGAGACCCAGACAAATTCAAGTTAGAATGGGATAAATTTGGGCTATGGCCATTAGTGATGAAAAATCCAGATATAGTAGAGCGTGCTTATTCAATGGCTTCGTACCCAGCTGAAGGTAAAGAGATAATGTTAAATGTACGTATTGCAACACCACCATTTGACAGAGCTAAAAATACCTGGAGTGACCTTAATCCCGGAGTAGCTTCATCATACATATTTTCAAAAAAACCTGGGGACAAAGTTACAATATCAGGTCCTTATGGTGAATTCTTTATAAATGAATCAGATTCAGAAATGCTTTACGTTGGAGGAGGAGCTGGGATGGCACCGATGCGGTCACACCTTTATGAACTTTTTAGGACATTAAAAACTGGAAGAAAAGTTACCTTTTGGTATGGAGGGCGATCTAAAAGAGAGTTATTTTATATAGATCACTTTAAAGCTTTGGAGAAAGACTTCTCGAATTTTAAGTTCTACATAGCCCTTTCTGAACCCTTAGAGGAAGACAATTGGACAGAAAAAACTTCTTTAGATTCTAAAGGTGATGGTTTTACTGGCTTTGTCCATCAAGTAGTAATTGATCAATATCTTTCTAATCATGATTCGCCTGAGGATATTGAAGTTTACTTTTGTGGACCACCATTGATGAATCAAGCCGTAGAAAAAATGGCTGAGGATTTTGGTGTTCCACCCGAAAATGTAAGATTCGACGACTTTGGTGGTTAATTATAATCTCGTTGTTTTACTTTAATCAAAATCCAAAGAGTGTTTCAAGAGAAACCTCCCTTATTGTACCATATTTTTTCAAATTTTTAAAATTTATATTATCACGGTTTCCTATCAACAATATATTGTGAGGCCTTCCTTTGATATATTTTTCATGAAATCTGTTTAATTTTTCAAGTGTCATGGTTTTGACCTCGTCATAAATTTTTTCTCTGATATCATAATCAAGACCTTTTTTTTCTGCACTTAAATAGTATGACAGGATCGATGATTTTGTTACACGCTCACTTTCTATTTTATTTAAAATAGCTTTTTTAGCTATTTCAAATGCTCGCTCTGATTCAGGTAGTTCATTAATCAATTCAAACATGGAGGATAAGGCTTCACTTTGTTTATCACTTTGAACCCCCACGTATGATAATAGATAATCCGATCGGTCAGATTCACTCGCTTGACTATAATTAGAAAAAACAGCATATGCCAATCCTCGAGCTTCTCTAATTTCTTGAAAAACTATTGAATTCATGCCACCACCAAAGTATTGATTAAATAAATTAATTGCCGCTGTTTTTTCATTATCTAGGGGTTCAAGCCTAGAGAGAAGTATAATTTCAGTTTGTACCATGTCAAAATGTGTCCAAAAAACATAATTATTTTTGTAATCTTTTTCTTGGTATTTTTTGATTTTATTCTTTACCTCTGAAAATTTCGCAGGTACTTTATGATACTTTTTGAGAAGGGAGGTTAGTGACTTTCTATCCTTATTACCATAATATAAAATACGATGAGAATAATTTGATAATGATTTGATTAATTCGATTAATTCTTCTTTTTTGATTTTTTTTAATTCAATAGGTGTTAAAATATCTGAGGCTGGATTTTTTTCACCATAAATACCATAAGACAACAATTGTCTCCTATGAATAAAATTTTTATCCTTTTTTGAATCTAATCGAGATTTAATTAAGCGTTCCACGAGTTTATCTAAAACCTCTTGAGTTGTAACAGGATTAATTAATAAATTTTCAAAAAGCCGGACGGAAGCTTCCATATTTTCACTCAATCCACTAAGAGTAACTGAGGTCTCTTCACCATTGGAGGATGTTTGAAAACTATATTCAGCACCGAGGTTATAAAATGCTTTTTTTAAATTTTCAGGACTTAAGCTATCAACTCCAACGTAATTCATTAATCCCACTGCCAACCCAATTTTAGGATTTAAATTTTTACCAAAATCAAATTGATAAGTCAATTTAAATAAATCATTTTCTTTATTTTCTTTCACAATAATTTTCATGGGCCCAATATTATAAAAATCTAAATCAGTTTTAAAGTCTAGAAATATTGGATTTAATTTTTTAACATTTACATTAGCAAGAGTCTCATGGGTATTTGATCGAATCTCTCTATTTAAAGGGACTTTAGTAATTGATGGTTTTTCAATTTTTTTAACAGAATTATCTTTCCCAGTATTTTTATAAACTACAGCATAATTATTTTTGTAGTATTTGTTTGTAAATTCTACAATATCTTTCTTTTTTATTTTAGTGAGTCTTTTAAAGTATGAAACTTTCTCATTCCAGTTCTCATCTCTTGTAAAGGCCTGAACCATTGCATCAGCTCTATAATAATTAGCAGCATCTGAATCATCTTTTTGCATGACTGTTTTTTTCAAGTCATTTACTACAGCTATTAAAAGTTCATCATCAAATAACCCTTTTTTAATATTATCTATTTCTGCTAGAAGTAAATTTTCAACTTCTTTTAGACTTTGTCCTTTCTTTGGTGTTCCACTTAAAATATGAATTGAATAATCATTCATCTCTTCAATAGTGGCAAATGCTTCTAAAACTTTTTGTTTCTGAACTAAATTCAAATCAATAAGTCCTGCAGTACTATTTGAGAGTAACATGTCAATTAATTCAACATGCATCAATCCCTCTTTATTTTTCCCATTAAATCTAAAACCTAAAAGAACAGATTCTTTTTCTGGACCTATAACTTCTCTTCTAATTGGACTTTCAATTTCTTTTAAGGGATCATATTTTATTTTATTAAGTTCTAAGTTTGGTTTCCAATCCCCAAAATGCTTATCGATCAATGCTATAGTTTTGTCAAAATCTAATTCTCCACTCATACAAATTGCTGCATTATTGGGTCTATAGTACTTATTAAAATATTTACGTATTTCAGTTATGGAAGGATTTTTTAAATGGTCAACGGTACCAATAACTGATTGTTTGCCGTAGGGGTGAGAGGGGAAAAGGCTTTCAAATAGAGCCCTATATTGTTTTCTTAAGTCATTATCTAAAGCCCGATTTTTTTCCTCATAAACCGCTTCAAGCTCGGTATGAAAAAGACGATTAACAATTTGCTTAAATCTCAAACCCTCTATTGTTAAAAAGCGTTCTAATTCATTTGAGGGTATATCAACGGTATAAACAGTTCTGTCCTCAGTTGTATAGGCATTCAATGACTTACCACCAATTAATGAAATCATTTTGTCATATTCATTTGGGATAGCATATAAAGCAGCTTTATTTGATATGGCATCAATTTTTTTATAAAATCTTTTACGCTCCTCTTTATTTGAAATTTCGGCATATCTGCTAAATAAATTTTCTATAGAATCTAGAAGAGGCTTTTCTTTTTCATAGTCCTTTGTGCCGAAAAACTTGTTGCCTTTAAACATCATATGTTCAAGATAATGAGCTAAACCTGTATTATTTTCTGGATCGTTTTTGCCACCAGCTTTTACCGCGGTAAAAACATGAATTCTTGGTGCATTTTCAAATTTGCTTAAATAAACCTTCAATCCATTATCTAATGTGTAAATTCTTGTTTTTGTAGGGTCAGCAGTAACATATTCATAGCTATATTTTCCTGAGGAATCAGTTAGAGTTTGAAATGGTTTTGTTGAGCAACTTATGGACAACAATATAAAAGTAACAACAAAGAAAAATTTTCTATAATGCATAAGTTTTATTTAAGTTCGCAAATTAATTATTTTAAAAGTGATATAGCAACAATTTAAGCTTTTCATTTAATTTTGTTTTAATAATGCAACCACTCAATAAACAAGAAATTCATCAGCTTGCTATGCAAGAAGTAGGAAACTTTTTAGAAGAAAACGGATATGAATTTTTAGCAGTTAATTCTAAAAGAAATCGATCACCACAATTTGTATGTGTTAAAGATAAATTGCTATTCTTTATAGTTGTAAAGGGATCTTTATACCCACAATCTCCAAAACATTATGATATTGAATCAATGGAAAAAGTAAAAATACATGCGAAGAAAAATAATGCTAAACTTTATTATGGTGGTGTAGGATTTGCAAATGCAAAAGATTATGATATGCCTTTAAAAAAAAATAACCCATATGTTGTCAATTTCAATGGTCTTGAGAAAATTTTATAGTGTTTTTATTTTTTTACTACTTGTCAATTGTAAAAACAATCAAAAAGATGATTTCAATCAATTAAGAGGTTATGCATTAGGTACAACTTACTCAATATCTTATTCAAGCTCCAATCTCAGTAAGAATTTATTGTCACATAAAATTGATTCAATTATTAATATCATAAATGTTTCAATGTCTACTTATGACAAAGATTCAGATATTTCAAAAATTAATAAAGGTGACAGTTTACTTAAAGTTGATACTCATTTTATAAAAGTCTATAACAAAGCAACTGAAGTTTGGAAAAAAACTAAAGGTTATTTTGATCCAACAGTTGGAGCTCTTGTAAATGCATATGGATTTGGTCCAAATAGAACTCATAAAACTGTTTCTCCATATCAGCTAGAACAAATTTTAAAATATACAGGATGGGATAAAACAAAATTGACATCAAAGAACACTATTCAAAAAAAACATCCAAATCTTTTTTTTGATTTTAATGCAATAGCAAAAGGCTACGCAGTTGATCTAATATCTGAATATTTGAGGTCAAATCAAGTTTCTTCTTTTTTAGTAGAAATAGGAGGTGAGATAGTAGCTCAAGGTGTTAGTCCAAAATCAAATTTGCCTTGGAAAATTGCTATTGATAATCCAAAACAAAATGAAGAAGAAAAGTTTGTTCAAACAATTTTTTTGAATAATCAGGCATTAGCAACATCAGGAAATTACAGAAAATACAAATTAGATAAAAAAACAGGAAAACGTCATGTACATTCTATAAACCCCAAAACTGGTAATTCCTTTCCTAGTGAAGTTTTAAGCGCCTCAGTTATTGCACCAAGTTGTATGGTTGCAGATGCGTTTGCCACAGCACTTATGGTTATGCCGTTTGAAAAAAGTAAACTTCTAATTGAGAAAGAACTGACACTAGAAGCTCTTTGGATTATTGAAAATAAAAAAGGTGTAGTTGAACAACACTTTTCTAAAGGGTTCTATAAAAATTTGTCGGAAAATTAGTTTTTGTAAGCTAAAGGGATATGGTCAGTTTGAAGACTAAATTTTTTAACCTCATGTTTTGAAAGCTTCTCTGTGAAACTGATACAATGTGACTCAAAACCAACACTATCTAATAAGTCGAAGTAATCTTTACCGTAAATACGGACATGATCATATTGACCAAAAACTTTTTTACGTTCTTTTTTGTCAATTATAGAAGGATCCTCAAATGTCATCTTACGATTAAGATCCAAGGGGACTTGTGCGATTAATACCCCACCTTTTTTAAGAACTCTAAATAATTCACTAATAGCTAATTTATCATTTGAAACATGCTCCAGTACGTGATTACAAAGGACAAGATCATACGAGTTATTTTCAAATGGTAAATTACATATATCTGCTTTAATTTCTGCCAAAGGAGAGTTAAGATCACAAGTTTTATATTCCCAATGTTTAAATTTTTTAAATTTTTTATAAAGTGGTTGTTCAGGAGCTATGTGTAAAACTTTTGATGCCTCTTCAATGTATTTGGTTTCTCTTTCAAGAAAGAGCCAAAGTAGACGGTGTCTTTCTAAAGATAGAGTTCCAGGACAAAGTGCATTTTCTCTTATTTTGTGGTAACCGTATGGAAGAAATTTTCGGTATGAACTACCGTCAATTGGGTCTGTCAAAATATTTCCTTTATATATTTGTTTTAATATTGGCCTAAACCATATGCTAATCTTTATTAACCATACTCTTGGAAAATTATTTAAAAGCCATTTCATAAAGCTAAATATTCTTTTCTAAAAGGCCTCTCCTCAGAATTACTTAAACCAAAAGCTTTGTAGATATAATCAAAAGTAGATAATAATTCAGGCTTGCCATTTATAAGAGCGACATTATGCTCAAAATGGGCACTTACTTTTCCATCTGCAGTGAGAATTGTCCATCCGTCATCAAGTTGGTTAATTTTGTGAGTTCCCAGATTTATCATAGGTTCAATTGCTAATACCATACCATCTAATAATTTTTTACCTCTTCCTCTACGCCCATAATTAGGAATTTCAGGACCCTCGTGCATAGTCTTGCCCAATCCGTGTCCTACAAGTTCTCGCACAACACCAAAACCTTCTTTTTCACAATAATTTTGAATTGCATACCCTATATCACCAACTCTATTTCCTTTCTTAAAATTTTTAATTCCCTCGAAAAGAGAAGCCTTTGATACTTTAAGCAATTTTTCAATTTTAGGATCAATTTCACCAACTGCAAATGTATATGCATGGTCACCATAAAACCCATTTTTAATAGCACCGCAATCTATAGAAATAATATCACCTTCTTTTAGAGGTTCATTGTTAGGAATACCATGTACGATTTGAGCGTTAGGACTCATACAAAGTGTGTTTGGGAAGTCATAAAGGCCAAGAAAACCTGGTTCAGCTCCCAAATCACGAATATGGGTTTCTGCAATATCATCTAGTCGAAGGGTAGAAATACCGGGTTTTATTTCTGATGCCAAGATGCCTAATGTTTTTGAAACTATTAATGCACTTTCGCGTATCAACTCAATTTCTTCCTCAGTTTTTAAAATTATCTCTGCCATCTAAAAATTTATTAACGTTAATTTATATTGACTATTTTAAAATGATGTAAAAAAAATACTAAAATGAAAATTGATATAGAAAAGTTTACTTTTAATCATTCTAGATTAAGATTAGGGAATTTTGAGTCATTTTTTCTGGCACTTCAATTTCAAGCAAATCCAATATAGTTGGTGCGATATCACTTAAAATGCCTGACTTGATTTTTCTTTTTTTTGCATCAACTAAAATAATAGGCACAGGGTTTTTGGTATGAGCAGTATTTGGGCTTCCGTCAGGATTGATCATAGTTTCACAATTTCCGTGATCTGCAATAATAAGTGTAACATAATTTTTTTCTAAAGCTTTTTTTACGACTGCAGCGGTACACTCGTCGACAACTTCACAAGCACGTATTGCAGCTTTAAAGTTTCCAGTATGCCCAACCATATCTGGGTTTGCAAAATTTAAACATAAAAAATCAGGGGTGTCTGATTCAATTTTTGCTATAGTTGAATCACGAATTTCATATGCGCTCATTTCAGGTTTGAGGTCATAAGTAGCTACTTTTGGAGATGGGCACAGGATTCTTTCTTCTCCTTGAAAAGGATTCTCTCTTCCTCCATTAAAGAAGAATGTCACATGAGGGTACTTTTCTGTCTCTGCAATTCGAACCTGTGTTTTTCCTGCATTAGATATTACTTCTCCAAGAGTTTTATCTAAATTATCTTTATCAAATATAACTCCGATATTTTTAAAGGAATCGTCATAATTTGTTAAGGTTAAGTACTTTAATTTTTTTGGATACATATTATATTCAGGGAACGAACTCTGAGAAAGAACCTGAGTTAGTTCTCTACCTCTATCTGTGCGAAAGTTCAAAAAAATTACAATATCTTCAGCTTCAATTTTTGTTATCGCTTCTCCTAAATTGTCTTTTTTGTAAAGTGGTTTGATAAATTCATCTGTCACTCCTTCATCGTAACTTGATTTAAGAGATGATACAAAGTTATCGCTGGCCTCTCCTTTCCCATGAATCAGAAGATCATAAGCTTCTTTAATTCTTTCCCATCTTTGATCCCGATCCATAGCATAGTAACGACCTATTAAACTTGCAAGCTTTCCATTTGTATTTAACATTTTTTTTTCAATACTTTTTACAAAGTGGATTCCAGATTGAGGATCAACATCTCTTCCGTCAGTAAAAGCATGAAGATAAAATTCTTTTAATTTATATTCTTCTAAAATATCAATAAATCCCTCAATATGTTTTATGTGTGAATGAACTCCACCATCTGAAAGTAATCCTAAAAGATGTATCTTTTTATTTGTTCTTTTAGCGTATTCGAGACAATCACTCAAGACAGTTTTTTTTCTCAGCGAATTTTTTTCTAAAGCTTGATTTATTTTGGCCAAATCTTGATAAACAATTCGACCCGCACCCAAATTCATATGTCCTACTTCGCTGTTACCCATTTGACCTTCAGGTAATCCTACATGTTTTCCGTCAGTTCTAAGAGTACTATGTTCGTACTCGTCATATAAGAAGTCAATATATGGAGTATTTGCTTGATCAACAGCAGATACATTTCGATTTTCTGACTTACCCCAGCCGTCTAGAATAATTAGGAGTGTTTTTTGAGCCATTGTTTTATTTATATAAAGATATGAATAACTCTGCTCTACTGATAAACATATAGGCTTAAAAAAAAACTGTTTCTTTGTAAATAAAATTTTTGAAAAAAGGACTTATTTATCGCTCAACTGGAAGCTGGCACATAGTCGAGTCCGGTGATGTTTTTTATTCATGCCGAATTAAGGGAAATTTGAGACTTAAAGGAATAAAAAGTACTAATCCTGTTGCCGTTGGTGATCGTGTCATTTTTGAGGTTGAAAACAACTCAATTAAACCAGAGGGAAGGATAATCGAGGTAGAAGAGAGAAAAAATTATATTATTAGGAAGTCAGTTAATCTATCGAGACAAACTCATATTATTGCATCGAATATAGATCTAGCTTTTTTAATGATTACGATTAATAATCCCCCAACTTTTACAGTCTTTATTGACCGATTTTTAGTTACCGCGGAGGCTTATAAAATTCCAGTAATTTTATTATTTAATAAAATTGACACCTACATAAAGAAAGATTTAAATACCATTAGCTCTCTTAAAAAAATATATGAGGATATTGGTTATACAGCTTACGAAATATCAGCTAAAACGAGTCAAAATTTAGAAAATGTAAAAATACTAATGCAAAATAAAATAATAATGATATCAGGGCATAGTGGTGTTGGAAAATCAACATTTATTAACGCAATAGACCCAGATGTTGATATAAAAACTTCTGCTATTTCAGATCAACATATGCAAGGAAAACATACAACTACTTTTGCAGAAATGCATAAATTGAAAGGAGGTACTAGAGTTATCGATACACCTGGGATTAAGGGTTTTGGGATAGTAGAAATGGGACCTCAAGAAATTGGGAATTATTTCCCTGAATTTTTTCAAAGAAAAGATAAGTGTAAGTTTAACAATTGTCTTCATCATAATGAACCTAATTGCGCGATTAAAAGTGCTGTTAAGGATGGTTCAATAGCACAGAGTAGATTCAATAGTTATACTCAAATACTATCTGAAGACAGTAATTATAGAAATTAATATGAGAGCTGTAATACAAAGAGTTAAATATGCTAATGTGATTATTGACAGAAAAGAAAAAAGAACATCTGGCCCTGGTTTGATGATATTATTAGGAATAGGACATTCTGATAATGAAGACGATGTAAAATGGTTAGCAAATAAAATTTTGAATTTGCGGATATTTAATGACGTAAAAGGCATCATGAACCAGTCTATTAAAGAAATAAAAGGTGAGATTATGGTAATTAGCCAGTTCACTCTTATGGCTCAAACAAAAAAAGGAAACCGCCCTTCATATGGGAATGCTGCTAAACACGAACACGCGATTCCGTTATATAATCTATTTAAAACCGTTACTCAAAATGGCCTTTCAAAGCAAGTTATATCTGGTAAATTTGGATCAAATATGGAAGTAGAAATTGTTAACGATGGCCCAGTAACGATTTGTATTGATACAAAAAATCGGGATTAAATTATAATCATAAAAGATTTACTTCAAAGTCTAATCTAAGCCCATAAAAGTTAAATATCTTTTCTTTGACTTCTTCTGCTAGAGCCAAAATCTCTAAACCTTTTGCACCTCCGTAATTCACTAATACTAAAGCCTGTTTTTTGTGAATTCCCGCATCACCTTTCCTTTTTCCTTTGTATCCAATTTTTTCTATAAGCCAGCCTGCAGGCAACTTAAAATGATTTTTGTTTTCTGCATAATAGGGTATTTCAGGAAATTCTTTCTTAAGTGCTAAAAGTTTTTTTTGGGTCACAATAGGGTTTTTAAAAAAACTTCCACTGTTTCCAATTTTTTCTGGATCAGGTAGTTTTGATTTTCTAATTGCTATAACTTCAGCTGCCACATTCTGTATGGTGTTTTCTTTTCCAATCATTAATTTTTGAAGTTCACCATAGCTAACATTTATTTTATGAGGTTTTTTTCTCAACAAAAAACAAACACTAGTTATTATAACTTTTCCTTTTAGCTCTTCTTTAAAAATTGAAGACCGATACTCAAATTTACAAGATTCCTTTTCGTAATTTTTAAATTTTAATGAACTTATTTCAAGAGCTCGACAGCTCTCAAATACTGAATTTAACTCTACTCCATATGCACCAATATTTTGAATAGGTGCAGCCCCAACGCTACCAGGAATCAACGCTAAGTTTTCAATTCCAGAGTAGTCATTTTTTAAAGCCCATAAAACTAGGTCATGCCAAATCTCACCAGCTCCAACTTTAATCAAAACTTCAGTTTCTGTTTGATCTTGAACCTCTATACCTTTATTTTTCATTATTATAGTATGCCCATCATAATTTTTAGTTAATAAAATATTACTCCCTGATCCTAAAACTCTGAAAGGCCCTTTTATTTCTGACTTTAATATTTTTAGAAGTTCACCTTCGGAGAAAATCTCCACGAGAAATTTTGTTTTAACGTCAATACCAAATGTATTGTGGTTTTTTAGAGAAACATTTTCTTTAATCATACAACTGGTGATGCGAAGATTTTGTTGTATTTTATTATTCCTTTTCTAATAATTTTTGTTGCCCTTAGAAGTTTTTTTTCATTTAAAACAAATGCAACACGAACTTCATTTTTACCATAACCTGGAGTGGAATAAAAACCTGTAGCGGGAGCCAACATTACAGTCTGACCTTCATCTTCAAATGAGGTTAACAAAAATTTAGAAAAATTTTCAGCATCATCAATGGGAAGTTTAACCATGCAATAAAATGCTCCCATTGGGTAAGAAACTTTAACGTCAGGAATTTCCTCTAATGCTTTAATCAGTACGTCTCTTCTTCTGCTATATTCGCTTATCACCTTTTTAAGATAACTGTCTGGCGCATCAAGTGCAGCTTCACTTGCTATTAGAGCATACGTGGGAGGAGAAAGACGAAGTTGAGCAAATTTTAGTAAATTTTGAATTAATAATTTATTTTTAGAAACGATACATCCAACCCTAGCACCACACAAGCTATAGCGTTTTGACACTGAATCTATCATTATGGTATGTTTATGACCTTCAGGGTGACGTAAAACTGAATAATGTTCTATATCTCCATGAATAAATTCTCTATAAACTTCGTCGACTATAAGGAATATATTTTTCCTGATTGATAATTCACAAAGGGTGTCTATTTCAAGTTTACTGTAAACATAGCCTGTTGGATTACTAGGATTACATAGTAATATGGCTTTGGTTTTAGGAGTAATTTTACTGTCTATATTTTCCAAAGAAGGTAATTGGAATTGATTGTTAAATTCAGAGGCAACTGGAACTACTTTGACACTAGACGCACTAGCAAAACCATTATAATTTGCGTAGAAAGGTTCAGGAATAATTATTTCATCTTCAGCATCACAAATTGAGTTTAAAACAAAGGTCAGTGCTTCACTAGCTCCTGTGGTTATTAAAATGTCCTCAGCGTTTATATTAATTTTATGTTTAGAGTAATATTTAGATAGTTTTTTACGATATGAGAAATTACCTTGAGATGGGCCGTATGGTAATAGTTTAAGATTAGAGTTTTTGACTGCATCTATCGCTACCCTTGGAGCTTCAATATCTGGCTGTCCAATGTTAAGATGTAAAACTTTAACGCCTCTTGCTTTAGCTTGTTCTGAAAAAGCGACTAATTTTCTAATTGGTGAAACTGGAATATCAATTCCCTTTTTTGATAATTTGGGCATTTTTGAATTAAAATGTAAAAATGCTAAAAAATACTATGAAACGCAATCATTGTAGAGCTTATGATGAAACTTTAAATTTATGTTTGAGCATTTGTATTAATATTTTTTCAAATTTGAAACTCAATTTTTATTATAGAGTAAGTGTCCCTACTTTTATAGGATAAAATAAACCAAAAGGTTTTTATGAATATTCCTTCCAAATTCAAATCTCAAAGTATTGAGAGCAAATGGTACAAATACTGGCAAAAAAACGGTTATTTCAGATCTAAACCTGATAAAAGGAAACCTTATACCATAGTAATTCCACCACCAAATGTTACAGGTGTTTTGCATATGGGACATATGCTAAATAATTCACTACAGGATATAATTATACGAAGGGCACGTATGAAAGGTTTCAATGCATGTTGGGTCCCAGGTACTGATCATGCATCTATAGCGACTGAAGCTAAAGTTGTAGCAATGCTCAAAGAAAAGGGAATTGAAAAAAATAATATAAGTAGAGAAGAATTTTTGAAGCACGCATGGGAATGGACTCATGAATATGGAGGTGTAATTTTAGAACAACTTAAAAAATTAGGTTGCAGTTGTGATTGGCACAGAACAAAATTTACAATGGATAAAGATTTATCTGAATCGGTTATAAGAGTTTTTGTTGATCTTTATGAAAAAGGTCTTATTTATCGAGGTTATAGAATGGTAAATTGGGATCCTGAGGCTGAAACGACACTTTCAGACGAGGAAGTTATTTATAGAGAAGTAAATGGAAAGCTCTACCATATAGCTTATAAGATTGATCAATCTGATGAAAAAGTAATCATTGCTACTACACGACCCGAAACACTCCTAGGCGACACTGCGATTTGTATTAATCCTAATGACAAACGATACTCGCATTTAAAAGGGAAAAAAGTTTGTGTTCCTTTTACCAAAAGAAAAATTCCTATAATTCAAGATGACTATGTGAGTGTGGATTTCGGAACAGGCTGTTTGAAAGTAACCCCTGCCCATGATATTAATGATAAAATACTTGCAGAAAAACACAATTTAGAGTTTATAAATATTTTTAATTCTAATGGGACTTTGAATAAAAATGGTTTAAAATATGAAAATTTAGATCGTTTTATTGCTAGAAAAAAAATTGTTAAAGATTTAGAGAAACAGGGTTTTCTCATAAAAATAGAATCTTACAAGCATAAAGTTGGAACATCTGAGCGAACTAATGCAGTTATTGAACCAGTACTTTCTGACCAATGGTTTTTATTAACAAAAAAAATTGCTAATCCCGCTATTCACGGTGTATTAAATTCTAAAGAAATTGAAATAATTCCTAATAAATTCAAAAACATATATCGACATTGGATGGAAAACATACAGGATTGGAACATTTCAAGGCAACTATGGTGGGGTCACCGCATTCCAGCATATTATTATGGCGATGATAAGAAAGATTTTGTTGTAGCAATCAATCCCCAACAAGCAATTGAAAAAATAAGAAAATTAACTAAAAATAATAATCTAAATATATCAGATATTTCTCAAGACGAAGATGTTTTAGATACTTGGTTTTCTTCATGGCTTTGGCCAATCACTGTTTTTGATGGAATACGTAAACCCAATAATAAAGATATTAAATACTACTATCCAACTCAAGATTTGATTACAGGACCTGACATTTTATTTTTTTGGGTAGCAAGAATGATAATGTCAGGTTATGAATATCGAAAATCACCACCTTTTTCAAGGGTATATTTAACAGGTCTAGTAAGAGATAAAAAAGGGAGAAAAATGTCGAAACAACTTGGCAATTCTCCAGATGCTTTAAAACTAATTGATAATTATGGAGCAGATGCAGTAAGGGTTGGCTTGATGTTAAGCTCCTCTGCAGGGAATGATTTACTTTTTGATGAAAGTCTTTGTCAGCAGGGGAAAAACTTTGCGAATAAGATTTGGAATTCTTATCGCTTAATTGAGGGTTGGGAAATAGATCACCTTAAACCAACCTCAAAAGTATCAAATGAGGCATTATTATGGTATGACAATCAGTTTCAAAAAACACTAAACTTTGTAAATGAAAATTTTGAAAAATATAGGATTTCGGATGTTTTGATGTCAATCTATAAATTAATTTGGGATGATTTTTGTTCTTGGTTTTTAGAGTTGGTCAAGCCTTTTTATAGAGAAAGTATTGACAAATACACCTATGATAAAATAAAAACCATGTTTGAGAATAACTTAAAAATTTTACATCCCTTTATGCCATTCTTAAGTGAAGAAATATGGCATTTTATTGCACCTAGAAATAAAGAACAAGCCCTAACAATAACATCATGGCCAAAAAATAAAAAATTTGATCAAAGGCAGATTGAATTATTTTCTTTAGCGAAAAATATAGTTGCAGGGATTAGAAATTTTAGAAAACTACACAATATACCTTTTAAACAAACTATTGATATTTACGTTACAAAAAACAAAAAATCCTTACCCTTTGAAGAAACTATTAAAAAGTTAGGAGGAGTTGATTCAATTATTTATGATACACCTAATGATATATCTGGGGGCACCTTCCGTATTGACAACTTTGAGTTTTTAATTCCCTCTAAAAATATTAAAGATATCAATTCAGAAAAAATTAGACTAACAGACGAATTAATTTATATAAAAGGGTTTCTGGCTTCCGTAGAAAAAAAGCTATCTAACAAAAACTTTGTTGAAAATGCTCCAAAGCAAATAGTATTAAATGAAAAGAAAAAAGTCTCAGATGCAAAAGAAAAAATTAAGATACTTGAAAGAAGTCTTGCAGCTCTCTAGTTTTTATGACCTATGATTTGAATCCCACCTTTGACCGAGTCATTAAGTTTAATATTAAGTGGAGTGTTCAATGGCAAAAACATATCTAATCTAGAACCAAATTTTATAAATCCTGCGTCTTCTCCTTGAAGAACGCTATTACCCTCTTGGGCATAATTAATTATTCTGCGTGCTACGGCTCCAGCTACCTGCCTGTAAAGAATTTCACCAAAAACATTATTACTTATAACAATGGTTGTTCTCTCATTAAGCTCAGATGACTTTGGATGCCAGGCAACCATATATTTACCTGGATGGTACTTACTAAACTTTATTTTACCACTCACACAATATCGAGTCACATGAACATTAATGGGTGACATAAAAATGGATACTTGAAGCCTCTTATCTTTAAAATATTCTTTTTCATAAACCTCTTCTATAATAACAATTTTTCCATCTACAGGAGCAATTATATGATTTTCATTTCTTATTGTGTTTCTTTTTGGATTTCTAAAAAATTGAAGGACAATGATTAATTGAAATAGAGCTAATAGTTGAATTATAATTTTGAAAACAAAAATATTACTTAATCCAAATTCTGCTAAAAGACAAGATATGGTTGCTAAAAAAAATGAAATGATTATTATGTTGTGCCCCTCTTTATGAAACATAATTTAAAAACATTAAAAATAAAAAAACGAATGGTGCTGAAAATAAAACGCTATCCATCCTGTCATAAAAACCACCGTGTCCAGGAATAAGTATTCCACTATCTTTTTTTAAAGCTAGGCGTTTGAATTTTGATTGAATCAAATCACCAGTTGTAGAAGTTCCAACGATAATTAGAGATAATAATGGGAATGTCCATTTTGGATATCCTGGATGAAACTGTACTAATAAAAAACTACTTAAAAAACATAGAACACCACCTCCCAACATACCTTCCCACGTTTTTTTTGGTGAAATTGAAGGGAAGAGATTTTTTTTACCAATTAGTTTACCAACTATATATGCAAAAGTATTATTTACCCATACCATGACAAATAAACTTATCGAAATTCCATTCTCAATATTTGATTTTAAAGAAGAAGTTGCAATTATGAAATAACACGAAGAAACTGGATAAAATAATGTAAGAGCAGTTTTTTGTAAGGGTTTAATTTTAATTTTTTTATTAGAAAACAAAAAGAAAATTAGCAAAATGGATATTGAGGTGCTAAAAGCTAATAAAGATAAATGTAGGTAGGGATTTAGTTTTTGGTTATAAAATTGATAGATTATAATACTGAATAAAACAAATGGTACGGGGCTTTTATATTTAATAAGTTTTTGAAATTCATACAATGTGAAAGAAGAGAAAATAAAAATCAAAATAATGTAGCTCAAATCAGAGTATAAAGCAGTGCTAATAATCAAAGTAGAATATATGATGCCAGAAATAGAACGTATGACTAGGTTTTTCAATAATTTATATTTTAATTAATTGATCGGCTAAAAGTAAAATCAAAAAGGTATAAATGACACTATTTTAAAAATCTTCAAGTAACAAATATATGTTTTTTGAATCGGTCGTTTGACTGGTTATTTGTTCATTCTTTTCATTTTTTGAAATTGCTTTCAAAGTGGTAATGTTTGTTGGAAAATTTTTTTTGTATTTATTTTTAAGATTAGACATAGCCTCACTGACGTCTTTCGAAAATTGACTGATTTTGGCAGAAATTAAAATTGTTTCCGGAAGGTCAATCAACTTTAGATGTTTTATTTGTCGATCACTTAGTAAAATTTTACCGGAATTTGATATCAAGTATTCACATTTAATTAATAGAGCTTTGAATTTATTAAGTTTTGCAAAAGTTTCCTTTAAATAGCTTACACTAAATAGTTCCGAAATTTCTTTATCAAAACAGACTATTTCCGCTAATGCCCAACTATTTTCAAGACAAATTTCATCAAGATTCGAAAAAACCAATTCTTTTGAATCGTTGTACAAGAAATATCCGCCATTTGATTTGAAATTCTTTACAAATCTGATATCAATAGGATCTTCAATTTCAGGGAGGTATCTACTTTTTTTGGGTTTAGCTGAATGTTTTTTTCCGAAAAAAAAATCCCAAAGTCCCATTCTTGAATTTATTTCTTTTCTCTTGAAGCCTTAAATTCTTCTATCTTCTCATCATTTGTCTTGTAGGGTCTTTTACCCAAGATAGTTTCTAAGTCGTCTTTGAAAATCACTTCTTTCTCTAATAGGCGATCCGCAAGTTTTTTCAATTTATCTTTTGAATTTTTTAAAAGTGTAATTGCCCTATTATACTGTTTTTCAATAATTTTTGAAATCTCTTTATCGATAACTTGAGCGGTTTGCTCTGAATAAGGTTTTGAAAAATTAAAATCGGTTTGCCCTGAAGAATCATAATAAGTTATGTTACCTAATGTGTCATTAAGGCCATAAATTGAGACCATTGCTTTTGCCTGTCTAGTTACTTTTTCAAGATCACTTAAGGCACCAGTAGAAATTTTATTAAAAATTATTTTTTCTGCTGCCCTACCACCGAGAGCGGCACACATTTCATCAAGCATTTGTTCTGTTCTAACTATTTGTCGTTCTTCGGGTAAATACCATGCTGCTCCTAGGGACTGACCTCTTGGAACAATAGTCACTTTAACAAGTGGAGCGGCGTACTCTAAAAGCCAGCTAACAATAGCGTGACCAGCTTCATGATAAGCAATGGTCTCCTTTTCCTCAGGTGTAATAATTTTATTCTTCTTCTCTAATCCACCAACTATTCGATCTACAGCATCAAGAAAATCTTGCTTTCCAACCGATTTTCTATTTTTTCTCGCAGCAATTAATGCTGACTCATTGCAAACATTCGCAATGTCAGCTCCTGAGAATCCAGGAGTCTGTTTTGCAAGAAAATCAATATCCAGACTTTTTACAACTTTAAGAGGTTTAAGATGTACCTTGAAAATCTCTTTCCTTTCATTTAAATCTGGTAAATCAACGTAGATTTGTCTGTCAAAACGTCCAGCTCTCATTAAAGCCTTGTCGAGAACATCGGCTCGATTTGTGGCTGCTATTACAATGACATTTGTATTTGTACCGAATCCGTCCATTTCGGTAAGTAATTGGTTTAGTGTGTTTTCACGCTCATCATTAGACCCAGTGATATTACTTTTTCCTCTCGCTCTTCCTATAGCATCAATCTCATCAATAAAAATTATGGAAGGAGATTTATCTTTTGCTTGCTTAAATAAGTCTCTAACGCGGGAAGCACCCACACCAACAAACATTTCAACAAAATCTGATCCTGAAAGAGAAAAAAATGGAACTTTTGCCTCTCCAGCAACTGCTTTTGCTAAAAGGGTTTTTCCAGTTCCAGGTGAACCAACAAGAAGTGCACCTTTTGGAATCTTACCTCCAAGAATTGTATATTTTTTTGGGTTTTTGAGAAAATCAACTATTTCTTGAATCTCTTCTTTAGCACCTTCAAGGCCTGCCACGTCTTTAAAAGTTATTTTTATATCTGTATTTTTGTCAAATAGTTTAGCTTTAGATTTGCCAATACTGAAAATTTGACCTCCAGGCCCTCCTGCACCACCACCAGACATTCTTCTCATTAAAAAAATCCATACTCCAATTATGATAATAATTGGTAAAAAACCAATAATGGTGTCAAGCCATCTATTTTCGATTGTTATAAATTCTAATCGAAAATTAATGCCGTTGCTTCTGGCTTTCTCCAATTTTTCTTCAAACAATTCTAAACTCCCTACTTCGAACTGATAATGTGGACCCTTGGTATTTTCCTGGCCTAGAATATTTTTACCAACAACAGCTTGATGTTCACTTTTTCTTAAAGCATCAGGAGTAAGTGTTACTCTAACACTACTTTTATTTCGGATTACAATCACCTCACTTACATCTCCAGAATTGAGATACTTTTCAAAATTAGAAATGTTGGTCTTACTCATTGTTTGCCAATCATTACCACCAAAAAGGCTAAGTCCTAGCAGTACAAAAATAACTGCACCATATATCCAGTATATGTTAAATTTAGGGGAGTTTGTATTTTTCTCTTTCATAGTTTTTAATAATTCGAAGCAATAGGAGTGTTTATTGCGTCACCCCAAAGTTCCTCGATGTTATAAAATTCTCTTGTTTTTTTTTGAAATACGTGAACAACAATGTTAACATAATCAATTAGTACCCATTCAGCAATTCTCAGGCCTTCAATATGCAAAGGTTTTTCTTTTAGGATTTTACTTACGGATTTCCTTACTGCATTTACAATTGAAGAAACTTGTGTGTTTGAATTGCCACTACAAATTACAAAATACTCACACGGACTGTTCTCTATTTCCCTCAGATCAATTTTATTAATATCTTCTCCTTTCATTTCTTCAATTCCCTTTATAATTTCATTTAAAAGGGCTTTTGTATTTTTGTTTTTTTTTAACATTAAGTTCTGCTCTTTTATACAAATTTATTACATTTTGTGTCGATGAACTATCTTAACATGGGCTATTTTAAAATAATCAAACTTAATGCCATACCGTCAACTAATGATTATTTAAAAAAAAGATACAAATCTGGTAAAGTTTTTGATGGTGAGTTAGTATGGACTGAAAACCAAACTTCAGGCAGAGGGCAGCGTAATAAAAATTGGATCTCAGAACCTTTTATGTGTCTTACATTTAGTATTTATAAGCAATTCAATCATCTTTTTATTAATCCATTCAAATTAAATGCTGTAGTTTGTTTGGCAATTATTAATGCTTTAGAAAAACTAAGTATTCCTAAATTATTAATAAAATGGCCTAACGACATTTTGTCAGAAAATAAAAAAATTGGGGGGATCTTAATTGAAAACTATTACAATAAAAGTAAAATAAATGGTTCCATAATTGGTATTGGAATAAATTTAAATCAAGAAAAATTTGAAAATTTACCCAAAGCAACCTCTTTAAAAATAATTACAGGTGAAAAATGGGTTTCTAAAATTATTTTAGATGCTCTAGTCCCTTTACTCGAAGAATACCTTTTCATGTTCGATTTTCAAGATTCATCAATTTTAGATCAATATCAGAAAAAACTTTGGAGAAGAAACAAAACTGTCTTATATAATATGGATGGAAAATTGCATAAAGGAAAATTAAAAGGGGTTGATGAATCGGGAATGATAATTTTGCAGAATCAGGAAAAAATGATTAGTAAGTTCAATAATTCACAAATATCAATTCAATATGGTGATTTGTTAAATTAATTATTCCATACCGAAGGATCTTTTCTCCAAGTTTTTAATCTTTCTTTTTGAAATGCAGAAATTTCACCTTCACTTTCAGCAACACTCAATAAATGTTCATAATCACACAAGGTTTGAACATTTACATTAGCATTTATAAATGCTTTTTCTGCCATTTCGAATCCGTAAGTAAAAAGCGCAATCATCCCAATAACGTTTGCTCCTGCATTTTTGATTGAATTAACTGCATTAAGACTACTTTTACCTGTACTAATTAAATCTTCAATTACCAAAACAGGTAACTTTGAGTTTAAATGACCTTCTATTTGGTTTTTTTGACCGTGTTTTTTTGGCTCGGGGCGAATATATATGAAAGGTAATTTTAATTTATCTGCCACAAGCATTGCGATTCCAATCGCACCTGTAGCTACCCCGGCAATAATTAGTGGATCACTATGCTCTTGAGCAATTTTTTTTGATATAATATCACTTAAATGAGATCTAATCTTAGGGTATGAAAGTATAATTCGGTTATCACAATATATAGGAGATTTCCAACCACTGGCCCATGTGAAAGGATTTTCAAGATTCAATTTTATTGCATTAATTTGCAAAAGATGTTTAGCTGTTTGTAGAGCTAAGTTTTTATTGAAAATCATACACAAATGTATAAAGTTTTTTACAATCAGAAACCTATTCATTTTACTTCAGATTTAAGTAAAAGCTCACCTACCACCCCACTTATTTTTATAAAATACGCTGAATCAAGATCAATTATAAAAGCACTAAAAGACAAAACTGTTGAGGGAGTCTATTTATATCATCATAATAAACAAAAAATAGAGAAACATTTTTTTAAAATTTTCAAAGTTGTTGAGGCTGCAGGAGGACTCGTAAAAAATTCAAATGGGGCCTATTTATTTATTTTTAGAAATAGGAAATGGGACTTACCTAAAGGGAAAGTTCAAAAAAACGAAATTATAAATGAAGCTGCAATTCGAGAGGTTATTGAAGAAACTGGAGTTAAAAATCTGAGAATCAAAAAATCTTTATCTACAACATATCATGTTTATAAAGCAAACAAAAAGTTTAAATTAAAAAAGACATACTGGTTTCTTATGGAAACATCCTATCATGGCAATTTAGTTCCACAAATTGATGAAAATATAGATCTAGCTATTTGGAAGTACCCAGAAGAAATTCCAATACTAATGAAAAATGCATATGAGAATATTAAACTTTTAATCAATAAACTTGATTAAGTTTATCTACTATTTTTTACTGCCTCAGGGACAAGTGTCGAATAGTCTCCTTTATGAGAAATTATTTCCCTTACAATACTGCTACTTATATATGAATAATCAGCTGCAGTTAAAAGAAAAAGAGTCTCGATACCTGAGAGTCTACGATTAGTTTGCGCCACACTTTTCTCAAACTCAAAGTCAGCAGGATTTCTTAATCCTCTTACTATAGCAGTAGCATTTACATCTTTACAAAAATCTATTGTTAAACCTTGAAATGACAAAACTTTAATCTTAGGTTCTTTGATATGGGTTTTTAGAATAAAATTCATCCTTTCATCTAGATTGTACAAATAATTTTTTTCTGAATTTTGGCCTACGCCAACTATTAATTCATCGCACATAGGTAAGGCCCTTTCGATTATATCTTTGTGCCCCAATGTCATAGGGTCAAAGGATCCAGGAAATACAAATCGTTTCATTAATTATTTTTTATTCTATTGTTTGGATTAAAATTTTAGATAAGAAATCTGATAAATTCGTTTTCATCGCTTTAATTTGTTGAGGGATTATACTTTTTTCTGTCATACCAGGCACTGAATTAATCTCAAGTATGTGTGGGATTTTATCAACAATTATAAATTCTGTTCGGACAAACCCTTTAAGTCCTAACTTTGAGTAAATTTTTTTTGATAAAACAACTAATTCATTTTCCAAACTTTTTTCGATTCGAGCAGGTGTTATTTCTTCAGATTGACCTTCATATTTTGCAGCATAATCAAAAAAATCATTATTAGGTATTATCTCAGTAATTGGAAATACTTGAATTTCGTTCTCATATCTTGCGGTACCAACTGAAACCTCAAGACCATTCAGGTTACTTTCTATAATGAGTTGAGTGTCATATTTAAAAGCTTCTTTTATTGAAGGTATTAAGTTTAACTTATCGTATACTTTAAAAATTCCAAAACTACTTCCAGACCTATTTGCTTTAACAAAACAGGGTAGGCCTAATTTTTTTATTATTAAGTCTACATCAATATCATCATCTTTATCAATTGTAAAATATTTTGCTGTTGGAATTTTCCATTCTCTGAGAACCGAAAGACAATCTCTCTTGTTAAATGTTAAAGCAGCATTATAACTGTCACAACTGGATATAGGAATTTCGAGAATTTCACAGAGTGCAGCTAACTGACCATTTTCGCCCAATGAACCATGTATTAGATTAAATATTAAATCAATTTTTATAGTTTTTCCGTTAAATGTAAGCTTAAGATCACCCTTTGAGACACTGTAAATATTTCCTCTATCGTCTTTTCCTGACCATTTACTTTTTTCAACAATAATTAAAAAAGGTTCCCATTTTTTTCTATCTAGTTTTGAAAAAACTGTTTCTCCACTTTCAATTGATATTTTGTATTCGGATGAATAACCCCCACAAACTACTCCTACTTTTTTCCTAATCATCTATATAGATTATAATGCAAATGTATGTGATTTCGAATCAACCCAAAAGCATGGGTTTTTATTATCTTAGTATTTCAAATCATTCAATGAATTTATTAAGATTTTTAATTAGCAAATCTTTTTTCAAACAATTGTTTTTTGCAGCATTATGTTCAGTATTTCTTTTCTTGATTATTTACTTTGGTCTTAACATTATTACTAAACACAACAGTTATCAAAAGGTGCCTGAATTACGAGGTATATCACTAAAAAAGTTGTCTGTTATTTTGGAAAAAGAAGGATTACGCTTCGAAATAATTGATTCTTCAAGATATATACCTTCAATGAAACCTATGACAGTAATATCCCACATACCCTTTGCTGGAAGAGAGGTTAAAAAAAATCGTAAAATTTACTTAACTGTAAACCCATCCGGTTATAAGAAAATTTCACTTCCTAACATAATACAAATAACTAAAAGAAATGCTATTTCTCTGTTAAAATCAGTTGGTTTTGAAGTAGGTGAATACACCTACAAGGATAATATAGGAAAAGATATGGTATTAGAAGTTATGCACAATGGTAATAAGATTGAGCCAGGAGTACTTTTACCAAAAACTACAAGAATTGATTTGGTATTAGGAAATGGAAAACGATAAAACGCTTATTAATGAAATTGAAAATATTTCAGATGCAATTTTTGAGCACTTTTCATTTGTTGTTGACAAGGGGCAATCTCCACTAAGAATCGATAAATTTTTGATGTCAAGAATCGAAAATGCTACTCGTAATAAAATTCAACAAGCTGCAAAGGCTGGATACATATTTGTTGGGGAAAAACCTGTCAAATCTAACTACAAAGTAAAAAAAGGAGATAATATAAAAGTTCTTTTTGACCACCCTCCCTATCAAAATTTGTTAAAACCAGAACCTATAAGTCTCGAAATTATTTATGAAGATGATGCTTTAATAGTTCTCAACAAACCTCCTGGAATTGTTGTTCATCCAGGACATGGAAATTATCAAGGCACTTTATTAAATGGATTACTTTACCATTTTAATCAGTTACCAAAAAATGAAAATGAACGCCCTGGTATAGTACATCGAATTGATAAAGATACTAGTGGGCTTTTAGTAATAGCAAAAACCGAATTTGCTATGACTAATCTTGCAAAGCAATTCTTTGATAAAACTACTGAAAGAATATACAATGCATTGGTTTGGGGAGATTTTGAAGAAGATAAGGGTACTTTTGAAGGAGCCATTGGAAGACACCCAAAAAATCGTTTACAAATGAGTGTTTACGAGGACAATTCAAAAGGAAAAGAAGCACTTACCCATTTTAAAGTATTGGAACGCTTCAGATATGTAACACTTGTAGAATGTCAATTGGAAACTGGTCGTACCCATCAAATTAGGGCTCACATGAAACATTTTGGCCATACCCTTTTTAATGATTCTCGTTACGGAGGAGATTCAATTTTAAAAGGAACAAGTTTTTCGAAATACCGTCATTTCATAGAAAACTGTTTTAAAATTTTACCACGCCAAGCCTTACACGCTAAGACACTTGGCTTCAAACATCCTCTTTCTGGTGAGGACTTACAGTTTGATTCGCAGCTACCTAAAGATTTCATGGGTGTTCTTAAAAAATGGCGAAGTTATATTGCTAGTAAGGGTTTGTAAAATTTTATATAGCATTAATTATACACTTCTTGTTTAGACAATTAAAACCTTGTAAATTTATTTTAAAATTAGTCGCAAAATGAAAATAGTAATCTCTCCTGCAAAATCTCTTGACTTTCAAAAGCCATTACCTACTCAACAACACTCAATACCTTTATTTGCCAATGATGCAGAAAAAATAAATACTATACTTAAAAAAAAGTCAACGGAATCGCTACAAAAACTACTGAATATTTCTGAAAAATTAGCTAATCTAAATTGGAATCGAAACCAAGCTTTTCTTAACTCTACTAATAAGAATAATCATAGAGCAGCAATTTACACTTTTAATGGGGACGTTTATGAGGGTATAGACGCACATACACTGGAAATTAATAAAATAGATATTATGCAAAAAAAACTTCGCATTTTATCTGGACTTTATGGCATTTTGAAACCTCTTGACCTTATTCAGCCATATCGACTTGAAATGGGAACCAGGCTTTCGGTTGGTAACTCATCAGACCTTTATCAATTTTGGAAAAAAAAGGTTACCGATAATTTGGTAAATGAACTAGAAAGAAATGAATTATTGGTAAATCTTGCCAGCAAAGAATACTTCAGTGTTGTTGACACTAAGGTTATCAAGTCTCCAATTGTTAGTCCAGAATTTAAAGACTTTAAGAACGGAAAACTTAAGATAATTTCATTTTATGCTAAAAAAGCAAGAGGTATGATGGCGCGATATCTAATTGAAAAAAATGCGAAATCTTTAGATGATATTAATTCATTTGAAATTTCTGGTTATAGACTCAGCAATGAAGAGACGATAAATAAATTCAATCCTGTTTTTATTCGTTGACTCCAAAAAATTATCCATCTAAAGTCATTTTTATAATTACTTAAAACTCAGTTGAGTTTTTAAAAATCTTTTAGTTTTGGATTGATACCTAATACATTTTCATCGATATAAGATTCAAGAAACTTTTCGTCTATACTATTTTCGCCATTTAAGTCTTTTGGAACGAGCAGATTAATTAAATTCAATTTCAAATACTCTTCAAGCATTGGTATTGAAAGTGGAGCAAAACTATAATGCCATGGTTCATAATTAAATCCTTTTCTTTTTGGGCTATCTGTGTAAGGAAGGTAAAAACCAAATCGGTTTGCATTTTTTTCCATCCATTCTCTAAGTCTTACATAAGGTCCATTTTCATGAAATTTTTCCTCAAGAAGCAGATCACCTTCCTTTGGTTTTTTTCCATCGATTATATCAATATCAGTGCCCCAATGATGTCTTGAAGTACCTGGAAGTGTTGAGTATTCAATTATTTTATTTATGTTCTCCTTAGGACTAATTCCATTTTTGGCATTTGAGTAAAACTTTCTATTCCAAATAAATTTTTGCCTTTCATATGATCGATATGCTGAAACAATCTCAATTTCAATACCTTCCACAAGTGCAGCCTCTCTCATTGCTATGAAGGCTTTTCCAGCCTCAGGAAGAAGTTTTATGGATTCATCATAAAAATTTATTTTGCTTTGGCCTAATAAATCCTTTTTTTTAAACCTTGTTTGATCGAAAAAAGTTAGTAAGGTTAATGGTATTAATAAATAAGTAAATCTAATTATCATAAGATATCATCTTTATAAAGCGTTGATGAATGCCAATGGTATTTATCTCAAACGGATCACCGATTAGGTCAAAACCTATACCCAAGTAAAGGTTATTAGCAGAAATACGACCATTAAGCCATATGTATTTCGGATTCATTCTTTTTTTTGTTTCTTTTTCAGCACAATTAATAAGTTTTGATGCAACTCCTTTACGTTGATGTTTTGAAGCTACAGCAATACCTCTAAATTGAGCACCTTTTGAGTTTTTAAATTGAGTTAAATCCTTCTCATAAACACTAATTATACCAATTATTTCTTTATCAACAATTGCGCCTAGATGAAATGTTCCTTCCGAATTATCCCCATCAAAATAACAAGTTTCTAACGGTTTACCTCTTCGAAGCATTTCGTGTCTTAAAGGATAACACTTTGAAACTTCTATGCTCGTAATTTCAACTTTCATTCTATTATAATTATTACTCAAGCGGTAGTTATCAAATATAAATTATCTTTATTGTAATAATTACTAAAATTTACATCTGAACAAATAAAGCGAAAATATTAATTTAGTTTTTGTGCATATAACTTCAATACGATATTAAGTAATCTATAATGAAACAGCTTTTACTTTTTATTTTTTTTATTCATTTATCTTTTACAGCTATTTGTCAAGATCGAAGACCTCTTAAGGGGCAACTACTTTATAAAAACACAAAAGTTGTAGCTGCGAATGTGGTAAATAACACAGCTCAAACTAATACCATTACAGACAGTGATGGTGCTTTTGAAATTGATGTCCTATTAGGTGATGAAATTATTTTTTCATCTGTTCAATATAGAATACGTTCCGTAAAAATAACTGAAGATATTTTGTCTAAAAATAGACTTGTAGTCTCAGTTAATGAAAACATTAATGAATTAAAAGAAGTTGTGGTAACAACAGATGATGTTGAAAAGTTTTTAGATTTAAAAGAAGAGGAGTTCAAGGGATTTGACTATGAAAAAGATAAATCATCAAAACTTGTAAATAAGGCTTATAACAATCGACAACTTTCTGATGGTATTGACTTTGTAAATATAGCCAAGCTTTTAGCAAGGGCACTTGGGAATAAATCTTCCGATGAGCAAATGCGAATGAAACCAAGTGAAATTTTACCTCTAGTTTTTGAAGATGATTTTTTTGCAGTTGATTTAGGTTTAGATAAAAGCCAAGTAATTAGTTTTTTAGAATTCATAGACAATAGGATGAAGACTGGAGAACTTCTAAAAAAAGATAAAGAATTTCAGTTGATTGATTTCCTAATAAATGAGAGTAAGGAATTTAAAAATGACTTGGAGGACTAATATTTATGAATTTGTTATCAATTTTTTTACTTTCTGTATCTAGTATTTTCATTCCAAAAAAATTAGATCATAAATTTTATGTTAGTACAACAACAATTGAATTTAAAGAAGAGAAAAATGTAATTCAAATTACATGTCAGTTATTTATAGATGATGTTGAACAGTCGCTAAATAGATATCAAGAGGATATTAAATTAGCACCTGACTCAAACAAGCAAGAAATAGATAAGCTTTTAAAAAAAAGCTTAAAAAAAAGTATAGTTATTTTAATTGATGGTAAAAAAACTGATTTAAGTTTCATAGGAAGAGAATATAAAAATGATATTTTGCAGTGTTATTTTGAAGCAAATGCACCAACCTCCTCATTAAATCTATCGATTGAAAACAGAACTTTTTTTGATTTGTTTGAAGATCAACAGAATATAATACATTACAAAAATAAATCTATTAGGAAAAGTTTTTTGCTTTACAGTGAAAATTATAGCGCTACTTTTTCATTATTTTGACTGTAAAATTACTTTGTATATTTACTTGACTAAAAAAATGTTCATGAAAAAAATCAAAATTCATTTCATATGCATCACTTTTTTAAGTTTGATAATCCCAAAAATTTTATTTGCTCAAGTTCAGCAGGGGCACACAAACCAAAATAAGTTTAGACAACTTTATGTTGAATTCGCTGATCCAAACAATTATCGTAATGCTTCAGGTGCACCTGGTGTTGATTACTATCAACAAAAAGTAGACTATGTTATGGATATTGAATTAGATGATAAAAATTCCAAAATATATGGAGAAGAGGAAATAACATACACAAATAATTCTCCCGATAACTTAACTTATTTATGGTTACAGCTTGATCAAAATATCAGAAAAAAAGATTCTCCATCTTTAGATATAAATAGCTCGGGGAATTCAGTAACTCAAGGGCCTTCATCTTTTGTGAGAAACTATATAAATGAATCCTTCGATGGGGGTTTTAATATCGAGTGGGTTTTGGATTCTGAAGGAAATCCTCTAAAATACACAATTAATCAAACAATGATGAGAGTGGATTTACCAGTATCTCTTTCTCCGAATGGGATTTTTAAATTTAAAATTAAATGGTGGTATAATATTAATAATCATGTCCCTGAAAATGGCCCTGCAAGGGGTAGATCTGGATATGAATATTTTACTGAGGATGATAACCGACTTTACGTAATTGCACAATTTTTTCCAAGACTTTGTGTATATAATGACATCGAAGGTTGGCAAAATTACCAGTTTTGGGGTAGAGGAGAGTTTGCTCTAGAGTTTGGTGATTATGATGTAAAAATTACAGTTCCAGATGATCATATAATGGAGGCAACAGGTGAGCTTCAAAACCCTAAAAATGTTTTATCAAAATCACAGCTGCAGAGATATAAAAAGGCTGCTTATTCATTTGATAAACCAATTGTAATTATTTCAGAAAAAGAGGTTAGAGAGAAAGAGAAGATAAAGTCAAATGAGAAAAACACATGGCATTTCGTAGCAAAAAATGTAAGGGATTTTGCTTTCGCCTCATCTAGAAAATTTATTTGGGATATGATGGCTGTAAAAATTGGAGGTAAAAATATAATTGCCTCCTCATTATATCCAAAAGAAGGTAATCCCTTGTGGGAAGAATATTCTACCAAAGTTGTAGCCCACACCCTGAAAGTTTATTCTAAATACACTTTTGATTACCCATATCCAAAAGCAGTTTCTGTACATTCTAAAAATCAGGGTATGGAATACCCTATGATATGTTTTAATCATGGTCGACCTAATGAAGATGGCTCATACTCGGATAGAACAAAATTTGGAATGATAAGTGTGATTATTCATGAAGTAGGACATAACTATTTTCCGATGATTGTTAATTCTGATGAACGTCAATGGGGTTGGATGGATGAAGGACTTGATACTTTTCTTCAGTACTTAACTGAACAAGATTTTGGCATTTCTTTTCCAGATGCTATTGGTGATTTAGAAAAATACCCATCTAGAAGGGGTGATCCAAAAAAGATTGTTCCTTATATGGCTGGTAATCAAGATTTTATTGCCCCAATTATGTCAAATCATGAAAATGTTTATCAATCAGGACCAAATGCATATGCTAAACCTGCCACGGCATTAAATATTTTGAGAGAAACTGTTATGGGTAATGAAGTTTTTGATCATGCTTTTAAAACCTATGCAAAGAGATGGATGTTTAAGCATCCTACACCGGAAGATTTTTTTAGGACTATGGAAGATGCATCAGCAACTGATTTAGATTGGTTTTGGAGAGGCTGGTTTTATTCAACAGATGTAGTTGATATAGGAGTTAAAAATGTTAAAAGATTTTATTTCTCAGATACCCCAGATGAAAAAGCTTCTAATAGGCTTAAGGAATTTGGTTATGATTTAAATAATCTACCAGATTTGGTCTTTAAAATAGATCAAGAAAGTGATATGTTTGATTCAGATTTAGCTAATGAAAGTGCAATAAAAGGCTCAAAAATACTTAGAGATTATTTAGCCGAAGAGGGAATTGATCCCAACACTAAATCACCAAAATATTTTTATGAAGTTGAATTTGAAAAACCGGGTGGGTTAGTTATGCCTTTAATTGTTGAGTATAATTATGCTGATGGAACTTCTGAACGAGTTTCATATCCTGTTCAGGTTTGGAGAAAAAATGATTCTAGCGTAAAAAAAGTTGTTGCATCAGATAAAGAATTGGTTGGAGTTACCGTTGATCCAGACCTTGAAACAGCAGATGTAAATTTAGATAATAATAATTGGCCAAAGCGGGAGACACCATCAGATTTTGAAAAATTTAAAGAGAGAATAAAGGGATAGTAATTATATTAGTTTGTGAGCTTGAAGTAATTTTTAAGATGTTATATTTATTTAAAATTAATCATGTTTTTCTGTTTATTAGTGGGGCAGAAATTGTTTTTGTCTTTTTTATAGTGTTATTAGTTTTCGGTGCTGATAAGATTCCATCAATTGCTAAAACCCTAGCAAAAGGGATGACTCAAGTCAGAAGAGCTACTAATGATATTAAGAATGAAATACAAAACAGCGTGGATGTAGAAAGTCCAACAAAAAAAATTACTCAAGATTTTAAAGAAGAAGTAGATAAAGTAAAAAAAGATTTCGATGATCTTGGGGATTCTATTAAAAGAGAACTTTAAATTACCCAGCATAATGATAATCCATCTCTAAAGGGAAGCAATAAGGTTTTAATTCTAGAGTCTTTTTTTAGTTTGTCATTGTATTTCTGGAGTGCTATTGTACTCTCGTCATTGAAGTCAGCTTTATTAATTACTTTTCCGTCCCACATAACATTATCGGAAATGATTAAACTACCAGGTTGAGTTTTATCAAAAACTTGTTCGAAATAATTGATGTAATTGATTTTATCAGCATCAATAAAAACTAAATCGAAAGGACCATCAATTTTTGGTATTATTTCTAAAGCATTCCCAAGATGAGAATGAATTTTATTCTTAAATATACTTTTATTAAAATATTTTTGTTGAATTAAAACTAGTTCCTCATTATGATCTATAGTATGAAGTTCTCCATTTTCATCAAGACCCTCAGCTAAACATAGTGAAGAATATCCTGTGTAAGTTCCTATTTCTAGTATTTTTTTAGGTCTTAAAATATTTGAAATAAAACTTAGAAGTCTACCTTGCAGAGGGCTACTCATCATTCTAGGTTGTAAAATTTTTTGATGGGTTTCTTTTTCTAGTTCTAACAATAGATCAGGAATTTCGTCACTTTTATCTAGTGCATAATTTGTCCATCGCTCATTGAAAAAAAGGTCTATATAATCATTCTGATCTTTTAGGTCTTGCATATTTGAATCTACTAAGAAGTTTAGTTTCGGAATAGCCATCCAAACCATTAATTGTCACTATACCTGCTTTATCAAGTTGAACCCAACCATCATCTAAAAGTAGAGTTTGAGAAACAAAAATATGTTCAATACTAGCAACAATTAAAATGGTATCATTTTCACTAATCTTGTATTCGTTTTGGAAGCTGCAACCCATTTGTAAAGGAGATTCTTTAACAAAAGGAGCCTGCCAGTTTTCTTTTTTTTCTACCTCAAAATTTGTCTTATCAAATTCTGATATAAAATCTGGATATTTGGCAGAAGTATGATGAGCGTCAGAAATGACTTTTTTTGTTACTGCATTTAATGTAAATATGCCTGTTGACTTGATGTTACTATAAGTGTGTCTTGGAACTGTGGTTGGTCTTAAGATAAAACCTATTAGAGCAGGGTTGCTTCCAAGATGTATAACTGAACTGAAAATTGCTAAATTTTCTTTACCATCTAATGATTGAGAACCAATAAGATTTGCTGATTTATATCCAGTTACACTATTTATTAGATTAAGGCGATAAACTTTGGAAAAATTTTTAAAGTCACTTGAATTGAAATGATGCATTAATCAGAAATAAATTTGATTGAACTTCAATGTCAGATTAAGAATTTATTTTTTTATCGAATTTTAAAACAATAAATATTATTATGCTTATAGCAATGACTAATGAACCTATAAATAGATAATGATCTGAAATTTGATTTGTAGAAAGGAAACCAGAAATAACCTTTTTATCTAGGAAAGAAATAAATAAACCAACGGGAATAAGAATCAAAATAATTATTAATGGTTTTGAAAAGTTTTTCATTGTTTTTTTTTAGATCCTAAATACTAGAGATTTCATAAATTTAATAAAAATATCAAAAGATAAACTTGATGAATACAATTAACATTTTTGTATACTTCTTAACTATATTTTTCTACCAAAACCAGGATGTTCAGGGCTTGTGGATTACAGAAGACGATGAAACAGGAAAAAAAAAATCTGAGGTTTTAATTTATAAAGAGGGAAATAAAGTCTATGGAAAAATAATTAATCTCATATTACCCGAAGATAAAGGTAAACTTTGCCTTAATTGTAAAGGTGAAAATAAAAATAAACCTATAAAAGGACTTGTGATTTTAAAAGACTTAATTTTGGAGGACGATACATGGGAGGGTGGTACGATTTTAGACCCAAAATCTGGAAAAATTTACGACTGTTATATTTCACTTGAAGATGATAATACACTCAAAGTAAGAGGCTTTTTAGGATTTTCTCTTTTAGGTAGAACACAGATTTGGAAACGCAAACTTGATTAGTTCTATTTAAGAGTTATATATTTGATTAGCAAAAAGTTTTGTTATTCTTATTTTTATATTGTTCACTGTTAATCAAAAACCAAATATTATGAATGAATTTGAAATTTTTCAAAATGCAAGCTTAAACTTTATAAATAATGCTATTTATCTTTTATGTGTTATTATAATGACAGTTTTAGCATTTTATCTAATTAGAAGAACCAGAGAATTAAATTTGCCTACTTATGCAAAAGGTGTAATGACTTTATTTTGTGTTTGTGTAATCTTTTTTGGCTTACAAGTATCGTCTTACCTAGTTTTAGCTCAAAAGGGGATGTCTTTACAATTATCTGAGTTGCAAAATTCCGGTGTAGAATTGTCTTCAAGTGCAATAGCTACTATAGAACGTTATGGGCATACTGCCGATATGGGTCCTGTAAGTTTGGCTCCAGACTTGCCCTCAATTGTTATTTGGGCAACAATCGGCTTCATGTTTATAGGTGGGATTTGGTTTAAATACCCTGATCAAAAATAGTATTTAAAAACCCTTCATATAAAGGGTTTTTTTACATCGTATATTTATTAATATTTTAATTTTTAGGTGATTTCACAATTAAGCAAATTTTCCACAAGCTCAGAAATATTAATTAATTCGGAGATAGACAAAGTGTGGACTCTCTTAACAAAAACTTCGCATTTAGAATTATTTCATCCATTTTGTAAATCACACAAAAAATTAGTTTGGGATGATAAAAGTAAAATAGATCAACTTACTTATATTAATGGATTAACATATGAGCGCAATTTCTACAATTTTGAAAAAAATAAGGGGTTTAAATTAATGATTGGAAAAAAAGACGGGAAGAAGTCTAGAGTAGTTTGGAGATTAAACCCTTTAAATAAAAAAACACATTTATCAATAAGAGTCACCCCTTATATCTCTGAAAAATATCATTTAATTACATATAATTTTTTATTAATATTTTACATTCTCCCTTTGCTAAAAAAGTATTTAAATAGTGTTACAAAAGGGATTAAATATTATTTAGAAGAAGGGCTTTCAGTAAAACAAAATCAGTTTGGAAAACATAAATGGTTTTCTAGCTAGATTTTATTTTTTTAAGTGTATGGTTTTTCAATACCCACATGTTAGGATCAATAATAACATTCAATGGCTCTTTGTGGGCCTTAATCTTGTACAATCTATTTAATTGTTTTAGATTAATTTTTTCAATTTTATATTCATTTTCACCATAATCAATCCCAATTTCTAAAGGCATTTCAATTAGAACATTGCCTTTTTGAACTTGTTTAAGTTCTAGAGAAATTTCTTGTAGATTTTTTTCATATTTCCATACCCCATCTAAAACTAAGTTGCCTGGTTTATAGAGCCACTGATCAAAAAACTTAGTCAAATCTTTTCCTGAGACCTCCTCCATAATAGTTTTGAAATCTTTTGTTGATGCATTGAAGTCTTTATATTTTAAGTAATATGCTCTGATCCCTTTCCAAAATATTTTTGTGCCGAGTAGTCCCCTCAACATATGTAATATCCAGCTGCCTTTTTGGTATGTTTGGACACTAGTAACATCTTTCATGTCCTTTAAATCATTGTGTATAACAGTATAATTAGGATATTTTTTATGAAAATTGTCAACGGTTTTTTTACTAGATTTTAATCCTTTAATAAATTCATCTCGACCATATTCGTGTTCGATAAATAATAATGTAAAATAAGTAGCAAAACCTTCACTAAGCCAAATATCGTCCCAACTAAATTCTGTAACAGAATTACCAAACCATTGATGTGCTATCTCATGAATAATTACATTCCTCCATCTTTCATTTCGGTCTCCTACAACAGATTTATCACTATACAAAATAGCTGATGCTGCCTCCATACCTCCACTCACACTGTTTGACTGAATATTTGCTAGTTTTTCATATGAAAACGGACCTATATTGTTTTCATAAAACTCAAGGGCATTTTTAGTTGGGTATGAATAATCGTAAAAACCAGCATCTCTATCTTGTTTAAAAACCCAAGTTTGAAGTGATTTACCTTTAAATTCATCAAAATATTGAATAGCAAATTCTGCAACACCCAAGACATAGAGCCACGGAGCAATAGGAACTGATTGTTTCCAATGAGTTAATAATTTATTACCATCTAAATGTGTCTCTTCAATTTTTAAACCATTTGAAATTACTTGGTAATGGTCTGGAGCGGTTACAACGAATTCACATTTAGCTTTATCAGATGGATGATCAATTAATGCAAGCCAATGTCTTGCTCTATCTGGCCAATTATCACTAAAAAAAGTTCTATCACCATATTTATTATTTCCTATGTAGAGTCCCTCCTCTGGTATTCCTCTATAAGTGATTTTAAACTGAACCCTATCATTTTTTTTTGACGCAGTATTTAGAAAAATATATAAATTATTATTCTCATGAATAAACTTTAGTTTTTTATTATTAGATAATAAATCAATAACCTTCATGCCTTTTCCATTACTTTCATTTGATGCATTAACTAAATCCAATCTTATTTTCTTAATACCATTTTCTACAAAACGAAGATCAATAATTTCTTCACATAAAATTTCATCTTTTTCATCAGATAAGGTGATGTTAAAAACGTAATTCAAAACATCTATTTCCTGATTCTTTGGATAGGGATCAGAATTCGCATAACAAATACTGTAAGGAATTGAAATAATCAAAAACAAAAGCAGAAACAGAAATATAATTTTATTCAAGATTGGAGTAATATTTACTGTTTTATTTTTCAATTAGAAGTATAAAAATTTTGGTTTTAGCAGAATTATAATAAAGTTGGAATGAAATAAAAATAACAATTTTTATTTACTATTTTTTTCAATTATTTTAAAAGTAGTTTTTCTGTTTAGACTATGGAAATACTCTGGTCTTTTTGAACATTTAATCTTTTTGATTTCAGCATTTGAAATTGATTTTTGTACTTCAGTTAATTTTTCAGTTGCCTTTTCATAAGTATCGAAAATTCCAAGGTTAACTTGGTAATAAATATTAACTTTTATTATTTCGACTGATCTAGGATCTAATGATTTATCTCTTGCAAAATTATCAGCACTAGTTTTATTGCTGAAAAGCCCAACCGCTATAGTAAATTTATTTACAGAACTTCCCTCTACTTTACTTTCACCGAAAGCTTTTTCTTCAATTACTGTTTTAACATTTAGTCTTGTTTTTATATAATTACTTACGGTTTTTGTTCTTCGCTCACTCAACTTTTGATTATATGTTCTTTTACCTTGACAATCAGTGAATGAAGAAATTTCAATTTTTAAATTTGGATTATTATTTAAAATTTGGGCTATTGAATCTAGTCTAGGAATAAATTTGTCTTTCAATACGTATTTATCAAAATCAAAATATATAGGTTTTAATAAATTCTCGTAGTTTATTAATTTTTGAAAATTCTTATTTTCTAAAGTAACTTTTATTTCTTTAGACTTGCTGAAATCACTGATAATCCTATAAGAAAAAGAATCTTTCTTAAACTCATTAGAATTTGGATTATACCAGAAAGTACCATTTGGATTTAAATTTAATTTTCCATTAGTAACATCATTAACTATTGTGATTTTTAATGGGATAAGTTGAGCTAAAGGATCATTTTTTTTCATTTTTTCTATATCATTTTTTAAAACGTTATTAGATCCTACTACAAGAGTATCTGTCCCAAAAAAATTGTAAGAATCTTCCTCACCTTCAATTTTAGGTATAAACTTAAAGGCATATATATCGTCATCACCTTTACCTCCTTTTCTATTAGAACTTATAAATCCAGTTTTGGTTTTTATATCGATTGAAAAAGATGTATCGTCATATTCTGAATTAAAAGGCTTACTTAAAATATTATTTTCCCAGCGATTATATATTTTATTTGTTGCCAAATAAATATTAAACTTTTGACTGGAACCTTTATTTGAGGAATAAAAAAGATATTTATCTGAAAAAATGAAGGGAAAAACTTCATCTTTTTCAGTATTGATATCTGGCCCCATATTTGTTATTTCACCTGCAATCTTATCATCTTCTATATTAACATAGTAAAGATCCATACCACCATATCCCCCGGGGCGATCACTTGAGAAATATAAAACTTTACCATCTGCCGAAATTGTTGGATGAATCGAAGAGTAGTCGTCGAAGTTTAATTCCAAAAGTTTTGGAAGTTCTTTACCAAATTTATCATAGGGAATTTGAAAAATTGCTAGTTGAATATTTTTAATTTTTCTAACCTTGTTTGTAGTCCTTGTCAGATATAACATTTTAGTTACAGGGTTTAATGAAATAGGACCGTCTTGGTAGATAGAATTGAATCTTATATTAAGTTCGTTAGCAGACTTAGTTTTGAATGTTGAGGTATCAATTTCGGTTTTATACAAGTTGTAAATCTGATTTATTGATTTAATTTTTTTCCGAATGTATTTTTGATTGCCTAAATAGAAGATTGATCCCTTATCTGGATCAATCATAAATGCACCAAACTCAGATTTTTGAGTATTTAGGTTTAAATTTAAAACTTCATAATTTTTTGAATTTATTCTTGTTTTGAAGTCAGTGTTATCATTAAGAGGTATTCTTTTAGCCTTTTCAATGTATTCTCTAACTAGCTTTTTATTTTCAGGTATCAAGGAAATATAGTCATAATAATCAGCGACATTAGCATAATCTGACTGAACCAGAGGATCTAAAACCTTTGCTGCTTCTTCAATCCTTTTTATATTTTTTAATGACTTAGAGTATATTCTTACAGTATTTGGGAAAAGTGAGTCCTCTATGTTAGATAACCTCTCAACAACTTTTGCGAAATCTTTATTTTCAAAAAAATATTCTGCCCATTGGATGTCATAATTTAAATCCATGTCAGTTTTGTCTGATTTTTTTTGTCCCAGACTATAAAAACTAACTAAAATTGATATTATAAAAGCTGCTTTTTTCATTATTAGAAAATTCTAGGGGATCTTAGCACACCGAATGCTCTTGGATTAAATTCGTAACGGAGTAGAAACTCGTGAGAATAAGTATTTGTAAAATTCCTTATCCCAATTGAATTTGAAAACACATAACCAACACTAAAACTGTTGCTAATATGAATTCCTGCAATTAGACCAACACCAGCTCCCGATTGGATGACATCATTTGATATGCTCACAAGGTTTTTTAACTGAGGACCAAACCAAATAGATTTGTTAAAGTAGAGTAAAGTACTGAAATCATATGAAATAGGGCTTCTACTTGTAAATTTTAGCAAAAGACTTGGCTTTAATTCAATGGAATTAGATAATGATATTAAACCACCGGTAATAAAGTAATTGTGTCGGATTAAAAAATATTTTTCGTCTTGAATCATTCTAGGTATTGAATATCCAAAATAAAACCTTGGTGTGTGATAGTAAAACCCAAAACCAATATTTGGTTCTAATGATTCAGGGATATCATTTGTATATAGAGTATAATCTTGCTGTTGTTGTGGGGAGAGTATATCACTATTAAAATCGAAAAGTGAGGCTGATAACTTTAAACCAAGTCCTAAATAATGTTTTTTATCGTTCAATTTTAGTTGATAAGCTAAATCTGCTGCAAACTGTGAACTTTCTAATGGACCAATCCGATCAACAAGCCCAGTTAAGGAAAAACCAAGATTTTTATTATTTCTAGAGCCGTTATATGCGAAACTGTGAGTTACAGGAGCTCCCTCAAAACCAACCCATTGGGATCTGGATAAAAATGTAAATGATGAATAGTTTTTTGAACCAGCGTAACCTGCATTAAAACTTTGGTGATTAAACATGTACATGTTAAAACTTGATTCTTGCTGACTATTAATAATCAAAGGGAGCATCAAAAAAATTGACCTAAAAAATTTTAATATATCTTTTCTCTTCATCATCTTTTAATGTAAATAAACCCTTTATGTAATTCTCCTCCTTCACTTTCTTCAAAGAAATAAAAGTAAACACCCTCTGGAAGTAATTTCGAATTATCCCCATAGCTCATGTTAGGTGCACCGTCCCAATCATTTTGATAGTTTTTTGTTTCATATACTTTTTGTTCCCATCTATTATAAATTATTAATCGGTGGTCTGGAAAAGCATCTATACCTGAAATAACAAATAGATCATTTATTCCGTCACCATTTGGACTAAATGAATTTGGAATAAAAAGTTCCTGAAAAACAAGTTCTATTGATTCTGTTAAGACTGGCACTGGACATGAGCTTAACAATTGCTCAACTTTTAGCCTAAATTTATATCCAACATAATTTTTGTTTGGATTAGTAAGTTCTAATTTTGAAGTATAAACTCCTCTGAAATCTATATCCTCACTTAAATCAGTCCAATCTTCAAAATCTCTTTTAATCTGCCACCTAAAATAGTAGGAAGAAGCAGAATAAGGATAACTTAGTGTTGTTGACTTGCCTGGCTCTATTTCAACAAAAATTTGATCTGGTGATAAAATTTCAGGTAAATCTAAGACCTCTAAAAAGTCATAAATTCCATTATTATTTAAATCTTGTGGTATTCCGTTATATGAATCCTGGTCTAACACTAGTCCATTACTGTCTACAAATAATATAGAATCACCAATAATACCATCATTATTTTGATCTATAAAACCAGCTTCTACGACGTCAAAACAGCCATCATTATCACTATCTAAATCAATACTGTTTGGTATACCGTCTCCATCAGTATCTTCATCAGTTTCTATTTCATCTTTTATACCATCATTATCATCATCTTGATCTATACTATTTTCAACACCATCTGAGTCACAATCAGGAGAACTTGTAACTGGCTCTGTAACGCTTTCGGATTTGAAACTACAATTATTTTCAGGGTCTGTGGAATCTTCACTCTCTTTTGAATTTAAAACTCCATCTCCGTCGATATCATCATCACAAACATCTCCTATACCATCTTTATCTAAATCAGATTGGTCATAGTTGCTTGCAAGTGGGCAGTTATCAAGATCGTTTCTTACACCATCACCATCCAAATCATCATTATCTTCATTAATTACAATAACTGATGTTGGTAAAACAGTTCTATATGTAATATCTGAGCGAACGTCATCTACAGATATGATAATTTGGGAACCAATATCTCCGTCAATTATTGGATCGTCTTTACCTGTTACAATTATCTCTTGATTAATATTCCAATTATCTTTTGTAAAGACTAATTCTGAAAAATTGATTAACAATTCTGTAATATCAGCAACACCAAAGTTTAAAAATACATCTGTATTTATTGCTGAAGTTAAATTTACACTGAGTATTGAAGTTGTTCCATTTTCAGAAACATTATCAGACAAGTTAAAAACGACTTGTGCAACATCATCATCCTCATTAGTTAGAGTTGGATTTGAAATGTCATCTGCCCCTATAGCATCGTAAAAAGGACTCACAGATGTAGGATCTCCTGTAATTAGAATTAACTCCTGGTTTCCATCCGCAAAAAGTTCATCTATTCCAGTAATTGTTACCACATTTGAACTAGGATTATCCCAATTATCAGCAAGTATAGTAATACTATCTGCAGACAAGTCCATCTCATTTGCTGGGCCATCAAGACTCAAAGGTATTGTAACACTTTCCCCACCATCAGGCTTTGACAAAAGACTAAATTGAACAACTACATAATCTCCAGATTCACTAGTTGAGAAATCATCATTTAAAACTGTTAAAATTATTCCAGGAGAATCATTATCCTGATTTGACATGTTAACATCATCTACTGTTGACCCATCTAGTAGACCATAATTGTCATCTGTCGATGATACATTACCTGTAACAATAATATAATCAGCAGCGCCATCACTCACAGGAGGATCATCATCCACACCAGTGACAGTAACTGCTTGAGGAATATTCCAGTTAGTTGCATCGAAGGAAATAACAGAAGTAGACAAAACTCCCTCCAACTCATTAGTTGAAGTTAATTCTATAAATACATCACTTAAGGGCTCAGTAGTTAAATTGATTTCAAATGAACCCGTATCTCCAGATTCACTAGTTAAATTATCTAAAACATTTACTATTATATCTACTACCTCGTTATCTTCAGTAATCACGTCTACAGATTTGTCTGCGGCTCCTGTAAAAGAAGCATCAGAACTTGAGCTTACCGAACCAGTGATAGTAGAGGTTTGATTTTCATCGAAAATAAAGTCATCTACAACTTGTAGACTTATAGTTTGTGGAATATTCCAATTAGTAGAATTAAAAGTCACAGTAGGGTTAACAATTGTTGCTTCTGTAGAATCATTCCCAGAAAAATCAATAATAACATCAGAGGAAGGAATAGCAGTTAACGAAACTGTAAACGTAACAAGGTCACCAAGTGCTTCTTCTTTTAGATTTCCACTAACATCACTTATAGTAAAGTCACCTATATCATCATCAATTGTTAAAACTTGTCGGTCTTCTGGGGGTAGTGATAAAAATGCGGGATCAGAAGCGGCATTTATTCTGGCCGTAATTGATGTATTTTGATCGCCATCAATTAAAAAATCATCCGCACTATTGATAATTATTGTTTGTGAAACATTCCAATTGGAATTCGTAAATGTTAAACTAGTATCACTTAGAGTTTTTTCGGTTGAATCATTATTTATTATATCTACAAAAACATCATTTACAGGCTGCGCTGTTAAAACTATTGAGAATTCTGCTGTAGCAGGATCATTTTCAGTCACAAAGGCGGGATCTACTATCCCTCTTTTTCCAGCTGAAGGTGAAATTGTTGTAGACTCTGAATCTGTAGGTAGTTCAACGCCACCCTCTCCAGTTGTTACTTCATCTTCAACTGTTCTAATAACCTGTGAAACATCCCATCCAGGAATATCATTGTTAAAAATTGTCACACTATAAGTAGAAGTTCCAAGAGGAATAAAACAATCATCGCTAGAAGGGTCAAAATCTAGAACTAAAGTAGCAGTCACTGTTCCATCAACCAGAGGTTCGTCTATAGCATCAAGATTTATTGATTGTGGAGTATTCCAGTTAGAATTATTAAAAATGACAAAATCTTGGCTTACAACGTAATGTCCTGTTGGGCTAACAGTAAAATTAATTCGAACTGTGTCACTTGGAGTATCTGATAAAACGATTGTGAGGGTATCATTTGAAACACCTTCATTTAAGACCAAAGGCATACCGCTAGGTGTAATACCAGGGTCAGACAAATCAAGTGTAACTGATGTCGAAAATGTAGCACATACATATTCATCCTTTGTTATAACAGCTCTAAATAAAGAATTATCCATCGCAAAAGGAGGGGAGGTTAGATTTAAAATATTTGAAGTAACACCAGAGTACAATGCATTATTTGCTAAATTCTCCCAGTTACCACTTGTAGTATTTAATTTTTGCCACTGGTAATTTAAATTTGTTTGAGTACTTGAAACAGTGAACGAAGTGTTGTCCCCATTACAAACTAAAACATCGAGTGGTTCAAGTGAAAAAGAAGGCGCCTCAGAGAATTCTAAAAAATCTCTTACACCATTTGAATTTCCGTCTCTAGGAGTTGTATAGCCTTCACCTTGATTATTTACTCTACCGGGTTCTGCGCTCAGTTCATTTTCCACAGTCACTGGATCTGTGCCTAAATACCCATTAGAATCTACATCAGTAAAACCCGCCTCTCTTGTATCAAAACAAGCATCTTCGTCACTGTCGTGATCATAAGCATTCGAAATAGTATCTGAATCAGTATCTGTATTTAGATATTCTATAGAAAAAACACCGTTAAATACCACATTACCTGAAGCTGTTGGTGCTCCCACTTGTGTTAAGGTGATTTCACTTACTCCATCGGCTTGGAATGAGAATCTATTAGAATTATCGGCAGCTCCATCAAAAGTGAAAAGTATTTCACTTGAGGTATAAGTAACGACTCCAGAATCATAGACGTTATTTTGGTTTGTGTCAACTCTTAACTCATCACCTGGGTCAAGCATTGTTAGAGTTAATGAAGTTGGAAATATGCTCACCTTATAAGTGTCTCCTGTAATAAAGGTGTGGGCAAAATTAATATCCTCAAATAATTTAATATTTACAGGTTCTGTAAACGAAAGTTTGTACGCCCCTGATTCTCCTGGTGGAACAGTCAGTTGAAAAGCACCTGAGGTTTGCCCTGTCATATTTACCGTTCCAGGGTTACTTCTTGTAAATGTAGACGAAGGAATGGAATTGTTAGTTGATAAATCTGGAAAAACCAAAGTAGGGTTATTTATATCAGAAAGATTAAGTGAACTTACCAGTCTTGATTCAACGGTATTATATATACCATCATTATCAATGTCAACATCTATATTATCGTAAATACCGTCAGTGTCAGTATCTACAGGACAATTACTCACTTTTTTGGGATTTGATTCTAATCGATAAGGATCACTTCCAGAACAGGTTATTACACCTATTGCTTTATAAAAGCCTACTTGTGTAGGAGTAACAGTCTGAGTGTCCCATCCTGCAACAGTATTGAAGTTTACTGCTCCTTCACCATTCCAATATTCCCATTCAACAGAATCAAAATCAGAAAAATTTGTAAGGCTTAAACTTACATAAGGAATACAGTCATTTAAACCTGTTGCACCTGCTTCATTAAAACTACTATCTGGTGGAGATGGAAATCCAGAGTAAAAAGCGCCTGCTGTTGCACTACCAGAAGAATTATAATAAGCTGCATATAATTCGGCTTTACTTCCATCAGGGTAATTTGAGAATACAGAAACGTTACCCGTTAACCCTTGAATTTTATATGTTGTATAGTTTGGATTTCCTATGACTGTTCTACCAGAGCTTTTTTCGTTTCCGGTTGCTGCCCCTAAAATATTATTTATTCTTACAGTGCCATAAGTAAAATCACCAGTCCAAGTAGGAGTTGGGGTATTTTCATCACTGATAGTAACTGATGCTGTTGCTGGAGCTACAATTGTTAAAAAAGTATTCCAATTTTGCCCTGCAGCATCTCTTATATTTGGAATTGTTTCAATTGTTTCAATACTTGTACAGCTGAGTGGGGGCACAAACCACAAATCTGTATTAGCAGAACCTCCATTTGAAATAGCTTGATAAGCATAGGCTTTTTTTGAGGTTCTAACATAAATATTTCCATTACCAGAATATTCATCTCCTTCTATAGAATGATACTCCCCTGCCGCAAGTGTTACAGTAGCTGTGGTTTCACCGTTTAAAAAAACTTCTGTATCATCTTCATGAGCAACAATAATTGCATTGTCATAATCTTCATCACCAGCAGTTGGATTTCCTTTTATAAAAATAAATTCAGTACCTGCTTTATCAAGGCCTACAATTTGATCTATTCCGTGGTCGCGACCGTTTTGTGTCTCTGTCATGCTTCCATTAGCACCACCAGATATAACAGCTATATTTTTACTAGATTCAATTGACATACCAATAAGCGCATCTCTATTTGCTATTGGATATGGGTAACCTTGATCAGCAAGATTACCGGTCGGAGGATCTTCTACATCATCCCATTTAGCTGCTTTCATCGCAACCACATAAGTTTCAAATTGATCGAGTGTTATAACAATGTCATTAATATTTCCCACACCATCATAGGTTTCAATAATATTTTCAATATCTGGATAACCGCTTGCTGCTGGTATCATACTGAATATTTCGCTAAAAGTTACTGTAGTAGTTCCTGCTTCCACTGCCATAACTGAAGCAAAGTTTAAATAATAATGAGAGATTGGCCTTCCATTGGTAAAGCCTCCATTTCTAAAAGATTTTCCCAACGCAGCCTCACCTTTACTTACCAGACCACTACCTTGAGCATTCGCTCTATACCTAAGATTTACATAAATAGGAGCATCTGCTTCTATATAAAACCCTTTATTAGACATTTCAGATCCACTCTCTGATGCTGTAATAAAAAGTTGGCCATAACCTCCTCCATCAGCTAAATAGCGATTAATATTATCGACCCTTATGTCTGCGGGCGATAATTTACTTATAACACCAGTAAAACGAGTTGCAGCACTAACTGGAAGAGGATATATAGAGTAAGTTACAGATTCAGTACTAGCAGTTGTAATATAAAAATATTGGGCTGACATATCATCTGCGGCACTATTTCCTAGACCAGCCACTGATTCAGAAGCTGGTATAGGAGGAATATAATGGTATCTACTAGCCTGAGATAAAACTGCGATTGGAATTAATAGCAGAACAAAAATCCATAATATATGTCTGTAATTATGATACATAAGTAATCCTTCAGTACAAAAATATTAAATATATAGTAAATCCAGTTTTTAACGATTTTATATTAAAGGGTTTGATAAGCGTTTAACTTAAAAGACTTAAATTAAAGGGTCAATTTTATTTATTAATAAACCAAGGGAATTTTTTATTATAACCTACGGTTTTCCGTGATTTTTTATCAAGTTTTAATTTAGGAAGATCAACTTTGTAATAATAGCCACAGACACATGCATCACAAGAACATGGCGCAGTATTTCCGATCAAATCTTCAACATTCATGGTTATTATTTTAAGTAATAATACTCATAATATACTGGATTTATACTGATTTACAAAATATTGTTTTTAGAAATTAAATTTCTTCAAATGTAAAATATGATTACTAAGTTTTAAGGGACCAAATTTTGGGGGAGGGAGTTCCTTAAAAACTCCCAACATTAAAAATAAAAACCAATTTATGATGAAATAACCAATGTTGTAAAGAAGAATTGGTTATACAAATTTACATAAAATAATATTTAAATATGTTATTGGTAAGTTAAAATCAAGAAATGAAATACTTTATAGCCTTTATTTAAAACATAATTAAGCTTAAGTTAATTCTTAAAGGTCAAACTTTACCAAATTTTTATATTAATTATAATAAATAATTCTGTCAAAGCTTATCTTTGGAATTCGTTCCGTTAGCTCAGTTGGTTCAGAGCACTGCCTTGACAGGGCAGGGGTCGTTGGTTCGAATCCAACACGGAACACAATTGTTAAATATAAGATTTATAGTAACGTCTAAATTCTAGACAAACATTTTTAAATTAGTATAAACGCGCATTTTAATAACCATAAAACCGATTCATATGAAAAGATATATTTCATTTTTTATTTGGGTACTACTTTTTTCTTGTTCTTCTGAAAGTACCGATGATGAAAATATGGACGAAGAAATCACTGTTGAAGAAGACCCAGGAATGGGACTAATTATTAATGAATTTTTAGCTAGTAATGATGCTTGTTGTGCTGATCCTTCTGGAGATTATGACGACTGGGTAGAGTTGTATAATGATTCTAATGAAGCTATAGATTTAGGTGGAATGTATTTTACCGATACTATAGGTGATGACGACCCTTATCAAATTCCTGATACGGATTCTTCTTTAACGACTGTTCAGCCTAAGGGCTATATTTTAATCTGGTGTGATGATGATCAAGAGCAAGGACCTTTACATGTAAGTAATAAATTAAGCAAAGGAGGAGAGTCTATTGTTCTTATCTCTCAAGACAATCAAACTATAATTGATTCTTTATCTTTTTCAGAACAAACAACCGATGTATCAATGGGTAGAGATCCAAACAATGTAAATGAATTTATATTTTTTGAAAACCCTACTCCAGGATTACCTAACAACTAGGAATCAATTAAAACTTTTTCATAAATAGGCCAAGCACTTTGTCTGGTCTATTTGTTTAAATGAGCTATATCTTGAGTACTAAAAATTTCTAATCTATCAGAATTCTTTGATAATGCAGTATCTACCATAATTTTTGCTAGGATTTTTACTGGCAATGGTTTTTGTGATTTAAAAAGTCCAATTTTATTTAACCTATTAAAAACTTTAATACCAATTTTCTCTCCTTTTCTAGCAAGATATGACTGCCTTATTAATGTTGGAGGTTGAAAAATTTGGATTTTGTTGAAAGGAAGTTTTTTAACAGATTCCTCTAGCTCACCTTTGATTTTAGGATAGAAAAAAAAAGAATTTTTATCTGCTCCTGTTGAGGATACTAGTGAGTATTTTTTAATTCCGTTTTCAACAGCTATTTTGGCAAATTCGTATTGATAGGTATAGTCAACTAAAAATTGCTGTTTTTTACTTCCTGCTTGTCTAAGTGTTGTACCCAATGCTGAAAATAAAATATCACCTGATAGAAGCTTTTTAATTTTATTTAATTCTGAAAAATCAATTTTATACTTAAATAATTTTTTATTGTCAATATCTGGAACTCTTCTTCCAAAAACCGAAATTTTATAAAAATTGGGATTGTTTAATAATTCATTTATAATTTCTATTCCAGTTGCACCTGTAGCACCAATAATTAAAGCATGCAGTTTTTCATCCATTTGAATTCACAACAGTGAGGGTTAATTAAATTCATTTTTGCAGGGTTGCTAAATATAGTTTATAAAATTCTAATCAAGCTTGTTTTTTGTAAATTCGAAACATTAATATTAAAATCAATTAAAATGAAAAAACTTTTTTATTTAGCATGTATTTTAACGGTAAGTATATCTTATTCTCAGAATACATTTAGACTATGGCATTTTAATGCTAAAGATGGAATGGAGCAAGCAATTGGAAACCTTTTAGCTGAACATAATAAAGATGCAGTATTTAAATCAGGGGGTGTTCAGGTTGAAAGAATTTCCTATGGAGATAATATGTGGACACATCGTGTTGTCGCATTTGGTGAAGTTGGTAAAATTGGAAGATCAGATCTTAAGGAATTTCAACAAGGTTTATTTCTAGAGAAAATAAATAATTTTGTTGAACAGTGGGGACCTGCCTACGCAGGAAGATTTAAAAGCTTCTTTGGAGGGGTTCCAAAAGACTTTCCTTTTATCCAAATTTATGACATCAAGCCAAATGACCCAATCGCATTTCAAAAAGCGCATGACAAATTTGTAAGTAAGGCTTCAAAAATTCTAGGTGACAGACCAGTAGGTTTTGGAACCTATGATATTGGCTCACCGAATGGTGCTACTCATTGGGTAGTGTTAGGTTCAAATGGATTCAGTGATCTAATTGATCAAAAGCAACAGTTTGAAGATAAGCTAGCAAAAGAAATGATGGAATGGGGTCAAACAAATGGTGGGGTAGAAATCAAATCAAATTTCACCATTCAGGTACTAGCAGCATTTGGCGAGTTTTAGAAAATAAACTTGAAGTGAAAGGCCCTTGAAAATTCAAGGGCTTTTTAATAGTACTTCCTGAAGTTTAGCTCTTCATCATGTTAAGCCCAAGCCAAATAATTCCGATTCCACCAAATATCATCGAAACTGCCAAAGCCTTTAATATGTTTTGAAATTTCATTTAATTTTAATATGGGTACCAAATATACATTTCAAAAAAAAAAAAAAATACAAAAGTATTACTGCATTAATACTTCAATTACAGTTTCTGAAAAAATTATTTTACTAGTTTTCCGTTTTTCACCCACAAATCTTCACCTACAATTACTGTGGCGTCAGTAAAGAAATTCCACCTTACATATCCTCCTGTTACTTTACCTCCAAGTTCGGTGTTATCGCCTAGTGATAATCTTATTACCCCAGCTCCATATCCATAATAAGGAATCCATGGATCTTTTTCTGGAATTGAAAGAAGAGGATTAAAGCCTAAAGCGAATTCTCTAAAATATTGACCTGCTTCTCCAGCTAGCTTCAATTCTTCTAAAACGGCTTTTTCCCCTTTATCAGCAAAAAGGTTTTCAATCTTTCCTTTTTTAAATGTAATTACGAGACCTTCGACCTTCTCACCTTGCCATACAGAATTTGGAAAAGCAATAGTTCCTTCTACTGTCTCTTCAATCGGAGCCACCCGAATAGCTCCGGGTGGTAATTCGATTTCTCTGTCAATTAAATTTTTATAAGTCTCCTTTTTATATGAGGCATCCCCATCTTGTTTTGTCACTGGGCGGTTTCCAACTCTAAATTTAATATCTGTACCCAGAGGTGTTGTAACTTTTATTAAGTTTTCTCTGAGAGCATTTTCAAAAATTCTTTGTCTTTTTGAAAGTTCGTTATAATCAGTCTTAAGTAAAACATCCTGATAATAATTACTTATTTCGTCATTCACATCTAGAAGATTACCTGATAAGTCATAAGCTCCTGCCCAGTGAAAATGTATTGTCCTTCCTTGATTTCTTTTTAAGACCTCTTGCATTGCAGAATATTCCATGTGGGTTGGGTTTGCACCGGGGAGCATAATTCCCAAATCAACATTCATTAAATATTCTATTAATTCGTCTTTATCTTTTTCTGAACCTTTTGTTATAAAATCGGTTTGCCAATAATCTGGCTTAATAAGTGAATCAACTGAAAATGTACCTAGATATTTAGCACCTGAAAGATTTATTTTTTCTTCTAAAAGTGAGATAATTGGATCAAAACTACCTGGCTTTGATATTAATAATACTTTTTCACCTTTTTTTAAATTGCTTCTTTCAATTAGCTTATTAGCAATTAATTCCCAATTTGGAAACGAAAAAGAATCATTTGATTTTCTTTCATTTGTTAGCTTGCAACTACTTACAACTAAAAAAACTAATGCATATAAAAGAATATTTCTCAAATTTTTAGACATCAAATTTATTTGCTTCGAAATAACTTAAAAATTAAACTTTATAAAAAGTTCATTACCACTTCTTGTAACTGCAGCTTGACCGCTAGGAATTCCAAACTCATAAGCGTAAGCAATTGAGAGTCCAAATTTTGTTTTTACCATAAGAAGAAAATTAGTAAAGCCAATATTTTTATAACCTGCTCCAATTTCAAGAAAATTTTTAAAATCTAAAGTACCTCCAATATGTGTTTGGTTTTCACCATCAGGAATTAATTTTGTACTTATAAAAGGTTTTAATTTTGAGCCAAATACACCTACATCAAAAGAGGTTCCAGCAAGCAGATAAGTACTTGGTTTTTCTGAACCAACTAAAGCGTTGTCACTTACAAAATTAACAGGGTTTAAAAAATTTGGAATTGATGCTGAAAGAAAGAATTTTTCAGATTTAAAAAGGGCTCCAAAGCCCAAAACTGGAAAGACTGCATTCCCGTCATTTGTTATAGCCGGGTTAGCTGTATTTGTGATTCTCTCTAGACTTTCTATATCAGTAATTTTAGATGTTGCTCCAGCTTTAATCCCTAAAAAAAGTTTTGATTCACCACCCATACTTAGTTGATAGCTAGCATCCACTGCATATAAGGTTCTTCTATCAATAAAAACCTTATTTGTAATTACGGAGGCTCCAAGAGATAAGTTTTTCTTTGGATTTCCACTGTAGAAAAAATAGCTAATAGATGGAGCTTGAGCAATTCCTTGCCAGTATGAACGTGAGGTAAAAGATACCTGTCTGCCTTCACTCCCAACAAATGCGGGATTAAATGCATTCATATTAAAGCGCTCCATTAAAAGGTTTTCATTTACTTGAGAAAAACCTGTAACACAAATAAATAAAAAGATGTAAAATATATTCCTTTTCATGAGTTAAAATTAATTAAAAATATAAAGCCACCCGTCAATGATTTCTCCAGATGTCCCTCCCAGTTCTATTCTGTAATAGTAGGGTCCTGTTGGTAAGAGATTACCTGTTCTAATGTTTGTTCCTCTCCAATCATTTTTGTAATTAATTGATTGGAATACTCTACTTCCATCAGGAGCATAAACTCTCACGCTTGTAAAGGGATAGTCTTCAATATTTATTATTTTCCAAGTTTGTTCAATTCCAGGTTGGTTTGGTGTTACTACACTGGATACGATAATCTGGTCATCTGGGAACCCGTCATTATTTTTATCTGTATCCTGACTATCAGGTATGCCGTCTCCATCACTGTCTTCACTGGCATTAGGATCCTGTGGGAATTGATCTCTGTGATCAGGGATCCCGTCATTGTCAGAGTCAAAATCAAAGCGATCGTCAATGCCGTCCCCATCAGTGTCTTGACAAAACTCAGGATCTAGCGGGAACTCATCTTCTGTATCCGGGCAGCTGTCATTATCGTCATTAGGATCGATACAGTCAGGGATTAAATCTTTATCAAAGTCATCTGGTGTACTGGTTCTGTCAAAAGGATCTGTTAGACAGTCAATCTCATCTTGGTCTAGGTACTGATCATTATCATCATCGGTATCGGCATTATCTCCAATACCATCGAGATCATTGTCTGCCCATTCTTGATTATCAAAAGGAAAGAGGTCTTCGGTATCTAGATACCCGTCATTATCATCATCAAGATCAAGACAATCTGGATCTCCGTCATTATCACTATCTATGGGTTTATCGGTACTATCTCTAGGACTAGTTCCACAGGCAATTTCAATCGTATCTGACCAGTTATCATTATCATCATCGGTATCGGCATTATCCCCAATACCGTCACCGTCAGAATCGGCGTTTTCAGAAGCATCATTAGGGAAGTCATCACAGACATCACCATATCCGTCTGCATCGGTATCAACTTGAAAGGGATTGTTTCGATAAATACAATTATCACAAACATCACCCACCCCGTCTTGATCATTATCAGCTTGATCAGAGTTCGCTACAGTAGGGCAGTTGTCTTGGCTGTCAATTAGTCCATCACCGTCACTATCGCCAACAAGTACTCTGAACACTGCTGTAATGCTTGCTGATTTATATCTTGAATTGGCAAGCTGCGTAGCTGTTATTGTTGTATTTCCAATACCATTAATTGATATTAATGTCCCAGATAAACTGGCCACATTCTGATTAGAGGTTGAATAAGTAATATTTCCTAATCTATTAGAGGTGGGTGGGATTAAATTAAAATCGTTATCTAAATTTGTTTTTGTTGGAATTGTAAAGTTAGATAAAGTGGTGTCTCCTTGACCTACTACAAATACAACTCTTACTGGTACTGCCTGGTTATATAAGTTATTTCCTTGTTGTGTAATTTCAACTGTGAGCTGCCCTGAATCATTAAATGATAGTGTGGCGTTATTTAAAGTGGCGTTGTTTCCTGCGACAATACTATAATTTAAAGCCAAGCCGGAGCTAGCGACTGCATCAAGGGTTAAATCTAAATTTTCGGTGTAAGTTAACTGCGTTGTAGGAGTTGTATTAAAACTTATGTTTTGATTTGTTTTAACAACATCAATAACAACTGTTGTTGTCCCTGAATTGTAATTAGGGTTACCAGAATCGTCAGTTGTAAATGTTATGGTAACAAGACCTGTTTGTTGAATACTTACTAATTCGTAATTACCTACTGTACCTGATACCGAGGCAGCAGAACCTGCAGACAAACTTATTATAATTGGTGAGCCTGACGAAGAACTTGCTGTAATAGGTATGGAGGTAAAATCTTTTAAAGGCTTTGTCGTCGGTAAAGCACCAACAGTTATTGTTTGATTCTTTTTATTAACTACAAAACTGGTCGAAATAGTTCCGGAGTTGTAATTATTATCTGCAGAAAGTGTGACTGTAATACTTGTCTGTCCTGCATTAGTTATACTAACCGTACTCCCAGAAATGTTGGCAATATTTTGATCCAACAAGGTGTATGAAAAACTTCCTATATTATCACCATTTTTTGTAGGTTCAACTATTTCAAAGCTAGCATCTCCGAATGTCCTCAATATTGGATTAAAGTTTGTAAGTGTTGGGTTGTCTTTACTAATTAAAAGGCTTGCAGAAGCAGTTGCTGAATTGAAATTTGAATTGGCTAGCTGGGAAACCGTAATTGTTGTTGTACCAGCACCAACTATTGTTACTGTGTTGCCACTCACTGTAGCTACACTTGTATCTGCAATAGAATAAGTAAAACTTGCGGTACTACTTGATAAGGCAGAAAGGTTGAAATCAGAATCATTATAAGTTTTGGTTACAACTCCTGTAAAGATAATTGTTGGATCAAATTTGTTAACTGTTAATGTGATTGTCGATGTTGCTGAACTGTAATTACTATCGGCTGCTTGAGTTACAGTTACAGATGTTGTTCCCCCACCCTTAATTGTTACTGTGTTACCACTTACAGTTGCAACATTCGCATCTGAGATACTGTATGTAAAGGCACCTGTACTACTAGAGGTTGCAGAGAGGTTAAAGGCAGGGTCTCCAAATGTTTTGTTTTCGTTTGAGATAGTAATTGTAGGGGTGGCTTTATTCACTGTAAGTGTCATTGAGGCTGTTACTGCATTATAGTTATTTGTGGCTGATTGAGTAAAAGTTATTACAGTTTGACCAGCCCCAACTATTCTTGTATTACTACCGGTTCCAGTTGCACCTGATAACGAATTATAGTTTTGTGCCACTTCCTCTGCAGTCAGAATTCTGTCATACATTCTAACTAAAGGTAAGTATCCTCCAAAAGCGTCACTAGCATTGAATCCTCCACAAGTTGTATCGAAGTCTTGACCGATTGCAAGACATCCATTGGTAGGAATTAATGTATTATTTGTATTATAAGTCAGAACAAGAACACCATCAAGATATATTTTATCTACACCTGAAGACTTATCAATAGTCTGTACAAAATGATGCCACTGATTATCACTTAAATTGACATTTGTATTTCTATTAAATCCAGGGGTATGATGAGTTCTAACCTGCCCACCAATTATGTAAATTAAGTTTGCATTATCATTATCAGTTTTATTGTAACTCAATAGGCCAGCATTATCATTACTGGATGTTTTTACAAGTATTTCGTTTGTAATGGTAGTTGTGGGATGTGGGAAATTCGTTTGTTTTAAATATTTAGTGGTCTGCCCTCTTTCAAATGTAAATCCATTTGTGTTGTCATAATTCATATTACCGCTAATTGTAAAATCATGATTGTTTCCACTTAAATCATAAACTGTATTTCCAGAACCTGGATAAGAGGTCGGATCTCTTGAGTCAACATGAAGTAAAAGTCCACCTGTAATTGGATTTAATCTAGCAACAGATGTGTTTGAAATAGTAAAGGTGATTACACCATTACTATTTGACGAAGTTGAAAGATCAAAATTCGGATCACCAAATGTTTTTGTTAAATCGGAAAACGAGAATGTTGGATCAGCTTTGTTAATTGTAAGAGTCATTGTAGCAACCCCTGAAGAGTATATTCCATTAGCAGCTTGAATAACTGTTACAGATGTAGTTCCTGCTCCCCTGATTGTAACATTATTTCCACTTACTGTGGCGATATTTGTATCTGAGATTATATAACTAAATGTACCTGAACTATTAGAGGTAGTAGAAAAATCAAAGTTAGAATCTCCAAACGTTCTACTTTCGTTAGAAAAAGTGATTGTAGTGGTAACTGTATTTACAGTTAATGTAATTGTTTTACTACCCGCATTAAAATTTGAATCGCTAGCCTGAGAAACTGTAATTGTAGTAGTACCAGCCCCTACTATACTCACTTTATTACCATTTAAAGTCGCTACATTAGTATCCGCTATAGAATAAGTTAAATCAACATTTGAATAATTTCCAATATTCGTCAGCCCATACCTTTGGGCTAGGTTGTTATAGTTATTTTGGATTTCACTTGAGGTTAGTACTCTATTATAAATTAGAACAACAGGAATGTAGCCTTCAAATAAATTACCACCATTATGAGAAGCAATTCTGACTAGACCTGGAGAATTACCATTGGGTGTAGCAGTAAAATTATCTGAGTCAACCAAGTTACCATTATAATAGAGCTTGAATCCATCAGAATTACTAAAACTCACCGCGGAATAATGCCAACTATTTAACATATTTCCTGGACTGTAGCTGACTTGACTCCAACTTGTATTATGTCCAGCTCTAATAGTGTTGGTACTATTTGCCATCCAAAATGCATGTGCAGCTTCATTCCCACCACTTACTATATTTTTTGTTTTTGATTTTGGATAATAGACAGCAATTTTTGTGTATTGAGTAGAGTTGAGAACTGTTGTGGAATTAGATTGTGCGTAATCGTTATTTTCGTCAAATTCGAAAGTTCCACTATTTAAATCCGATCTAAAAGTTGGGTTACCATAGAGTGTAAAATCATTTGAATTACCACTTATATCATACCAAGTATTTCCCCCAGAAGCTGAATCATATGAATCAGTATCACTTGCATCCAGGTGAAGTACCAAACCAGAGGTAACCACTTGTGTGCCTGGTCTGCTTGATATAGCATCAAGATTAAAATCAGCATCAAGCGCTGATTTAGTAATATTAGAAAGTGTTATTGTGGTGTTGAGTTTACTAACTGTCAAAGTAATGGTTGAAGTGGCTGAATTATAATTTGCATCAGCTGCTTGGGTAACTGTAATTGATGTTGTTCCAGCACCAACTATTGTAACATTACTAACACTAAGACTCGCGATATTTGAGTCTGCAATAGAGTAGGTAAGACCACCAGTACTGCTAGAGGTTGCTGAGAGATCAAAATTAGCATCACCATAAGTTTTTGTTAGGTTAGAAAAGGAGATTGTGGGCGTACCCTTATTGATAGTAAGTGTCATAGTCGCAGTGGCAGCAGTGTAACCACCTCCCGCTGCTTGAGAAACAGTAACAGAGGTTGTTCCTACACCCACTATAGTTACTGTATTTCCATTTACAGTAGCGACATTTGTATCTGAGATTACGTAATTAAAAGCTTGCGAACTATTAGATGTGGGAGAGAGGTTAAAGTTTAATTCGTCGAAAGTTCTAGTTTCATTAGAAATTGATAGTGTAGTTGTTGTCTGATTTGAAGACGAGGTATAATTTTGGGCTACTTCTTGAGCCGAAAGGGCTTTACTGTAAACTCTAAATGCTTCATATTTTCCTGCTAAGTCCTTGGATTCAACACCATTAAATTCATCACAACAGCCAGGGTTATCCTTTCCTAGGAAAAAATAATTATTTGATCCACTTGAATTATATGTTATATTGCTTCTTTGACCAACAAGAACATTATTGACATAGAGTTTAAATACTCGGTTGTTGGCATTTGCATCATAATCCCAAATTAGTACTAAGTGATATTTTTGATTCACATTAAAACTTGATGAAATCCCATCGGTTACTCCATTGGCACTAGAATGAAGTTGAGCATAAAATGTTGAATTTGCTGAGGCAAGCGGGGGCATGTTCCATCCAAAATTATCACTTTGATTGGACATATTAATTACATTACCACTTGTAGAGGTGGGAGTAACTATTACTTCTAATGAGTAATCCTGAGTTGAAGTCCCTACAGATGGAATTGCAGGAGTTGTTATGTAGTTGTTTGATCCATCCAAAGTAAATTGATTGTTTGAAAAGCTTGTCCCACCAACTATAGTTGCATTATAATTATTTCCACTAGTGTCATTCCACGTATTTCCTGATCCAGAATAAGAATTAGAATCCCTGCTATCTAGATTTAAAATTAACCCATCTGTAACAACATAGGGGTTAACAGTTGCCCAATAATTTTGTTTTACCTCGGCAGCAGATAATACTCTATTGTAAACTTTTATCGTTTTTATTTCACCATCAAAAAATTCACTTACTCCACTTAGTCTACTACCTATGTTAGTAGAACCAGTTCCTACGTTTAAATTATTCGCACCGTTGTTTGTATTGCCTTGTGATTGTAAAATTCCGTTCACATAAACTTTTATTTGGTTTGAACCTGCATTTTTATCAACGGTGATGGTCCAATAATTCCAATCTCCAATTCTTACTGGAGTATTATCATGAAAATCATTACTCCATCCATTAAATCCACCATAGCCATCACTTATTGTCATCATAGCAGCTCTTGTGTGCTGTCCACCTCCTGTTTGAACTTGTTCAAAAATTACATCTGTTTGTTGAGTATCTGGTTTAAAATAACCCTCTATGGTGTAAGCCGCCTGTCCTTGAGGCAGCACTGCACTTAATCCAACATAATCGTTGGTCCCGTCAAAATCGAAAGATTTATTTGTTGAGTTAAAAGTAGCACCATTAATTGTTCCATTATTTCCACTTGGGCTTAGATCACTCCATGTATTTCCATTTCCTGAATACGAACTAGAATTTCCAGCATCAAGATAAAGCAGTAATCCACTTGTTATATCTGAATTAACTTTGGTTTGCCCAAAAAATACTACAGACTTCAATAAAAGGAAAATAAGTAAAGACTTAACTTCTTTCATTTGGCAAAAATAGGATTAACATCCTATTATTTCAAAAAAAGGTAGTTTTAACTCATTTATTCTCATCTAATTAAAAATATAAAGCCAACCGTCTATAATTTCACCAGATGTCCCTCCGAGTTCTATTCTGTAGTAGTACGGTCCTGTGGGTAGAGCATTTCCTGTTCTTATGTTAGTTCCTGTCCACTCGTTTTGATAATTCTCTGATTGGAAAACAGTACTTCCGTCTGCAGCATAAACTCTCACGCTAGTAAAGGGATAGTCTTCAATATTTACCACTTTCCATGTAGCCTCCACACCGGGCTGATTAGGAGTAAGGGCACTGGATACGATAATCTGGTCATCTGGGAACCCGTCATTATTTTTATCTGTATCCTGACTATCAGGTATGCCGTCTCCATCACTGTCTTCACTGGCATTAGGATCCTGTGGGAATTGATCTCTGTGATCAGGGATCCCGTCATTGTCAGAGTCAAAATCAAAGCGATCGTCAATGCCGTCCCCATCAGTGTCTTGACAAAACTCAGGATCTAGCGGGAACTCATCTTCTGTATCCGGGCAGCTGTCATTATCGTCATTAGGATCGATACAGTCAGGGATTAAATCTTTATCAAAGTCATCTGGTGTACTGGTTCTGTCAAAAGGATCTGTTAGACAGTCAATCTCATCTTGGTCTAGGTACTGATCATTATCATCATCGGTATCGGCATTATCTCCAATACCATCGAGATCATTGTCTGCCCATTCTTGATTATCAAAAGGAAAGAGGTCTTCGGTATCTAGATACCCGTCATTATCATCATCAAGATCAAGACAATCTGGATCTCCGTCATTATCACTATCTATGGGTTTATCGGTACTATCTCTAGGACTAGTTCCACAGGCAATTTCAATCGTATCTGACCAGTTATCATTATCATCATCGGTATCGGCATTATCCCCAATACCGTCACCGTCAGAATCGGCGTTTTCAGAAGCATCATTAGGGAAGTCATCACAGACATCACCATATCCGTCTGCATCGGTATCAACTTGAAAGGGATTGTTTCGATAAATACAATTATCACAAACATCACCCACCCCGTCTTGATCATTATCAGCTTGATCAGAGTTCGCTACAGTAGGGCAGTTGTCGGAAGTATTTGCTATTCCATCATTATCATCGTCTTCATCAAGGTCTGAAACAGATATTGTAAATGATTCGGTATAGGTCGCTGTACCGTCAGAAGTTTGAACACGAACAGAATAGATATTTTTTGTTTCATAGTCTAGAGCAGATGCAGTGACTAAATTAGAGCCACTGATACTAAAACTAGCATTATCAGTATCCCCAGCACCAGCAACTAAACTATAAGTATGTGAGTCCCAATTATCAGCATCGGTTGTAGATAGATTGCCAACTGCTGTACCTAGCGAAACATTTTCATTAACAGAAGTTGAATTTAATGAAATATCTGTTGGAGCTCTATTTGCATCTGTTAATGCATAATAGTTATTTGAGACTTGATTAGCAGATAATTTTGAACCATAAATAATAATTGATTCAATTTGTCCATTAAAATAGTAATTAGTTCCTGCCCTAGAACCTATATAAAAATAATGGTCAGAAAAAGAGCCGTTAATTGTTGCTGTTGAACTAGGATATGGAGATGAAGAAAACGGGATTAGAGTATCATCAACATATGAAAGCCTTCCAGTTGCATCATTGACCATACTGTGAATATTTGTATGCAGGTGCCAATTAGTATTAATATTAAACTGATAATTTCGGCCACTATTGCCACTGAAGCCACCGTTTTGATTGGTATGGTGCGTATTGTTTACAAATGCTCCTCCCGCACTATGTGCAAATAACCCAAATCCACCTGTTTGAGTGTTCCAACTTGTTGAATGCTCATAAGTTGCTTCTGTTGAATTTGTATTTTCAGATTTAAAATTTATTTGAACAGTAACAGCCGAATAGCTACTTAAATCCAATGAAGAAATTGTTCTTGCCCAGTCATTTGTTCCATCAAAATCAAAATATCCAGAATTGTTATAAGTAGCCCCATATAATCTAAAGTCATTGTCATTTCCTGATAAGTCATACCAACTAGTACCATTACCTGGATATGAAGCAATATTTCTAGCATCTAAATATACAATTACGTCATCATGAACAATACTTCGAATAAGGTTAGCTGAATTGTTTGACTGCGTGCTAGATGCAACATTGTTTGCATAATCATAAACAGAATTAGGTTGAACAGAAACAGTAATAAGCTCATCACCATTTGGGGTCCCAGTTAAGTTTACACCTAAACTTACTTTTGTTCCACTCACAGTAATACTTGCGGGAGTTTGTGAGGCTAGAGTTGCTGACCCACCGTTTAGAGATAAACTAAAGTCACTTGGTTGTAAAGTGCTTGACATATGATCAGAGAATATGACATTAACATTCGAATTATCAAGTTCCATTCTAGTTGCAGTAATAAATGGTGGTTCATTATCTATTGATACATAATTACTAAAAAGTTCAGCATTAGAAAGCTCTCTTGTGTGTAGCATAATTTTTTTAACTCTGGCGGCTAAATTGTGAGTCCCACTATTAGAAAAACCTCCAAAAAGTTTATTAAAATTTAAATTTGGCCTTCCACTCCAGTCGGTATTAGAAGCAGTATTTAAAATTTTTTCACTTCCATTTAAACTATAAAAACTTTTTCCATCATCGGTTATACCAAAAGATAAAATTGAGTATCCAGATGTAAAAAGATTTACACCTAAATTAGTTCCAGCAACTCTGTTATTATCTTTCCATGAAAAACTATCTCCACTAGTTCCATATTTTCCAAATTCATATTTATATCCACCGCCAGTTTGCATTAAAAAATAATTCCACCACGATTGGTTCTGAGTTGGAATGTCAATGATCATTGTCATAGTCCATCCCACAATAGGTATGTTAATGGCTGAAGCAAAATTGAGTCTATCTCCATTTCCATCAAAATAAATATGACCCCCGTCTGATGCACTGTAGGATGTATTTCCATAAAAAGTAGCATGATTGTTACTACCAGACAAATCAAGCCAGTTAGATCCAGATCCAGAGTATGAGTTTGTATTATTTGCATCCAAATGAAGAATTATATCATCAGTCAATCCAACAACATCGTTTACAGAAATTGTAAATGCTTTAGCATAGTTAGAATTACCATCACTTACGTTGACATAAATATTATAACTCGTTTTAGTTTCATAGTCAAGTGTTGTACTTGTAAGAAGTGAAGTCCCACTGATAGTAAAGCTTCCATTATTGTCATCTTGAGCATCTCCACTTGAGGTGAAAGAAAATGTTAGATTATTACTTGATGTATCTGAATCAGTAGCAGAAAATATTCCAATTAAACTACCAATTGTTGATGTTTCAGATATTGTATTTGAACTAAGTGATATATCAGAAGGAGGAGTGTCAATTAATACATCATAAATTTGATTAATCTCATTAGCTGAAAGTGCTTTATTGTATACCATTACGACTGGTATACTTCCTTGGAAGTGGTCAGTCTTCGAAGAATTGTCGTATTCTTGGCCTATTGATACTTGGTTGACTGAATTAAAATTAGTCGTGTTCCCTGGACTGGCTCCAGCGGAAACTAATTGATTGTCGATATAAAAATTCGCATTTGAGCCAACATCTTTTGATATTACAGCAAACCGCCATTCATTGTTGTGAAGATTAATGTTTGAACCAGCTCTTGAATCTGCAGATCCAATATTATAGTAAAGTCCTTTATTACCGTCAGGAGCTGCACCTATTCTAAAAATATTTGCTCCAGAGTTATGCATTGAAAAAATTGCATTATTGTATATATTTCCAGAAGCATTCGTCTCGGTAGATTTAAAATGAAGTAAAATTGTATATGAAGAGGAATTAGTAAGAGCTCCAGAAAAGGAGTTAAGTTCAACCCAATCACTAGAACCGTTAAAATTTAGAATTCCATTGTAGTCGGAGGAAAATGAAGTTGTATTTTGTAAATTACCGTTATAATTATTTCCACTTAAATCGTACCAAATTGATCCATATTCTGGATATGAGGATTTATTTCTAGAATCTAGATATAGCAAAAGATTATCAGTTATAATATTTGGTATTAATTCAGTTGTATTACTAGATTGTGTAGTAGATACAGTATCACCTGAGACACTAAAAATTGAACTATTTGAGGCGGGTAAAATAGTTAATAACTCATTCCCGTCTGGTATTCCTGAAAGGGATATTCCAAGACCAATTGTTGTTCCACTTACACTTATACTGGAAGGGGTAGCTGAGGAAAGTGAAGCTGAACCTCCCGACATATTTAGATTAAAATCAGTAACCTCTAATGTTGATGTCGCATTAGCAGAACCACCATATACAGCATCAGAAAATGTAACTGAAACAGTTGAATTGTCTACCGAAATTTGAGTTCTTTGAATTTCCGGGTTACCTCTTAGACTATAATTATTTAATGCTGCATAATTTTGTGAGGCTTCGTTTTCTGAAAGAGTTCTATTATAAACCCTTACAAACCTAATTTGTCCATCAAAATACTCACTGTTGCTAGATAGCTTATATCCTATCGATAATCCTGCGTTTCCAATATTTAAAGCCCCTCCATTCGCAAAAGACCCATTGTAAACAAGATTCCCATTTCTATACATTTTTAGATTACTTGGGGCATTTACAGCAATAACCCAATGTTCCCAGGCATTTGTAGCGTAAGGGATGTGGTCATGTCTGTCGTTACTTTGACCATTAAATCCACCATCTCCATCACTCATAAGTATCATACAACCGCGTTTGTGAGTTTGTGAATTAGACGAATTTTGCTCTACAATAACTTGAGTTTTTCTTGTATCAGCATTAAAATATGCCTCTAAAGTATAGGTGTCATCTCCTGCAGCTAAAAGGGCTGAGAAATTAATGCGGTCATTTGATCCGTCAAAATTAAACCAGCCAGAATTGTTGTAAGTTGCTCCAGTAATAGTACCATCATTTCCTTGTCCACTTAAATCATTCCATGTATTTCCAGATCCGGAGTAAGAACTCGAGTTTCTAGCATCAACGTAAAGAACCAATCCATTGGTAACTACTTGGGTAAAAATTTTGTTCGAAAACAAAACAATTACCAAAAAAAATCTGATAAACCTCAAAATGAATTTGTTATGGTTATAATTACGAAATATTTAACTAATTGCAATGCAAAACTATATAAAAAAAAAGTAAAGTAAATTAATATCAATAAATTACATTTATTGTTATGAACAAGAATAAAATCTATTAACATATTTGAGAATAATACAAAAGGTTAAATGATCAAAATAGCATATATTAGAGATATAAATTATGCTCATAACCATGAATCAAAATCTAACTTTTACTTTACTAATAATGCTATTTGCGTTAAATCTATTTGCTCAAAAAGAATCAGTTTTTCTCAATTACAAATCAGACATTCCTTTTCAAACATCTATAGACAACGATTACTATCATCTAGAAGCAACACTTATGATTAGAAATATCTTAAAAGATATTGAGGGAGTGTTAAAGAAAAAACAAAATACAAATAAACAGGTCGAATTCACAGTTATTATTCAAAATGATAAAGGGGCTGTTCTCCCAATTAATTATCTAGTAAAGCCAAATCCATATGATTCTAAATCTTCTAAAGAAGTTTTTCTTCGAAGATCCTATAACTGGTTTAATAGGTCTTTCAGATCAAACATTCCGTATACTAATTAAAAAAATCCTTTTATAACATTTTTTCATTACTATTAATATTAGTTATATTTAGATGATGAGTAAAAAGGCACAATCGTATTGGAAAGTAAACCTCAAATACTTAGCAATTTTACTTTCAATTTGGTTTTTAGTCTCCTTTATTTTTGGAATTGCTTTTGCTGAATCACTAAACCAATTTAATATAGCAGGATTCCCACTTGGTTTTTGGTTTGCTCACCAAGGATCTATTTACACTTTTGTTATTTTAATTTTTGTTTATGTTTATTTAATGAACAAACTCGATAAAAAATTTGATGTTGATGAAAATTAAGGCTTTGCAAATTATATGAGTGCTCAATTTTGGACCTATCTTCTTGTAGGCTTTACTTTTTTTATTTACATACTAATTGCAATTGTATCAAGAGCTGGGTCAACAAAAGAATTTTATGTAGCAGGTGGTGGTGTTAATCCTATTGCTAACGGAATGGCTACTGCCGCAGATTGGATGTCTGCTGCATCTTTTTTGTCTATGGCGGGTCTAATTGCTTTTATGGGTTTTTCTGGGGGACAGTATTTGATGGGGTGGACAGGCGGATATGTGCTTTTAGCACTCTTATTAGCTCCTTACTTAAGAAAATTTGGAAAATTTACAGTACCTGATTTTATTGGTGAACGCTACTATTCAAAAAATGCAAGACTTGTAGCATTGATATGCGCTTTATTTGTTTCATTCACTTATGTGGTAGGGCAGATGAAAGGAGTAGGAGTAGCTTTTGCTCGATTTTTAAATGTTCCATTTGATACAGGAGTTTTAATTGGAATTGGAATTGTTTTTTTTTATGCAGTATTGGGAGGTATGAAAGGAATTACTTACACTCAAGTAGCACAATTTTGTGTTCTTATTTTTGCCTTTACCGTACCAGCCATATTTATCTCATTACAAATGACTGGAAATCCTGTTCCTCAAATTGGTTTTGGATCAAAGGGTAATGATGGTGTTTATCTTTTAGAAAAACTAAACCAGTTATCGGTGGATTTAGGATTTGATGCCTATACCTCTGTAAATAGAGACAACCTAGTTAATATGTTTTTTATAACCGGAGCTTTGATGTTTGGAACAGCTGGGTTGCCGCATGTGATAGTCCGTTTTTTTACAGTACCTCGAGTAAAAGATGCTCGTATTTCAGCAGGTTGGGCACTTCTATTTATAGCTATATTATACACAACTGCCCCAGCAGTAGCTGTATTTGCAAGAACTAATCTAATTAATACTCTATCTAATGCAAAATATCAAGATGCCCCTATCTGGTTTAAAAATTGGGAGAAAACGGGTTTGTTAACTTTCGAGGACAAAAATAATGATGGTAAAATTCAATATGTTGCAGATGCAAATCTAAATGAGCTTAAAGTAGATCAAGATATTATAGTATTAGCAAATCCTGAAATTGCTAATTTACCTCCTTGGGTTATTGGGTTGGTGGTAGCAGGTGGATTAGCAGCTGCACTATCAACAGCAGCTGGGTTATTACTTGTTATATCAACTTCTATTTCACACGATTTATTGAAAAATTATTTACGTCCTGATATAAGTGAAAAAGGGGAACTTTACGCAGCAAGAATTGCTATTGCAGTAGCAGTAGTTGCTGCTGGACTTGCAGGATTAAATCCACCTGGATTTGTAGCACAAGTTGTTGCATTGGCATTTGGTTTAGCAGCCTCTTCTTTTTTTCCAGCAATAATTCTAGGGATTTTTGATAAAAGGATGAATAGAGAAGGAGCAATATCAGGAATGATAATAGGAATTTTATTCACAGCCTCTTATATAATTCACTTTAAACCTCAGCTTGGAGGAACGGGAATTCCAGATGATTTCTGGTGGGGTATTTCACCAGAAGGAATAGGGACTTTGGGTATGTTAATCAATTTTGTTTTCGCAATTTCAGTTTCTCGATTAACAACTAAGCCACCTAAAGATGTTCAAGAATTAACAGAAAGCATTAGAACTCCAAGAGGATCAATAACCCCAAAAAATTCATTACATTAATTCATTAATTTAAGATTTTAGTAAAATGATGGAAAAAATTAATTCTCTTTCAGCTTATTTTAAAGAATATGAAAACAGCATAGAAGATCCTAAAAATTTTTGGTCTGAAATTGCAAAAACTTTCCAGTGGCAAAAGACATGGGACAACACATTTTCATGGAATTTTAATGGACCTGACGTGAAATGGTTTGAAAATGCTAAGCTAAATATAACTGAAAATGTTTTTGAAAGAAATCTTCCTACTCATTCTGAAAAAACAGCAATAATATGGGAGCCTAATGATCCCAATGAAAAATCGATTCACATTTCATATAAAGAGCTTTTTGAAAAAACGTGTCAATTTTCTAATGCGTTAGAAGCTAATGGGATTAAAAAAGGCGATCGGATAATAATTTATATGCCAATGATACCTGAGGCTGCTATTGCGATGCTAGCGTGTGCGAGGATTGGCGCTGTACATTCTGTAGTTTTTGCTGGTTTTTCATCTTCGGCTCTAGCAGACAGAATCAATGATTGTCAAGCAAAAATGGTACTTACCTCAGATGGAAATTATAGAGGAGCGAAAAATATTGAAGTAAAAGCAGTTGTTGATGAAGCTTTAGAAAAAACAAATACTGTTGAAAAGGTAATTGTATGTAATAGGACTGGCTCTAAGGTGCAAATGAAAACAGGTAGAGATTTATGGTGGCATGATGTAATAAAAAACCAAAGCTTACATCATAAAGCGGCTTCACTAGATTCAGAGGACTTGTTATTCATACTTTATACATCTGGATCAACAGGTAAACCTAAAGGTGTTGTTCACACCACAGCTGGTTACATGGTTTATGCGCAATATTCTTTTTTAAATGTATTTCAATATGAACAAGACGACATTTATTGGTGTACAGCTGATATTGGATGGATAACAGGACATTCCTATATAATTTATGGACCTTTACTAAGTGGAGCAACTACAATTATGTTTGAGGGAATACCAACTTATCCTCATCCAGGGCGTTTTTGGGAAATAGTTGACAAGTATAAAGTCAATCAATTTTATACTGCTCCAACAGCCATAAGAGCACTGCAGGCTAAAGGTTTAGAACCTATTTCACCATACAAGCTAGATTCGTTAAAAGTTATAGGATCTGTTGGAGAGCCAATTAATGAAGAAGCATGGCATTGGTATCATGATAATATAGGGAAAGGGAATTGCCCACTAGTTGATACCTGGTGGCAAACTGAAACTGGTGGCATAATGATATCACCATTAGCTGGAATTACGCCAAATAAACCAGCTCACGCATCGTTCCCCTTACCTGGAGTACAACCAGTAATTTTGGATCCTGAGGGTAACGAATTAAAAGGGAACAATGTAGAAGGAAACTTATGCATCAAATTTCCCTGGCCTTCAATGATAAGAACAACTTATGGAGATCACAAAAGGTGTAAAGACACCTATTTCTCAACTTATCCGGGGATGTACTTTACAGGTGATGGTGTTAAAAGGGATCACGATGGATATTTAAGAATATTAGGACGTGTTGATGATGTAATGAATGTCTCTGGACATCGATTGGGAACTGCTGAGGTAGAAAATGCAATAAATCAGCATTCAAGCGTAATTGAGTCAGCGGTAGTTGGATATCCCCACGAGATAAAGGGTCAAGGGATTTATGCTTATGTTATTTGTAACATAAATGACCAGACCGAATCAGATTTGATTAAAGAAATTATTAGTACTGTCAGCAAAATTATTGGACCAATAGCAAAACCGGATAAAGTTCAAATAGTGTCTGGACTTCCTAAAACAAGATCAGGAAAAATAATGAGGCGTATTTTAAGAAAGGTTGCAAGTAAAGATTTTTCAAATTTAGGAGATACCTCAACACTTCTAAATCCAGATGTGGTTGATGAAATTATAAAAGGAGCCAATATTTAGAATCACAGTGAATTTTAAAGTGACTTAAAAAAGGGCATTAGTTTTTCCAATTTCATTGAACGAGATCCTTTAATTAATACTGATTCGAAATGTACCTTAGATTTTTCAAATGAATCTATAAACTGTTCAATATTAGAAAATTTTTCAATTTTTTCATTATTTACTTTTGTACTCATAAAGTTAGAACCAATTGTAAAAATCTTTGTAATACCTAAACTTAAGCACTTGTTTAGAATATTTTCGTGTTCAGTAAAAGTTTGTTTTCCCAATTCAAACATATCTCCAAGAATAACTAAATTATTTGTAGAATATTTGTCACAAAATGAGTCAAGTGCAACACCCATACTTGTTGGATTAGCATTATAGGCATCTAAAATAAAGGGAGTTTTGTTAATTATTATTTTTTCTGAACGATTATTTTTTGAATCGTAAGATGCTATTGCTTTTTGAATCTTGTTTAAATCAACTTCAAATAAAATTCCGAATGATAATGCAGCTGCAATATTTTCAAAATTGTAATTTCCATGAATAGGACTTTTAAATTTATGTTTTTTAAAAACAACCGATAGACCGTTTTTTGACTCTAAGTATTCTATTTTAATATCACATTCACTTTTACTTCCAAAAAAAAATCTTGTGTATTTTTTTGTTTTATCAACTTGAATTAAGTCATCTTTATTAACTAAAATTTTCCCTTTATTTTTTCCAAGATATTCGTACAATTCTGATTTACCAATTATTACTCCTTCTTCAGACCCAAAACCCTCGAGATGTGCTTTACCAAAATTTGTTATATAACCCCAATTTGGTTCAGCTATCGAGCATAATTTTTCTATTTCCTTTTGATGATTAGCTCCCATTTCGATAATTGCAACTTCGTGATTTTTTGAAATTTGAAGTATAGTGATTGGGACACCAATGTGATTATTCATGTTACCATGTGTTGAATGGACTAAAAATTTTTGAGATAAAACTTCGTGAATCAATTCTTTAGTTGTTGTCTTTCCATTACTTCCTGTAATTGCTATAATGGGAATTTTTAATTGCTTTCTGTGGTGTAGAGCTAAATTTTGAAGTGCATTTAGAGAATCCTCAACCAAAAAAAATTTATCATTGATTTCTAAAGAATTTGCATTATCAACTACAACATATGAAGCTCCTTTTTTTAAAGCATCTTTTGCAAATTTATTACCATCAAAATTTGGTCCTTTCAGTGCAAAAAAAAGTGATCCTTTTTTTATCGAGCGAGAATCAATACTTACACCAGAAGATTCTAGGTAAGCGTTATAAATTTGGTTTGAATTTTCCATTGTAAAAAAAAAGCATCTAAATAAAAGATGCTTGTTTTTTAATTTTACCCTTTCCTTTTATGGCGAGCTCTTTTCTTATTTTGGCTTTTTGAACCTAGTCTAGACATAGCACATCTGAAGCCTATGTAATCTGTAGCAATATATTGTGGCAAATATCTTCTTTGAGCTGGATCAAGCCAATATGCTCTATCTTTCCATGAACCTCCCTTATAAACCCTTACTTCATCAGTAATTAAGGTAGTTCTATTTGGGTTCCTATCGTATTCGCGAACTAGTTCTCCATCAGCATTTAAAGTGACTTTTGGAGGAGTTGGAGCGTCATACATTTGTGTAGTTTCAGGCTTTTGGTCAATACCTTCTTCAGGCTTTCCAGAAGCAAAGTTTCTTGTTGATTCTGTGTCACCATCCCTAAAGTTCCGATTATCACTCTCAGAAAAATTTTCTCTTAAAAATGTTTCATTCTCGTCGATAGCTACTTGCTCAAGTTCTCCAGGCAGACGCTTAAGTAAAACCTTACCATTGGGAAGGGTATCAAATATTAATTGGTCGGCCGCAATTATTACAGCCTTGCCATCTTCCCCTATTACAGATTTTGTATAAACATTACCACGGTAGTAATTAAAGTCGTTTGCTTCATCGTCTACTATTGGTCTATATACGTCAGAAACCCATTCAGCCACATTACCAGCCATATCATAAACACCAAAGTCATTAGGGGGATACTGTTTTACTTGAATAGTAATATCTGCACCGTCATCTGACCATCCCGCTATTCCGCCATAATCTCCTTTACCAAGCTTGAAGTTAGCTAGTTGATCACCTTCTGTTCTTCGATCACTTGATCTAGTATACTCTCCTGACCAAGGATATTTCTTTTTTCCTCTATAATTGTTGTATTCACGATCACCCACAAGAGCTAGAGCGGCATACTCCCATTCAGCTTCGGTTGGTAATCTATATGATGGTAAAAGAACTCCTTTTTCTACACCTGCATATACTTTAACAATTGAGTCTCCCTTTTTTTCTTCCCCTCTTTTTCCAACTAAACTATCCATTTTTCCTGCATAAGATGTTTCTGGCCTTTTAAGATAGGCGTCGGTATTGAATGTACTGTTAGTTTCAACCTCATTGTATCTGACATCTTTTTGAACAAAAGCTTCTCGCTCAAGAATAAATTCGTTTACCCTATCTGTTCTCCATTCTGCAAACTGAACAGCTTGAAGCCAATTAACACCCACAACAGGATATTCTGCATAAGCAGGATGACGAAGGTAATTAGTTGTTAATTCTTCAACGTAACCTAACTGACTCCTCCACACTAATGTATCTGGTAGTGCTCCTTCATATATTTGTCTGTAACGTGGCTCTTGTGTAGGAAAAACAAATTCCAACCAATCAAGGTATTCCATATACATTAGATTCGTAACCTCAGTTTCATCAATATAAAATGACATAACATGTTGTTTTGTTGGTGAATTGTTCCAATCATGCATTACATCATCTTGTACTTGACCTTTTGTGTAAGTGCCACCCTCTATGAAAACTAGACCTGGACCAGTTTCTTGGTCATTAAATTCAGTATTATATTGAAATCCACCTTTTTTAGAGTTTATATCCCAACCAGTGCCTCGTGATGTATTTCCTCCACCACAACTCGTGACAAATAAGCCTCCTAGGATCATTAAAAAAAGTTGTTTAAAGTTACTAAAGTTCATTTTTAGTATTAATTAATATAAATCGTTCTGCAATATACAAATAATCAAATTTGGTTTATTTACAGAAATCATAATATGTTCTATCAGAATAACGACTAATCTTTTAAAATATTGCTCTCACTTTTAACATGGCCCTACTTTTTCTAAAAGTTGTACAAGATTTTAGGAAAAATTTCGTTTTTAAAGGGAAATTTAAGGCATGAGATTTGTTTTATTTTTATTATTTACTTTCTGTATCGTAGCACATAAGAATTTTTCCCAAAATTCTAATCGTGTAGTCACGACAGGTGTTCCTTTCGTTATGATAACAGCTGACGCGCGTGCAGCAGGAATGGGAGAGTTAGGAGTAGCAACATCGGCTGATAACTACTCTCAATATTGGAATCCAGCAAAATATGCTTTTGCGTCAAACGAAAAAGGGATTGGACTCAGTTATACGCCCTATCTAAGCAAGTTAGTTGATGATATTTTTCTTGGGAATATACTTTTTTTTAAAAAAATTGATGATAGAAGTTCATGGGCAACTGGCCTAAGATATTTTAGTCTTGGTGAGATTCAATTTAATGAATTTATTGCTGGTTCAATAGTAGATCAAGGTATTGAGCGACCATCTGAATTAACACTAGATTTATCGTATGCACTAAAATTAAGTAATGAATTTTCTATGTCAGTAGCGGGACGTTTTATTTACTCAGATTTAAAAGTTGCTGTTGACGCAGACACCTCGTCAGCGAGCTCACTAGGAATAGATATATCTGCTTTTTACCAAAGTGAAATTTTTAAAATGAGTTCAAATTCTGCACTTATCAGGTCAGGAATTAATATATCTAACATCGGACCAAGATTAAATTATGAATCAGGAACTCAAAAAAGTTTTATTCCAACAAACCTGAGATTAGGTGCAGGATTTGATATTTTATTTGATGATGACAATACATTAGGTTTCTACACTGAATTAAGTAAACTTTTAGTACCAACACCAGTTGCAATTTATGACTCAAATCAAAATCTATTAGGGTACAAGCAACCAGATATAGACTTTATAAATGGAATTTTTAGATCTTTTTCTGATGCACCGGGAGGTTTATCCGAGGAATTAAGTGAAATAACAATGGCATTTGGATTAGAATACTGCTTTCAAGATTCTCTGTCAATAAGAACAGGGTTTTTCAATGAAAGCCAAAATAAAGGTTCACGAAGATATTTAACAATGGGTGCTGGATTTAATCTCAATTTTTTTGAAATTGACCTTTCTTATTTATTTTCAACTTCCCGAGTTAGAAATCCTCTGGAAAATACGATTCGTTTTTCTCTATCTATAAATCTAGACCAAACTTCTTCTCAAGAACCTAATGAGAATATTAATAATAGCGATAATGGAGAATAACAGAATAATATAAATAATTAATGACTCAATTTAAACCAGAATTAATTAATTTTATATTTGATTAATGGATGAATATTAGGATTTTATGAAGAAAATTACAAAGCAAACTTATTTGGATTGGTATGAAAACATGCTTTTTTGGAGAAAGTTTGAAGATAAGCTTGCAGGAGTTTACATACAACAAAAAGTGAGAGGTTTTCTACATTTATATAATGGACAAGAAGCTGTTCTTGCGGGCTCACTTCATGCTATGGAAATAGGCAAAGACCGGATGATTACAGCTTATCGAAATCACGTCCAACCTATCGGCATGGGAGTTGATCCAAAACGTGTAATGGCAGAACTTTATGGGAAAGCTACAGGGACGTCACAAGGTCTTGGTGGATCTATGCACATTTTTTCAAAAGAACATAAGTTCCATGGTGGACACGGAATTGTTGGAGGTCAAATCCCTCTGGGAGCTGGAATGGCCTTCGGAGATAAATATTTCAATCGTGATAATGTAACTTTATGCTTTATGGGTGATGGAGCTGTTCGGCAAGGATCTCTTCACGAAACACTAAACCTAGCAACACTTTGGCAACTTCCAGTTGTTTTTGTTGTGGAAAATAATGGATATGCTATGGGAACTTCAGTAGCACGCACTGCTTCACACGTAGAAATCTGGAAGCTAGGTTTAGGATACGATATGCCTTGCGAGCCTTGTGATGGTATGGATCCAGTTGCTGTTGCCAAAACAATGGATAAGGCAATTAATCTTGCTCGTAAAGGTGGAGGGCCGTCGTTTTTAGAAATGAAAACATATAGATACCGCGGCCATTCTATGTCAGACGCACAACATTATCGTACTAAAGATGAGGTTGAGGAGTACAGAAAAATTGATCCAATAACACAAGTGAAGGACACCATTTTAACAAAAAAATATGCAACTCAAAAACAATTGAATTCTATAGATATGTCTGTTAAAGAACACGTAAGCGAGTGTGAAAAATTTGCTGAATCTTCTCCTTATCCTGAAACTAGCTTGATGTACGATGCCGTATATGAGGAAAATGATTACCCATTTATAAAACATAAATTATAGTCTATGGCTGAAATAATAAATATGCCAAGGTTAAGTGACACAATGGAAGAGGGTACAGTCGCGAAATGGTTTAAAAAGGTTGGTGACCAGATTAATGAAGGAGATATATTGGCTGAAATTGAAACTGATAAAGCAACCATGGAATTCGAATCTTTTAATGAGGGCGAGCTGCTTCATATTGGAATTCAAGAAGGAGGAACAGCCCCAGTAGACACTCTTCTAGCAGTTATAGGTGAAAAAGGTGAAGATATATCTGAGATAATTAAAGGAAATTTTAGTGAAAAAGAATCAAAAGATAAAGTTTCTGAAACCACAGATATTCAATCTGAAGATGATTCTAATATTGACATTCCTGACGAAGTAGAAATAATAAACATGCCAAGGTTAAGTGATACTATGGAAGAAGGAACCGTTGCTAAGTGGTTTAAAAAAGTTGGTGACCAGATCAATGAGGGCGACATATTAGCAGAAATTGAAACTGATAAGGCAACAATGGAATTCGAATCATTTTATCAAGGCGAACTTTTACATATAGGACTTGAAGAAGGTAAATCAGCTCCTGTGGACAGTTTGCTTGCAATAATTGGTAAATCAGGGACTAACATAAAAAAGGTAATTGCATCTTTAGGCAGTGAAAATCCATACACTACAGACAAAGTATCAAAGTCAAAATCTATCGAAAATAAAGATAAACCAGAACATGATTTACCCATTTTTGAACAAGAATCAAAACCTCAATTAATTGAAAACAAAGTAAATTCAAATGGAAGAATTATTGCTTCTCCTTTAGCAAAAAAGTTAGCTGAGGAAAAGGGAATTAACTTAAATTCGGTGAAGGGTTCAGGAGAGTTTGGAAGGATTATTAAACGCGATATAGACAACTTCAAATTAGAAACTTACGGAAATAACTTTTCAAAGCCTAATGCATCATTAGGTAAGGAGTCTATAACTAAAATTGCAAATTCTCAAATGAGAAAAACAATAGCTAAAAGATTATCTACTTCTAAGTTTTCTGCACCACACTATTATCTTGGAGTAGAGTTTGATATGGGAAATACTATTTCATTTAGAAATCAGTTCAATTCTTTACCTGAAACTAAAATTTCTTTTAATGACATTATAATTAAGGCCTCTGCACTTTCATTGAAACATCATCCTGAAGTGAATGCTAAATGGGAAGATGATCAAATCACTCAACACCACCATGTCCATATAGGTGTTGCTGTAGCTGTTGAAGATGGATTATTAGTTCCAGTAGTTAAGTTTGCTGATGAGCAAAATCTTCCTCAGATAGGGACCACAGTTAAGGACTTTGCTTTACGCGCTAGGGAAAAAAAATTGAAACCCGAAGAAATGGATGGTAGTACATTTACAATTTCTAATCTTGGAATGTTTGGAATACAAGAATTTACATCTATCATTAATCAACCTAATGGTGCAATTTTATCAGTAGGTGCAATAGTCAAAAAACCAATAGTTAAAGATGAAAAAATAATTGTAGGGAATACATTAAAACTAACTTTAGCATGTGATCATAGAGTTGTCGATGGGGCAACGGGAGCTCAATTTTTACAAACGTTAAAAGATTACATTGAAAACCCCTTAAAAATGCTATTGTAATGATGTTTCTTTTTTTGATTATGAGATTGATTTAAAATGTCAAAAACTTTAATTATAACAGGTGCTAGTAGCGGAATAGGTAATGAAGTTGTCAAAATTGCAGAGAAAAAAGGGCATAAAGTATACTCAATTTCAAGAAATATAAAAGCACTCAAAGAGAGTTCCTTCTTACATCCGCGAGAAGTCGATTTAGTTGATGAAAACTCTATTGATGAATTTTGCAGTGAAATTAACAACGAAGGATTGCGAGTAGATGCACTTATAAATAATGCAGGTGCATTTTTAAATAAACCCTTTGAAAAAATTTCGAGGAAAGAGTTTGAATATATTTTTCAGGTGAATGTTTTTGGCCTATCATCACTTACACGTAAAGTTTTGCCTTCAATTCATAGAAAAGGACATGTTGTAAATATATCCAGTATGGGAGGAATTAATGGCAGTACAAAATTTCCTGGCTTAACAGCCTACAGTAGCAGTAAGGGAGCTGTTAATATCATAACTGAATTATTAGCTGAAGAATACAAAGATAATGGACCTTCATTTAATGCTCTAGCATTTGGGGCTGTACAAACCAAGATGTTGGAAGAAGCATTTCCTGGGCTTGAAGCACCAATTTCAGCAAAAGAAATTGCTGACTTTGTATTGGATTTTGCTTTGATGGGACAGAAATATTTTAATGGTAAAATTTTACCCGTTTCGTCGTCAACACCTTAGGAGGTACCTTATATGGAACATTTTTTTCAATTAATTCCAGAAAAATCAAAAAAAAAAGTGTTAAAGCTCTTAGAATCAGAGCCCATAACTATTAGAGTAACAAAAAAAAGAACTTCCAAGCACGGAGATTTTAGAAAAAAAGCCAATGGTGAATTATCAATTACAATAAACCAATCACTAAACCCATACCGTTTTTTGATTACATTACTTCATGAAATAGCACATTACCGGGTTTACAAGAATTATTTAAATGTTATGAAACCTCATGGTTTAGAGTGGAAGTCAACATTTAAAAAAATATTGATTCCATTTTTAAATGATCAAATTTTCCCAGATCAAATATGCAGATGTTTAGAACAATATATAAAAAATCCAAAGGCAAGTACTGATAGGGATTTAAATCTATTTTTGGCATTAAGAAAATATGATATAAAGAAAAAAGGGTTACTGATTTTTGAAATAAAAATGGGACAATTTTTTAAACTAAAAGATGGAAGAAAGTTTGTTAAATTAAATAAAAGGAGAAAGCTTTATGAATGTAAAAGTCTAAATTCTAATATGATTTATCTTTTTAGTCCACAAATAGAAGTTATACCAATTTAGAATTTATTTTTTTTCCAAGTACATTTTTCTAACTTTTTTAAATAAATCTGAAGAATACACAAAGTTAGAAACTGCTTCACTATCGGTATTGAAAATATCTTTGTTAGATCCTTCCCAAGCCTTTTTCCCATTTAGTAAAAAAACTATTTTTTCTCCAATTTCCATCACAGAATTCATATCGTGAGTGTTTATTACAGTTGTTATATTATACTCCGCGGTAATCTCTTGAATCAAGTTATCAATAAGAATAGCTGTTTTGGGATCTAAACCTGAATTTGGCTCATCACAGAAAAGATATTTTGGATTCATAATTATAGATCTTGCTATAGCAACTCTTTTTTTCATTCCTCCGGATATTTCATCAGGGTATTTTTCATTAGCATTTATCAAGTTAACTCTTTTAATAGCTTGATTAGCTCTTTCACGTACTTCTTCATCATCTTTTCTTGTAAACATTTGCATAGGGAACATTATATTTTCTTCAACGGTCATAGAATCAAATAGTGCACTACCCTGGAAAACCATTCCTATTTCTTGTCTAAGTATTGAGCGTTCTTTTGAACTCATTTGATTTATTGGACTATTTTCAAAAAAAATTTGTCCAGAATTAGTTTCAAAAAGCCCAAGTAAACATTTTAAGAAAACAGTTTTACCAGATCCACTTTGACCAATAATTAAATTAGTTTTTCCTTTCTCAAAAAATGTAGATATTCCCTTTAGAACAGGTGATCCGTCAAACTCTTTGGATATATTTTTGACCTTTATCATTTACGTTAATAAAAGTTGAGTTATCAAGTAATTAAGTAAAATAATTACCACACTAGTCCAGACAAATGAAACTGTGCTTGCTTTTCCAACTTCTAGCGCCCCCCCCGTCATAAAATATCCGTGAAATGAAGGAATCGTAGCAAGAATGAAAGAAAAAAAGGCAGTTTTTATAAATGCATAAGTAACATGAAAAGGGGTAAAATCTAATTGTATTCCTTGAATAAATTCACCACTAGTTGAAAAACCACCGTAAACACAGGCGATATAACCACCAAAAATGCCTAAAAACATTGATATGCAAATAACCAATGGATAAAGTAAAAGAGCTACAATTTTTGGGAAAATAAGATAATTATATGTATTGATTCCCATTACTTCGAGTGCATCAATCTGTTCTGTTACTCTCATAGTACCAATACTAGAGGTAATATAGGAACCGACTTTTCCTGCCATTATTATTGAAATAAAAGTTGGAGCAAATTCTAAAATGATTGACTGCCGAGTTGCAAAACCAATTAAATTTTTTGGTAAAAAAGGGTTTTCAAGATTTAGAGCAGTCTGAATAGAGACTACTCCTCCTACAAAAAATGAAATGAACGAAACTATCCCTAATGACCCAATTATTAGGTAGTCAATATCTTTAAAAATTAGCAGTTTTAGTACTTTCCATTTGGTAAATTTTCCAAAAACACTTTGTAGCATTAAGAAGTATTTTCCTATGTTCGAAATGATCTTCATACCCTATCAAAGTTACTAATTTTGAGTAAAAACCCTATTTTAAAAAAATTGAATTTTAAGTTAATATTACACTTGATAGGCAATTGCATTAATATTCATTCCAGCTCCTACAGAGGCAAAGAGAATTAAATCATTCTTCTCTAAGGTATGACCACAATAATTTTTGTTTTTAACTAAATCGAATAATGTAGGAACAGTAGCAACAGAACTGTTACCAAACTCTTTAATGTTCATTGGCAATATTTTTTCTGGCATTTTTTTGTTATAAAGACCATAAAATCTCGTAATAATAGCTTCATCCATTTTTAAATTCGCCTGGTGTAAAAATATTTTTTTTAGTTCGCTTAATGGTCTTCCTGCTGATTCCAAACAACTTTTTAATGCCAATGGCACTTTACTTAAGGCAAATTCATAAACTTTTCTACCCTGCATTTTAATGTATTTTGAATCCCCAACTTTATTATTTGCAGTACCATAAAATATGAAATCTGCTTCACCTTCGCTTGTATATGTTACTGTTTTATGAGATAATATTCCTCCCTTGTCATTTGATTTTTCGATTATTGTTGCTCCAGCACCGTCAGCATATATCATTGAATCTCTATCTGTATGATCTAAGACCCTCGATAAGGTATCCGCCCCTATTACGAGGCATTTTTTAGCCATTTTAGCTCTAATAAATGCTTTTGCTTGAATTACACCCTCAACCCATCCAGGACAACCAAATAAAATATCATAAGCAACGCAATTTGGATTTTTAATTTCTAACCCAGCTTTCACTTTAGATGCGAGGCATGGGAGTGTATCTATTTGATTTGATTCAAAACCGATTTCACCAACATTATGGGCGACTATTATGTAGTCAATTGATTCAGGATTTACTTTAGCATCATCAATTGATTTTTGAGCCGCTTCTATGGCAATATCAGTTACAGTTTGATTATCTTCGATATATCTTCTTTGTTCAATGCCTGTAATCGATTTGAACTTCTCAATAATAACCTTGTTTGAATTTTTTATTGACACGCCGTTAACGTCAAAGAATTTATGATTAGAAAAACTGATATTTTGTTCAACTTTTAATGGGATAACGCTGCCAGTGCCTGTGATTTTTATGTTCATGATAGTTACATAAAAGTAATTCAATAAAGGGTCAAAATGCACAAGGTCTTGAAATTGATACGAAGTCTAAGCCTTTTAAAGTACTAATTTAAATTTTAGATACGAAAATTTAAATATTTGATAATGAGACATCTATATAGGATTCTATTGGATCACATGTACAAACTAGATTACGATCGCCATAAGCTTCGTCAACACGTCTAACTGAGGGCCAAAATTTATTTTTAGAAACAAACTTTAATGGGAATGCAGCTTTTTGCCTTGAATACGGAAATTCCCAAACATCTGAAGTAACCATTTCAAGAGTATGGGGTGCATTTTTTAATAAAGCATTATCATCTTCATTATCTGAAGCAATTTCCATCCTAATAGATATCATTGCATCACAAAAGCGATCTATTTCATCAAGATTTTCACTTTCTGTTGGTTCTATCATCATAGTTCCCGCTACAGGAAAAGAAACTGTTGGTGCGTGAAAACCGTAATCCATTAAACGTTTCGCAATATCAACCACTTCAATGCCTTTATTTTTAAATGGCCTACAGTCAATAATTAGCTCGTGTGCAGAGCGTCCTTTTTCACCTGAATAAAGGACATCGTATGCTCCATCTAGACGTTTTTGAATATAGTTTGCATTTAAAATTGCTACTTCTGTAGCTTTTTGAAGCCCGTCACCACCAAGCATTTTAATATATCCATAGGAAATAAGACATGCTAAAGCGGATCCATATGGAGCTCCAGATATAGATGTTATTGAATTTGGACCTCCGGTCTTAACCATAGGATTTCCAGGTAAAAAGGATTTCAGATGAGATGCAACTGATATAGGACCTACTCCTGGTCCTCCACCACCATGTGGAATTGCAAAAGTTTTATGTAAATTCAAATGGCATACGTCAGCTCCAATTTGAGCAGGGCTTGTTAAACCAACCTGTGCATTCATGTTAGCTCCGTCCATATATACTTGACCTCCGCAATCGTGAATAAGTCGCGTTATATCTTTGATTCTGGTTTCGAATACTCCATGGGTACTTGGATAGGTTATCATTAATGCTGCTAACTTGTCTTTGTGAATTTGTGCTTTTTCGTTAATATCAATCCAATCAATATTCCCTTTTGAATCTGTATTTACAACCACTACTTCCATTCCAGCCATAACTGCAGAAGCTGGATTTGTGCCGTGAGCTGAAGCTGGTATTAAACAAATATTTCGTTTTTTTTGGTTTTGGTTCTCATGATAAGCACGAATAACCATTAATCCTGCATATTCTCCTTGTGCTCCTGAGTTTGGTTGGAGCGATGTATCTGCAAAACCAGTGATCTCGGTTAATTGCAAATTTAATTCATTGAGCATTTTCTCATAGCCGATAACTTGATCTGATGGAACAAAGGGATGAATGTTACCCCAATTGGAATCACTAAGCGGCAGCATTTCTGCAGCGGCATTCAATTTCATTGTGCATGAACCTAGCGAAATCATTGAATGATTTAGAGCTAAATCTTTTCTTTCTAAATATTTAATATATCTCATCAATGCAGTTTCGGAGTGATAACTGTTGAAAATTTTGTGTGTTAATATTTCACCTGACTTTATTAGTGATTTTGGAATATAATTCTCTTTAGTCTTTAATTCACTATTCTTTTTAATTGAGTTAGATGAACTTTTAAATATTGATACTATTTTATCAATATCTTTTTCTGTGACAGCCTCATTTAACGAAAGACAAATCGTATTACCGTCTGGATAATAAAAGTTGACCCTATTAAGCTCAGCTTGCTTTTTAATCTTTAGAACGTTTGTCTTAATTTGTAGTGTGTCAAAAAAATGTTTATTTATTTGTTTAAATCCTAGTTCGGAAAGCTTTAAGCTTAGATCAATAGTTTTTTGATGTATTGAGTTGGAAATATTGAATAAACCCTTAGGACCATGATAAACGACGTACATTCCAGCCATAACAGCTAGAAGGACTTGTGCAGTGCATATATTTGAGGTAGCACGATCTCTTTTTATATGTTGTTCTCTGGTTTGCAATGCCATGCGTAAAGCAGGATTTTCATTAAGGTCTTTTGTTTTACCTATAATTCTTCCAGGTATATTTCGTTTATACTTATCACGAGTTGCAAAAAAAGCTGCGTGGGGGCCACCATAACCCATTGGAATCCCAAATCTTTGTGTTGTGCCAACAACAACATCTGCTCCAAAAGTACCAGGACTTTCTAGCATTACAAGGCTCATTATGTCAGCAGCAACAACTGAGCAAACATTATTATCTTTGGCATTCTTGATCCAACTTTCTAGATTTGGAATTTCTCCTTTTGCTCCAGGGTATTGAAATAGTGAACCAAAAAAAGTAAAGTCATATTCAAAATTATTTGCATCGCCAACTACAAGACTTATTCCTAATGGAGCACTTCTGGTTTTTAAAACTGAAAGTGTTTGGGGAAGTACGTTTTCGTCTACAAAAAATCTGAAAGCCCCGTACTTTTTCTGTTCTCTAGTTTGTGATCCAAAAAGCATTGTCATGGCCTCAGCAGCAGCAGTACTTTCGTCTAAAAGAGATGCATTAGCTAGTTCCATTCCGGTTAATTCACAAACTATAGTTTGAAAATTAAAGAGAGCCTCTAATCTACCTTGAGCAATTTCCGCTTGATACGGGGTGTAAGCAGTATACCAGCTTGGATTTTCAAGAATGTTTCTCTGAATAACTGCAGGAGTCACTGTATCGTGGTACCCCAAGCCAATATATGTGTTAAACACCTTGTTATCCCTTCCTAAAGAATTGATGTGTTTTGTAAATTCCGCTTCACTTATTCCTTTTGGTAAATCTAATGGTTTCTTTAGCCGTATTGAATCTGGTATTGTCTCATCTAGTAGATCCCCAATTGATTTTACTCCAATTTTAGATAAAATTTTTTTTATTTGATTTTCATCTGGGCCCAAATGTCTATTTACAAACATTTCTCTTTTCATATATCTCCTTTTTCATTGTAAAATTACATTTTCCATGTAACATATTAAAGATGGATTTTTTCTTATTCTAAAAATTTTATGAAAAATTATTTGACTTGTTCGAAAGTTTCGATATTTGTATGTGAAAAATTTTCTAAAAAAACTTTTTGATTTTTATATAAATTCCAGTATTCACGTGGCCTTATCAGTAGTTTCATTGTCCTACTTATCTATTGATCTGATTTATAAAAATGTTACCCCATTATTGTTAATATTTATTTTTTGTTGTGCCTGTTTTTCGTATAATTTCATAAAGTTTTTCCCTGTCATTTTAAACAAAAAAAAAAAATTCGATTAAAACTTATTTTTTTTTTATCGATAGGATGCATTTTGTTTGCTGTTCAACAATTTTTTAATTTAAAACTCACAACAAAAATTTTTGTTTTTTTTGGGGCACTTATAGTATTATTATACACGATCCCTTTTAAGAACTACAAAAATTTGAGGAACGTTAAGGGTTTTAAAATTTTTCTTGTAGTTGGTGGCTGGTTATCACTTGTTGTCGGAGTTCCGATTTCAATTGCACCAAAATTTGATATTGATTTATTTTTTCAGCTTTTAATGATTCAAGGAATTTATATTTTCGTTGCTACGATACCTTTTGAAATAAGGGATTTAAAGCGGGATCAACCTAATCCTTTAACCTTAGCTCAAATTTTTGGAATATACAATGTAAAATTATTGGGTTACCTTCTCTCAATAATAAATCTAGTTTCCACATTTTTTTTATTTGGAATTTTTTCTGCATTTGGTTTAAGTTCAGCTATTAGTTTCTTGTTATTAATCGTTTTTCTTTACATAGTTACTCCTGAACATTCAAAATATCTAACTAGTTTTTGGGTTGAATCAATACCAATCTTTTGGAGTGTTCTTTACTATTTGCTTAACTTTAATATGACTTTGTAAAATTTGAAAATAATTGTTTTATCATCTTTCTTTTATTCAAAAACGTTGTTGCCTACTAATTATAATCTTTATTTTTCTTTCTTGTAAATCTGCAGGAGATACATTCTTTTCTAAAAGGGACATAAGAAAAAGTCAATCCTTAATAGGTGTTAACTTTAATAAAAAAAAGTTGGACACTTTATACCCATATTTGCAGCGTAACAGAGCTGGATATGACAGCATGAGAAATTTTTCATTAAGCTACGAGCAGATACCTAGCTTATTATTTAATCCGCATCCAATTAAATTTGAAATACCAAAAAACAGAGAATTAAAATCAAACTTTGGTACAATTAAAAAACAAAATCTTCCAAAAAATTTAGATGAGATAGCGTTTTATACAGTCCCACAACTTCACGCTCTTATTAAGTCTAAAATGATCACGTCCTTAGAACTAACTAAACTTTATATAAAACGACTTAAGCAGCATAACTCTTCTCTTTTTTGTGCAATAAATTTAACTGAAGACTTAGCCCTTAAGCAAGCAAAAAGGGCTGACAGTCTTCTTGAAAATGGAATTATATTGGGGCCATTACACGGAATACCCTATGGCTTGAAGGATCTTATTTCAGTAGAGGGTTATCCTACAACTTGGGGCGCTTATCCGTATAAATATCAACGAATTAACAAAACCGCAACAATTGCTAGAAAGCTGGAGAGATCAGGAGCTGTACTTGTAGCTAAACTAGTTTCTGGTTCATTGGCAAGAGGTGACGTTTGGTTCGGAGGGATGACCCGAAATCCTTGGGATCCTAAACAAGGGGCAAGTGGTTCCTCTGCTGGTTCAGGATCCGCAACTGCAGCTGGATTGGTTGGATTTTCAATTGGAACAGAGACCCTTGGCTCTATAGTTTCACCAAGTACCCGTAATGGTATAACTGGATTAAGACCCACTTATGGAAGAGTAAGCAGAAATGGAGTAATGACTCTTTCTTGGTCCATGGATAAAGTTGGACCAATGTGTCGTTCCGCTATAGGGTGTGCTATAGTTTTTGAAGCTATTTATGGCAAAGATCCTTTAGACCCAACATCTGTTGATGTATCTTATTTTTTTAATATTAAATCAAAACCTGAGAAATATAAAATTGGATTTTTGAAGGATTTAATTGAAAAAGATACAACAGATAGTGGTGACAACATTCGTGATGTAATTAAATTATTAAAACAAAATGGTATAAGTCTGTTGCCAATAAATTTACCAAAAGACTATCCTTTTAAGGTTTTTGATATAATCTTAAGATCTGAATCAGGAGCTTATTTTGATGAATTAGTGAGAAGTGGTAAAGTTGACAGTATGGTCCAACAAAACCAGAAATCTAGAGCTAATAGCCTTAGACAATCACGTTTCATTCCAGCTGTTGAATATATACAAGCAAATAGATTTAGATTTAAATTAATTGAAGAGATGCATTCCATAATGAAAGAAATTGATGTCTTAATTAGCCCAACCTCAGGTGGCAACCAGTTAATGATTACAAACTTAACAGGTCATCCAGTCGTCTGTGTACCGACGGGCTTTGATTCTGAAAATCATCCTACTAGTATAAGTTTTTTAGGTAACTTGTATCAGGAAGAAAAAATTCTTGAATTTGCCCACTTTTTTCAAAAAATCACTAATTATCATTTAAAATATCCTCCATTATATTATGATATTAAGTAAAGGATATACTAAATAATTTAATAAACTAGAAAATGAAAAAAATTTTAATAACACTTATCTTTTTATGTTGTTCACAAAAAAAATCTAACATTCATATTGTAGAAAAAGAAGATTTCCAAATACTATTAAATAAAGAGGTGCAATTAATAGATGTAAGAACTCCAAATGAATATAGTAGCGGGTTTATTGCTGATGCAGAAAATATAAATTTTAAATCAAAGGATTTTTTATCTCAAATCTCAAAACTTGATAGAAGTAAACCTGTACTTCTTTATTGTTCTGCTGGAGGAAGAAGTGCTAAGGCTTCGAAAATTTTTGACTCACTTGGTTTTAAACAGATTTATGATCTTAGAGGAGGATATCTCGCTTGGTAGAAAAAATTAAAATTTATGATAATTTTTTGGTATTCCCGTCAAATTAAGAATAAAATCATGATGCATTAAATTAATCCAGCTCTTTTCAAAAGTGCTGACGAATTAGGTTCTTTACCTCTAAACTTTTTATATAAAACCATAGGGTGTTCGGTGCCGCCTTTTGAAAGTATATTGTCATGAAACTTAGCTGAAGTTTTTTTGTTAAAAATTCCATTTTTCAAAAAAAGTTCAAATGCGTGTGCATCTAAAACTTCTGCCCATTTGTAGCTATAATATCCTGCTGCATATCCCCCTTGGAAGATATGCGAAAAGGAGGTACTTAAACAATTTTCATCAATATCTTTTGTGAATTGAAATTTTTCAATTAAACTTTTTTCATGTTTTTTCAAACTTTTTATATTATTAGAATTTTTCATGTGGTAGGACATATCAAGATATCCCAAACTTAGTTGGCGTAATGTATGCAAGCCTTGTTGAAAATTTTTAATTTTCTTTATCTTTTCAATAAATTCTTGAGGCAAGATTTTTCCGGTCTTGTAATGTTTTGCATAAATTAAAATTGCTTCTTTTTCATAACACCAGTTTTCCATTATTTGACTAGGTAATTCTACAAAATCCCAATAAACATTTGTACCACTTAAACTACTATAGCTTGTATTAGCTAAAATTCCATGAAGTGCATGACCAAATTCGTGAAATAAAGTAGTAACTTCTCGAAATGCTAGTAGTGAAGGCCTGGTTTTTGTAGGTCTAGAAAAGTTACAAACAATTGACACATGCGGTCTTTGGTTTTTTTTCTGAGGGCGAAAACTCGTCATCCATGCTCCATCTCTTTTTCCTGGTCTTGTGAAAAAGTCTGCATAAAGTAGGGCGTAGAACGAACCTTTTTTATAAACTTCAAAAACTCGAACCTCATTATTATATCTTTGAATATCATAATTTTCCTTAAACTCGAGTTCAAAAAGTTTTCCAACAATTTCAAATATTCCTTTTAAAACATTGTCAAGAGAAAAAAAGGGTTTTAATTCTTGTTCATCAAAGTCAAGTTTAACTTTTTTGATTTTTTCACTTACAAAGGCAATATCCCATTTTTCAAGTTTTTTTAAGTTTAATTTATTTTTAGCGAAAGTATTCATAGTATCCCATTCTTTTTCTGCGGCAGGAAATGCTTTTTTTGCTAAGCCATCTAAAAATTTTTTTACTTCTGTAATAGAACTAGCCATTCTCTCCTCCAAAATAAAGTCAGCATGTGAATCGTATCCTAAGAGTTTTGCTCTTTCTTTTCTGAGTGAAATGATTTGTATAATAATCTCAGTATTATTGTTTTTATTTTTTTGATATCCTCTTTTCCCAAAAGCAAGTGTAATTTCTTTTCTAAGTTCTCTTTCCTCTGAATATTTTGTAAAAGCGATATATATTGGATAATCAAGAGTAATAATCCATCCTTCCTTTCTTTTTTTTTCAGCTATTGATTTTGCCATTTCAATAAGCGATTCTGGTAAACCTCTGAGTTTTTTTTCATCTTTAATATGCAGTTCGTATGCTTGTGTTTCTGCTAAAACATTTTGACCAAAAGACAAAGATAATTTGGCCAATTTAGCATCGATTATCCGTAGTTTTTTCTTCTCACTTTTATTAAGTAATGCCCCATTTCTAACAAAACCCTTGTACTGTTTTTCTAGAAGAGTTTTTTGTTCGGCATTTAAATTTTTTTGATCGGTCTTTTCATATACATAGCGAATCCTATCAAACAAAACTTCATTAAGATTAATATCGTTTTGAAATTTAGTTAACAATACAGAAGCTTGGCTAGTAATAAGTTGAATTTCATTAGTTGTTTCTGCACTATTTAGGTTAAATAATATAGAGCTATTTCTTCCTAAAATACTTCCACATGACTCTAGTGCTAGATTTGTATTTTCAAAAGTAGGTTTATCAGTATTGGTACAAATTAGGTGAATATTATCTAGAGCTTGTCTTATCCCTTTTTTGATAGCTGGAATAAAATCTTTCGGTTTAATTTTATCGAAAGGGATTGACTCAAAATTAGTCTTGAAATGGTATAGTAAAGGATTACTTGGTCTTATTGTTTTTAATTTCTCTTCCACTTTTAATAACCTTTTCTTTCAAACTGTTTTTATACTTTAATATTTTCTTTTGAATTTCCTGATTTTCGATTCCTAGCATTTGTGCGGCAAGAATGCCAGCATTTTTAGCTCCGTTTAAAGCAACGGTTGCTACAGGCACACCGCCAGGCATTTGCAATATTGATAGAATTGAGTCCCATCCATCTAATGAATTTTTTGATTTAATTGGTACTCCAATAACAGGAACCGGTGATAGGGATGCTATCATACCAGGTAAATGTGCTGCACCTCCAGCTCCAGCTATTATTACTTTTATACCCCTTTTGTGTGCCTGGCTTCCAAATAATGACATTTTTTCAGGCGTCCGGTGAGCTGAGACTATATCTACCTCAACTTCTATTTTGAATTCATTAAGAATTTCTATTGCTTCATTCATCACAGGTAGATCTGATTGACTCCCCATAATTATACTAACTTTTGTCATATTATTTTGTAATTACTTCAATTGTCTGTTTCACTTCTTCCGCAATCATACGAGCTGTATTTAAATCCTTATTAATAACTGTTATATGTCCCATTTTTCTGTAGGGTCTTGTTTTTTTCTTTCCATAAATGTGGGGATTTACTCCCTCAATAGCTAAAATGTGTTCAATATTTTTGAATTTTACCAGTCCAGAATAACCCTTTTTCCCAACTAAATTTACCATTACACCAGCCACTTTGTTTGAAGTTTCTCCGAGTGGTAGGTCAAGAATTCCTCTAATGTGTTGTTCAAACTGAGATGTGTAAGCCCCTTCAATAGTGTAGTGACCACTATTATGGGGTCTTGGAGCCACTTCGTTTACTAATATGTCTCCATCTGAAGTCAGGAATAACTCAACAGCTAGTAAACCTACATGATTGAATGACTTTGAAACCGCAAGTGCGATTTTTTCAGCTTTTTTAGATACGCTTTTTGATATTCTAGCCGGGCATAAAACATATTCTACTTGATTTGCTTTAGGATGAAATTCCATTTCAACACATGGAAAAAATTTAGTTTCACCCTTGGGACTTCTACATACAATAATTCCTAACTCTTTGTCAATATTTACTAACTCTTCAATAAGGCAGGTTCTTGAACTCACTTGCTCAAGGTCTTGATTTGACCTGACAATTTTTACTCCAAATCCATCGTATCCCATTGATTCAGATTTCCAAACAAATGGAAAAGAAACAAGACCACGAGCAACTTCATCTTTTAACTGATCTTTTGAATCAAATAATTTAAACTGAGCAGTTGGAATTTTATTATTCTTGTAAAATTCCTTTTGACTACATTTATTCTGTATAGTTTTAATGATATTTGGTTGAGGATATACTTTTATTCCTTCTTTTTCTAAATCACTAAGCGCATGTGTGTTTACATTTTCTATTTCGATTGTAAGAATATCAACACTTTTACCGAATCTGTATACATCCTGATAGTCCATTAAATCTCCTTTAACAAATTCGTTGCATGATATTTTTGAAGGTGCTTCTATATTAGGGTCCATTACTTTTGTATGTATATCCCATTTACTTGTAATATTTAGTAGCATTTTGCCCAACTGTCCACCTCCTAAAATTCCAATTTTTTGCTTTCCTGAAAAGAAACTCATTATCTACTTTTAGCTAAAATACGGATAAGTTTTTTGGATAGGAAAAAAGCCGAGCAAAATAGGTATATTTAAACAAAATTGTCTTTATGATCAACATAGTTTTATTTGGAAAGCCAGGTGCCGGAAAAGGTACTCAAGCTAATTTTCTAAAAATAAAATACAGTCTGGTCCATATTTCTACGGGAGATTTATTTCGTTATAATCTCAAAAATAAAACTGAATTAGGGAAATTGGCAAAATCATTTATGGATAAGGGAGATTTGGTTCCAGACCAGGTGACTATTAAAATGTTAGAAGAAGAAGTAAAGAAAAATACAAATGCAAAAGGATTTCTATTTGATGGATTTCCTAGGACTAAATCTCAAGCTGAAGCGTTAGACAATTTTTTAGAAAATTACAAAATGCAAATTAGTGCAACAATTTCATTGGAAGTCGAAGATAATGTTCTCATAAAAAGACTATTAGAGCGTGGAAAATCAAGTGGAAGAATTGATGATCAAAATGAAACAAAAATTATAAATCGTTTCAAAGAATACAATAAGAAAACATCTCCATTAAAGACATATTACAATGACCAAAATAAATTTTATTCTGTTAGTGGTATTGGTAGTATAGATATTATAACCAATCGTTTAGTTCAGGTTATAGACAGTTTACAAATCTAAAAATGGCTGAGCGTAATTTTGTTGATTATGTAAAGCTATTTGTTCGCTCAGGAAATGGAGGCAAAGGCTCAACCCATTTACATAGAGAAAAATATATTGATAAAGGAGGGCCAGATGGAGGAAATGGTGGCCGAGGAGGTCATGTCATAATACGTGCTAATCAACAAATGTGGACTCTCTATCAATTTAAATTTAAAAAACATTTTTCGGCAGGTAACGGAGAACATGGTAGCAAAAATCGAAAAAGTGGATCACAAGGTGATGATTGCATTATTGAGGTTCCCCTGGGTACCGTTATAAGAGATACAAAAACTAATCAAATCATTTTCGAAATAACGGATAATGACCAAGAAAAGATTCTTCTTGAAGGTGGTCTGGGAGGACGAGGAAATTGGCATTTTAAGTCTTCTGTGAGACAAACTCCACGATATGCTCAACCCGGTTTGGAAGGGAAAAGTTTACAGATTACTTTAGAATTAAAATTACTTGCGGATGTAGGTTTAGTAGGTTTACCAAATGCGGGAAAATCCACACTTCTTGCTTCTTTAACTTCTGCCAAACCAAGAATTGCAGACTATGAATTTACTACACTAAAACCAAATCTGGGGATAGTTGAAAATTATGATTTTCAATCTTTCGTAATAGCTGATATCCCAGGAATTATTAAAGGGGCGTCAAGCGGAAAAGGTTTAGGACATTATTTTCTCAGACATATTGAGAGAAACTCTATTTTGCTTTTTGTTATTCCATCTGATACAAAAAATCTTAAAGAAGAATATAGTATTCTTTTAAACGAGCTTAAGACCTACAATCCGGAGCTACTACACAAAGATTATGTGGTTATTCTTTCTAAGTCTGATCTTCTTGACTCTGAACTAGAGAACGAGTATGCTCAAGAAATGAAATCGATATTTAAAGATATTCCTTATCTAATTGTGTCAAGTAATACTCGACAAAATTTAAATGAACTAAAAGACCTTCTTTGGAAAGTTTTAAATAAAAAATATGAATAGAAATATTAAAGTTTTTTTATTTCTTTTTTTTGCGAGTTTTGCGCGATCCCAAGACTCAACACCCAAAGTATTTTATTTATTTAAATCAGACCTTAATTATCAGAAAACACTAAATAATTTAAAAACATCTTACAATAAAACAAAAGATAAAAAGCTGATAGATTCCATTGCAGAACTATCTTTTACCCATAAAGATTGGGAAAACTCAATAAAATTTTTACAAATGAGTTTAAAAATAAAACCAAACTCAGAATACTTTTTTTTACTTGGCGCTGCTTCAGGGTATAGATCGCTAGAGGTATCAATATTTTCATCAACAAAATATATAAAAATTATGAAGAGAGCTTTTCAGGAAGCAGTAAATCTCGAACCAAAAAATATACTATTTCTAATTGCACAAGTTGACGTGCTTGTGTCAATACCCACAATTTTTGGGGGAAGTATTGATGAAGCGAAAAGGTACATTTATAGAATCAAAGAGTTAGATCCAATTGAGGGCCTTGTTGCTGAGGGACTTTTTTATGAAAAAACTAACGATGTTCTAGAAGCAAGTGAAACTTACAATAAATTATTTCATAGTTTATTATCAAACTTTAACAGTTGTTCGGATTCTTTTTTAGATTATTTAAACAAGAGCAGAAGAAACTTAGCATATGATATAGGTAGAATTGCATCTGACTATCAATTAGATCCAGAGTGGGGTATTTGTGCACTTTCATTTTATGGAGAAAGACATGTTCTTCGGGATTCAATTCCTTTACCTTGGGTTTATTATCATATTGCGAAATTAGAAAAAATGAAAGGCAATACGGCGCGGATGAAAATTTTTATTTCAAAACTCAAATCATATGAAAATGACTATCCTTCTATTTCGAGTTTAATTAATGGATTGATCTAACAATGAATTTACATTTTATAGCAATAGGCGGAAGTGCAATGCATAGTTTAGCTATCGCTATGCATCGACTCGGACATAAAGTTAGTGGAAGCGATGATATAATTTTTGAGCCTTCGAAAAGTAATTTAAGAAACACTGGATTGCTACCACCAAGGTTGGGTTGGTTTCCTAAGAAAATAGATTCAGAAATTGACATTGTAATTTTAGGAATGCACTCTAAAAAAGACAATTCTGAATTATTAAAAGCAAAAGAACTAGGATTAAATATTCAATCTTATCCGGAGTTTTTATCAGAAATATCAAGGAATAAAACAAAAGTAGTAATAGCTGGCAGTCATGGAAAGACAACTATTACCTCTATGATTATTCATGTTCTAAAATACCATAATATTGATATAGACTTCATGGTTGGAGCTCCTCAAAAAAATATTAATGAAACAATTGAAATTTCAGAAAAAAATAATTTTATTTTGATTGAAGGTGATGAATATTTGTCTTCACCTATTGACAGAAAGCCAAAATTTTTGTGGTACAAACCTGAAATAGCCCTAATAAGTGGAATTGCCTGGGACCATGTAAACGTCTACCCAAACTATGATGATTATGTTAAACAATTTAACAGTTTCATTTCTTCAATTCAACCTGGTGGGGTTTTGATCTTTAATAATGAAGATAAATTGCTTAAAGAATTAGTCGAAAATAATTCTAATACAATAAAAAAAATTCCCTACGGGACTCCCAATTTTTTGGTCGAAAATGCTACAACTTATCTTGATACAGAAGAAGGTGAAATACCGACATTAATTTTTGGGAATCACAACTTATTAAATCTTTCTGGGGCTCAGTGGATTTCTCAGTTAATGGGCGTTAATATTTCTGATTTTTATGAAGCTATTCCAAGTTTCAAAGGTGCATCAAAACGTTTAGAATGTATAGCAAAAGGTAAAACCTCGCTTCTTTTCAATGACTTTGCACACGCTCCAAGTAAAGTCAAAGCAACTGTGGACGCAGTTGATAAACAGTTTTTTGATTTTGAAATTACATTTTGCCTTGAGCTCCATACATTTAGTAGTTTAGATTTTAAATTCCTGAATCAATATATTAAGATCTTAAAAAAAACAAGTAACTCAATTATTTTTTTTGATCCGGTTGTTTTAAAAAATAAAAATAGAGAGACTATTTCAGAGGATATTATTAAAAAGTCTTTCGCAAGCTCAGCTCTAAAACTATTTACAGATAAAAATGCTTTAATGGATTATTTAATTAAAAAAACTTATTTTAAACACGTGCTAGTTTTCATGAGTTCTGGAAATTTTGGAGGTATAGATTGGGAAATTATTAAATCACACATTAGGAAATTTTAGTTTTTTAAAAATTACATTTATTGTTTTGTTTTTGAAGTTTATTCAACTGTTTTTAGATGTTTTTAGTTTATACTCATAAAATTACTCCTCGGATAACATATATTTTTAAACACATATTTGAAAATATGCTCTTGATCAATTTTGACTTAACTTCTAAAGTTGAAATTTTTGTTGCGCATTCTGGCCCCAAACTTAGTTATTCAAATAAACCTTTAGGTGATGAATTTTTTATAAAATCCCATTTCTTACTCTTTGAGCAGGGGATAACAACACAAAAGCTAAAACTTGATTTTTGGGATGAACTTCCAATCTTTTTTGCAACCGATGCGGAATGCGATTGCCCCTTTGACATATTTGCTGCAAGCTTTTTTCTTCTTTGTCGGTATGAAGAGTGTATGCCATATTTGAAAACAAATTTGGGGTACTTTGATCCATCTCAAAGTATTTCAATTAAATTTGATTTTTTAGAATTACCAATTATTGATTTGTGGGTTTCGAAATTCAAAGAACAATTAGCTTCAAATTTCCATGAAATAGTCAAGAAAGACGATTTTAAACCATCTAAAAAAATTTTATTAGAGGTCCCTGTTGCATTTAGATATTCTAATCGTTCACTATTAGAAAATTTAGGGGATTTTTTTTCTGCAATATGGAAGTTAAATATTAAGCAATTAATCATACATATTTTAGTTTTAATTAAATTGAGAAATGATCCATTTGAAACTTATCACCAATGGAATGACTGGTTTAATAGAAGTTCAATAAAACCAATTGTATTTTTTCTTTTTTCTCACAGTTCTTCTTACCAAATATCAACTTCAATTTTTAATCTTAGATTCAGAAAAATCATTAAAAAAACGGGTGATTTTTTTTCTTTAGGTTTACTCACTTCAGTTAAAGCTCAAACGGACTCAAAAAAACAAATCATAAGAGAAAAAAATGATTTCCAAAAATTGACTAAAAGAACAATTTTTGATGTTCGGCTAAGTAATGGTATTATTGATTTGAGAAAAGATTATGAAATGCTATCTGAGAATGAATTTAAAAATGATTATAGCATGGGCTATTTGGATAGAATTGGTTTTCGCGCTGGAACTGCGACCCCATATTATTTTTATGATGTTTCAAGAGAATTTCAACTTTCAATAAAGTTAACTCCTATTTTCGCAACAGAACAATCACTAAAACAGACAAATGATTCGTTTCCTTTTGAAAAGTTAATAAGAGTTTGTAAAAAGCTACCCTTATCCTCTTCAGTTCTCACTTTAGTTTTGTCTAATGGTTTTTTGGATCCTGATTTGAAAAATAATATCTTACAAAAAGGGTTTTTAGATTTTATTAGTGATTAGTATAAATCGAATTACAGATATTTTTTTTGATCTAGACCATACACTTTGGGATTTTGAAAGAAACTCTGCACTCACATTTGAATTGATTTTTAACAAATTAAATTACTCCATACAAATTGATGATTTTCTCGCTCATTACAATCCAATAAATCAAATTTACTGGAAGCTTTATAGAGAAAATAAAATAAGTCAAAAGGAATTGCGAATACAAAGGCTAGTCCAAACATTCAATTCTTTAAATATCAGTATTAAAGTTAAAGATCTAAAGGATATATCGTATATGTATATCGAGAATCTCTCAAAGTTTCCTCACCTATTTGATGGTGCTACAGATTTGTTAAAACATCTTAAGCGAAATTATAAATTACACATCATAACAAATGGTTTTAATAGAGTGCAAAGGTTTAAAATAAAAAATTCAGGATTAAAACCTTACTTCAATTTTGTTTTTACTGCAGAAGAAGTAGGTTACAAAAAACCACATCCCAAAATTTTTGAAATTGCTATGAAAATTTCTGGCTCTACGCCTTACAGATCATTAATGATAGGCGATAATTTTGAGGCTGATATTCAGGGGGCTTTAAAATTAGGTATGCAGGCATTACATTTTAATTCACATAATGAGCCAGAACATAAAAGTTGTTCAATTGTATATTCTTTAAATGATATTCTAAAAATATTCAATTGAAATACATTTTTTAGAATGCCAACTATAATGCTTATTTTTGATCATGGACCTAAGTAGAGCACAAGAAGCAGTTGATAATTGGATTAAATCTCATGGAGTACGTTATTTTTCAGAGCTAACAAATATGGCACAACTAACAGAGGAAGTTGGAGAAGTCGCACGAATAATTTCTAGACGATATGGAGAACAGTCATACAAAGACTCAGATAAAGATAAAGATCTTGGTGAGGAATTAGCAGATGTAATTTTTGTAACAATCTGTCTAGCTAACCAAACAGGTGTTGATCTTACTTCTGCTTTTAAAAATAAATTAAACAAGAATACTGCACGTGATCATAAGCGTCACCTAAACAACTCTAAGTTAAAATCTTAAATCATTCATGCATATTGACATTAAGCACAATACAAAAAAATTTAATCGCAAACTTAGAATAACGGGTTCAAAAAGTGAAACAAATAGATTGCTATTATTGCAAGGGCTAATCTCAGGATTTGAAATTAAAAATAAATCTAACTCTGAAGATAGCAAGTTAATGGAGGCTGCTCTTTCGTCAAAAGCTAAAGTTATTGATATTAATCACGCTGGGACTGCAATGCGTTTTTTAACTGCTTATTTTTCTCAAGTTGATGGGCGAGAAGTTTTGTTAACAGGTTCCAAAAGAATGCAAGAAAGACCCATCAAAATACTTGTTGATGCATTAAACTTTTTGGGAGCTAGTATTACATATGAAAAAAAAAAAGGTTACCCACCTTTACATATCAAGGGGAAAAATTTAAAAGGTGGTTCTGTAAGCCTTCCAGCTAATATTAGTAGTCAATTTATATCAGCTTTATTAATGATTGGGCCATTTATTGAAAATGGAATTGAATTAAAACTAACTGGTAAAATCACTTCAAAATCATATATAAATATGACTTTATTATTATTAGAAAGATTTGGTGTTGAAACAATTTTTGATGGTCAGATAATAAAAGTCAAATACAAACATAATCCTATTAAAAACGATCAACTTGTTGAATCAGATTGGAGTTCAGCGTCATATATTTTCAGCATAGTCGCACTTTCTGAGGAATCAGAAATTTCATTAAAAACTTTCAAATCAAAAAGTTTGCAAGGTGATTCTATAATTCGCAATATTTACAAAAAACTTGGAGTAACCTCAATTTTTAAAGGTAAAAATCTTATCTTAAAAAAAGAAAACATTAAACTTCCAAAGAAAATATTTTATGATTTATCAAATTCACCTGATATTGCTCAAACAATCGCTGTCACATGTTATGGTTTGGGAGTAGAATGTGAATTAGTTGGTCTACATACCTTAAAAATTAAAGAAACAGATAGACTTTTTGCTCTTCAAACAGAGTTAATAAAGTTAGGAGCAAACGTTTCGGTTACTGAAAATAGTCTATTTTTAAATTCTAATTCAAGTTTTATAAATAATTGTTCTGTTGCTACCTATGATGACCATAGAATGGCAATGGCTTTTGCTCCTTTATCAATTATTTCACCTTTATCCATTCAAGATCCATCTGTAGTTTCTAAGTCTTATCCTGACTTTTGGAATGATCTTATCCAACTCGGTTTTACTATTAAAAACAGATAATTTGGATTTTACTTGACAACGTCTTAATCAAGTTGGTATATTTGCAATCAAAAAAAATTAATGAAACTTTCTGATTTCCAATTTGATCTTCCTAAAACCCTACTAGCACAAAGGCCATCTCCGGACAGAGATGAGTCTAGATTAATGGTTCTAAATAGAAAAGAGGAAAAAATTGAACACCATGTATTCAAGGATATCATCAACTATTTCGATGAAGGCGATGTAATGGTTTTAAACAATACAAAAGTTTTTCCTGCTCGCCTTTTTGGAAATAAAGAGAAAACAGGTGCAAGAATTGAAGTTTTTCTTCTTAGAGAATTAAATAAAGAGCAAAGGCTCTGGGACGTGTTGGTTGATCCTGCAAGAAAAATTAGAATTGGTAATAAGTTGTATTTTGGAGAAGATGATAGTTTAGTTGCCGAAGTGATTGACAATACAACTTCCAGGGGGAGAACCCTTCGTTTTCTCTTTGATGGGAATTATGATCAATTTAGATTCAAATTAAAAGAGCTTGGACAAACTCCATTACCAAAATATATAAATAGACCCCTAGAAGATGAAGACCATGAACGTTATCAAACAATTTATGCAAAACATGAAGGTGCAGTTGCAGCACCAACAGCAGGGCTTCATTTTTCAAAACATTTGTTAAAACGTTTGGAGATAAAAGGTATTGATATCGCAGAATTAACTCTTCATGTTGGGCTAGGAACCTTTAGCCCAGTAGAAGTTGAAGATTTGTCCAAACATAAAATGGATTCCGAAGAGTTAATTATTGATAATATAGCAGTTGAAAAAGTTAATAGGGCTTGGGTAGACAGGAAAAAAATTTGCGCAGTTGGGACAACAGTTATGAGAGGGCTTGAAAGCTCTGTTTCTTCTTCTGGAATGTTAAATCAATTTAAGGGATGGACTCACAAGTTTATTTTTCCACCCTATGATTTTTCCATAGCAAATTGTATGATTACAAATTTTCATACACCTAAATCTACACTTATGATGATGGTTTCTGCATTTGCTAGCACGGATTTTATTAAGCATGCATATAAAACTGCCATAAAGGAGAAATACAATTTTTACTCATATGGAGATGCAATGTTGATAATTTAGGCTTTAAAGATTGTAGTTTAGTTTTTACTGTAATATGTGAAAAATTTCAAAAAAAACATCCGCACTCTTAGCAAAGAAGAGTTACAAGATTTTTTCCTATCAAATCGGATTTCCTCATTTAAAGGAACCCAAGTTTACAAATGGCTCTGGGAGAAAGGAGTAGTTAATTTTGACGAAATGACAAATCTTTCATTATCCCAAAGATCGTTGTTGAAAAGAAAATTCATAATAAATCACGCTATAATTAATAATAAAAAATTAAGCAATGACGGGACTTCAAAATATTCTGTTAAACTTCATGACAGTTTAATAATTGAATCAGTACTAATTCCAACATCAAAAAGAGTAACAGCTTGCATTTCTTCCCAAGTAGGATGCAGCTTAGATTGTATTTTTTGTGCTACTTCAATTTTAAAACGTATGCGCAATTTGAATTCAGATGAAATTTATGATCAAATTTTATTAATGAATCATGAAAGTCTATTAAATTACAAAAGGCCAATATCTAATATTGTATTTATGGGAATGGGTGAACCACTGATGAATTACAATAATGTTTTAAAAGCAATCGAAAAATTAACCAGTAGGGAAGGACTGAAAATGTCTCCAAAAAGAATAACACTCTCCACTTCTGGTATCCCAAAAATTATAAGGAAGATGGCGGATGGGAATGTAAAATTCAAGCTTGCAGTTTCTCTGCATAGCGCTATTCAAAGTATTAGAGAAAAAATCATGCCTTTTGCGAATAAATTTCCGTTAGAAGAATTGCTCGATGCACTTATTTATTGGTATGGTAAAACAAAAAGTATTGTAACTATAGAATATATTGTTTGGGAAGGAATAAACGATAAAAAAAGAGATATAGAGGCCTTAGTAGAGTTTTGCAAAAAAATTCCTTCCAAAGTAAATTTAATTCAATATAATCCTACAGATAACTTTTACAAAAGTGAGGCCAATCAAGAAGTCTTAAATGCTTACATTGAGACTCTAAATTTCTCTAAAATAAGAGTCACATATCGAAGATCTAGAGGTAATGATATTGATGCGGCATGCGGCCAGTTAGCAAATAAAATAATCTCAAACTGAAAGTCTTTTTGTATTTTAAGATCTCTTAAAATAAATTTTAAATATAACATGAAAGTTGTCGAAAAAATCAAAAGACCAATTTATGATGAAATGGAAGTCTTTGAAAAGAAATTCTCAGACTCAATGTCTTCAAAAGTAGCACTTCTGAATAGGATAACTCATTTTATTGTAAATCGCAAGGGTAAACAAATGCGGCCTATGTTTGTTTTTCTGGTATCCAAAATGTTTGGAAAAGGTAAGATAAATGAGAGAACTTATCGTGGTGCAGCTGTTATAGAATTGATTCACACAGCTACATTAGTTCATGATGATGTTGTTGATGACAGTTATAAAAGAAGAGGTTTTTTTTCTATTAATGCATTGTGGAAAAATAAGATTGCTGTTTTAGTAGGCGACTATTTACTGTCAAAAGGATTGCTCTTGTCTATCGAAAATGAAGATTTTGACTTATTAAAAATAATATCTGTAGCTGTTAGGGAAATGAGCCAGGGAGAATTATTACAAATTGAAAAATCAAGATCATTAGATATTACTTTGGACACCTATTTTGAAATTATAAGACAAAAAACAGCTATTTTGATAGCTTCGTGTTGTGCGATTGGTGCACAGGCAGTAAATTGTAATAAAGAAGAAGTTCAGAAAATGCACAAATTTGGTGAACTAATAGGGATGTCATTTCAAATAAAGGATGATCTTTTTGATTATGGAAAACAGAAAATTGGAAAACCTGTTGGCATTGACATAAAAGAAAAAAAAATCACGCTTCCACTAATTCATGCCTTAAATAGATCTAGTAAGTCTGAAAGGCGACTTATTATCAATACAATAAAAAATGAAAATAAAAACAAAAATAAAGTTAATGAGTTAATTAAGTTGGTTAAACAAAAAGGAGGTATAGAATATGCCGAAGAGAAAATGAATTTTTACCGTCAAACGGCTCTTACAATCTTACATGAATTTCCAAAAAATGATTATCGTGATTCACTTGAACTTATGCTAAATTATGTAGTTGAGAGAAAAATATAACTTATTTTTTCTTCTCTAAATTACTTAATAAAATGATACATTTATAAAAAACACGAGTTTGATATCAAAAAAAACAATAGATGAAGTATTTCAAACAGCAAGGGTAGAAGATGTTGTAGCAGACTTTATTACATTGAAAAAAGCAGGTTCAAATTTTAAGGGACTTAGTCCTTTTTCAAATGAACGAACTCCAAGTTTCATGGTTTCACCAGTTAAACAAATTTGGAAGGATTTTAGTAGTGGAAAGGGAGGAAATATTGTTGCATTTTTAATGGAACATGAACATTTCAGCTATCCAGAGGCAATAAAATACTTAGCAAATAAATACAACATTGAGATAGAGGAGACAGTTTCCAATGAAGAGGAGAAAGAAAAAAGAAATCATTTAGAAAGTCTTTACTTGTTAAATCAATTTGCCAATGAAAATTTTTCGAAAAATCTATGGGAATCTTCTGAAGGTAAGACAATTGGTTTAAGTTATTTTAAAGAAAGAGGCTTCGATGAAAAGACCATACGTCTTTTTGATTTAGGGTATGCACTTAAAAAATACAATAATCTATATAACGAATCATTGCGCTGTGGCTATGACAAAGAGTATCTTTTAAAGACTGGGTTAGTTATGGAAAATGAAAGAGGTTATATAGATCGCTTTAGGGGTAGAGTCATTTTTCCTATCAAGAGTATGTCAGGTAGAATTCTTGGATTTGGTGCAAGAACACTAAATTCTATTCTCAATACAGCTAAGTATCTTAATTCTCCTGAAAGTGAAACCTATAGTAAAGGAGAAGTTCTGTACGGTTTATATGAGGCAAAAAAAGCGATAGTAAAAGAGGATTCATGTTATTTAGTTGAAGGATACACTGATGTCATTCAAATGCATCAAAAGGGTATTGAAAATACAGTTTCTTCGTCAGGAACTGCTCTAACAACTCATCAAATCAGATTAATTAGAAGATTAACCCAAAACATAGTTGTTTTATTTGATGGTGATTCAGCAGGACAAAAGGCAGCAATCAGAGGAATAGATTTAATTTTACAAGAAGGCATGAATGTAAGAGTTTGTTTTTTTCCTAATGGAGAAGATCCTGACAGTTACTCCAGAGCTAATCAATCAGAAAAGATAAAAGCATATCTCTACGAGGAAGCTAAAGATTTTATTCAATTTAAAATTGATCTTTTAACAAAAGAATCCGCCGGAGATCCAATAAAAAAAGCTAAAACCATTCGAGATATTGTTTCAAGTATATCAAAAATACCTGATGTTATAAAACAAGAAATTTATATTCAAGAATGCTCGGTTAGAATGAAAGTCTCTGAACAAGTTTTATCCAGTGCACTCGCTCAAGAAAAAAATAAAAAAGGGAAGCTGAAAAAAAATGAAATAGGAATTGTAAAGACTCAAGAAAACATTCATCTAAAGCAAAATTTGAATAAGTTAAATTTAAATAATCCGATTGTTAATCTTGAAAAACAGATAATAAGTATACTCATTCATTATGGGAGTGATGAAGCTTTTTTTGATGAAAGTTTAATTTTTTCTGATTCGGAAGGAAATTTAATCGAGGAATCTAAAACCATTCAATCAAAAGTTTACGAAAAGGTGTTTTTAGATTTACAACAAGATGAGATAGAAATGGTTCAGCCTGAGTACCAGTCGCTATATGCACAGATAATTGATTCTTATCAACGAGAAGGTGAAATTAGACCGGAAAAAATAATTCAACAAAAGGAAAATAAAATAGGCAATTTATTAACTGATATATTGTTATCAGATGAAGAACATCAGCTTCATAATTGGAAAAAGAAAAATATCTTTGTCAAAGATCGAAAAAGTGCTGTGGGTCAATTGGTAAGTGAAACTATTTTAACTTTTAGAAGATACCTTGTCGATCAAAAAATTCAAAATCTTGTCAAGATTGCTGAAAGTAAACCAAATAATTATAGCGAAACGGAGTTTTTAGAAGAAGTAATGCAGTATCAAAATTTAAAAAAATTACTTTCACTTAAGTTAAATAGGGTTATTTAAATTATTTGTTGATATAGCACTTGTTGATAAAGATCTATCTCATTATTTAAGCATAACTTTTTCATTAATCTGTTTTTATAGGTATTAGTTGTTTTTTTTAATTAAGCCCAAAGATTCTGCTTTTTGATTGTTTCGTTTTCCTGTCATAAGAAATCTAAGTACCTCGATTTCTCGTTTTGAAATATTTTTTTTAAACCTTTTTTTATGACGGGGATCAATATTTTTACTAATCTCAAGTTCAAAGTTAGTTGTTAAGTGGTACCCCTTTATGGTAGCACATTTAATAGCCTTAATCAATATTTTCTTATCAACTTTTTTAAACAACTATCCTGAAGCACCAGCTTTGATTAAATCAATTTGATATTTTGATTGAGATTGTGAGGTAAAAATCATAACCACAATTTTTGTGTATAGTCTTTTTAATTTTTGGATGGTTTTTTATTGTACTTCCATTTTGAAGTTTGATTTCCATTATTACCAGGTCTATAGAGTTTTCTTCTATTAAGGAAAAAAAGTCTTCGATATCCTCAAAGGCACCCACAACTCCAATTGAATTATTTTTTTTGAATTAGGCCTTTATGCCTCTCAAAACTATTAGACGTGGATCAAGTATTAGAAGTTTTAGCATACCGTTAAATTTTTACTCAATAGATCAAAGAAAATTATCTGGTATATGACACACAGGTATTGGGTTCATTTTGTGTTGATTTTTCTTGTAGAAATCTAGATATATATTGTAAACTTGCCTTTCTCTTTGATTAAAACTAGATTTAGATAATTTATTCTTTTGAGCATTCATAGCCCACTCTAACTCAACATAACTTGCTCCAATTTGATCTTCGTCAGTGCGATTGTCTTCCCACAAACCATCGGTTGGTGAAGCTTTTTGTATGGAATCAGATATATTTAGATGCTTTGCGAGTGAAAAAACCTGAGTTTTATTTAAATCTGCTATAGGACTAATGTCAACACCTCCATCCCCATATTTTGTATAAAAACCAACTCCAAAATCTTCTACTTTATTTCCAGTCCCTGCAACTAGATATTTATTTAGTGCGGCGAAATAATATAAACTTGTCATCCTCAATCTGGCGCGGGTATTCGCTAAGCTGTGAAATTGGGCATTTTCATTGTCTGTTTCGGGGAGTATACTAATGAAAGAGGAGAAAACTTTGTCTAAAGATATTCTTAATGAAGAAACATTTTTGAATTTTTTTTTCAACCATTCTGTATGATCCGAAGCCCTTGAATCTTGTGATGATTGTTGTTTGATTGGCATTTCTAAACAAAGTAATTTTAAGTCGGTTTTCGCACAGAGAGTAGAGGTTACTGCTGAGTCGATACCCCCAGAAACACCAACAACAAAACCTTGCATACCAGATTTTTTCGAATAATCCTTTAGCCAGTTTACAATGTGTTTTACTACTTTTTCTTTTGATTTCATAATTTAAATGTTAAAATTTAAATTTATATAAAATTACATTTTTGTAAATATGATAGCAAATCTAATGTCATTACGTAAAACTTTTTTTTATTATTCTCAATTGTATAGTTTTATTTTTGTTTTATTTATTTTTTTTACGTCCTGTAATAATCAAAAAAATAATGAAAATAGAAAACCAATTTCATTAACCTTTGAAAGATTTGATTTGAAATTCTATAATCAACCCTCAGGAGTTATCCCAAAATTGAAAAAAGAATATTCTTTTTTATTTCCAAAGCAATTTTCAGACAGTACCTGGATAAAAAGACAAAAAGACAGTTTACAACTAATTCTGCAGAACGCTGTTCAAAATGAGTTCCCAGATTTATCAAATATTCAAAGTGAAATAACAGATTTGTTTGAAAAAATAAATTTTCAATTCCCAAAAATTAATTTATCTAGAGTCATTTTTCTAACTAATAATGTTGATTATCAATTAAAAACGGTATACGGTGATAGCATACTTTTAATTTCTCTAGACACTTTCTTGGGATCAAATCATAATCTTTACAATGGTATTCCAAATTATATTAGAAAAGAATTAGATAGAAAATACATAATACCTCAAATATTAGAAAAATTTGCTTCATATGTCATTCCTCCTTCTAAAGAAAGAACTTTTCTTGCTAAAATATTATATGAGGGAAAAAAAATGTATCTAAAAGATAAATTTTTACCTCACTTGCAGGACAAAATAAAAATTGCTTACAGTGATGATGAAGTTAAATGGGTAAAAAATAATGAACAATTTATTTGGCAGTATTTTATAGAAAAACAAATTTTATATAAGACTGATTCAGAATTGACAGAGCGATTCATAGAACCTGCCCCTTTTTCAAAATTTTATTTACAAATTGATAATGAATCTCCGGGTAAAATAGGCGTTTGGATTGGGTGGCAAATTGTAAGAAGTTTTTTTAAGCATAATCCAGAATTTCCTCTAATTGAGTTTCTTAATCTTTCTTCACAAGAACTTTTTAATTCTTCAAAATATAAACCTAAAAGATAATGACAACAGAAAAAAAAACACAAATAATTATTGATGTTGATTTAGATGAAAATAAAATACCAGAACAAATTAGTTGGTCTGCAAAAGATGGAGGTATTTCTAATAAGCAATCAAAAGCAATATTACTTTCATTTTGGGATTCAAAAAAACAAGAAACACTTAAAATGGATTTATGGGTAAAAGATATGCCTGTTGACCAAATGAAATTGTTTTTTCATCAAACGTTTTTGTCAATGAGTGAATCATTTTATAGAGCAACGAATGACGAAAAAATGACTGCAACAATAAGAGATTTTTGTGATTATTATGCAGAGGCTTTGAAGTTAAAATAGAATTAAGCTCTCTTGTACTTATAAAATTCTGAGTTAAGAATTTTAATATACTCAAGGATTCTATCGTTTCCTGTCTTTTTTTTAGAAGATGTTACAAATATAGGGGGACTGGTATCCCACTTATTCTGAGTTAAAACATTTTTATATTTCATAATATTTGTCTCTATTGAATTTTTTTTAAGCTTATCAGATTTTGTAAAAATTATAGCAAAAGAAATGAAATTTTTATTTAGCCAAATCATAAAATCAAGATCGTAACTCTGAGGTTCGTGCCGAATATCAATTAGTAAAAATGCATTGATTAATTGTTTTCTTTTTTTAAAATAATTTTTTGTGAGATTAAGAATTTCTTTTTTTTTAGTTTTAGATAACCTAGCATATCCATAACCTGGTAGATCAACTAGATACCAGCTTTCATTTATAAGATAATGGTTAATTAAAATTGTTTTTCCTGGAGTAGATGAAGTTTTAGCTAAATTTTTCTTGCCGCATATCGAATTAATTAATGATGACTTACCTACATTTGATCTTCCAATAAAAGCATATTCTGGTAGATAACTTTGTGGACACATAGCAACATTGGTGTTGCTCATTACAAAACGACTAGAATTAATTTGCATGTTTTTTTCTAGAAATTAGAAGTTTCTAGCCAATCTTCTAGGATAGAATTAAATTCATCTGGATGCTCCATCATAGGGGCATGACCACATTTGTCAATCCAATACAAAATTGAATTGGGGAGTAATTCATGAAATTCTTCAGCGACATTTGGGGGAGTCACATTATCTTGTCTACCCCAAATTATTGCGGTAGGAATTTTTATTTTGGGTAATTCGTTAGCCATATTATGCCTTATTGCACTTTTTGCCAGTGCCAATGTGCGAATTAACTTATTTCTGTCATTAACTGTTTCAAAAACTCCATCCACAATTTCTTTACTGGCAATTTTTGGGTCAAAAAATACAGCCTCACTTTTTTTCTTAATGTACTCGTAATCTCCACGTTTTGGATAACCATCACCCATATTATTCTCATATAAGCCGGAGCTTCCTGTAAGAACGAGACCTTTTACCAATTCAGGATATTTTTTTATGAAAAGTAGACCAATATGACCTCCTAGAGAATTACCAAGTAAAATTATATCTTTAAGCTTCTTAAATGATATAAATTTGTGAAGATAATCTGACAAGGATTTTACTGATGTGTTAAGAATTGGTAATGAATAAACTGGAAGTTCAGGTATAATTACGCGGTATTTTTTATTCGGGAAATAATTCATTACCCCTGAGAAATTACTTAGTCCGCCCATTAAGCCATGGAGGATAATAATTGGTTGTCCAATACCAGATTCTACATATCGAAATTCATGTTTTTGTATTATTTTATCCATATACCCTAGTCCTGGAAAATTATAGACCAAATATAGACATTTACTAGTTAGATTATGGCTTAAATTTTAATCCAATCATTAAGATAGTAGAGTTCAGAAGTGTCAAAACTTATTAACAATGTGGTAAAATGTGGTAAAATGTGGTAAATAAAATTTATATTTGATATAAATCTTTAAAAAAAGTGGTACACCTTATTGGTTCATATGAATGTAAAGTTGACACTAAGGGTCGAGTCATGATGCCAGTTTCTTTAAAAAAACAACTTTCCAAGCTGGTTGATGAGGGTTTTGTATTGAAACGTGCTGTTTTCAACCCGTGTATTGAAATGTATCCTTTAAACGAGTGGTCAAAGCTTATGAACAAATTAAATGGGTTAAATAGATTTAACAAAAAGAATAACGATTTTATTCGTCGATTTACTGCAGGTGTTAAGAAGGTAGAGATGGACATTTCAGGAAGATTTCTTATCCCTAAAGATTTAATAAAATATGCAAGTGTAGATAAACAAATTGTAGTTTCTTCGGCAGTTAACATCCTTGAAATTTGGGACAAATTGACATATGAGAATGTAATTAATGAAGCTGCTATCAACTTTGGATCACTAGCTGAAGAAGTAATGGGTGACAAAAATGATGAATATATATCATAATTCAGTTTTAACAAATGAGGTAATAAAGGGATTGAAAATTTATCCGGGGGGAGTTTATGTTGATGTTACATTCGGAGGAGGAGGTCATTCAAAAGCTATATTAAAAAAATTAAATAGTAATGGAAAATTATTTGGTTTTGATCAAGATCCTGACTCATTTAAAAATAAAATAGATGATAGTCGTTTTGAATTAATACTTGCAAATTTCTCTTATATAACTAACTATTTAAAATTTTATCAAATAGATTATGTTGATGGAATATTAGCTGATTTAGGTGTTTCATCCCATCAACTAAATAAGAAATCTAGAGGTTTTTCAATACGCAAATCTAGCAGATTAGATATGCGGATGAATAAATCACAAACTTTGGATGCATATAAGGTAGTTAACTCGTATGATGAGAGAGCTCTAAATAATATTTTTAAAGGGTATGGGGAGTTAAGAAATGCAAAAAAAATAACACAGAATATTTTAAACTATAGAAAAAATAATGAAATAAAGACAACTTTTGATCTGATTGATGTTTTAAAACCAATAATTCCAATAAAATCAAAAAATAAATTTTTAGCTCAAATTTTTCAGGCAATTCGCATTGAGGTTAATAATGAGCTAGAAGTATTAAAATCATTTTTAAAGCAGTCCTCCGATCTGCTTAAGCCTGGCGGTCGAATTGTTTGCATATCATATCATTCACTCGAAGACCGTTATGTAAAATATTTTTTTCAAAATGGGAATTTTCATAAAAATGAGGAAAAGGATTTTTTTGGGAATCCATTAAAAGTACTTTTTAAAGTTGGTAAATTAATTATTCCATCTACAGAAGAGGTAAAAATGAACCCTAGATCTAGGAGTGCAAAACTTAGAATTGCAGAAAAAAAATGAAAAATTTAAAATTCTTCTTAAACATAGACTTTTTGATTAAAGACAATTCTTTAAAAAACTGGAAAATGATCCTTTTTATTTCAATGTTAGCTATAATTATGATTTCAAGTGGTCATAGCGCAGACAAAAAAATTTTTAAAATATCGTCACTTAATAATAACATAAAGTCTTTGAAAAGTGATTTTATTCAACTCAAGGAAGAGCTTTTGATATTAAAAAAAGAATCATCTGTTACCCAAAAATTATTATCTAAAGGTTTGGGTCCAGCGTCGCAACCACCTTTAAAAATTATTATAACTGATGGGTGATAAAAATATTTTTTTTAAGAAATTAATGTTAAGATTTTATTTTTTCACAACATTACTCACATTCTTTTCTTTTCTTTTAATTGGGAAGTTAATTTACATTCAATTTTATGAAAATAATGAAGGACTAGATATTCAACCTGATACTTTAGTGAAGAACGTTATCTTACAACCTAGCAGAGGAGATATTTTTTCTGCTGATGGAAATATCTTGGCTACTTCAATCCCAAGTTATGACTTATATTGGGATTCAATAATTCCTTCAAACAATCTATTCAATAATCAAATAAACGATTTGGCAGATTCTATATCTGTCGTAAAAAAGATACCAAGTGAAATAATTGTCAACAAACTCAGTGAAGCAAGGAAACAAAAAAATAGGTATTTATTAATTGAAAAAGGCTTGAGTTTTTCAGATTATCGAAGGTTTAAATCTTTTCCTATTTTCAAAGAAAATATTTACCGTGGAGGATTAATTGTTGAACAAGACATTAAAAGAAAAAATCCACTTGGTAAAGTAGCGGAGAGAACCATTGGTTATGAAATACAAGATAATAATGGTTCATTTTTCAGAGTTGGTCTCGAAGGAGCTTTTTCAGAATTTTTAAGGGGAAACTCTGGGCTGAGATTAAAACAAAAAATTGCTAATGGACAATGGAAACCTATTAGTGATTCAAATGAAAAGGAGCCAACAGAAGGATATGATTTACATACTACACTGGATGTGAATATTCAGGATATTGTTCACAATGCACTTCTTGCACAGCTTGAAAAATTTAAGGCTCAGCACGGAACTGCAGTAGTTATGGAAGTTGAAAGTGGCAAAATTAAAGCAATAGCAAATCTAGGAAGAACAGAAAAAGGGAAATATTTTGAAAAATTAAATTATGCTGTAGGCGAGACAAATGAACCCGGTTCAACTTTTAAGCTTATGGCTATTATTGCTGCTTTAGAAGATAATGTAATTAATGAAAAATCAATAATAGATACTGGTAATGGAGAATTGACTTTTTTCAAAAAATATAAAGTGAAGGACTCAAAAAAAGGAGGTTATGGTCTTATAACAGCAGCAAAAGCATTTGAGGTTTCTTCAAATGTGGGATTAGTCAAAATAATCTATGATAACTACAAAAATAATCCTAAAAAATTTGTAGACAGATTATATAATATGGGTCTAAACAAAACACTAAAACTTCCGATAATGGGTGAGGGTATTCCAAGAATTCCATATCCTTCAGACTCTGATTGGGACGGACTTGATCTACCGTGGATGGCATATGGATATGGAGTCAGCTTAACACCGTTACAGATTTTAGCTTTCTACAATGCTATTGCCAACAATGGTCAGTTAGTAAAACCAATGTTTTTAAGTAAAATTAGTAATAAGGGTAACTCCCCTGAAAAAACTTTTAAAAAGAAAGTTATAAACCCATCAGTTTGTTCAAAAGAAACTCTAAAAAAGGTGAGGAAAATGATGTTTAATGTTGTTGATAAAAAGTGGGGAACAGCATTTAGTATTAAAGATTCTCTACTTCAAATGGCTGGCAAAACAGGAACATGTCAGATAGATTACGACAAAAAAGAAGTTCAATACATTTCAAGTTTCGTTGGTTATTATCCTGTAAACAATCCAAAATACTCTTGTATAGTTGTCATTCACAGACCACAAAAATCAATGGGTTATTATGGCGCTGTAGTTGCAGCCCCAGTTTTTAAATCAATTGCAAAAAAGATCTATAATAACATTCCTTTAGAAATTAAAATAAGTTCAAAGGCATTGGCCAAGCTTGATAAAAATCCTAAAACAATTGAAATAAAAAATGTAGTGCCAAATGTAAGTGGTTTATCAGAAGAAGATGCAAAAAAAGTTTTAGAGAAAGTTGGCTTAAACGTTGAATTTAAAGGAGATGGAAAAGTAAAATCACAGTCCATTGAACCTGGGACAAAAGTAGAGTACAATCAAAAAATTTTAATAAAGCTTGCTTGAAAAAACTACAAGACATATTATATAAAGTACCTATTGAGGGAATTTTTGGTAATCCAAAAATCGAGATATCTTCTCTAAGTTATGATAGCAGGAAGATCCAACAAAAAGGACTTTTCATAGCTCAAAAAGGTATCCAGTTAGATGGGAATAAATTTATTTCAGAAGCCATTGATAAGGGTGCAATTGCGATAGTTTGTGAGTCAATTCCAGATTTGCCAAATAAGGACATAACTTTTATTTTAGTACATAATGCCTCCAAGGCACTTGGAATAATTTCATCAAACTTTTATTCTAATCCATCTAAAGAAATAAATTTGATTGGTGTCACTGGGACAAATGGAAAAACCTCTGTAGTATGGCTTTTACATGAATTATTCTCTAACCTAGGATTTACTAGTGGTTTAATTTCTACAGTAAAGATTAAATTTCTTAATAAGGAGTTTAAAAGTAAGCAAACTACACCTGATCCAATTTCGATTAATAATTATTTGAGACAAATGGTGGATTTGGGTTTAAAATATTGTTTTATGGAGGTTTCTTCTCATGGAATTTCTCAGAATCGGATTGAAGGACTTGAATTTTCTGGTGGAGTATTTACAAATATTTCTCATGACCATCTAGATTATCATGGTAGCTTTAAAAATTATAGAGATGCAAAAAAACAATTTTTTGATATTCTTAAAAAAAGTGCTTTTGCTTTAACAAATCTTGATGACAAAAATGGATTATTTATGCTTCAAAATACTAAAGCAAAAAAATATTCATATTCCACAAAACAAGATGCTGATTATAAATTAAAAATTCTAGAGTGTCAATTTTCTGGCATGTTATTGAAAATTCAAGATAAGGAAGTTTGGACAAATTTGGTTGGTAATTTTAATAGTCAAAATCTTTTAGCTGTTTTTGCTGTTGCAGATATATTTAATATACCAAAGCTTAGTATTTTGAAATGTATCAGTCGGTTAAAAAGTGTTGAGGGCCGTTTTCAAACATTTATTTCAAAAGATGATATTACAGTGATAATTGATTATGCTCACACACCTGATGCTCTTGAAAAAATTATGAAAACAATTAATTCAATTCGTACTCGAAATGAAACATTTATTGTTTTAATTGGTTGTGGAGGCAATCGCGACCGAGAAAAAAGGCCTGTTATGGGCAAAATTGCCTCTGAATTATGTGATAAGGTGATTTTTACATCTGATAATCCTAGAGACGAAGATCCAACTAAAATAATCTCTGAAATGATGAAAGGAGTTGCAGCAGAAAACTTTAAAAAAATTTTAAAAATAACAATTAGAAAAGACGCAATCACCATGGCAAAAAAATTAGTTAGGCAAGGGGATATTGTACTGATTGCAGGAAAGGGTCATGAATCTTATCAAGAAATTAAAGGAAACCTTTATCCTTTCAATGATCTTAAAATTGCCCAACAAATATTTTTAAAAACGGATTAGTATGTTTTATTATCTATTTGAATTTTTTGAAAAACAGTATAATCTTACAGGAGCAAGCTTATTTCAATACATAACATTTAGAGCTTCAGTTGCAGTAATATTATCAACAAGTTTTTCAATGCTTTTTGGAAAAAAATTTATTGAGTTTTTAAAGAAAAAACAAATTGGTGAACCAATTCGAGATTTAGGATTGATTGGACAAATTGAGAAACAAGGAACACCTTCTATGGGAGGGTTAATAATAATCTTTGGAACTTTACTACCTGTATTACTGCTGGCGAAACTTAATAATATTTATATTTTATTATTGATTTCAACTATTTTATGGATTGGTTTTATTGGATGGCTTGACGATTACATCAAAATTTTTAAAAAAAATAAAAAAGGTTTAAAAGGAAAATTTAAAATTTTTGGACAAATCCTACTTGGGGCTTTTGTAGGCACAATTCTTTTCTTTCACCCGCAGGTAACTGTTAGAACTCAAGCAAAATCAAACATTAATCAAATTGAAAATAAATCAACAAAATTTAGTAAAAATATCAAAGCTAGTTTAACAACAATTCCATTATTTAAAAATAATCAATTTGATTACTACAGTCTAATTAAATGGTCTGGTTTAAACAAAAAATATACCTGGCTAATTTTTATTCCAATAGTAATTTTTATAATTACTGCAGTTTCTAATGGAGCAAATCTGACAGATGGTATTGATGGACTAGCAGCTGGAAGCTCAGCTATTATTGTTTTTGTTTTAGCAATATTTTCGTTCGTATCAGGTAATGTAAATTTCGCATCTTATTTGAATATTTTATACATACCTAATGTTGGTGAAATAGTAGTTTTCATATCAGCATTTTTAGGGGCTTTAATTGGTTTTTTGTGGTTCAATGCTTATCCAGCTGAAATTTTTATGGGTGATACAGGAAGTCTCACAATTGGAGCTCTAATATCAGTTATTTCAGTTATAATTAGAAAGGAATTACTTATTCCGCTCCTCTGTGGTATTTTTTTCATAGAAACACTATCTGTGATTTTTCAAGTAAGCTATTTTAAATACTCAAGATTTAAGACAGGTAACGGAAAACGAATTTTTAAAATGGCACCATTACACCATCATTACCAAAAATTAGGTTTTCATGAAAGTAAAATAGCTGCAAGATTCTTGATTTTGGGTATTGTACTAGCAGTTTTAACAATAGTCACACTTAAACTTAGATGATGGACAAAAAAATAGCAGTTTTAGGTGCAGGTGAAAGTGGAGTTGGAGCAGCAATTTTAGGGAAAAAAAAGGGATATGAGGTATTTCTTTCTGAGAAGGAAAATATCAATAAAGAACTTAAGAAACTTCTTTCTAAAGAAGGAATTAAATGGGAGTGTGGTCAACATTCAATAAAGAATTTAATTTCGGCCGATTATGTTGTAAAAAGCCCTGGAATTCCATCGGATACCCCAATTATTAAATTGCTAAGAAAGAAGCGGAAAAATATAATTTCTGAAATTGAGTTCGCAGCATTACATACTTCTGCAATTTTGATTGGAATTACAGGTACGAACGGTAAAACTACAACTACACTTTTAACATATCATATACTGAAAGGAGCTGGTTTTAATGTTGGTATTGCAGGTAACATAGGAAAGAGTTTTTCTTTACAGGTTGCTAAAATGAATTATGATATATATGTACTTGAGATAAGTAGTTTTCAACTTGATGATATAAATAAATTTTCTCCTCACATTGCAGTAATTACAAATGTAACCCATGATCATTTGGATCGTTACAATTTTAAGTTTAAAAATTATATAAGTGCCAAATTGAAAATTATTAAAAATCAATCTAAAAAAGACTTTTTTCTTTTCAATTCAGAAGATCCATTATTAATGGCAGCACTTAAAAATGTAAAAATTAAATCAAAAAAAATTCCAATGTCTGAAACACCAATAAATGAGGGTGTATATATAGAAAATGAAAATTTTATTGTTAAACAAAAAGACAAAAAAACTATGATAAACTTTGCAAATTTTACTTTAAAAGGGCGACATAATTTGTTAAATGCTATGGCTGCATCTACAGTCGCAAGCATATTAGAAATTAGTAAAGATTCCATAAGGGACAGCCTAACCCACTTTAAAGGAGCCCCACACAGAATGGAAAAAGTACTTACCATTCAAAGAGTTGAATATATTAATGATTCTAAAGCAACAAATGTTAATGCCACTTTTTTTGCACTAGATAGTATATACACTCCTATAGTTTGGATTGTAGGAGGAGTTGATAAAGGTAATTTTTATGAGTCTCTTTTGCCATTGGTAAGAAAAAAAGTGAAAGCAATAATATGTATAGGGGTGAATAATGAGAAATTAAATAACACTTTTGAAAATATAGTTGAAATTTTCGTAGAAACCCAATCAATGATTGAAGCAGTGAAAATAGCAAATAGGATAGCATTAGCTAGAGATACTGTCCTACTTTCGCCGGCTTGCTCAAGTTTTGACTTATTTAAGGATTTTAAAGATAGAGGTAATCAATTTAAAAAAGCAGTAAGAAATTTGTAACTAATGTTAGAATTATTAAAAGGAGATAAGGTTTTGTGGGGTATATTGGCATTATTGGCAATATTTTCATTTTTACCAATTTTTAGTTCAAGTACCAATTTAGTTTATGTTGTCGGCAAGGGCACCCCCTGGGGGTATTTCTTCAAGCATTTTATTATAATAGCGGTGGGATTCTTGTTGATGTTTTCAATTCATAAAATACCATATGACTATTTCAAGGGGATTTCAATCCTTATGATTCCTGTTGTCATACTTTTACTCATATATACTTTATCTCAGGGAACATTAATTTCTGGTGCTAATGCAAGCAGATGGATTAAAATTCCTATTATAGGTGTAAGTTTTCAAACTTCAACTTTTGCGTCAGTAGTCTTAATGGTTTATTCTGCTAGATATCTATCAAAATTAAAAACAGAAAAACTAAGTTTTAAAAGTTCATTTTTACAATTTTGGTTTCCCGTATTTATTATTGTCCTTTTGATTTTACCTTCAAATCTATCAACAGCTATTCTTTTATTTAGCATGGTTTTAATGTTAGCTTATTTAGCATGCTATCCTATAAAATATCTTGTCAGTGTTATAATTTTTGGATTAATATCTTTATTTATTTTTATAAGTATTGCTAAGACTTTTCCAGAAATTTTTCCCAACAGAATTGATACTTGGGTAAATAGAATTGAAAATTTTAAGACTGGTGAAAGCAGTGATGGAAATTATCAATTATCTAGAGCAAAAACTGCGATAATAAGCGGTAAAATTTTTGGACTAGGAGCTGGAAAAAGTAGGATGAAAAATTTTTTACCACAAAGTTCCTCTGATTTCATTTATGCAATTATTGTAGAAGAATTTGGACTCGTTGGGGGTACTGCACTTATTTTACTATATCTTTTGTTATTGTATAGGATAGTGGTAATTTCTTACAAGGCAAAAAGCTCGTTTGGTAAATTGACTGTAATTGGCTTAGGAATCCCAATAATAACTCAAGCATTTGTTAATATTGGTGTAGCCCTTGAAGTCCTTCCAGTTACAGGCCAAAATCTTCCAATGATAAGTAGTGGCGGGACATCAGCTTGGGTAACCTGCATAGCAATGGGAATTATTTTAAGCGTTAGTTCCAATGTTAAATCTAATTATGATCTGAAAGTTGAAAATAATAATCCTTTAATAGTTTTAAGTGAAATCCCATAAGTTTATTATATCAGGTGGTGGCACGGGTGGTCATATCTATCCGGCTCTAGCAATTGCCAATGGAATTAAGGACAATTATAAAAATCCAAAAATACTATTTGTTGGGGCTAGAGGGAAAATGGAAATGGATAAAATACCAGAACAAGGTTATCCAATTGTAGGACTTTGGATTAGCGGAATTAAAAGGTCGCTATCACTATCTAATTTATTGTTTCCTTTTAAATTATTTATAAGTTTAATACACTCTTCACTAATTATCAGAAAATTTAAACCCGATTTGATTATTGGAACTGGCGGATTTGCAAGTGGTCCACTTCTACAAGTTGCTGCATGGTTAAATTATCCAACTCTTATTCAAGAACAAAACTCTTATCCAGGAATTACTAATCGTATTTTGGGAAAAAATGTAGACCGTATTTGTGTAGCTTTTGATTGTATGGAGAAATTCTTTCCTCAATCCAAAATTCGAATCACAGGAAATCCAATCAGAGATTATATTGTTAAAATTAAATCAAACAAAATTTCAAAAAATTTTTTTGATTTGGATTTAGATAAGAAAACTTTAGTAATTATTGGAGGTAGTCTTGGCTCTGAATGTATTAACAACCTAATTAAATCTGAATTAGAATATATAAAGAGTTTTGGACTTCAAATTATATGGCAATGTGGATCTCTTTATTATGAGAAGTTTAAGTCATTAAGTTCAAAAAAAGTAATAATAAAACCTTTCATTAATCATATTGACCACTTGTATGGTGCAGCTGACTTCATAATATCCCGTGCTGGAGCTGGAAGTATCTCTGAATTAAGTTGTGTTGCTAAACCGTCATTGCTTATTCCTTCGCCAAATGTTTCTGAAAATCACCAATTACATAATGCTAGGGTTTTAGCAAAAAAAAAAGCTATTCTACTTATTCAAGAGAAGGATCTTGATAAAAAGTTCAAAGCTATTTTTTCACAACTTGTGATGGACAAAAGAATGCAAAAAGAAATGATAAAAAATTTGAAAAGTTTCGCTTTACCTGATGCTACAAAAAATATTATAAAAGAAATCAAAGATATTTTATGAAAACAAACTTCCAACACACATATTTTTTTATTGGCATTGGAGGTGTTGGGATGTCAGCACTTGCGAGACTTTGTTTTAATTTAAGACACGAAGTATATGGATATGATAGATATTCCTCTGATATCACGAAAGAACTAATTGCAGAAGGAATTAAAGTTATTCATGACAATTCTTTGGATGCTTTGCCAGACTTTTTGTTTAAAAAACATGTTAGAGTAATTTATTCCTCTGCAATAGCATTAAGCCATCCTCAGTTAATGTTTTATATTAAGCAGGGAAATATAGTTATGAAACGTTCAGAGTTTCTAGCCTTGTTATGTAAGAATAAAAGAACCCTGGCAGTAGCTGGTACACACGGTAAGACTACAACATGCTTAATTCTGACACACATTTTTTTGAAAACTAAAAAATCATTTACATCTTTAGTAGGAGGATTCCTTGAGAATAATACCTCTAACTTAATAAAAACCGGATTAGATACATTTATTGTTGAAGCAGATGAATATGATAGATCTTTTTTACAATTATATCCAACTTTTGCTTGTATTACGTCTATAGATCCAGACCATTTGGATGTATACAAGACAAAAAAAGAATTTATAAATGCATTTATTCAATTTTCAAACCAAGTTGACAATGAGTTAATCTTTTCTCATGGACTCCCTTTTAATGGAATTACATTTGGAATTGATGTTTCTGCTGATTATCGAGCAACAAACTTGAAGAAAGTCAAGCATGGGTATAGATTTGATTTAAATACTCCCAATGATAAATTTAATGGTATTCGCTTAAATTTAATTGGAAGGCACAATGTTATGAATACAATTGCTGCAATAGCAATGGCTGAACAAACAGGTTTAAAAACATGTGATTTTATTTCTACTTTGGAAAACTTTCCTGGGGTTTATCGAAGAATGAATATTTACCAATTGAATGATTCCATAATTATTGATGATTACGCACATCATCCATCCGAAATTCAGAGCATATACAATACTATTAGGAACTTTTATCCATCTTATAAAAATTGTGTTGTCTTCCAACCACATTTATATTCAAGAACTAGGGACTTTATGAAAGAATTCTCGTTTGTGTTAAGCAAGTTTGATGAGGTAATTTTGTTAGATATATACCCAGCAAGAGAGGAGCCTATTGAAGGGATAAATTCAAAAATTTTATTGGATAATATATCTCAAAGGAAAAAGCGATTAATGGAAAAAACAAAAATTAATTCGCTAATTAAAGAAAGTGAGCCTAAAATTTTTGCTATTCTAGGGGCAGGTGATATTGGACTTGAAGTTAAAAAGTTAAATCTTGAAAAAATCAAAAATTGAAAAAGAATAAACACATCTTATTTTTAATATCAATGTGTCTGCTTTTTGTTACATGCTTATGTGTTTCAAATATTAATCATGGTTTAAAAAAAGTATTGAAGCTTGAAATATTGCACACACACAGACCACTATTTTTGAAAGACTCTTTAGTTAATAAATTGTTAACACAAAATCTATCCAACAAGTTAGTCATGAGTAAAGATAGTTTAGATTTGAATTTACTTGAAAATCAGATGAGTAGTATACCTGAGATCAAAAATGTTCAAACTTATATAACTCTTGAAAATAAATTATTTTTAAGCATCACCGAACGAGAGCCACTTTTTAAAGTGGAATCGTCACCACCAAGATTTTCTGATTTGAATGGAAAACTGTTTAGATTTAAAACAATTGACTCTTTATATATCCCATCTTTAGAGACGAGTTCTTCAACAATATCAATTAGTTTAACAGCCAAATTTATAAAAAAGCTCTTAGCGGATCCATTTTTAAATAGAGAGCTTGAAAAAGTTTATTTGAAAAATAATAAGTATCAAATAAAATTAAAGTCTTACAACTTTAAAATAATTTTTGGAAAACCTACAAGAATTGCTAAAAAAATTAAAAAACTGAAAGTATTTTGTACACTTATCAATGATAAGGATAGTATAAACAATTATACAAATATTAATCTGAGCTACATGAAGCAAATCGTAGCATTAACCTCATGATGTTTATGGAGCAATTAAATTTTTCAGTCGGACTTGACATTGGTACTACTAAAATTGTTGCATTAGTAGGGAAAAAAAATGAATATAATAAAGTTGAAATTCTGGGTCTTGGAAAATCAAAGAGTCTCGGAGTGCACAGGGGAGTTGTAAACAATATAACTCAGACTATACAATCAATCCAGAAGGCCATTGATGATGCAAATTCTAATTCGGGGTGTGTTATTAATGATGTAGTTGTTGGTATTGCTGGTCAACATATAAGGAGTATTCAACACAGTGATTATATTACAAGAGAAAATCCTGAATCAGTTATAAACGATGAAGATATCCAAAGATTGATTCAGCAAGTGTATAAATTGGTAATGCTACCAGGGGAAGAAATCATACATGTATTACCTCAAGAATATAAAGTCGATGGGCAAGGCGAAATAAAGGAGCCTATAGGAATGCACGGTGGTAGATTAGAAGCTAATTTTCACGTAGTTGTTGGTCAGGTCTCATCAATTAAAAATATTGGCAGATGTATAAAAAGTGCTGGTTTGAGTATGGCTAGTATTACTCTTGAACCTTTAGCTTCCTCTAAAGCAGTATTAAGTTTTGAAGAAAAAGAAGCTGGTGTTGCACTTATAGACATAGGTGGAGGTACAACAGATCTAGCAATTTTCAAAGATGGTATTATAAGACATACAGCAGTAATACCATATGGTGGAAATGTAATTACTGAGGACATAAAAGAGGGTTGCTCAATCATTGAAAAACAAGCCGAATTGCTTAAGATAAAATTTGGATCTGCATGGCCAGGAGAAAATCGTGACACTGAGATTGTCTCTATACCAGGATTACAAGGACGTGACCCAAAAGAAATTTCATTAAAAACTCTCTCAAAAATTATAAATGCTCGAGTTGTTGAGATTATTGAACAAGTTTTTTTAGAAATTAAAAATTACGGACACAGTGACCAGAAAAAGAAGTTGATAGCTGGAATAGTTTTGACTGGTGGGGGTAGTCAACTTAAACACCTTAAACAACTTGTAGAATATGTTACAGGAATGGATACTCGTGTTGGATATCCTAGTGAACATCTCGCTGGAAGTACTATTGATACAGTATCTAGTCCACTTTTTGCTACTTCGGTTGGTTTACTGATGAACGCTCTTGAAGACATATTGACAGAAAAAAATGAAAGTAATTATCAAAATAAAGTTTCTCATTTAGAAAACGAACAAAAAAAAGATAAGTTTTCAAAACAAAGAAAATCGATTTTAGACCGTTTTGGAGATAAACTTAAAGAATTTTTAGACAATGCTTAATAATATGAAAGATGTATAACGAAGAAAATAAGGCAATTAATTTTGATTTACCTAAAAACCAAAGTAATGTCATAAAAGTAATTGGTGTTGGTGGAGGTGGAAGTAATGCAATAAATTATATGTTTCTCCAAGGCATTAAGGGTGTTGATTTTGTTATAACTAATACAGACGCCCAGGCACTTACAGAAAGCGGAGTCCCAATAAAAGTCCAATTAGGAGCAAGCCTTACGGAGGGTCTAGGTGCGGGAGCGAATCCTGAGGTTGGTGCATTGGCAGCAAAAGAAAGCGAGGATCAGATTAAAAGTATTTTATCAACACAGACCAAAATGATTTTTATAACTGCTGGAATGGGAGGTGGAACAGGAACTGGTGCAGCACCAATTATTGCAAAGATGGCTAAAGAAATGGATATTCTTACTGTTGGTATAGTAACCATGCCCTTTCAATTTGAGGGTCGTCTTAGACTAGATCAAGCACAAAGAGGACTTGAAAAGCTAAAAGAAACAGTCGATGCTTTAATAGTAATAAACAATAATAAGTTAAGAGAGGTTTATGGAAATCTTGGATTTAAATCAGGATTTGCAAAAGCAGATGAAGTGTTGGCTACAGCAGCTAGAGGTATAGCTGAAGTTATCACACATCACTATACCCAAAATATTGATTTGAAAGATGCTAAAACTGTTCTTACTAACTCAGGTACTGCAATAATGGGTTCAGCCTCTGCTTCTGGAAGTAATAGAGCTCAGGAAGCCATAATTAAAGCTCTTGATTCACCATTATTGAATGATAATAAAATTAGTGGATCTAAAAATGTTTTGTTATTGATTGTTTCAGGTTCTGACGAAATTACAATAGATGAAATTGGTGAAATAAATGATTATATTCAAACAGAAGCAGGTAATCAGACAAACATTATAATGGGCGTTGGAGAAGACGAAAACTTGGGCAATGAAATATCAGTTACCATAATAGCGACTGGATTTGCCCAAGAACAACAAAATGAGATATCAAATACTGAAGCAAAAAAAATCATTCATTCATTGGAAGATGATCAAAAAATTGTTCATAATTTAAGCGATGAAAATGATAATCATGTAATTAATGATTATGTTAATGAAACACCAATAGCAAATGAAGAAAATTTTGTAGAAAAAAAGCAAACAAATTCAGAGGAATTAATTCCAATGAATCCAATTTTGTATAATATTGAGGTTGACTTTGAGAGTCTTGACTATTCCTCTAATTTGAATGATTTTGAAATACAGAATGATGAATTTTACAAAAACTTTAAAAATACTAGTATAGATGAAAAACTTTTTGAGCCTAATTTCGATTCCGTAACTGAAGAGGATAATGAATCTGATTCTAATAAGACTGCTGAAATAACAACAGACCCTAATTACGATTCAAATGCTGAAAAAGACTTCATATTTAATGATTTAGATCAATCTGCATTTAGTATAGATGTCATTGACCCCGAAATAGTTGATTACAATGATCAGGTTAAAATTGACTTTAACAAACCTATTTCTAATGTTAACGCAGAAAGTGATGCTTTTGAAGAAAATATTTTTAAAAAAATAGATTTTGACGATTCAACTCTAGAAGTGAAATTTGAAGCTAAAAGCGATAAAGAAACTACACACTTAGAAAATTCAAATTTATATGAAGAAACTGATAAAGAACCTGCTATTGATTCTCAAATAAACAATTCATTAGACAAAACAATTGATGACACTGTATCTTTTGAATCTAAAAAGAGAAAGGCTCACTTGGAAAAATTTAATCATAAGTTTTCAAACCAATATCAAAAAATTGATAAACTGGATAAAGAACCAGCATATAAAAGAAAAGGAATTAAGATTGAGAACACATCAACGCACGTTCCTTCAAGATTATCTATTGATAATGACAGTAATGACGATTTACAAATAAGATCAAATAATTCATTTTTACACGATAACGTTGACTAATTATGGGCATTTTAGAAAATTTAAATTTAGAATTAAAAAATGCAATGAAAACTAAAGATAGTTTAAAACTTGATTCACTCAGAGCAATTAAATCCGCCATTTTACTCGCTCAAACCTCTAAGAATTCTAAAGGATCGCTTAGTGAATTTGATATTATTAAACTTTTGCATCGACTCGTAAAACAACGAAGAGAGAGTGCAAAAATATATAAGGAACAAGAGCGTTATGACTTGGCTGAACCAGAAGATTTACAGGCAGAAATTATAAGCTCTTATTTACCAGAACAATTATCAGAGGACGAAATACTCATAGTTGTTAGAGAAACAATTACAGAAATAAAAGCTACAGGCATGAAGGATATGGGAAAAACTATTGGAATGATAAATAAAAAAATTAGTGGTAAAGCAGAAGGAAAACTAATTGCTTCTCTTGTGAAAAAAGAACTTTTAAAATAAATTTACATTTACAGGAGCAATATTCAATAAATTAGTTTTTAAAATATTTGTAATTTAATAAACGGTGTTAAAGATACTTTTTTGGAGAGTAGGGCCCAGTAGTTCAACTGGATAGAATATCAGATTTCGGCTCTGAGGGTTGGGGGTTCGAATCCTCCCTGGGTCACATTTTATAATTTTAATTTGTTTTAATAATTCAATCTCTTTCAGGCTTTTTAAATTTTTAAATAAATAATCTAATTCATTGGACTTATCACTGAAGATCGACATTAAAGAGGCAAAGAGATTACTTAAAGTTTATTATAATCTAGATGGTCTAATATGCTCACTGCCCGGTGAAACAGACCAGAATTTTAAAGTAGAAACAAAAACTAAATCATATATATTAAAGATAACCACCGATTCTTATAATAACAATTTTTTTGATTTTCAACATAAGCTTCTAATTCATCTTAATGGTTTTAATGCTCCTAATCAAATAAAAAGTGTCGAGGGTAGTCCATATGTTTTATTAAACAATAATGGGAAAAGGCTGTGTTTACGATTACTCGATTGGATCTCAGGAAGAGTATGGCAAAAAGTCAATCCGAAAACCAAAGAATTAAGATACAAATTGGGAGTGTGCTGCGGAAGTGTAACTCAAAAATTATTATCATTTACTCACCCTTTTTCAAATAGAAAATTTGATTGGGACATTGCACAATCTATGTGGGTAAATGAGTACATAAGTATTTTCAATAGTGGTCAAAAAGTTATAATTAAATCTTTTGTAGATCATTTTAAGAAAAATTATAAAGAGTATAAAAACTTAAAAAAAAGTGTAGTACACAATGACGCAAATGATTACAATATTGTTGTTAATCATAATTATTTGAGTCCAAACGTTGTGTCCCTTATTGATTATGGAGATGCTATTTATACACAAATAATTAATGATCTTGCAATTACATGTACATATGCAATTATGAATGTTGAAGATCCACTTGATGCTACCATTCCAATTATTAAGGGTTATCATCTAAGCAATCCACTTGGTGAAAATGACTTAAAGTATCTATACAATCTTATTGGTATAAGGCTAATAGTTTCAATTACTAAATCAATGATTAGTAGATCTAAATTCCCTTTGAATGATTATTTACGAATAAGTGAAAAGTCTGCTTGGAAATTACTAAAAAAATGGGCAGTAGTAAATTCTGAATTTGCACATTATAGGTTTCGAGAGGCATGTGATTTTGAGCCACATCCTAATTACTTGAATTTTTTAAAATGGACTAAGAATAACAAAATATCTTTTTCAACACTTTTTCCTTCTATATCAAAAACTAAGGTATATAACTTAGATTTAAGTGTTGAGAGTACATGGGTTGGAAGAAAAGAAGAATTTGATGATTTAGAGATTTTCCAACATAAAATAGCATTGATTCAGAAAAAATATCCAAACAAGATTATAGCCGGTGGATATTTAGAAAGCAGGCCGATATATACCTCTGTTAAATATGATAGGATTGGCAATGAAGGAAACGAAAAAAGATGTCTTCATCTTGGTTTGGACTTTTGGCTTCCAGAAAAAACACCAATACATCTACCTTTTGATGGTGAAATAGTAATAGTATCAAATGATATTGGGGAAAAAACTTTCGGACCAATGTTAGTTGTAAAACATAAAAATAAAAACTCTTCTTTCTACACTCTCTATGGTCATTTAAGTTCAAAATCATTAACTAAAATTCACGTAGGTGATAAATTGAAAAAGGGAGATTGTTTGGGTTGGATTGGAGATTTAAATGAAAATGGTAATTGGGCATCACATCTTCATTTTCAAATATTACTCACCTTACTCGATATGGGGGATAAATTTCCAGGGGTAGGTTATCATAAGCATTTAAAGTCTTGGAAGTCAATCTGCCCAAATCCTGATTCAATTTTTTTAAAACCTGCTTCAGCATCATCACCAAATTATGGTCTAAAAAATATAATCACTGATAGGCAAAATAGTTTAGGTAAAGGATTATCTCTTCAATACAAAAAACCACTACATATTGTAAGAGGTGAGGGAATATATTTAATTGACAGGGATGGAAGAAATTATTTGGATATGATAAATAATGTTGCTCATGTAGGACATGAACATCCAGAAGTCGTAAGAGCAGGGCAATTGCAAATGGGCCAGCTTAATACAAATTCCCGTTATTTGCATCCCAATATCACGCAATTAGCAAAGAGTTTAATTGCTACTTTTCCCTCAGATCTATGTATTGTTCACTTTGTAAATTCTGGTAGTGAAGCAAATGAGCTAGCTCTAAGAATGATAAAAACGGTTACGGGATCAGATGATATTTTAGTTTCAAAATATGGTTATCATGGTAATACTAAAAGCTGCATTGATATAAGTTCATATAAATTTGATGGTAAAGGCGGAGAAGGAAAGCCAGAATATACTCATGTTTTTCCTATACCTGACATGTTTAGAGGGATTTATCGTGGAGAGAATACCGCTACCAACTATGTAAAGGAGATAGAAGTTCAAATAACTTCGCTAAAAAAGAAAAAAAGAAAGTTAGGTGGATTGATTATAGAACCTATAATATCTTGTGGTGGACAAGTAGAATTACCTAAAGGATTTTTATCTAAAGCATTTGATTTAGTTAAAAAGGAAAATGGAATATGTGTTGTCGATGAAGTTCAAACAGGGTGTGGTAGGGTAGGTTCTCATTTTTGGGGCTTTCAATTACATAATGTTATTCCTGATATAGTCACAATTGGAAAACCACTTGGAAACGGTCATCCTGTTGCAGCAGTTGTTTGCACAAATGAAATTGCGAATAAATTCAACAATGGGATGGAATTTTTTAACACATTTGGTGGAAATCCTGTCTCATGTGCAATTGCAAATAAAGTATTGGAAATTGTTCAAAATGAAAAACTTCAAGAGAATGCTTTTAAAGTGGGAAATTTTTTAAAAAAGGGAATTAAAAAATTGACAAAAAATTCAACTAATTATTTCAATATAAGAGGTCAAGGACTTTTTCTTGGTATTGAATTTATTGATAAAAATCTCTTACCCCAGGCTGAAAAGGCAAACTATGTAGTTGATAGAATGAAATTTTTTGGTATACTTCTAAGTACTGACGGACCAGATAAAAATATTATAAAAATAAAACCTCCTCTTATTTTTTCGATAGATAATGCAAAATTCTTTTTAAAACTGTTCTCTAAAATAATAAATGAAGATTTCATTACGAAATGATTAAAAGCGTTGTAATTGAAAGAATTAATTTTTTTTGTAACTTAGTTTAACAAATTACAAACAATGAATGAATTAGTTATTGTACTTATCGGTGCAGTTATCATAGTCGGGGGTGTTATTTTATATGCAGTTATTTCAACAGCAACTGGACTTGAGGAAGACGAAAATCAAAATTATATACCAGATTGGATTGAAAGAAGGTTTCCAAAAATTTTCAAGGGCAGTAAGGATCTTGATAAATAGTTCACTTATATTCAAATCAATTAACCTACCATTTACTTTTATAAATATTCATTCTGTATGAAACCCTTAGGTGTATTTATTTTATTTTCAACACTATTTGTAAACCAACTATTTGCCCAAACTCAGGAAAACCTCTGGGTTTTTGGAGCTAATACATCTTTCATTAATCTTCAAGGCGACAATAATGATAAAGGAATAAACTTTGGTCTACCCGCAATAAGTTTAAGTCGTTATCTGGGTGGGGGTATTTCAATAGGAGGTCAAACCTCTATCGCTGATGTAGATAACCTTTCAACATCCTATAGTTACAGATCATTGGATGGCTTTGTGAAAATCAATTTCGCTCAAGGTAAATTTATTCCAAGTTTAATTGGTGGTTATGGTTTTTCCCAATTTGCTGACGGACTTGAAAGAGAGGGATTTTTTCCTTCAACTGAAACAAGTAGAACCGTATTCGGTGGACTTAAGTTTTCAATTTATTTAACAAACAGATTAGCAATAAATCTTCAATCAACTTACCGTTCAATGAATGAAAATGACGGTTTTGATCATTTACAGCACAATTTAGGTATTAGCTTAGGCTTTGGTTCAAATGATTCAGATAAAGATGGAATATCTGACAAAAAGGACAAATGTCCGTCAGTACCCGGATTAAAAAAATATGATGGTTGTCCTGATACTGATGGTGACGGAATTATTGATAAAGATGACAAATGTCCTGAGGTAAAAGGATTAGAAAAATTTGACGGATGTCTAGACTCAGATAACGATGGTATTCCCGATCCTGAGGATGCGTGCCCCAACAAAAAAGGAACAAATGAAATGAAAGGTTGCCCTGACACTGATGGAGATAGTGTTCCGGATAACATTGACAAATGTTTAGACGAAGTAGGTCCAATCGAAAACGATGGTTGTCCTTGGACCGATACCGATGGAGACGGCGTTATTGATAAAGATGACTTATGCAAAGACGAGAAAGGGACCATGGAAAATAATGGATGTCCAGTATTATCAAATGAAATTGTAAAAACTTTAAATGAATTTGGATCACGAATCAATTTTCCAGCAAACAGTTTTCAAATAATTGGACGTAAAACCATTGAAAATCTAATAAACATAAAAAATCTTTTAGAAGAAAATATTGATGGAAACTTGTTAATTGAGGGTTATTCTTCATCAGATGGAGATGAACAATACAACACTCAATTATCAATAAATAGAGCAGAAGCTGTTAGGGATTATTTAATAAAACTGGGTGTTGCTCCAGAAAGACTTGATATAAAAGGTTATGGAGTGGAAAATCCGCTTGGAGATAACGAGAGTCGAGAGGGAAGAGCAATAAATAGAAGAGTACAATTTAAATCTAATTAAGACTTTTTAATTTCTCAATGTTTATTAGAGGATCCGGTGCACTAAAAATATAATTACCAGTTACTAAAACATCTGCACCACAAGAAATTAATTCATTCGCATTGATATCATTTACACCACCATCAATTTCAATAAGACATCTGTTGTTTTTATCATCAATTAATTGTTTTAATTCACGTACTTTATTATAAGTGTTCTCAATAAAGGTTTGCCCTCCAAAGCCAGGATTTACAGCCATTAAGCACACTAGGTCAATATCTACTATAGCATCAGCTAGCAAATTTATATTTGAGTGTGGATTAAGAGCTACACCTGCTTTCATACCGTAATCTTTAATTTTTTGAATACTTCGATGTAGATGATTACAAGCCTCATAATGTACAGTTAGTATTTTAGTACCTAGATTTGAAAATATTTCAATGTAACGATCTGGTTCCATTATCATTAAATGGATGTCAAGAGGTTTTGATGCGACTTTTGAAATAGATTCTACCACAGGCATACCAAAAGAAATGTTTGGAACAAATAATCCATCCATTATATCTAGATGAAACCAATCTGCTTTTGAGCTATTTATCATTTTTATGTCACGCTCTAAATTACCGAAATCAGCGGCAAGAATTGAAGGTGCAACTTTAACTGACATTTTTTATAAATAGAGTATAATATAAATAATTTAGTCAAAAAGAATTTAACCTAAGTAAGTTTTTAAGATTTTACTCCGTGAAGTATGTTTTAATCTTCTTATAGCTTTTTCTTTTATCTGTCTGACTCGCTCTCTCGTTAAATCAAAAGTTTCTCCTATTTCTTCTAATGTCATAGCGTGTTGATTTGCTAGTCCAAAATATAAGCGAACAACATCGGCTTCTCTTGGAGTAAGGGTTTCGAGTGCTCTTTCGATTTCAGTCCTCAGTGATTCATGTAATAGTGTTTTATCTGGATTAGGAGATTCACCACTATTTAGTACATCATAGAGATTTGAATCTTCTCCTTCGACTAATGGGGCATCCATTGAAACATGCCGACCTGAGTTTTTTAAAGATTCTTTTACATCATTAATGGTCATATCTAATTCTTTTGCAATTTCTTCCGCTGAAGGTGCACGTTCGTGTGCTTGCTCCAAAAATGCATAAGTTTTATTAATCTTATTTATCGATCCAATTTTATTTAATGGCAATCGAACTATCCTAGATTGTTCAGCTAAAGCTTGTAAAATAGATTGACGAATCCACCATACTGCGTAAGAAATAAATTTAAAACCTCTTGTTTCGTCAAATCTTTGAGCTGCTTTAATTAATCCTAAGTTACCTTCATTTATTAAATCCGGGAGGGTTAACCCTTGATTTTGATATTGTTTAGCTACAGATACTACAAACCTGAGATTCGCTTTTGTGAGTTTTTCAAGGGCAATTTGATCACCTGCTTTTATTCGCTGTGCTAATTCAACTTCTTCTTCAGCTGTTATTAAATCAACTTTACCTATCTCTTGAAGATATTTATCAAGTGAAGCTGTCTCTCGATTTGTAACTTGTTTAGTTATTTTAAGTTGCCTCATATTAAAAATTAATTAAATGATATCTATATAACGTTTAAAACAAAATAATGTTTCAAAAATTTAAAATTTTTAATCTTTCCTTTCTGGTTTTGGGAATAAAGCTTTTCGGGATACTTTCTCTTTTCGTGTTCTTGAATCAATTCCAAAATATTTAACTTCCAAAACGTCTCCCATTTTGACTACATCAGTCACATTTTCGGTTCTTTCCCAAGCAAGTTCACTTACATGAAGTAGAACCTCATTACCAGGTGCCTGAGTATATTCAACCACAGCTCCAAAATCTAGAATCTTAATTACTTTCACTTCATATTTGTTTCCGACCTTGGGTTTAAATGTAATTGAATCAATTTTCGATTCCACCAAAGCTATTCCTTTTGGTGATGTTCCCAGTATTTCAATAATTCCTTCTTCTGTTTTTGGATCTTCATTCACTACAATCGTGCAACCTGATTCTTTTTGTAGTTCTTGAATAACTTTACCCCCCGGCCCAATTAAAGCACCAATATATTCATTCGCAATTCTGCGATAAATCATTTTTGGAGCATGATCTTTTACATTCTCACTTGGTGAAGATATTGTATTTGTAATATGCTCTAATATTTCTAATCTTCCTTTTCTTGCCTGTTCCAATGCTTCAGTCAAAACATCAAAACTTAATCCTTTGATTTTGATATCCATTTGGCAAGCAGTTATACCCTCTGATGTACCAGTCACTTTAAAATCCATATCCCCGAGGTGATCTTCATCGCCTAAAATATCAGAGAGGATAGCAAATTTATTATTTTCAGTAATTAATCCCATAGCGATCCCTGATACAGGTTTCTTGATTTTAACACCAGCATCCATAAGAGCCATAGTCCCAGCACATACAGTTGCCATAGAAGAGGAACCATTAGATTCTAAAACTTCGGAAACAACCCTTACTGTATATGGACATTCATTTGGAATAACATTTTTTAATGCTCTTTGGGCTAAATTACCGTGACCAATTTCGCGTCTAGAAGTACCACGAAGAGGCCTAGCTTCTCCGGTTGAAAATGGAGGAAAGTTGTAATGTAAGTAAAATCTTTCTTCATTTTGATCAGTCGGTAGATCAATGACGTTTGCTTCTTTTGATGTCCCTAAGGTTACAGTTGCTAGAGCTTGAGTTTCGCCTCTCGTAAAAATTGAAGATCCGTGTGTAGATGGTAGGTAATCGACTTCACACCAGATTGGACGTATTTCAGATTTATTTCTACCATCCAAGCGAATTCCTTCATTTAAAACCAAATCTCGAACAGCCTTTTTTTGCGATTCTTTCATATACCGCGAAATTAGGTCTGATTTTTCTTCTATCTCTTCTTCTGAAAACGTCTCTAAAAATTTATCTTTTATTTCTAAAAATTGTATGGACCTTTCAGCTTTTGCTAGACCCTTTCTAGCAATATTATAAAAGCTTTCATAAGTTCCTTCAATAATCTGCTTTTCTAAACCAGTATCTGAAACCTGCTTTTCGTATGCTCTTATATCCTTTTTCCCAAATTCTTTTGCTAATGCAATTTGCGCATTTATTTGATCTTTTATTGCTGAATGTCCATAGGATATAGCATCGAGCATTTCCTCTTCAGTAATTTCATTAAATTCTCCTTCAACCATTGCAATCGAGTTTTCACTTGCACCAATCATAATATCGATATCTGAAGTGACTAACTGTTTTTTGCTTGGATTAATTACAAACATACCATCTACTCTTGCTACACGTACTTCTGAAATTGGATATTCAAATGGTATATCAGAAAGTTGAATTGCGGCTGAGGCAGCCAGACCAGCTAGTGCGTCGGGCATGACATCTTCGTCATGAGACATAAGTTGAATCATAACCTGTGTCTCAGAGTGATAATCGCCCGGAAATAAAGGGCGTAATACTCGATCAACCAATCTCATGGTCAAGATTTCTTGATCACTTGGGCGAGCCTCTCTTTTAAAAAAACCTCCAGGAAATCTTCCTGCAGCAGAAAATTTCTCACGGTAGTCAACAGTTAGTGGTAAAAAGTCTACTGGACTTGGTGTTTTTGAAGAAACTACTGTTGCTAATAGCATACATTTTCCCATTTTAACAACAATTGAGCCATCCGCTTGTTTTGCGAGTTTCCCAGTTTCTAATATAATTTTTCTCCCATCTTCAAGATGGATTTCTTTAGATACAACTTTTGGAATCATTTTTCATGTTTAGATTTAACTATAATTGTTGTGTGTCGCCGCATCCAATGAAAAACATAAGATCTAAATTATTTACGTAAACCTAATTCTTTCACAATATTTCTATACCTTTCTATATCTTTATTTTTTAGGTAGTCTAGAAGACTTCTTCGTTTTCCTACTAAACGAACTAATGATCTTTCAGTATTATAATCTTTTCTATTAGATTTAAGATGGTTAGATAAGTGATGAATCCTGTGGGTAAAAAGGGCTATTTGTCCTTCGGGTGATCCTGTATTTTTTTTTGACTTTCCAAATTTTTTGAAAATATCCTCTTTAATTTCTTTTGAGTTATACATGCCAATATTAGTTTTAATAGTTTTTATGTATCTTATTTGAAGTTGCAAATATACAAGGAATGTACATTAAAGCAATAATTTTATTGGCAATAAAACAAGAAGATATATTTATTTTACCTTCTGATCTCTCGATTTAAAATTAGATCAATATATAAATTCACATTATCCTTTAGTTGGCTTCTGTGCGTAATAAAATCTAAAAATCCCTTTTGTAACTGAAACTCACTCGTTTGAAAACCTTCAGGTAATTCTTTTCCAGTTGTATCTTTTACAACTCGAGGACCAGCAAAGGCAATTAAGGCTTTAGGTTCAGCTATATTGATATCTCCTAACATAGCATATGAGGCTGTTGTGCCTCCTGTCGTTGGATCAGTACAAAGAGAAATATAAGGTAATTTTGCCTCAGACAATTGAGCTAATTTTGCAGAAGTCTTTGCCATCTGCATCAATGAAGTTGCAGACTCCATCATTCTTGCTCCTCCTGATTTAGAGATAATCAATAAGGGTAAACCATACTTGATACAATAATCAGTTGCTCTTGCAATTTTTTCCCCAACCACTGAACCCATTGAACCACCAATGAATCTGAAGTCCATACAAGCAATTACTAGTTCTCTGCCCTTTGAATTTCCAACTGCGGTTCGAATAGCATCATAAAGCCCAGTTTTTTTATGAGCTTCTTTAAGCCGATTTATATACTTTTTTGAATCTTCGAATTTTAAGAAGTCTTTGGATTTTAATTCGATATCAAATTCCGAAAATTCGTTGTTATCAAATAGAATTTCAAAATACTCTTTACTACCAATATGAACATGATAATCGTCTTCAGGGCTTACATACTTGTTATCTGCAAGCTCTTTTGTTTCAATAATTTTTCCCGTTGGAGTCTGATACCAAAGCCCTTTAGGAATGTCTTTCTTTTCTTCTGTTTTGGTATGGATTCCTTTTTCACTCCTTTTAAACCAACTCATATATTCATTTTATTCAAATATATAAATTATACGTGTTTATAATGTGTTTATATTATTTAAGTCTTTGAAAGCTTTTTTTAATCGTATTTTAAAGGTTTCTTCTCCTAAACGCAACCATTTTCTTGGATCATAATGTTTTTTGTTTGGCTGATCTAGGCCACTAGGATTTCCAATTTGATATTTTAAATATTCAATTTCTTCATTCATATAGTCTCTTATACCTTCTGTGAATGCAAACTGAAGATCTGTATCAATATTCATTTTTATTACACCATACCCAATTGCTTCTAAAATCTCAGTTTTACTTGATCCAGATCCTCCATGAAAAACAAAATCGACACTATTTTTGGGTAGATTGAATTTTTTCGAAATATAGTGCTGAGAATTTTTTAAGATTTTTGGAGTTAATTTAACATTTCCTGGTTTATAAACTCCATGGACATTTCCAAAAGCTGCAGCTATAGTGAATTGAGAACTTACTTTTCTTAATTCCTCAAAAGCATAAGCGACCTCATCAGGTTGAGTATAAAGTTTTGAAGCATCGATATCTGTATTATCAACTCCATCTTCCTCACCTCCTGTAACTCCAAGTTCAATCTCTAGAGTCATTTCCATTTTTGACATCCTTCTTAAATATTCTTTACACGTATTTATATTATCCTCTAATGATTCTTCAGATAAATCTATCATGTGAGAGCTAAATAACGGTTTTCCACTCTGATAGAAATTTGATTCACTAGCATCTAATAAACCATCAATCCATGGTAACAATTTTTTAGCACAGTGGTCCGTATGAAGTATAACGGATGCATTATATAACTTAGCAAGTTCATGGATATGTTTTGCACCTGCTATAGCCCCTGCTGTAGCAGAATTTTGATTTTCATTTGAAAGCCCTTTTCCAGCATTGAATTGTGCTCCTCCGTTTGAGAACTGAATAATAACAGGGCTATTTAGTTCTCCGGCCGTTTCAAGAACAGTATTTATGCTATTACTTCCAATGACATTAACAGCGGGTAGAGCAAATTTTTTTTCTTTAGCAAGTTTAAATAGCCTTTGAACATCTTGGCCAGTAATTACTCCAGATGGAATAGATTTTTTCATCAATTTAGGTTTCCTGCAAATATAAAATTATTTGTTTTTAGAATGGATAATTAATTCCAATATTAAGGACGGCATTTCTTAAATTAAATTCGGACCACCAGCGCTTACCAACAGATAAAGCAGGATTATACGTTTTGAAACCTGTATCAAATCTAAAAACAAAAAAATCGAAATCATACCTTAAACCAAAACCTGACCCGATTGCAAGCTCATTCAGATCCTTAAGACCTGAAAAGGTCATAGCAGTATCGTTGACATTATCCCATATATTCCAAATATTTCCTACGTCAATAAATAATCCTCCATTCAAAGGGCCACTAATTGGAAAACGATATTCAAGATTGAATGCTAATTTAAAATTAGCTTCATTAAATTCATTAATATTATTACTGCTTCCTGGACCTAATTCATATGCTCTCCAAGCTCTATTGTCATTTGATCCTCCTGAAAAATATGATCTAGCAAAAGGCACGTTTGATGAATTACCGTATGGAATTGCAATTCCGGTGAATGCATGAAAAGCAAATATTCTCTCTCTTCCAAAAGACCAATGCTTAATATAATCAATTTCAGTTTTAACATATTGCGAAGGACTTACACCACCTAGTGTGTAATAATTTGATTCATTTTGATTTGCATTTACACTCTTTAAAAAAAGTCTCAAAAGGTTACCAACCAAATCTATTTTCCACCTTAATTGATAGAAATTTTCGTCAAAAATACTTTCTTGACTATTAGTATTTAAACTAAACGAAGATCCTAATATTAAATTGTTAGCAGTCAGCCTATCATAGCGCTCTTTTAATGTATTTACAGTTTTATATTCTTCATCCTCAAAAGTTAGATTTGTATTACTATTAAGGACATCAAAAATAAAATTGTTTGCCCCATTTGGAATGTTGAGATTTCCTTCCGTATCAATTAAAGATTCATTTGTACTTGTTTGTTTTGCTATATTGTTTAATCTATCATAAGAGTTTCTGAAGACATTAAAATAATTTGAGATGTTTCTATTGTTAATAAATTCAAGATCAATTAGTTTAAATTGAACCCTTTTTTTGTTGTTTGGTTTCCAATCATATTGATAATTAACTTTAAAAAATTGTTTATCGAGACCGACATTTTCTTGTAAGCTCGATCCTAATATAATTTCAGTTTTTGGATACATTGATGATGGGACTAAATCTTTTTTAAAAGTTGGAAAAAGTAATCTAGCAACACTCAGTTTTATGTCAGCTCCTAATTCAAAAATATTAAACAACTGTTCACCAATTTTAGCAATATCTTTTGATGCTCCCAAAGTATTTTGGATGTTAATTTCTAAAATTTCAGCACCACGAAAAACATTTCTAATTCCCAAACCACCTCCTAAACCAATCCCAAAATCTTGAATATTTGAATGTGATAAGTCTAAATCAAAGCCTAATGAAAACCTCTCTTTAGGATTCAAGATAATTGTAGTATTTAGCTCATTATCTTTTTCAGAAAGCAAAGTGTAATTTATGTTTGGATATTTGAAGTTCTTTAAGTTTGTGAAATAACGATAAGTTAGGTTGCGATCCAAATCACTATAAAATTCTCCCCTTCTTATTGAAATACCCGAAGTAATTGCTTTGGGGTTATATTTTAATTTTCCTTTGCTATATATCTCAAAATTTTCAAATGTGATTGAATTATCATATTCCGCTAGACTTGAAATTTTGTTTTCATTGTTGATAAAAATGGAAGTCCCTTTTATTTTATATTTTTTATATGGTAAATTAATAATAGAGTCATTTAAGCGCTTCTGAATATTTGCAATCTTTATCTTTACAGGGATTTTTAAATCTTTACCTGTACTATCTATAGAGGCAGTAAATTGTATGCTATTTTGTTGAAAATTGTATACTCCATTATTCCGAAAAATAGTAAACAACCGTTCTCTTTCATCTTCAAATTTTTTTATTTCGAAAGGCTCTCCTTTTTTGATAATCTGATCTGTTTTATTCTCTTCATACAAAATTGATAATTCAGGAGACTCAATTGATGTAGTTATTGAGTCAATCAAGTATCTTTCATTGGGATTAATTTTATATTTCAATACTAGTTTTCTTTCATTAATTTTTTCTGTTTCTGATTCTACTTCTGCATCAAAATATCCCAAGTTTTTGTAATATTGAATTATATTATTTTTTGATATTTTAACATCTAAACTATCGTAAATAGTCGGTGTCTCCCCCGTTTTTTTTAACCATTTGTTAAATTTAATTGCATAATTATTTAAGGCTCTAATTTGTTTATTTGAAATTAAATTTTCTAGACGTTTCCTTCTTTTATCTTTTTTATCTAGCCAATTTTTAAATTGATCTTCAGGGTTAGGATGCGAAACTTTATAAAGAATTTTTTTAAGAGGTATACCTATAATTTTTTTATTTGATTTAGTTTTTAGAACAAAATTTATAGGATCATTTTTTAAGAGTATTCCGTCTTCATATATTTCATTTTTATCAATCACATAGTCTGTTGTAATTAAATTGCGTGTTCCAGAACAATTACCGAAAAGTAATGTGAGGAAAAATAGATTGACTAATTTTGTCAAAAATTTATACACGAAGTATTATATTTTAAATTCAAAAATAAGTCATTTTTATGGTGAGTAAGAATCAACTCAAACAAATAACTAAATTGAGGCACAAAAAATATCGAGCAAGATTCGGATATTTTGTTGCAGAAGGCGAAAAAATAGTAAATGACTTAATTAATTCTATGTGGCATGCTCATTCACTCTATGCGTTGGAAGATAATTTTCATCCAAAAGCAATTAGAATTGATTTTTCTTTAATGAAACAGATTAGCCATTTAAAAACTCCAAGCCCAGTTTTAGGGGTTTTTAAAATACCAAGTGAAAGAACCACAAAGCCATCTAAATTAACAATAGCAATTGATAGATTAATTGACCCAGGAAATTTGGGTTCCATAATCCGTCTCTGCGATTGGTTTGGTGTCAATCATTTAGTATGTAGTTCTGACACTGTTGATTGTTATAACTCAAAAGTAATTCAATCGAGTATGGGGTCAATAGCAAGAGTTAAATGTATCTACATGTCTAATTTACATGAATATTTAAAATCATTGAATAAGCCCGTTTTTGGTACATGTTTAGAAGGTTTGTCTGTTTATGAAAAAAAACTCCCTTTGAAAGCCACTTATGTTTTTGGAAATGAATCTAAAGGAATTTCAAAATCTATTAATAAAATTCTTGATCAAAAACTTACAATACCTAAACAGAGTTCTACAAATGGTGTTAATAGTTTGAATGTGGCTAGTGCAGCTGCTATTTTTTTAAGTGAAATTTTTAGAAAAACTTAATTATTCGAATGTTATAATTAATGATATCCCTCTACTAAACATATTTATTATATTTTTAGTCCAAGGGCTTTCCTCATTGGTATCTTGAATCAATTCGTTTTGTAATGAAAAAATACCTCTTAACGAAGGGGAAAATTTAAAGTAATACAAATAAAATTCAAAACCCAGTCCTAGTTCATAGTTAAAACTTTTTGTAGTAGTTCTAAAAACATTGCTAGCATTGTCATCACTACTATTTTCATTACTTGAAAGATTAAAATCTGTGGAGGCTCCCAACAGTAAAAAGGGGCGAAAATTATTTATTCGTTTAGCATTAATTTTTAAATAAAAGGGTAAATGAATGTAAGTTGATTTTATTTCTCTAAATCTATCTGATTCTCTAGTAAAATCAAAATATTCAGGATAGACTAACTCTCTTTGATTATAATAAAGACCTGGTTCAAATCTTAAATTAAGGAAATTATTAATTCTTAAATCACCTATCAAACCAACATTAAATCCATTTTTCTGATTTACAGAAATATCATTATACATCAATTCTTCATAATATGTGTTGATGTATTCGAACTTAAAGTCATATTGGTTAGTACCTAAAAAATATCCATAATGCAATACTTTATTGTCGAAATTTGGAAGATTAATTATTTTTTCTTTTACTTCTGGGTATTGGGCGATTGACAAGTGAGTAAATATAATCACAAGCATATTAAACAAATAGAATCTATTCTTATAATTTTTTTTCAAAATAAATATCAAATTCACCCTTTTTAATTTGATAAAGGTTTTCTCTATAAACCTAATTTTTATTAAAATATTGTACTTTTTGGAGTATAATTAAGATCTCAGAATTCAATTTTAGTTTTAATAATTTTAAATCTTAAATATTTACAAGTCATAAATAAAATTTCAAAAAATCTGATATAACATTAGAAAGATTGTTGTTATCAAGCCAGATGTAATATTCGTATATTTATAATCTATTTCGAAAGATATTTATGAAAATAATTATTGCTGGAGGCGGTGAGGTTGGTTTCCATTTAGCTAAACTACTTTCATATGAGTCATTGGATATCACTTTAATAGACACTGATAAAGATCGTTTAAATTATGCAGAATCACATTTAGATATCCGTGCTGTTCGTGGTAATGCCATGTCTTTAAAACTCATGCAAGATGCCGAAGTTGCAACCTCTGATTTATTCATCGCTGTTACCGCAGAAGAAGCTACCAATATTACAATATCTGCTTTGGCAAAACAACTGGGAAGTAAAAGAACTATAGCTAGAATTTCTAATTTTGAGCTCATTAAGGCTCAAGGTTTAATCAGTTTTCAAAGTATTGGAGTTGATGAACTAATATCCCCAGAAGAATTAGCAGCTGAAGAAATACAACAATTACTTGATCAGTCTGCTTTTTCAAATAGTTATGAATTTGAGGGAGGGGCATTAACTTTAATTGGAACAAGACTAGAAGATGATGTTCCATTTGTTGGGAATACTGTTAAAGAAGCTGCTTCTATATTTTCAGATGTTCATTTTATGCCTGTGGCTGTTCAAAGAAAAGGAAAGCAAACTACCATCATACCTAGAGGTGATACTGTATTTGAAGTTGGTGACACAGTATTTTTTATCACATCAAAAGAGGGTGTGGAGGAAATATACAAGCTGACAGGAAAAACAAAAACCTCAATAAAAAACATAATGATACTTGGAGGAGGTAGAATTGGGTATAATACCGCAAGAGAATTATGTGAGAAGAAATTTAATGTAAGTCTCATCGAAAAAAATAAAGAAAAAGCATTTGAGATTTCAGAGCTACTACCAAATGCTTTAATTATTCACGGAGATGGAAGAAATACTGAACTTTTAGACGAGGAAAATCTTTCTTCAATGGATGCTTTTATATCTGTAACTGAAAATTCAGAAACTAATATTATGAGTTGTTTGATGGCCAACTCCAAAAAGGTAAAAAAAACAATTGCACTTGTAGAAAATATGGATTATTTTCAGCTTTCACACTCAATTGGTATTGATACATTAATCAACAAAAAATTGCTTACTGCAAATACCATTTTTAGATACGTTAGAAAAGGAGATGTGGTAGACATGAAAACTCTGAATAATTTAAATGTTGAAATATTAGAATTTGTTGTCAACCCAAATTCCAAAGTGGCGAATTATAAAATAAGAAATATTGATTTCCCCAGGACAGCAATAATTGGTGGAGTTATTAAAGAAGGCCAAGGTCTTACCGCTCTTGGCGACTATAAAATAATCCCTGGAGATAGAATTGTTGTTTGTTGTCTACCAAGATCAATTAAGCGGATTGAACGCTTATTTTTGTGATTTATGATTAATAATTTTAATTACAAAATCGTAGTTTTTTTAATGGGAGTTTTGTTACTCGTCAATGGTGGCTTCATGTTGCTTTCATCATTAATAAGCTGGTTTTCTAATGACGGTTTTGTAGATAAAATTGCAATTTCTTCCTTGATTGTAATTTCTACAGGATTTATTTTTTTATTTTTTGGAAGAGGATATGAAAAACAGATTCAAAAACGTGAAGGTTATTTAATTGTTACTTTAGGTTGGATTTTAATGTCAATTACTGGAACTATTCCTTATATAATGACAGGTGTAATTCCACAATTTTCTTCAAGTTTTTTTGAATCAATGTCAGGTTACACTACTACTGGAGCAACTTTAATAGAGAAAATAGATTCATTGCCCAAAGGCATTTTATTTTGGCGCTCAACAACTCATTGGATCGGTGGAATGGGAATTATTGTACTAGCAATCGCTATATTACCCTTTCTTGGCATAGGGGGAACTCAACTATTTTCGGCTGAAGCTCCAGGTCCTGCTAGCGATAAATTACATCCTAGAATAACAGATACTGCCAAACGTTTATGGTTAATTTATTTTACCTATACTGTAGTTCAGGCAATTTTACTTTATATTGCTGGAATGACAATTTTTGATGCTGTTAATCACGCCATGAGCACAATCTCAACAGGCGGGTTTTCTACAAAAAGTGAAAGCATTGCTTTTTGGAATGATAAACCATTAATTCAATATATTATTATAATATTTATGTTTTTAGCTGGTACTAATTTTGTTTTAAGCTACTTTGCTTTTACTCGAAAATTTCAAAAAATCATTCAGGATGAAGAATTTAAACTATATACTCGCTTTATAATCTTTTTTTCATTTCTTGTGATAGTTTTTAATTTATTGTCTCAAAATCTTCCTGCCGATTCAATTTTGAACGGATTTGAACTTACAATCCGCAATGCAATATTTCAAGTTGTTTCAATTATAACGACAACTGGATTTATAACCTATGATTTTACCCAATGGGCACCAATAGTAACAATAATATTTTTTGGACTCATGTTTTTAGGAGGATCATCTGGATCAACTTCAGGGGGTGTAAAAATAGTTCGTCATATGTTAATGATTAAAACAGGTTTTTTAGAATTTAAAAGAGCACTACACCCAAATGCAATCATTCAGTCTAGGTACAATAATAAAACCGTCAATGAGTCAATTTCATTTAACATTTTAGGTTTTTTTATTTTATATATGTTGAGTTTTATTGTAGGATCTATAGGTTTTGGAATTTTTGGTACAGATTTTGATTCTTCTTTGGGACTTGCTGCGTCAACCCTAGGAAATATTGGACCTGCACTAGGGTCTTTTGGTCCTAGCCATAGTTACGCATCTTTATCCGAAATTGGGAAACTGTGGGCAACATTTTTGATGTTATTGGGCCGTTTGGAACTTTTTACCGTTCTAATTTTATTCTCACCATTTTTTTGGAAAAAGAATTACTAAAAAAACTTAAAGTATGAATAATTAAATCCTTTGTCTTACAATTTCAAATAAAATTACACCGCAGGCAACCGAAACATTTAAAGAGTTCGTCTCACCCTGCATTGGTATACTGGCATGGCTATCGATTATTTCAAGTAGTCCTTTTGAAATTCCTTTTTCCTCAGAACCCAAAACAATAGCGAGAGGAACGTTTAAAGATTTATTATAAATTATATCTTCGGCTTTTTCAGTAATTGCAAGAATAGAAACATTATTAGCTTTAAGTGTATAAATAACATCTTTAAGATTTTTCACTTTGGATATTGGTATATGAAAAATATTACCTGCCGAAGTTTTAACTACATCTCCATTCAGGGAGGCACTATTACTAATAGGTGCAAATACAGCGTCTACACCCGCAGCAACTGATGAACGTATAATAGCTCCGAAATTATGAACATCCGTTACAGAGTCTAGTAGTACAAAAACGGGGGATTGTTTTTTCTCTAAAATTTCTTCAACTAGTGTCTCCATTTCAAATGTTTTAATTGAAGAAATTCTAGCAACTGCTCTCTGATGATTTTTTTTTGATAATTTTTCTAATTTTTCCTCCGGAACAAAACTAAATGGAATAGTTTTAGATTTTAGAGTGTAAATTAACCTATCGTAAAGTTTACTTTTTCCACCCCTCAATAGCCAAACTTTTTCAATAGGTGTACCTGACTTTATTGCCTCTAGGATAGAATGTATACCAAATACATTTGTTGTTTTCATTTTATAAAAATAAATATTTCTTTAAGGACAATAAGAAACAATAATTTTTTAAGAGTTGATTTTTTCCATCTTCTTTCATAATTTGAAAATGTTATGAAAGGGAAATCAATTTATTCTTTATCACATTGTTTAAATATTTTAATAATTTTTTCATTTTTGAATTGTTCATCTGAACCAATAATAAAACCTAAATCTCTTGTGTCAATCGATTTCGAAATACAAGGCAACGGAACAGTAAAACCCAATTCAGGCTTATTCGATATAAATAGCAGAGTTGTTTTTGAAGCTATCGCAGATTCAGGCTATTATTTTGATCGTTGGGAGGGATTTGCTGATGAAGGTATAGAACAAGAAAAATATGAATTGGTTCTAACTGGTGATTTGAATTTAACTGCAATTTTTTTACCTATTCCTGAGTTGAGTAGTGAGATAATAATCTATAATCCAAAAAAAATTGACCCTAATCCCATTTTTATTATTGAAAACGGAGGTGATAAGGCTTATTTAACTGATAAGACGGGAGAAAAACTTAAAGTATGGAATTTTGATTCAAAATTGGGGAATGATTTAGAATTAATGATAGATGGCAGTTTGATTGGTCTTTTTAAATCAGATGATGTATTTTTTTCATTTGGTGGTTATGGAGGAACTCTTAAAAAATTTAATCCAAATGGAACATTGGGTTGGCAATATGAAGTCAATAACGAAAATGAACTTGCACATCATGATTTTGAGATTTTACCTAATGGGAACATTTTGTTGTTAGTTTGGGAGCGATTTTCAGAAGAGGAAGCAATAAATTTTGGATTTAGTGGCACGGGAGAAATTTTTTTAGAAAAAATTATTGAAATCAATCCGAGTAATGATTCTATCATATGGGAATGGAGAAGTGTAGATCATTTGATTCAGGACTTTGATTTAAATAAACTCAACTACGGTAAGATTTCAAAATTTCCACAAAAAATAGATCTTAATTACAACAAAATTGAAAACGGAGATTTGATGCATGCCAATGGACTTTGCTATGATCTAAAAAGAAATTTAATATTCTTAAGTGTAAATTTTTACAGTGAGATTTGGGCTATTCCTCATCAATATGACACCCAAACTACTAAAACTGAAAAAGGAGATTTAGTTTTTCGATTTGGTAATCCAAATGCTTTTGATTCTTCTGATAAGCGTATATTTTTCAATAATCATCATCCAAATATTGTATCTCTTCATCAAGAAACCTCAGACAATTTTTTGATTTATATGAATGGATCAAAAAATAACCAATCTTCAATTTATGAATTCACCTTGCCATTGCAATTTGAAAGCGACCCCAAAAATTGGATACAGCCAGAATTATTTTGGGAATTTTCTAATACTGATTTATTCAGTGCTAAAATATCTGGATGTATTCGCTTGCCCAATGGAAATACTTTAATTTGTGAGGGTGATTATGGATATTGGGAGGTAACAAGAGACAAAGATATTGTTTGGAAGTATGAAGGAGATGCTACCTTCTGGAGGGGATATGTTTATCCACAGAAGAGGTAACAAAATATTTAATTTATATTTTTAATTAAAGCACTTTCGAAGAAACCTATTGACAAATACTTAATATTTTTTCTCCCCCTGGGCCGTTGGCTTCATTAAAACTATCTTGGCCTCTTGATCCGTCAAGTTTTGTATAGGATATAGTATATGAAGTTTCTTCAGGATATCTACCTACAATCCATTCCCATTTCATATTTGACGCATTCGAAGGTATCGTAACAGTTGAAGACCCTGAATTATCATTGCCTGTATAAGCTTCCAGAGTTTTATTTATTTCTACCCCGCTTGCGTAAGGGCTTGGAATTGCAAAGAAATAAACTTGACCATCAACAGTAAGTTTTAATCTGCTATCTTGCCATCCATCACCATATGAATCCTGCATTTTGATTGTATAAACTCCAGGTATGGCTGAACCATCAACTACATTACACAAAACAATTTTATTGTAAACAAATGGTGAAGAAAAATATGAACCTGTCATAGATCCAGTTACTTCATCTTCAGAATACGACTTTCCATTACTAAGGTTCAATTTAAGTCTTATTTTCACAGTACTACCACCTATAAATCCAATTTGATTTTCGACATCTGTGAGAGGAATTCGGAGTATTGTTCTAGGGAGTCCTGTGGGACCGACAGAAAATTCAGAAGGCTGTATAGTTTTATATAGAATTTCAGCACTACCATCTACTGAAATATAAACTTCGACATTTTCCATCAAATCACCATTTTCAGAATCATGTTCTTCAAATTCTAATTCAAATATTGAATTACTTTGGTCATAGAAATTATAGTCCCCGTTAGTACCAATAGTCCTAATCACTGCACCCTTTTCAAAGTTTTCAAGAACAAAATTTACAGTATTGTCAGGACTTTCACATGAGTAAAATACAATTATAAAACTTATGAGTGATATTAATTTTTTCATATTTATTTTTATTTAAGACTTGTAGGACCATTAGAATTCCAAAATACGCGCTCTGTTTTGGAGCTCCTTTGATTAGCATTTTTATTTGTGTTAACATAATTTGCTGGATAATATTGAATTAACGGAAACTGTCCTGGATCTGGTTCAATATTAGGTTGTAAAGATCTAGGATAGCCATTTCTTCTATAAGAATTATACGCATCAATACCGTTACCAGTTAACGATATAAAGAATTCTGTAGCCCACATGTCTAGTTTTTTTTCTGTTGAAGTTGCTGCATTCCAATCAGAGGTAAATGCTGCAATATAATTTGAAATATCTTCTGCACTTAGCTCAGGCCCCCCTAAGTCGTCAGTCTTTATTAATGCTTGTTCAAGAGCTATAAGTGTCTCATTAGTTGGGTCACCCCCAATATTTACAGCAACTTCTGCATTCATAAAGTGCATCCAAGAAGATAACAATATGGGTGTAATTCCAGCACCACCTCGACCATCTCCATCCACTTTACCTTCAAAACTTTCGTCATCAAACGCACCACCCGCAGGATAAACGCCTCTAAGTGTACGCTTAAATCCATCTGGGGGAATTCCATTATCATTTCCGTGGTCTCTTCCCCAATACCCATTTGCTGGCTTACTTGAGGAATTTGTAGGGGCACAGAAGGGGGTATCACTGCTACGTAATTGTGGAGGTACATAATAACCAGGTAATCCACACTCTAAAACTTCTTCATCCGCAGAGCTATCGAATCCAGGTGTATTGTCAACTTGTCTGTAGAAGTAATAATTGATCCTTGGATCAGTATTACCAGCGTGACCATTTATCATGTTAAACATCATCCAATTTGACATGTATTCACCACCTCCAGTGGAAGTGTAGTTTGATCTGTATAGTGGATGTCTTGTGTCAGGTGTTGCAGGGCTTGTACCCCAAACAAATTGAAAATCATCAGAAGGATCAACTATGTAGTTAGTTATGGAGTTGTAATTTGAAAAGTCCCCTAAGTTTAACAGAGCTTTTTTCTTTATACTGTTAGCAGCTTTAATCCATTTATCCGCATCTCCTTGATAGTAATAATCATTTGAAGGGACTGGACCTCCTGAATTAAAGTCTGAAATTGCACTTTCAAGTGTAGATATTGCAGCGCTATATACGCTCTCTCCACTATCAGAAATTGGATTCAATATAGCCTCTGCACCTTGAAGTGCTTCAGTGTAAGGGATATCACCAAAATAATCAACTAGAGTTAAAAGTATATACGCTTGGAATACTTTACCCATACCTCTGTGATATGTTAGTCCAGCTTCATCTGCCAGAACATTCATAAGGCGAATATCCTCAAGCATACCCCTGTAAGCAGATGACCACACACCATTCCAGCTATCAGGTGAATAAACATTATTATAAGTCCTCCCAGACATGTAGTTTATTCGGGTTAATTCACCACCTCTATCTCCCATACTGCTTACCCAAAAAGCAAAATCAATTTGAATTGAATTTAGAAAAAAACCTGCATCAGCCTGGTTTGGACTTAATGCGTTAGGATTCTCAGTTAAATCTAATTCAAGCGTGTCACACGAAAACAGTGTATATAAAATACATAAAAAGAGAGATAAAATATTTTTGTTTTTTTTCATTATAATAAGTTTCATATTTAAAATGTAAGTTTTATACTTCCACCATATCTTCTAGCACTCGGCCCATTAAGAAAATCGAACCCTCTACCGTTCCCTACACCTACACCTGCAATATTAGGGTCAAAATTAGTTCCTTTAGGAGTATTCCAAGCATTATATGCTAGATTGAATCCTGAGGCAGTTATCGATATGCTTCCAAATGGTGTATTCTCAATAATTTTATTAGGTAAACTATAACTTAGTGATACCTCTCCCAGTCTCCAGTGACTAGCATCATAAACTAACATTTCGTCAGGACCATATAAAACATTGCTAAAATAGAATGTGGAATTATTTATCATTTTAGTATTAGGCTGACCATTGGAATTAACACCCGGTAGAACAAAACTAAGTTCTCTATCTAATGTATCGGTTGTTAAACCTCTTCCTAGTAGAGTTGCCACCGTATAGGTAAAAATATCTCCACCTTGCTGGTAATTAAATAAAAAATTTAAACTTAAATTTTTATATGATATTGAGTTACTCAAATTGGCAATCCAATCTGGATTTGCATCACCAATTATTGTTGGATCAAAAGTTTCATCATAACTACCTTGGTTGTTAACAATAGGATCACCAGCATCAATCCACCTAGAGTTTTCGATTGTACCACCGTATCTAGTAATTGAAGAACCAATTATTGCTCCAAGAGATTCTCCAGGAATAGCAGCATTACCTAACGTGCCAAACCCTGCGTAAACAATCCTATCTGTGTCTTCGCCTAGATCTATAACTATTGCATCATTTGTTGACCAATTAAAAGAACTACTCCAATTTAGACCTTCAGAATTTTCTAACCAATTCATTGAAAGATCTAGTTCAACTCCTTTATTTTCAATTAAACCAATATTTGTTTGAGTTGAGGTATATCCAGTTGAAGGGTCCAAAGGCCTGTTTATTATCAAATCGTTAGTTTTTTTATTGTAAATAGAGAGATCTAATGTGAGCCTATTATCTAAAAAGCGACCTTCAATTCCAAACTCAATTTCATCGATTCTTTCTGGCTTTAGATTGGGGTTACCTAAAATAGAACCAGAAGTATTAGAAATCACATACCCTCCGTTTTTAATAAATGATTGTGTATCGATATTTAAAGTTGCAGCAATAGGATAGCCAAATGGGAAATTAGCAGAGGTTCCGTAGCCTGCTCTTACTTTCACGAAATTAACAAGGTCACTTTTTATCACAGGGAAAGCTTGAGAGGGAATAAATGATACACTTGCAGATGGATAGATTATTGATCTATTTTCTTCAGATAAATTTGATACCCAATCTTTTCTTGCAGCAAGTGTTAAATATGCATATCGATTGTAATCGATCTCTGTTTGTGCAAAAGCACCGACAATATTTCTTTTTTCATAAAATTGAATTTCATCTTGCTGTTCAAAGTTGAAATGTCTAAGTACATTAAAAACCTGTTGACCCGTACTACGAGTTCCGTTTTGATCAAATGTATCACTTCTAGAGTCAACACCGACGTTAAAAGTTATTCCAAAATCGTCAATATCATAATCGCCACTAACATTAAAATTGTGGTTATAAATTGATTTTGTATTATTCCAAGTTTCATATATACCATTTCGGTTAACCAGTGAACCAGTTTTACCTCCTTTATTTGAATAGTTTGTGTTGTTTTCGGAATAAACATCAATTCCATATCTATAAGAAACATTCAAATTATCATTTATACCATAAGATATATTTGCACCTCCAAAAACTCGATTTGTGCTTTGGATATTAGCGGTGTTATTTACCGTCCATAGGGGGTGTTGAATTGAATTATTTTGTCTGTAATAAATTGATTCTCCAGTGACAGGATTTTGGTAGGGCAGTCCCATTAAATCAACACTTCTGGGGGTATAAAAAACATTTGCGAAAACTGAAGCTCCCTCTCCTCCAACATTACTCCCATAATTTGCGGCTACAGGGGGGGTTTGAAATTTTGTTTGAGAAAAGTTCAGCGTACCTCCAACTACAAATCCGTTTGAAAGTTGGGAATTACCACCAAAACTTAGTGTATTTCTATTTACTGTGTTTCCAGGCGTAAAACCAACGTCTTCAAGATTACCATAGTTTATGTTATAATTCACAGTTCCATCACTCGTAGAACCTCTTACGTTGATATTATTACTAAATACATGTCCTGTCCTAAAAAATTCACCGACGCTGTCATAAGGTTTCCATTCATATAATTCGTCAGATGCTATCCCGAGGGCATCTAGAATTTGAGGAATTCCAGTCGCTGAACTCGCTGTCGTAAATGGGTGCCTCAAGAAACCAGGTGTTCCCGAAACAGCCCCATTAATTGAAGACTGTCCACCCCATCCTGCTGGTCCTCCTTGATCGAAACTAGGCCCCCAATTTGAAAAAAACCAGCCAAAGGATTGATCAAAACCGTTACCATACTGCATTTGGTAATCTGGCATAGAAGCAAACTCTACATTGAAATAAGAAGAATTAATCGTTATTTCATTTTTTGTCGCCTCACCGCTAGAAGAGCTGCCTGATTTTGTAGTAATTAGAATAACCCCATTTCTTCCCTGTGTACCATAAAGAGTTGCAGCAGCTAATCCTTTAAGAACACTTACTGATTCTATGTTATTAGGGTCAATATCGAGAAAGCGCGACGATCCATTGTTCCCATCTACAAAACTTCCTTGAGAATTTGTCTCACTGCTAAATGGAATTCCATCTACTATGAATAAAGGTTGGTTTCCTTGCGAGAAGGTATTAAATCCTCTAATTACTATGTTGGTTCCAGAACCTGACAATCCGCTCTGATTGGTAATTTGAACTCCTGAGGCTTTTCCCGTTAGAACTCTTCCAATATCTCCTTCAGCCCTTTGTTCTATGGCATCGTTACTTACTTCTGACACTGCATATCCAAGCGCCTGTTTTTCACGTTTAATTCCTAAAGAGGTTACTATAACTTCATCTAGCTGATTACCAAGTTGAAGTATGAAGTCAATTTCGTCTTGTCCATCGACTAAGATAGTTAGTGATTCATAACCAACAAAACTTGCTGAAATCTCTACGCCGTCCTCTACTGTAATCGAATAATTACCGTCAAAATCAGTAGTAGTACCATTATTTGTTCCTTCTTGTAAAACCGTTGCTCCTGGAAGTGGTACCCCTTGGTCGTCATAAACAATTCCAGTTATTGTTCTTTGGGCTACTGATAAATGCGTAAAAATCAACAAAGACAATATGACATAAAGATATTTCATAATATTATTTATTTTTCGGAGGGCTAATTTACTAAATTATACATAATTATATAAAAAAAGCCACCTTACTCGGGTGGCTTTTTTATAAGATCCTTGAATCTTAGTTCTTATCCCAACTATTTCTTGGGGTAAATAATGTACTACCAGCAGGTACATTTGGATTGAATAAGACTTCAAACTCTGAGTAGTTCCATCTAACTGGTATCTGAGAACCTGAAGTGGGTACTAGAGATGGAAAATCATTTCTTCTGAGGTCATTGAATACCTCTGGTTGAATAAATAGACCTATATATTTTTGAGTTAAAATATGGTCTTCTAAATCCAAACTTGCACCACCTGGGTTAATTGCATCTTGAGCAACATAAGTATCATACTGAGCTTCTGTTAATCCACTTTCTAGAAAAGAACCCTTGATACCATTTAGATATGCTGTTTCCATCTCAGCGGCATTACCATTTGTCCTACTTAAACATTCTGCTATAATGAACTGAACCTCTCTATAGGATATATATGCCTGCTCGTAGTTAGGAAGCATGTATGGGTGACTGGTTATAAAAGTCTGATCCCAAACAGCTAGCCTATCTGTATCATTAAGGTCAGTCATCATTCCTCTTAAGTGTGGATGAAATTCTATATCACCTGTTCTACCGTCATTGAATCTCCACCAACCAGCTTGTTGTGTAGCTCCAAAGGTATAAGACATGTTATCATCATGTGAAGTAAATGATGCTTTAGCTGCCGCTAGAGCCTCTGCGTACTGTCCTAAATGTAAATGAGCTCGCGCTTTAATTGCACTTGCTGCTTTAATCCATTTACTAGTATCTCCTCCGTAGATAACGTCGTCACTTCCAACAGCAAATCCACCGTTACTTCCAGCTAAAAGAGTAGAGCCTGATGCTAAAAGGTTGAAAACCTCTGTGTAGATTGATTCTTGAGTATCAAAAGTAGGATTAACTTCTTCAATACCTGAAGCGGCTGTTGAGTAAGGGATACTACCCCACCAGTCCGTCATGTCTAACAAAGCCGCAGCTTTTTGGATTTGGCCAATACCAACGTAATGATTATAACCGTCCTCTTGAGCATCTGCAATCATTGAATTTACTTCAACTAGTATCTCTCCGTAGTAAATGTTCCATACAGCATTAAAACGTGTAGGTTGCATTCCAGAGTAATCGTTAAATGAAGACCACTGTCTTGCAACACCTTCGGTTTGCTGAGCAAACATCGAGTTAACCCTTGAAGTCTGACCACCATAAACATCCATATGTCTAATTTGGATACTTGGTAATATAGCGTTATAAGATACCGAACTAGGGTTGTTTGGATCTAAGTTTATGTCATCTGCAATAAAAGATTCACAAGCACTAAAAAATAGTACGCTAAGTGATACTGCAATAAAATAATTTAATCTTTTCATGATTTTATAAATTTAATTTTAGTTTGGCCAAAACTGATCTTGTACCTGGCATGTTGAAATAATCAACACCTTGCCCATTTCCAACACCAGTAAGTGAAGTTTCTGGATCTACACCATTATAGTCCGTAGAATACCACAGGTTTCTACCTACTATGCTAAGATTTGCGCTGTCGATAAAATCGATTCCGATGCTTGAAACGGGGATATTGTAGCCTAAACTAACTTCACGCAACCTTATCCATCCGGCGTCATCAGTGAATTGTTCCCATACCGAGCCAAAGCCTCCAACTGAGGATTGATAGTAATATTGATCTCTAACAACGGGTATGTTGTTTGGAGAACCGTCAGGTAGTACACCGGGTATAGGAGCTGGTGCTTCTGTTCTTGTATTGGCAGTTAACTGTGATCTACCAAAAAACGAAAGTGCCCAACCAACACCATTTAGCATATCTCCTCCTTCTTTCCAGTCAAATAAGAATCCAATGTTTACAGGACCTAATCTAATTTGGTTGTTCCAACCCAAAATGAAGTCTGGATTTGGATTACCAATAGCTCTTTGTTGTGGATCAACTGCTTGGAAACCATATTCGTTTGAAGATGCATCGTCATTAATTACTACATCGCCATCGGGAATATTAAGACCATCATCACCAGGGCCACCATTTCCTGACCTTAAGTATGCTCCACCTACAAGGGCACCATACTGATTACCAGCAATCAGATAAGAACCGCCACTTGAGAACCCAGCTAAGAATAATTTGTCAAGACCTGGAGCTAATTCTTCGACTATGTTTTCATTACTGGTGAAATTTATTTGAGAATTCCAACTGAAATTTTCAGATTCAACTATTCCTAAATTTAAGGTTGCTTCAACACCCCTACCTGTCATTCTTCCCGAGTTAAGCCATACGTTGTTGTAACCAGTTGAAGGTGGCAACGATGCATTTAGAATCGCATCAGTCATTTGTCTTTCATAATAAGCAAGGTCTAATCCTATTCTATTGTTAAAAAATCTAAAGTCAATTCCGAACTCTATTTCTTCTGTAAGCTCAGAAGTAAGATCACTGTTACCAAGTACACTATCGATTTCAAAACCAGTAACACCCTGGATAGGCCAGTTAAGTGAATCTCCCCATCCGTCTCCAACATTTGTGATACCGTATCCGGAAGTTGTCAGGTAAGCAAAAGGAGGTGGTCCACCCACTTGAGCCCATGACGCCCTTATTTTAGCAAAACTCAGTGCATCACTTTGTGGTAATAATTCACTTAAAAGAATTGAGATGGACGCAGCAGGGTATACGAATGAGAAATCACCTGCATTAAATTCTCTGCCTGGTACACCAAGACGTGAATCATAATCCTGTCTTGCAGCAAGTGTAAGGTAGAATGTGCTGTCCCAGTCCATTTCAATTTGTCCAACAAATCCCATCTGAGTAGTTCTCAAGAAATTCTCACTACCTGCAACATTTGCAGCGTTTGCAAGGTTGATAAACCCTTGGAAGGCAAAATTTGAACCGTTAGAATTTAGAGAAGAACGTGTTCTGTCAAATGCGTTAGCACTAACAAGATAATTTAAATTAAGCTTGTCTGTAATTGCATCACCACCACTAATATTCAATATGGCATCAGTTAAGAATGAATTATATTGTGTGAGTGAAACATAACCTGTCGATCTAGTTCTAGATCCTAATTCAAAATTCTGCTTACGGCTGTCACTTGTAAAGTCAGCTCCTATAATTAGTGAAGCATTTAACCACTTACTATGAGTCCAATCAGCAGTGAAACTTCCATAAACACGATTTACAGTTTCATCTCTAAGTGCATTATTGATTAGCCAGTAAGGATTATCATAACCGCCACCACCACGGTAGTTTCTTTGCTTACCATTAGCAAAAATGTATGAAGATGGTTCATCAACTGCATCCTCTGGGCTGAAACCATTAGCGTTATCAAATGTTATTGGAGTTCTATATAATCCTAACATTAATCCAGATGTGTTAGAACCTTGTTGAATTCTTGTGTAGTCAGATCTAACAAAATTGAAAGTAGTGGCTAATTTTAATTTGTCAGATGCTTGGAGCGTTCCGGCTAATCTGAACGTTTTTCTACCATACTCTTCGTTAGGTACAATACCCTCATTAGTTAAAAATGAAGTTGAAAATGCATATGTAGCTTTTTCAGTACCACCCTGTATACTTAAGTTATTTAAGGACTGGATTGCCTCTCTGAAGAATCCACGATAGTTATCCTGATAATTGTTCGCAGGTATTCCATTTCCTGTTCCCTTCGTCACTAAGAAACCATTTTTATCCCAGAGGTAATTACCATCTCCGTCGAAATCGCTTGCTGAAGGAGCTTCTGGGTGATTAGGGTCTGTTGAATATTCCAAATCTGTGTACCTAGGTCCATAAGAACTCGATTCGCCTGTACCTGGAGATCTCCAATAAGGTGTTCTATTATCCCTGCTTCTATTTCGACCTTGTGCAAATTCGTCTTGAAGGTTAAAAGTAGTTGAGAGCCAGTCAACACCGGTAGAGTGAGTGTATGAAACTTTCATTTCACCTTCTTCACCCTTTTTTGTTGTTACCACAATAACCCCAGGTGCACCAGCTGTCCCATAAAGAGCTGTCGCAGCAGATCCTTTAAGAATGTTGATACTTTCAATATCTTCATTGTTTAAGTCCATCAAACGGTTGGAAGTAGCGGTACCCGCTGTGTTTGAACCTGAGTTTAATGTCTCATTGTTTGTAATTATACCGTCGATAACGATAAGTGGTTGGTTATTACCGATCATGGACGTTACACCTCTAATCAAAATCCTAGAACCACCACCAGCTGAACCTGCAGATCTTGTAATCTGAACTCCAGCAGCTTTACCTACAAGAGCATCAAGAGCACTGTTAGAACCCGAGTTAACTATATCATCGCTTCCTACAGTTTGGATTGAATATCCAAGGGCTTTTGCCTCCCTTTTGATACCAAGCGATGTAACAACTACCTCTTCTAGCTCGTTAGCTTGTACTAGAGAAAAGTTTAATTGGTCTTGTCCATCAACCGCTATTGTAGTTGTTTGATAACCAACAAAACTAACGGCTAACGATGCATCATCACTAACTGAAATGGAGTAGTTTCCATCAAAGTCAGTGGTTGTACCATTATTAGTTCCAACTTCCAAGACTGTCGCTCCAGGTAGAGGAACACCTTGGTCGTCAGTAACATTTCCTGTTACGGTGATTTGTGCAAGTGCTATTTGGACACTCAACAAAAAAGCCGCAAATAAATAGATTTGTTTCATATTAAAATTAGTTTTTAGTGGCGCAAAATAACGAATTAAAAACACATATGTTAAAAATTTGTGAAAAAAGTTTAAAAAAACCTTAAAATTGTTAAACAATCTGTTTTTATAGCTATCATGCCTCTTAAAGTAAAGTTTAGATAAACTTACCTGTTTTTAATCAAATAAGTTTTCATAGCAGACATAAATTCACATTTAATCAATTTCATATCTAAAATTTTTTTTTCTGAGTTTATAAAAACATGTTTTTTTAGGTATTTCACAAAGAAGGTATCTCAAATTTGTGATATTATTAAAATATGCCTTTAAAATAAAATTGCTTGCGATGTTAGATTTGATCGTATTCATTAAGTATGGCTATAATATCTGATGTTTTTTTAAATTTCAATTTGCTTTGCTTGATAATTTTTTTCTTGTCCTTAACATCTAAATCCAAAAAATCAACCAAACTCTTTTTATTAATTTTTATCTCCTTTTTCTCACTGTTATTTTTTGAAATATAATATTTAGATTTTTCAACAAAACGTGCGTCAAAAGATCTCTCCAATGATGTTTTTGCTTCTGATCCTTCCATAAAAACTTTAATTCTTTTCTCATACAAGGCATATTTCTTTCCTAGGAACAATTCAATTAAATATCCTTCTTTTCTTATTTCATTTACATTTATATAATTTGTATATACATAATTCTCACCTTCAATTGAACATGATATGTTCATGTTTTTCATCAATATTTTATCTGAGCTCAACGTTTTTGGGTTATTTGAAAATTCTATTTCGTCTTTATAAGCGTTATATCTCAAAAAAATATTTTCAATCAGGTCTTTCTCGAAATATTTGACCTTTGCAGGTTTGAACATGTCATCAAAATATTCACTGCCTTTTACTTTTGGATTTGTGTAGGGGTTTTTATTGACTCTGTTTTTTATAAGCTCAAATAAATCATTAATCCTGGAATCAGATCTTACACCGTTAGATCCAATATTTTGGGAAAACAATGAATATGTGCTTAAGAAAAAAAAATATAAAAAATATTTCATGTTATAATAGTTTCGAATCTAAGTATAAAATTATGATTTCAAAATTATGTTGTGATATGTTTTAATAAAATCAGATTTGAACCATACTAATTAGGATTCTAAAAAAGAGACTTGTCTTTATAAATATTAAATTATGGAGTTGCGTAAAGATATTATAGACTTTAAAGCAAACATTTTATTAGCGCAATACATTTTTTACTCAAAGGGTAAATTTTATAATATTAGGGTTTGAAACACCAAAAAAAAACTATACATTTGCACGCCATTTAAAACGGCTTGATTAAACAAACTTATGCCTACTATTGCGCAATTAGTTAGAAAAGGGAGAATAAGTATCTCCAAAAAAAGCAAATCTGCAGCTCTTGACTCATGTCCTCAAAAACGTGGTGTTTGTACACGAGTTTACACTACGACTCCAAAAAAACCAAATTCCGCCATGCGAAAAGTTGCCAGAGTCAGATTAACTAATGGTAAAGAAGTTAATGCATACATCCCTGGCGAAGGCCATAATTTGCAGGAACATTCAATAGTTTTAGTTAGGGGTGGGAGAGTGAAAGACTTACCTGGTGTACGTTATCATATTGTTCGTGGGGCACTTGACACAGCGGGAGTGGAAGGTCGTTTACAAAGGCGTTCTAAATATGGCGCAAAAAAACCCAAAAGCAAGTAATATATTTCCTAAATGAGAAAGAAACAAGCAAAGAAAAGACCATTAGAGCCAGACCCAAAATTTAAAGACCAGCTTGTAACCAGGTTTGTAAATAACTTAATGTGGAATGGAAAAAAGTCGGTAGCTTTCTCAATTTTCTATGATGCTATCGATATAGTTGACAAACGAAAGCAAGACGAGGAAAAGTCAGCTCTTGAGTTGTGGAAAGATGCATTGTCGAATGTAATGCCACACGTAGAAGTTAGAAGCAGAAGAGTGGGGGGAGCTACTTTCCAGATTCCAATGCAGATTAGACCTGATCGAAAGGTTTCATTAGCCATGAAGTGGTTGATAAGTTATTCTAGGAAACGAAATGAAAAATCTATGGCCCTTAAACTAGCAACTGAAATACTTGCTGCATCGAAAGAAGAGGGTTCAGCTGTCAAAAAAAGACAGGACACGCATAAAATGGCAGAGGCAAATAAAGCATTTTCTCATTTTAGATTTTAAACATTTAACTATGGCTCGAGATTTAAAATACACAAGAAATATTGGAATTGCCGCCCACATTGATGCTGGTAAGACTACTACGACCGAAAGAATCCTTTTTTACACTGGTGTTAGTCACAAAATAGGTGAAGTCCATGATGGAGCAGCAACTATGGACTGGATGGAACAGGAACAAGAGCGCGGAATAACAATAACTTCAGCTGCCACTACATGTATATGGAATTTTCCACAGGACCAAGGTAAACCAACTCCTGATTCCAAACAGTATCATTTTAACATCATAGATACTCCTGGGCATGTTGATTTTACAGTTGAAGTGAATAGGTCATTAAGGGTTTTAGATGGACTTGTTTTTTTGTTTTCAGCCGTAGATGGAGTTGAGCCTCAGTCTGAAACAAATTGGAGGTTAGCCGATAACTATCGTGTTCCTAGAATTGGATTTGTTAATAAAATGGATCGTCAGGGGGCTAATTTTTTAAATGTTTGTACACAGGTCCGTGAAATGTTAAAGTCCAATGCAGTTCCAATTGTGTTGAACATAGGTGAAGAAGAAGATTTTAAGGGAATTGTCGATCTAGTAACTAACAAAGCAATAGTATGGCATGAAGAAAGATTTGGGTCCACATTCGACGAAATACCGATACCCAGTGAGATGGTTAGTGAAGTAGAAAAGTATCGTGCACAATTGATTGAAGCAGTCGCAGAATATGATGAAAATTTGTTAGAAAAGTTTTTTGATGACGCAAATAGCATAACCCCTGATGAGATACATAATGCCCTCAGGGCTGCAACACAGGATATGAGTATAATTCCAATGATATGTGGTTCTTCATTTAAAAATAAAGGAGTACAGTATCTTTTAGATGCTGTTTGTCGTTATCTTCCATCTCCTGAAGACAAACAAGCTATTACGGGTGTAAATCCAAGTAATGATCAGGAGATCTCAAGAAAGCCCAACGTTAATGAACCGTTTTCCGCATTAGCTTTTAAAATTGCAACAGATCCATTTGTAGGACGTCTTGCATTTTTCAGAGCATACTCAGGCCATTTAGATGCAGGATCTTATGTTTTAAATAATCGTACGGGGAATAAAGAAAGAATATCAAGAATTTATCAGATGCATTCAAATAAGCAAAATGCAATTGATTTTATTGAGGCAGGAGACATTGGTGCTGCAGTCGGGTTTAAAGATATAAAAACAGGTGATACTTTGTCAGCTGAAAAATCTCCAATAATTCTTGAAAGTATGGATTTTCCTGATCCTGTAATCGGTATTGCTGTTGAGCCAAAGACAAAAGCAGACGTCGATAGACTTGGTATGGCCCTCGGGAAATTAGCTGAAGAGGACCCTACATTCCAGGTCAAAACAGATGAGTCATCTGGGCAGACAATTATTTCCGGTATGGGAGAGTTACACCTAGACATTATTGTTGACCGTTTGAAGAGAGAATTTAAAGTAGAGGTAAATCAGGGTAAACCACAAGTAGAATATAAGGAAGCACTTACTTCAAAATCAGACCATCGTGAAGTCTACAAAAAACAAACAGGAGGTAGAGGAAAATTTGCAGATATTGTTTTTTCAATGGAGCCTGGTGAAAATGGTAAGCCTGGATTGGAATTTGTTAATCTGATAAAGGGTGGTAACATACCAAAAGAATACATTCCGTCTGTTGAGAAAGGATTCAAAGAGGCCATGAGTAACGGACCACTTGCAGGATTTGAATTAGATTCAATGAAAATAACACTTGAAGATGGATCATTTCATCCTGTAGACTCTGACTCCCTATCTTTTGAATTAGCTGCAAAACTTGGATTTAAAGAAGCTGCCCGTGGAGCAAGTCCAGTAATAATGGAGCCCATAATGAAATTAGAGGTATTGACACCAGAAGAAAATATGGGAGACATAGTAGGTGATTTAAATAGACGTAGAGGTCAAGTAAACTCTATGGATGATAGAGCTGGCTCAAAGGTTGTTAAAGCTGAAGTGCCTTTATCCGAAATGTTTGGTTATGTAACTTCTCTAAGAACATTGTCATCGGGAAGAGCTACTTCAACTATGGAATTTGCCCATTATGCTGAAACCCCATCCAGTATTTCTGAGAATGTGATTTCTGAGATCAATGGAAATCCAGATTAAATTTTTGTAAAATGAGCCAGAAAATAAGAATAAAATTAAAATCCTATGACTTTAACCTAGTCGATAAATCAGCTGACAAAATAGTTAAGACTGTTAAGAATACTGGCGCTGTTGTTACTGGTCCAATTCCCTTACCAACTCACAAAAAAATCTTCACTGTCTTGAGGTCTCCACATGTAAATAAAAAATCACGCGAGCAATTTAAATTATCCTCATACAAAAGATTGTTGGATATATACAGTTCGTCTTCCAAAACGATAGACGCACTTATGAAGCTTGAGTTGCCCAGCGGAGTAGAGGTTGAAATAAAAGTTTAAACACATTATTATGTCTGGTTTAATTGGAAAAAAAATTGGTATGACAAGTCTTTATGACAATGAAGGAAAAAGCGTTGCCTGTACTGTTCTAGAGGCTGGACCATGCTTTGTCTCTCAAATAAAAACAAATGACAAAGATGGATATCAAGCGATTCAACTCTCCTATGATGATAAAAATGAAAAAAAAGTAATTAATTCAGAATTAGGTCATTTCAAAAAAGCCAACCTAAACGTAAAGAAAAAATTAGCTGAGTTCAAAAATTTTGAAGCGGAATTAGGTCTTGGTGAAACTGTAAGTGTTGAACACTTTTCAGAAGGAGATTTTGTTGACGTGTCTGCAAAATCAAAAGGGAAAGGTTTTCAAGGTGTAGTCAAAAGACATGGCTTTGCTGGGGTTGGACAGGCAACGCATGGCCAACACAACCGTTTAAGGGCACCTGGTTCTATTGGGGCTGCATCATATCCAGCTCGGGTGTTTAAAGGAATAAGAATGGCTGGACAAATGGGTAACAAAAAAGTTAAAACCCTTAATCTAAGAGTAATTAAGGTTGTCCCAGAAAAAAACTTACTTATACTAAAAGGATGTGTTCCTGGTCCTAAAAACGCTTACGTTATTATTCAGAAATAATGGAATTAAATGTACATAATATCAAGGGCAAGAAAACTGGCAAGAAAGTCAAGCTTGACATTTCTATTTTTGGTGTCGAGCCAAATAACCATGCAATTTACTTGGATGTAAAATCTTATTTAGCCAACAAGAGGCAAGGAACACATAAATCAAGGCAACGAGCTGATATAAAGGGGAGCACAAGAAAAATCAAAAAACAAAAAGGAACTGGTACTGCACGAGCTGGAAGTATTAAGAACCCCTTGTTTAGAGGTGGAGGTAGAATTTTTGGACCAGTCCCAAGAGATTACACTCAAAAGGTCAATAAGAAAGTTAAACGTTTGGCTCGTAAATCTGCCCTAAGCATAAAGGCTAAAGAGAAGTCTATCTTCGTGATAGAAGACTTTCAAATGGAAAAACCAAGCACAAAAGATTTTACAAAAATACTTACAGCTCTCGGTCTGTCTGGTAAAAAAAATCTTTTTGTATTGGAAGAGTTGAATAAAAATGTATATTTGTCGTCGCGCAATTTAAAAAATTCTAGCGTTGTAATCAACTCTGAATTAAATACTTATGGAATATCAAATGCTAGTAATTTGATTATTAGTGAAGGTGCAATTCCACAAATTGAGTCACTACTAAATCGTTAAATATGAATATCTTAGTTAGACCAATAATTACTGAAAAAGCTACACACCTTAGTGAGAGCAAAAATCAATATACTTTTTTAGTAAATGGTGGAGCCAACAAAATTCAAATTAAAAGTGCTGTTGAGGTTAATTACGGTGTAAAGGTTAAGAAAGTTTCTACCATAATTTGTGGATCTGAGCGCAAAAAAAGATATACAAAAAATGGTATTCAAAATGGTAAGTCGAATTCCACAAAAAAAGCTATCGTTAGTATAGCTGAAGGTGATAGAATTGATTTTTACGATAATTTATAGATATTGTTGATATGTCAGTTAAAAAATTAAAACCAATTACGCCAGCTCAACGATTTAGAATTGTCAATGGATTCGATGCAATTACTACAGATAAACCTGAAAAAAGTTTACTTTCTCCGAAGAAAAAAACTGGCGGAAGAAACAACAAAGGGAAGATGACCTCCCGTTATATAGGTGGTGGTCATAAAAAGAGATATCGCATTATAGATTTTAAACGTAACAAATTTGATGTTCCATCAGAAGTAAAATCCATTGAATATGATCCAAATCGCTCTGCTTTTGTTGCTTTGACAGAATTTGAGGATGGTGAAAAACGTTACATAGTTGCTCCAAGTGGCTTAAAAATCGGTCAATCAGTTTTATCCGGCAAAAATGCTAATCCCGAGATTGGCAATGCTTTGTTTCTATCTGATATACCATTGGGGACAATAATATCAAATATTGAATTGAGTCCTGGTAGAGGAGCTTCGATTGCTCGAAGTGCCGGATCATTTGCTCAACTTATGGCCCGTGATGGGAAATTTGCTACTATCAAATTACCCTCTGGAGAGACGCGTTTGATATTAGTAACATGCATGGCAGTAATTGGTTCAGTCTCAAATTCTGATCATCAACTTTTAGTTTCTGGTAAAGCCGGAAGAAGCAGATGGCTTGGCAGAAGACCGCGAACAAGACCAGTTGCCATGAACCCGGTCGACCATCCAATGGGGGGAGGTGAAGGAAGAGCATCAGGAGGACATCCAAGATCTCGAAACGGTGTACCTGCAAAGGGCTATCGAACAAGATCCAAAACTAAGGCATCAAACAAGTTTATAATCGAAAGAAGAAAAAAATAAAATATATGGCACGTTCACTAAAAAAAGGTCCTTTTGTCCATTATAGTCTAGAAAAGAAACTGATGAAAAATATTGAAGACGGAAAAAAAAGTGTTATCAAAACTTGGTCACGCTCTTCTTTAATAACACCTGATTTTGTTGGTCAAACAATTGGTGTTCATAACGGAAAGACATTTATACCTGTCTACATAACTGAAAACATGGTAGGGCACAAACTAGGCGAATTTTCTTTAACAAGAAACTTCAGGGGACATGCAGGGGCTAAGAATAAAGGGAATAAATAAAACGAATTGATATGGGAAATCGCAAAAGACAATCCGCTCAAGCTAAAAAAGAGGTAAAAAAATCTCTATCACTAGCGGTACTTAAGAATTGTCCAACCTCCCCACGTAAGATGAGATTAGTCGCTGATCAAATTAGAGGCAAATCTATAGACAAGGCATTATCAATTTTGAAATTTAGTCCAAAAGAAGCATCGAAAAAATTAGAAAAACTTGTTCTATCTGCAATATCAAATTGGCAATCAAAAAATGAAAATGAAGATATTGAAAAAGCGAACCTTTTCATCAACGAAATAAAAGTTGATGGAGGAAGAATGCTTAAAAGATTGAGGCCGGCTCCTCAAGGAAGGGCTCATAGAATTCGCAAAAGATCAAACCATGTGACTGTTGTACTTGGATCTAATTTATTAAAAGCATAAAATGGGACAGAAAACAAATCCAATTGGAAATCGTTTGGGAATCATTAGGGGATGGGACTCAAACTGGTATGGTGGGAAAAACTACGGAGATAAAATTGAGGAAGATGAAAAAATCAGAAAGTACATTCATGTGCGTCTCTCAAAGGCAAGTGTATCGAATGTAATTATTGAACGAACATTAAAAATAATTACTATCACAATTACTACTGCTCGGCCTGGTATTATAATTGGAAAAGCAGGGCAAGAGGTCGATAAATTAAAAGAAGAACTACGAAAAATTACTTCAAAAGAAGTTCAGATTAATATTTTTGAGATCAAAAGGCCAGAGCTTGATGCACAACTTGTTGGTTCAAGCATCGCTAGACAAATTGAAAGTAGAATTTCATATAGAAGGGCCATAAAAATGGCTATAGCTGCTGCTATAAGAATGAACGCAGAAGGAATTAAAGTCCAAATTTCTGGCAGACTAAATGGTGCCGAAATGGCAAGATCAGAATCTTATAAAGAGGGTCGCATTCCTCTTTCGACATTTCGGGCTGATATTGATTATGCTGTTGTTGAAGCCCATACAACATACGGAAGGTTAGGAATCAAAGTTTGGATAATGAAAGGTGAGGTTTACGGGAAAAGAGAGCTTTCACCATTGATCGGTATTTCTAAAAAAAGTCAACCAAATTCTAACTCCGGAAACGGAGGTGACCGCCAGCGCCGACGAAAATAAAATTACAGAAAAAAACGATGTTACAACCAAAAAAGACAAAATACAGAAAAGCACAAAAAGGACGAATGAAAGGCCTTTCTTCACGTGGCAATCAGCTTTCAAATGGGATGTTTGGAATCAAAGCTTTAGACTCAGTATTTATAACATCTAGACAAATTGAGGCAGCAAGAATTGCAGCAACCAGATACATGAAGAGGGAAGGACAACTTTGGATAAAAATATTTCCAGACAAGCCTATCACAAAAAAACCTCTTGAGGTTAGAATGGGAAAAGGTAAAGGGGCACCTGAGTACTTTGTCGCAGTGGCTAAAGCTGGACGAGTTATCTTCGAGGTTGCTGGTGTTTCATATGATATTGCAAAAGAAGCACTAAGACTTGCTGCACAGAAATTACCTGTTAAAACAAAATTTATAGTCGCACGAGACTTTGAAAACTAATACTAGAAATGAAACAGACTGAGATAAAAAAACTTTCAAAACAAGACCTAGGAGATAAATTGGTTGAGTACAATAAAAAATTAGTTGAGCTGAAAATGTCTCATGCTGTTTCACCAATAGAAAATCCCTCTCAGATAAGGAATACACGAAGAATAATAGCTAGAATTAAAACTGCTATTACAAATAAAAATGAATTATAACATCATGGAATCAAGGAATCTAAGAAAAGAGAGAGTAGGCATAGTAATAAGTAATAAAATGGAAAAATCTATTGTTGTTTCTGAGGTCAAAAAAGTGAAACATTCCATGTATGGGAAATTTGTTTTAAAAACTAAAAAATATGTGGTTCACGATGAAAAGAATGACTGTAATATTGGAGATACAGTAAAAATAATGGAGACGAGACCATTAAGTAAGTCAAAGTGTTGGCGGATGGTAGAAATAATTGAAAGAGTTAAATAGCATGGTACAACAAGAAACTAGACTTAAAGTTGCAGACAACACTGGGGCAAAAGAGGTGTTGACAATTCGTGTGTTGGGTGGAACAAAACGAAGATATGCATACATAGGTGACAAGATTGTTGTTACAGTAAAGGAAGCTTCTCCCTCAGGAACAATAAAAAAAGGACAAGTATCAACTGCTGTAGTTGTAAGAACTAGGAAAGAAGTAAGGCGTGCCGATGGGTCTTACATACGTTTTGATGAAAACGCTTGTGTTTTATTAAATCCAACAGGTGAGATGAGAGGCACAAGAGTTTTTGGACCAGTTGCAAGGGAGCTTAGAGAAAAACAATTTATGAAGATCGTTTCTCTGGCACCTGAGGTATTATAATAAAATAAAATTAAAAATGGCAATTAAGATTAAAATTAAAAAAGGAGATAAAGTCAGAGTAATTTCTGGATCTAATAAAGGATCTGAAGGTGAAGTAATAAGTATTAAAAAAGAAACTAATAAAGCAATTGTAGAAGGTGTTAATGTTGTGAAAAAGCACAATAAACCGAGTGCCCAAAGCCCTCAAGGAGGTATATCTGAAATGGAAGCACCAATTGACATATCAAATTTATCTTTGATTACACCAGACGGAAAAACAACACGTGTAGGTTTTAGAATGGATGAAGGAACAAAAGTCCGCTACTCAAAAAAAACTAATGAAGTTATTTAGAATATGACATATATACCAAGATTAAAACTCGATTATAACAAACGAATTATTAGTAGTCTAAAGGAATCTTTCAGTTACAAAAGTGTTATGCAAGTACCGAAACTTCTCAAAATAGTTCTGAGTAGAGGAGTTGGTTCTGCCGTAGCTGATAAAAAACTTATTGAGCACGCAGTTGATGAATTAACATTAATTACAGGTCAGAAGGCGGTAGCAACAGTATCAAAAAAAGATGTCGCATCGTTTAAACTCCGTAAAGGTATGCCTATTGGAGCTAAAGTAACACTCCGAGGCGAACGTATGTACGAATTTCTAGACCGTCTTGTAACTACAGCACTACCAAGAGTTCGCGATTTTCAGGGTGTAAAAACAACCGGATTTGATGGTCGAGGTAATTACACATTGGGTGTTACTGAGCAAATTATTTTCCCTGAAATTGATATAGATAAAGTAAACAAGATAAATGGCATGGATATCACTTTTGTAACTTCAGCTAGAACTGACCAGGAAGCAAAATCATTATTAACGGAATTAGGGATTCCATTTAAAAAGATTTAAACATGGCTAAAGAATCGATGAAAGCACGTGAGATAAAACGAGCAAAAACAGTCGCTAAGTATTCAGAGAGAAGAAAAGCTTTAAAAGAATCTGGTGACTTTTTGGGACTGCAAAAACTCCCTAAGAATGCCTCACCTGTAAGAATGCATAATCGTTGCAAGTTAACTGGAAGACCTAAGGGATATATGCGCCAATTTGGTATTTCAAGAGTAACATTCAGAGAAATGGCAAATAAAGGTTTAATTCCAGGAGTCACAAAAGCTAGCTGGTAAATTTTAATATTATTATATATGTTCACAGATCCTATCGCAGACTATTTAACTCGAATAAGAAACGCTAACCTTGCTGGCCATCGAATAGTCGAAATTCCAGCATCAAAAATAAAAAAAGAGATTACAAAAATTCTTTTTGACCAAGGTTATATTTTAAGCTACAAGTTTGAAGAAACAGAAAATAAGCAAGGAATTATAAAAATTGCCTTAAAATACGATAAGCATACAAAAGAACCCGTCATAAAAAAACTTCAACGAATAAGTACCCCTGGTTTAAGAAAGTATTCTTCTTCAGAAACCTTACCGAGAATTTTGAATGGACTTGGTATTTCAATAGTTTCTACATCAAAAGGAGTAATGACCGGGAAGCAGGCTGCTAAGGACAACGTAGGTGGGGAATTAATTTGTTATGTATATTAAATTTATTCATTTATGTCAAGAGTAGGAAATAGTCCAATTAAAGTACCAGAGGGAGTTTTTATTGATATTCAGCCCTCTACAATTAGTATAAAAGGAAAGTTAGGTGAACTTTCGCAAGAGTACAGTGATGTTAAAATAAAACTTGACAATCATGTAATTTCGGTATCACGTTCTTCTGAGAGTAAAACTGCAAAATCAAAACACGGCTTGTTTAGATCATTGATCGCGAATATGGTTCATGGTGTGAGTGTTGGTTTCACTAAGGAGTTAGAACTTGTTGGTGTTGGTTACAGAGCAAGTCATCAAGGACAAAAACTTGATCTTGCACTTGGTTTTTCACATAATATACTCTTTGATATAGCTCCTGAGGTTAAAATTGAAACAATTTCCGAAAAGGGTAAAAACCCAATTGTAAAGCTCACCTCTCATGATAAGCAATTGGTTGGCTATGTAGCGTCAAAAATACGCTCTTTCAGAAAACCTGAACCTTACAAAGGAAAAGGGATTAAGTATGTTGGGGAACAAATAAGAAGGAAGGCTGGTAAGTCAGCTTAATTTATAGATTATGAGTTTAACAAAATTAGAACGCAGGAATAGAATCAGAAAGCGAATTCGTAAAATTATAAGTGGAACGGCAACCACTCCTAGGCTTTCTGTGTATAGAAGTAACAAAGAAATTTACGCCCAATTAATAGACGATATGCTTGGTAAAACTATTGTATCTGTTTCATCACGGGATAAAAAAATCTCAAAAGAAAAACAGTCTAATAAAACTAAAGTTGCCTCCACTGTGGGCAAACAAATGGCAGCTTTAGCCCTAAAAAACGGTATTTCTAAAGTCAAATTTGATAGAAATGGTTATCTATATCACGGCAGAGTAAAAGCATTAGCTGAGGGCGTTCGTGAAGGGGGAATTAAATTTTAATTTGTATATGTATCAAGATTATAAAAACGTAGAATTAGTTAAGCCTGCAGGCTTAGATTTAAAAGACCGTTTGGTAGGTGTTCAACGTGTTACCAAAGTAACAAAAGGTGGAAGAGCATTCGGTTTTTCAGCCATTGTTGTTGTGGGCGACGAAAACGGTGTTGTTGGACAAGGTTTAGGTAAATCTAAAGAGGTTTCAGAGGCAATTGCAAAAGCTATTGAAGATGCAAAGAAAAATTTAATACGTATACCTATCCTTAAAGGAACTCTTCCTCATGAGCAAAAGGGTAAATATGGTGGAGCTAGAGTTTTTCTTAAGCCAGCATCAGAGGGAACTGGGGTTATTGCTGGTGGTGCTGTAAGAGCTGTTCTGGATGCCGTTGGCATTCACAATGTGCTATCTAAATCTCAAGGGTCTTCAAACCCTCATAACGTAGTAAAAGCTACTTTTGATGCACTTTTGAACTTGAGGAACCCTCAACAGATTGCAAAAGAAAGAGGCATTTCAATAGATAAAGTCTTTAATGGATAAAAAATGGTACAAATTAAAGTTAAGCAACTGAGGAGTAAGATTAAATGTCTTCAAAAACAAAAACAAACTTTGGATTCTTTGGGACTAAGGGGGATTGGTAGTGAAGTTGTACATGACGCAACACCAAGTATATTAGGTATGATTAGGAAGGTTAAACATCTGGTATCTGTAAAAGAATTATAAATTTATTAATGATGAGTTTAGAAAAAATATCACCAGCAAAAGGATCAAACAAGGTGGCTGGAAAGCGTCTTGGAAGAGGTCAGTCCTCAGGAAAAGGAGGCACTTCCACGCGAGGTCATAAAGGAGCTAAATCACGTTCTGGATATTCAAAAAAGATAGGTTTTGAAGGCGGACAAATGCCACTTCAAAGAAGAATTCCAAAATATGGATTTAAAAATTTTAATCGAACTGAATATCAAGTAATTAACTTGGATATAATCCAAAAATTAGCTGATAATAAAAAATTGAAGAACGTATTGAATTTAGAGAAAATGACCAAATTACGTTTGATACATAAGAACGATTTAGTAAAAATCTTAGGTCGTGGTAAGCTTGCAGTCCCAATTAAAGTATCTGCTCATAAGTTTTCTGCTTCTGCAAAGAAAGCCATTGTGGCTGCTGGTGGCGAAGCTATAACTATATAAATTGTTTTGATGAGAAAACTATTAGAGACAGTTTACACAATTTATAAAATTGAAGAACTACGCGATCGAGTTCTATTAACTTTGAGTTTGCTTTTGGTTTATAGAGTTGGAGCCCAGGTTGTATTACCTGGAATAGATCCAATTCAACTATCAGAGCTAAGTAACAGAACTGATGGTGGGGGCCTACTCGGAATTTTGAATGCCTTTACTGGTGGAGCTTTTGCTAATGCATCTGTTTTTGCCTTAGGGATTATGCCTTACATATCTGCATCAATTGTTGTCCAGCTAATGGGAATTGCGGTTCCGTATCTTCAAAAACTTCAAAAAGAGGGTGAAAGTGGAAGAAAAACTATAAATCAAATCACAAGATGGCTTACTATTGCTATATGTGTTGTGCAAGCCCCAGCTTATTTGTATGGCCTAAGCGCCCTCGGGGTCCCTGAAAGCGCCTTTATTTTGGGAAAAGGCCCTTTATTTATATTCTCATCAGTTATCATTTTAGTTACAGGTACTATTTTTGCTATGTGGTTAGGTGAAAAAATTACTGATAAAGGGATAGGAAATGGTATTTCTTTATTAATAATGGTTGGAATAATTGCAAATTTACCATTATCTTTTGCACAAGAGTTTGTATCGAGGGTTTCAGAGAATAATGGAGGTTTAATGTTAATTCTGATAGAGTCAATTCTTTGGATAGTTATTATTTTACTCTCAATATTACTTACACTTGCGGTTAGACGGATACCTGTCCAGTATGCAAGAAGGCAAGCAGGAGGTTCAACTTCTGAACGAACAATTTATGGCTCACGTCAGTACATTCCTTTGAAACTAAACGCCTCAGGGGTTATGCCTATCATTTTTGCTCAAGCTATAATGTTCGCCCCAACATATATTGGAAGCTTGCTGGGAGATTCTAGTGCAGGCCAATGGATGCAAGCAAATTTTTCAGATATATTCGGTTTGTGGTATAACATTGTTTTCTCGATATTAATTATTGTTTTTACATATTTTTACACCGCCATAACTGTACCTACAAATAAAATGTCCGATGATTTAAAGCGTAGTGGTGGATTTGTACCTGGAATTCGTCCTGGAAATGAGACCTCAGAATATTTAGATAAGGTTATGTCACATATAACCTTTCCAGGTTCAATTTTTTTAGCTATTATTGCAATTTTTCCTGCAGTTGTGGTTAAACTCATTGGTATACAACAAGGGTGGGCTCTTTTTTATGGAGGTACTTCTCTGTTAATTATGGTAGGCGTTGCTATAGATACAATTCAGCAGGTAAATTCTTACCTGCTTAATAGACATTACGACGGTTTGATGAAATCAGGGAAAATTAGAAAAACATAAAATTACGATGGCAAAGCAATCAGCGATAGAACAAGAAGGAACTATAATTGAGGCATTATCAAATGCTATGTTTAGGGTCGAATTAGAGAATGGGCACATTGTAACAGCACATATTTCAGGCAAGATGAGATTACATTACATTAAATTATTACCAGGGGACAAAGTCAAATTAGAAATGAGCCCTTATGATTTAACAAAAGCAAGAATTACCTTTCGATTTTAATACTTAAATAATATTATGAAAACTAGAGCATCAATTAAGAAACGAAGCGCAGAATGTAAAATAGTTAGAAGAAAGGGACGCTTATATGTTATAAATAAAAAAAATCCACGATTTAAACAAAGACAAGGTTAATTATGGCTAGAATATCAGGTGTAGACATTCCAAAACAAAAAAGAGGTGTTATTTCACTTACCTATATTTTTGGTATAGGTAAAAGTCGTGCACAATCAATTTTATTAAAAGCAAAAGTTGATCATGAAAAAAAAGTACAAGACTGGACTGATGACGAAACTTCTCGTATTAGAGAAGTCGTAGGATCACTCAAAATTGAAGGTGAATTACGATCTGAAGTACAGCTAAGTATAAAAAGATTAATGGACATAGGGTGTTATCGAGGAATTAGGCATAGAACTGGACTGCCCCTTCGTGGACAAAGAACAAAAAATAACTCTAGAACGAGAAAGGGTAAGCGTAAGACGGTAGCAAACAAAAAGAAAGCAACTAAATAATATTTTGTAATTATGGCAAAAACAACAAATAAAAAAAGAAAGGTATTAGTTGAATCAATTGGTGAAGCCCATATTAACGCTTCATTTAATAATATTATTATTTCTTTGACAAATTCTAAGGGGGATGTCATTGCCTGGTCTTCTGCCGGCAAAATGGGTTTTAGGGGGTCTAAAAAAAATACTCCCTATGCAGCACAAACAGCCGCTGAAGATTGTGCAAAAACCGCCCAAGACGCTGGCTTGCGCAAAGTAAAAGTATTTGTGAAAGGCCCAGGCAATGGTCGTGAATCAGCAATACGTACTTTACATAACAATGGAATAGAAGTTTTAGAAATTGTTGATGTGACCCCACTACCACACAATGGATGTAGACCACCCAAAAGAAGAAGGGTTTAAAAATAACTGTAATAAATAAAAACAAAATAAATGGCAAGATATACAGGCCCAAAAACTAAAATTGCACGTAAATTTGGGGAACCTATTTTCGGAAGTGACAAGGCATTTGAGAAGAGAAATTATCCTCCAGGTCAACACGGATCTGCTAAGCGAAGAGGGAAAAAATCTGAATATTCAATTCAACTTATGGAAAAACAAAAAGCCAAGTTCACTTATGGAATTTTAGAACGACAATTCAGAAACCTTTTCGAGAAAGCGAGTAGAAGTAAAGGTGTAACAGGTGAAGTTTTACTTCAATTATGTGAATCTAGACTTGATAATTTAGTTTATCGTTTTGGATTATCACCGACTAGAAGTGGTGCAAGACAATTAGTTTCTCACCGTCATATTACAGTCAACGATTCTGTCGTAAATATACCTTCATATCAAGTTAAAGAGGGAGATATTGTAGGAGTAAGAGAAAAATCCAAAACCTTAAACATTATTAAAGAGACAAGGTTAAAGAATGAACCTTCGTTTGAGTGGTTAAATTGGAATCAAGACGAACTAAAGGGAACATTTATTAGTATCCCTCAAAGAATCCAAATTCCTGAAAATATAAAAGAACAACTAATAGTAGAATTATACTCAAAATAAACAATCAGAACCTCAAAACTATGGCAATATTGAATTTTCAAAAACCAGATAAAGTAATAATGATAGATTCCTCAGAATTCGAGGGAAAATTCGAGTTCCGTCCACTGGAACCAGGATATGGTTTAACTGTAGGAAATGCGTTAAGACGCGTTCTTTTGTCCTCTTTGGAGGGTTTTGCAATAACCTCGGTTAAACTAGAAAACGTAGAGCACGAGTTTTCCACCATAACAGGAGTAGTAGAAGATGTTACTGAAATTATATTAAACTTAAAGCAAATTCGTTTTAAAAGGCAGATTGAAGAATCTGAAGAGGAAAAAGTTTCTATTTCCTTAGGGGGTCAAGATCAGATAAAAGCTGCTGATTTTCAAAGATTTATATCAGGTTTTCAGATATTAAACCCTGATCTGGTTATTTGTAATCTAGAGAAGCATGTTCAACTTAGTTTGACGATTACAATTGAGAAGGGAAGAGGTTATGTTCCTGCAGAGGAAAATAAAAAGGGATCAACTGAGTTAGGTGTGATAGCTATCGACTCTATATTTACACCAATCAAAAACGTTAAATACAGTATTGAGAATTATCGTGTAGAACAAAAAACAGATTATGAAAAGCTTGTATTTGAGATAATTTCTGATGGTTCCATACACCCTAAAGATGCTTTAACTGAAGCTGCAAAGACTTTAATTCATCATTTTATGCTTTTCTCTGACGAAAGAATTACACTTGAGGCTGATGAAATAGCTCAGACAGAAACTTATGACGAAGAGTCACTTCACATGCGACAACTTTTAAAAACCAAGCTTATCGATATGGATTTATCCGTTCGAGCTCTTAATTGTTTAAAAGCTGCCGAAGTAGACACTTTAGGTGATTTGGTATCATACAACAAAAATGACCTTATGAAATTCAGAAATTTTGGTAAAAAATCATTAACGGAATTAGAAGAACTTGTTGTTTTAAAAGGCCTTTCTTTTGGTATGGATCTAACGAAATATAAATTGGAAAAAGATTAACAGGGAAACAAAATGAGACACGGAAAAAAAGTCATTCATCTTGGACGAAAAACAGCTCACAGAAAATCAATGTTGGCGAATTTGGGTTGTTCTTTGATTGAACATAAAAGGATCAATACAACAGTTACAAAGGCTAAAGCATTGAAGCGCTTCATTGAGCCCATTATAACTAAATCAAAAAATGACTCTACTCATAATAGAAGGATCGTATTTTCTTTACTAAGAGATAAAAAAGCAATCTCAGAGTTATTTAGAGAAGTCGCTTCAAAAGTTGGAGACCGTCCCGGGGGTTACACGAGGGTAATTAAACTTGGAAACAGACTTGGTGATAACGCTTCTATGGCTATGATTGAATTGGTAGATTTTAATGAGATATACAATACCGAAAAAGTTACAAAGAAAAAAACTAGAAGACGTTCAGGTGTTAAGAATAAGTCTACAGAAACAATAAAATCTAAAGATAAAATTTCTAATGAGGAAATTATTGGATCTGCTGATGATACAACTAATAGTTCTTCTTCTGAAAAAAAATAGAATAGATAATATTATTCTCTTTATTTAATATTAAAGGATAAACTTTTTTGTTTATCCTTTTTTTGATTTATTTTGTAATTATAATCATGGCATACAGATCAAAAAAACAGGCTTTTGTTTTACTTGCAGATGGGACTCAATTTTTTGGAAAGTCAATTGGTATAGAGGGTGACGCTTTTGGAGAAATTTGCTTTAACACAGGTATGACCGGTTATCAAGAAATTTTTACAGACCCATCTTATTTTGGCCAAATTATGGTCACAACCAATACTCATATTGGGAATTACGGAATTGAAAAAAACGAATCTCAATCAAAAGGGATATCTATTGCTGGATTAATATGTAAGGACTTTAGTTTTAATTTTTCTAGACCTGGCGATACAGAATCACTATTCGATTATTTGAGAAGTCATAAATTAGTCACAATTTGCGATGTAGATACACGGGCACTTGTTAATTATATAAGAGAAAACGGGGCTATGAATGCTGTTGTTTCTACTAACATTGGAATGGAAAAAAAGCTTCTTAAAGAACTATCAAGCTCTCCAAGTATGAAGGGTTTAGAATTAGCCTCAAAGGTGTCAACAAAAAAATCATATACGGTTGGTGATCCAGACTCTAAGTATAGAATTGCAGCTATTGATCTAGGAGTAAAACAAAATATTTTACACAACATGATAGAGAGAAATATGTTTGTAAAGGTGTTTCCATATGATACATCTTATAAAGACTTGGAAGCTTTCAAACCGGATGGATATTTTTTATCTAACGGTCCTGGAGATCCCCAACCTCTAAAAGGTGTTCAATCAGTTACAAAGACGATTATTGAAAACAATAAGCCTTTATTTGGTATTTGCCTCGGTCATCAAATAATAGCATTGGCAAATGATATACCTACATTTAAGATGTTTAATGGACACAGGGGAATTAACCATCCCGTAAAAAATATCATAACAGGCAAAGGTGAAATTACGTCTCAAAACCATGGATTTGCAGTAGACATGGATGCAGCTAAAGAAAATCCAGAAGTCGAAATTACACATGTACATCTAAATGACGGAACACTAGCTGGAATGAGATTAAAAAATAAAAAGTGTTTTTCTGTTCAGTATCATCCTGAAGCTGGACCCGGTCCTAATGATGCTACATATCTTTTTGACATTTTTAAGAAATATTTAGATAAAAAATAAACCAAGTAAAAATATTTAGAATTCGATGAGTACAATTATTAAAATTTACGCAAGACAAATATTTGATTCCAGAGGAAATCCAACAGTTGAAGTCGACGCTATTACAGAAAACGGAATTCTAGGAAGAGCTGCGGTGCCCAGTGGTGCATCAACTGGAGAACACGAGGCAGTTGAGCTACGTGATGGTGGAGAAAAATATATGGGCAAAGCTGTAGGAAAGGCTATAAAAAATGTGAATGAAATTATTTCAAAAGAAATTTTAGGTATTTCAGTATTTGAACAGGAAAAAATAGATAGCTTAATGATAAAATTGGATGGAACTCAAAATAAAGCGAAATTAGGTGCTAATGCTATTTTAGGTGTCTCTCTTGCAGTTTCCAAAGCTGCTGCAAATGAGCTCGGTCTTCCTCTTTACAGGTATATTGGAGGGGTTAATGCTAAAACTCTTCCAGTCCCTATGATGAATATTATTAATGGTGGATCACATTCAGACGCACCAATTGCTTTTCAGGAATTTATGATTATGCCTTTAGGAGCAACTTCATTTACTCATGCAATGCAAATAGGTTCTGAAATTTTTCATAATCTTAAAAAAGAATTAAATAATCGTAAATTAAGTACTGCTGTTGGAGATGAAGGAGGTTTTGCACCCAAACTAAAAGGTACTGAAGACGCATTAGATACAATTATTACATCCATAATAAAATCTGGATACAAAGTTGGATCTGAAGTAATGATAGCTCTTGACTGTGCGGCAGCAGAATTTTATAGAGATGGTATTTATGATTATACTATTTTTGAGGGTAAAAATGGTTTAAAACTTAGCTCTGAAGAACAAGCGTCATATTTAGAAAAACTAGTGGAAAAATATCCCATAATATCTATTGAGGATGGAATGGATGAAAATGATTGGGAAGGTTGGAGATATCTGACAAAGTTGATAGGTAAAAAAACTCAATTAGTCGGGGATGATTTATTTGTTACTAATGTAAAAAGACTCGCCAAAGGGATTGATAAAAAAATTGCAAACTCAATACTTATTAAAGTTAACCAAATAGGTACACTAACAGAGACTATTGCAGCAGTTGATATGGCACATAAGTCTGGTTATACTTCAGTCATGTCACATCGTTCAGGTGAAACTGAAGATAATACAATTGCTGATTTAGCAGTTGCACTAAACACAGGTCAAATTAAAACTGGCTCAGTTTCGAGAAGTGATCGTATGTCAAAGTATAATCAATTACTAAGAATTGAAGAAGAGCTTAGTAAATCAGCTTATTTTCCAAAAGAGAATGCATTTAAGCACCTTTAAATTAAGATGATTTTATTAACTTAATACAGTGTAGTTCTTAAAATAAATTTATAGATGAGTAATTCAGTTAAAATAACTTACGATAGAAAAGAATATGAATTTCCCCTTATCGAAGGTTCAGAGAAAGAAAAGGCGATCGATATCAAAACCCTTAGAGCCCAAACAGGACTGATTACTTACGATCCTGGTTATAAAAATACTGGCTCTTGTACAAGTGAAATTACATATCTTAATGGTGAAGAAGGAATCCTGCATCATCGCGGATATTCAATTGAAGAGCTATGTGCTAAGGCAAGCTTCTTAGAGGTTGCTTTTCTATTGATTTTTGGTGATATGCCAACCCAAAAAGAATTAGACCTTTTAAATGATGAAATCAGAAAAGACTCACTCGTTGATGAGGATATAAAGTTAATTTTAAAAAGTTTCCCTAAGTCTGCGCATCCTATGGGTATATTAGCTTCATTGACTTCAGGCCTTATAGCTTTCAATCCAAGCACTGTTAATATTAAATCAGAAGAAAGTATGCGTGAAGCTATAATAATGTTGATGGCAAAGTTCCCAATTTTATGTTCATGGACTCACAGAAAAGTTAAAGGTCTACCTCTAAACTACGCAAACACTTCACTTTCATATGTTGAAAATATAGCTCATATGTTATTCAAACTTCCACACCAAGATTACACACCTAGTCCTATTGTGGTTGATGCTTTAAATAAGTTACTAATTCTTCACGCTGACCACGAACAAAATTGTTCAACGTCTACTGTAAGGATTGTGGGCTCGTCAGAAGCGGGACTTTTTGCATCAGTTTCAGCTGGTGTTTCAGCGCTATGGGGAAGACTTCATGGTGGTGCGAATCAGGGTGTTATAGAGATGCTAAAGGCAATTAAAAGAGATGGGGGAGACACAAAAAAGTTCATGGCTAGAGCCAAAGATAAAAATGACAGTTTTAGATTGATGGGATTCGGCCATAGAGTATATAAGAATTTTGATCCTAGAGCCCGCATTATAAAAAAAGCTGCTGATGAAGTTTTAGGAGAGCTTGGAATTAATGATCCAATTCTTAAAATTGCAAATGACTTGGAAGAAGAAGCTCTCTCAGATTCCTATTTTACTGACAGGAAATTATATCCTAATGTTGATTTTTATTCAGGAATTATCTATCGTGCACTTGGAATACCAACAGAAATGTTTACGGTCATGTTTGCATTAGGTCGAGTACCTGGATGGATTGCACAGTGGGCTGAAATGAGAAGGAATAAAGAACCTATCGGGAGACCTCGCCAAATTTATACAGGAAAAACAAAACGTTCCATCTAAAACTTGATATTATTCATCAATTGAGGGTAGACTGTTTTCCAATCTGTTTTTAATAATTTTTTTAAAAAACTTGTGTATAGATTTCTTATCAGCCAACACCTTTATATATAAACTGTCTTTATAAATTGAATACTCTTTGGCCTTGCCTTTATAAATTTTTAGCTTAAAGTAGGGTATAATTAGACCGTAAGTCTCTAGTAAGCTTCTAAAATAAACGATTATTCCTTTTGGACGCAGTTCAATATTACATTTATTTATATTATTGTCCAATAGAAGAAGATTTTTAATATTAACTGATGCACTAGAAATAATCAATTTTTCTGATCCTATTCCTCCCATCTTTAATCGTTCTTTGATTGAAAAAGGTTTTCCAACCAGTTTATCAATTTCTTTTTTTTGTTTTATATCATTGTAAGAAATATTTAAAAGCATATTTAAAGTTAAGATATATATGTTAAGAGCCATAATTGGACAATAATAATATTTATCTTTAACTCGAAAATAATTGATGAATACAAATTATAATAACCATTTTTCTAATTCACTAAAAACCTTCTTTAAATCTAAATTTGAATTAGAAATTAACACTTTTGAATTTCAAAACACTAGAAAAGAATTTAAGGGTAATGTGACTCTGTTGGTATTTCCTATTCTCAAATATTTAAAAATAGATGTTGAAAAATTGGCAAAACTTATAGGAGAATATTTACTTAAAAATAATGAAAATGTAGAGGGATTTAATGTTGTAAAGGGTTTTTTAAATATTTCGTTAAGTGATACTTTTTTTTTCGATTGTTTCTCAGCTATCTACAGGGATAAAAATTTCGGTCAGAAGATTTTAAATAAAAATTCACCCAAAATGATGGTTGAATTTTCCTCACCCAATACAAATAAGCCACTTCATCTAGGTCACATTAGAAATAACCTATTAGGTTATTCTATTTCTAAAATTCTTGAGGCTGATGGCAAGAAGGTTATTAAAACTCAAATAATAAACGATAGGGGTATCCATATATGTAAATCCATGGTTGCTTGGATTAAATATGGAAAAGGAGATACACCCAAAAAGTCTGGTCTGAAAGGAGATCAATTAGTTGGAAAATATTATGTCATTTTTGAATCAGAATATAAAAAACAAATTGCAAGTTTAATTTCGAAAGGAAAATCAATAAAGGAAGCTGAGAAGACAGCTCCTATTATTTTAGAAGCACAAGAAATGTTAAGACTTTGGGAGTCTAAAGATTTTAAAGTAATTTCATTATGGAAAAAAATGAACCAGTGGGTTTATAATGGTTTTGAAAAAACATATAAAAAACTTGGGGTTAATTTTGATTCATATTATTATGAAAGTAAAACATATTTAGTTGGTAAAAAAATTGTTGAGAAAGGTTTAAAACAAGGAATATTTTTTAAAAAAAATGATGGTTCAGTCTGGATTGATTTATCCGACGAAGGATTAGGAGAAAAACTTCTTCTTCGTTCTGATGGTACATCAGTTTATATAACACAAGACTTAGGGACTGCCTTATTGCGCATGGAAAAAAATCCAGAATTAAATGGATTGGTATTTACAGTTGGAAATGAACAAGATTACCATTTTAAAGTGCTATTTACGATCATAAAAAAGTTAGGATTTAATTGGTCAAGCTCACTTTATCACTTAAGTTATGGAATGGTAGACTTACCTAGTGGTAAAATGAAAAGTAGAGAAGGAACTGTCGTTGATGCAGATAACCTAATTGACGAAATGACTAAAAAGGCTAAATCAATTGCAAAGTCTGTTGGTAAAATAGAGACTTTAAAAAAATCTGAACGTGAAAATCTTTACAACATAATAGGGTTAGGAGCTTTAAAATATTTTATTTTAAAGGTAGACCCAAAAAAAAGAATACTTTTCGACCCTGAAGCATCGATTGATTTTAACGGCAATACGGGTCCTTTTATTCAATATACTTATGCACGCATCAAATCTTTGGTTAAAAATACCAAAGACCACTTTTTATCAAATAAAACAAGTTTTAATTTAGATGAAAGAGAACGAAAATTAATAACTCATTTAATTTACTACCCTGCGACTATTTCACAAGCAGCTGAACTTTATAGCCCCGCGATTATTGCAAACTATCTCTATGAATTGGTGAAAAATTACAATACATTTTATCAAAATATAAAAGTTCTTGGCGCTAACGAGCCATATCAAAAAGAATTCAGAATTGCTTTATCTAAAAAGGTTGGATATGTTATAGAAAATGCGTCGGCTCTTTTGGGTATAAATCTTCCTGAAACTATGTAAAAAAAAAATCGCTCCGAAGAGCGATTTAATTCTTTTTCATAACATTTAAGTTATTTTGACTGGACAGCTAGGTTATAAACTACTAAACCAAATCCAATTTTGTTGATAGCGTCGCCAACATTATATACGACATCCATAGGAAGACCGCCGAAAATGCCACTATACCATCCTTCAGTTCCAGCCATATACCCAATAGGATATATTGCCCAACCTACTAATACAAACCAACATAACGATTTGTGTGCAGACTGAACTGCTCCACCAGCTGCTGCTGCAAGTTTTGAAGCTCCTCCAAGCCAAATTTCGTATGCGATATAGAAGTAGGCAATACCTGAAATAAGACCCCATACTGCAGGACCTGAACCAGTAGTGTAAACAGCCTCACCGAAGTAACCAGCAACTAACATAATAGTGGATACGAAAATCATTTTCCACATTAATTGTTTTGTTGCACCTGCTGCTTTGAGTATTAAATAGAATTCAACACACATTAGGGGTACAGTAAGGACCCAATCAACATATCTAAAGAAAGTTGGAGATGTTGCGTTAGTTGCCCAGTAGTCTCTCATATACCAATAGTGTACTGCTGCAATGAACGTAATTAATCCAGATACTAAAATGGATGTTTTCCATTTACTATCAAAGGAGTTCATTGTAAGAAAGAAGAACGCTGATGCTGCCATCATCGCCATACATCCTACGAAGAAAGTAAATCCAACGTAGTCGTCTGTGGCCATTGCTGGCGCTACAGTCATTAAGCTAAGAATTTTTTCCATGATTAAATCAATTATTTATTTTTGTTTAGGTAAATTTAGAAAAAATTAAACTTATTTACTTTATTTTTATAATTATTTTTTGTTGAAACCTGTAACTACTTCATTTTCAATTAATAAAAAACTTTCAATTACCCACTATTTGACAGTATTTTGTGTATTTTTCACCCTATTTTGTCCAGATAAAGCTCAAAACATCATTTCTGCGATAGGCATACTTTCCTTTGGTATACTCCATGGAGCCAATGATATTAAGATATTAATCAAAAAAAAATCTACTTCAAAACCACAATTAAAGCTACTGTATCTATTATCATATGTAGTCGTTGTTTTTTTAGGAGTCTCGATTTTTTTCTTTTTCCCGGCACTAGGTCTTATAACTTTTATTGCGGTAAGTTGTTATCATTTTGGAGAACAACACTGGGAAAGTAAGCTTAATAAAATAAGAGAAAGGAGATTATTTTATTTTTTATATGGTACATTAATATTTTCAATTCTTTTTATTTTTCACTACAAAACGATAAATGAGATTATATTTCAAATTTCAAATTATGATTTATCGTATGTGTATCTAAAAAATATTTTCATTTTTTCAACCATTTTTATTCTGTGCCTAGTTTTTAAAAATTTGAAAAAGATTGAAAATTTGTGGATCGAATTTATGATTATTGTATTTCTATTGATTATATTCTCCCAGGGTTCTTTATTATTTGGGTTTGGTTTTTATTTCATTATATGGCACAGTTTACCATCATTAAAATCTCAAATAAGATTTTTATATGAAGGACAAGTAATAAATCCTTATATAAAATATTTAAAGTCTGGTTTTATTTATTGGGTATTTGCAATAATTGGATTAGTAGCATTTTATTTCTTAGGTGTTCTACCAAAAGAGCAATATGTATCAGTTTTTTTCTCTTTCCTAGCAGCTATTACTTTTCCTCATGTAGTTGTTATGGGTTTAATGTTTAAATCATCTGATTAGTGAGAGATTATTAAATGTCATTCTTTATTTTTGTTAAATAAAAAATTTATATAAATGTTCGATAATCTTAGCAGTAAATTAGACAAGGCGTTTCAAGTACTAAAGGGGCATGGAAAAATAACTGAAATTAATGTTGCTGAAACATTAAAAGAAGTTAGAAGAGCATTACTAGATGCTGATGTTAACTATAAGATTGCTAAAGAATTTACATTAACTGTTAAAGAAAAAGCGCTAGGCCAAAAAGTACTAACAAGTCTGCAGCCTGGCCAATTAATGGTTAAAATTGTCAAAGATGAACTCACCAGATTAATGGGGTCAGATGCAGTAGGTCTAAATTTAGAATCTAAACCTTCTGTGATTTTAATGTCTGGACTTCAGGGTTCAGGTAAAACCACATTTACAGGAAAGTTAGCTCTCCATCTAAAAAAGAAGCATAAGAAAAATCCTTTATTAGTTGCATGCGATGTTTATCGTCCAGCAGCCATTGACCAATTAGGGGTTGTCGCGGAGCAAGTAGATGCTAGTTGGTACTTTGATAAAGAAGAAAAAAATCCAATTAAAATAGCTAAAGCAGGCTTAAAAAAAGCTAATGAAGATAGGCATGATGTTGTAATTATTGATACAGCTGGAAGGTTAGCTATTGACGATATATTAATGAATGAAATTAAAGACATTCATTCTGCTATAAAACCTTCGGAAACACTATTTGTTGTCGATTCTATGACCGGACAGGATGCAGTTAATACTGCTAAAGCATTTAATAGTGTTTTAAATTTTGATGGTGTGATTTTAACAAAGTTAGATGGTGATACAAGAGGAGGAGCTGCGTTATCAATTAAATCGGTCGTAGATAAACCTATTAAGTTCATTGGCACTGGTGAAAAAATGGAAGCTATCGATATCTTTTATCCTGACCGTATGGCGGACAGGATCTTAGGAATGGGCGATGTAGTTTCTCTTGTTGAAAGGGCTCAAGAACAATTTGATTTAGAAAAAGCAAAAATAATAAACAAAAAGATTGCGAAAAATCAGTTTGGCTATGATGATTTTCTTTCTCAGATCCAACAAGTAAAAAAAATGGGTAATATGAAGGACCTTTTGGGCATGATTCCTGGTGTTGGTAAAATTACAAAAGACATTGATATTGATGATAACGCATTTAAGGGAATCGAGGTTATTATTGGTTCAATGACGCATAAAGAACGTTCCAAACCACAATTAATGAATCATAGTAGAAAAATGCGAATAGCTAAAGGTTCAGGAAAACCGGTTGAAGAAGTAAATCAATTAATAAAGCAATTTGAGCAAATGAGCAAAATGATGAAAATGATGCAAGGAGGCAAAGGAAAACATATCATGCAAATGATGCAAAAATCCCGTTAAAGTTATGGTCATTTTAGATGGAAAAGGAACTTCAGATCAAATCAAACTCGAAATTAGAGATGAGGTAAATAAAATGAAACTAAAAGGAGAAAGGGTTCCACATTTAGCAGCTGTTTTGGTGGGTAATGATGGAGCAAGTCTCACATATGTAGGAAGTAAAGTTCGATCATGTGATTATGTTGGTTTTAAGTCTAGTTTAATTCAATTTAATAATGATATTTCTGAAAAAAAACTTTTAAACGAAATTAAAAAATTAAATCATAATCCTATTTTGGATGGTTATATAGTCCAATTACCACTTCCAAAACATATAAATGAGCAAAAAATTTTATTAGCTATTGATCCAAAAAAAGACGTAGATGGTTTTCATCCAGAGAATTTTGGAAGAATGGCACTACAGCTTAACTCCTACATACCTGCCACACCATTTGGAATTATTCAATTACTTGATAGATACAAAGTTCCTACTAGCGGTAAACATTGCGTAGTTGTTGGAAGGAGTCATATAGTAGGAAAGCCAATTAGTATATTGATGAGTCAAAAAAGACCTGCAGGAAACGCTACTGTTACATTAGCTCACAGCAGAACTGAAAATTTAGTTGCTATCACACGCCAAGCAGATATAATAATCATGGCACTAGGAATACCTGAGTATTTAAAAGCAGATATGGTTAAAAATGATGTAACCGTAATAGATGTTGGAATTACTAGAGTTCCTGATAAGAATAATTCAAAGGGATATTCAATTAAAGGTGATGTTGCATATGATGAGGTATCAAAAAAAGCAAGCTTTATAACACCTGTTCCTGGTGGCGTAGGACCAATGACTATTGCAATGTTGTTAAAAAACACTTTACTCGCTAGACAGTGGAACTAATCTTAGGGTCTTCAATAGCATTGTAAATCTTCAAAATTAAATAAGCAAAAGATACTCCTGTTAATATAAGAATCATCGTCAAGTATCCAGTTGCTGAAAATGAAAGACGAATCAATATTGTTGCTATTATGAATCCTGTGTTTCTAATTAGTTTACTGTACTCTTCTGTATAACGAAATGAAATAAGTAAGATTACTACATCAGCTAAAATCAAAAGTGTAAAAAATTGGTTAAAAAAAAGGCTATCTATTTGTGGTACTGAATTTTGATTTAAAATGTCAGCTATCCACTGAAAGAAAGTCGAAGATAACATAACTGTTAAAACTCCGAAAAGAATTACACTCACAGTTTTTTTTGAGTTTATAAATCTAACAAGTTTTGGTTCTTCAACAGGTTTTTTAGGAATTCGATTTTTGTTTTTATTAAATAAAAAAATCAACATAAATAAAAATAAAAACCCTAGTAAATCAATCATTAGTTCAAGGTTGTGAACACTTAACATCCATTTATCATCTAAATCCATTTGAGGAATATCTTTAAAAATTTTGCGAATTACTATAAGAGAAATAATTTCAAATTGCTTAGAAACACAAGATGTAAATGAACGGGGTAAATAAAACAACAATAAGTAAACCTCATAAATTAATATGAGTGAAAATGGAGTATAAATTGCAGCAATAGGGTCATTTAGTAGTTCAGGATAGATAGACGATATTGTTACAATTTTTTGTTTATTCAAGAAAATCAGTATCAGATGAATTCCAAAGCCAAGCCCTGCTGAAATTAAAATTATCTTCTCTATAATTTTTTGTGTTTTTGAATCAAAAAATGAATTAAATAATTTATTAAAAATTGAATAAAATGATCTCATGAGATTATTTAGCAAAAATTTGTTCTATGTTTTTAAAGCTTTTAAATTCAAGAGCATTGCCTGAAGGGTCATAAAAGAACATTGTCATTTGTTCTCCAGGCTGATCCTTAAAACGAAGATAAGGTGTGATTTGGAATTCAATATTTTTATTGATTAAGTTGCTGCTAAAGGATTTAAAATTATCCCATTTCAAGACAACACCGAAATGTGGTATTGGAACCGATTTACCATCAACTTCATTAAAGTGTTTTTGACCTTTGTATTTTTTATCTTCATGTAATACTAACTGATGTCCAAATAAAGAATAATCTGCCCATTGTTTTGAAAATCGGCCAGGAGTACACTCTAAGACATTCTCATAAAAATCTTGAGCAATAGCTAGGTTGGATACGGGGATGGCCAAATGAAAAGGTGTTAAAGAATTCATGTTTAAAGGTACATAAATTTAAAAAAAGGGAATCTTAATGTACTATCTTTACATTTAAATGAAAACAGTTTTAGACAATAAACTTTCAACCGGAGAAATGCTCCCATTAATGGAATCCTTTCATTCACTACAGGGCGAGGGTTATCATAGTGGATTATCTACTTATTTTATTCGTTTAGGGGGCTGTGACATTGGTTGTCATTGGTGTGATGTCAAAGAAAGCTGGGATTTTCAAAAGTATCCACTAATTCCTATCAAGAAAATTGTCGAAAAAGTAGTTGTTAACGTAAAGAATGTGGTAATTACAGGTGGAGAACCTTTGATGTGGAATATGTTTCCATTGACTAATGCTTTAAAGTTGAAAAACAAAAAAGTTCATCTTGAAACATCAGGAGCTTATAAAATCTCAGGAATTTGGGATTGGTTTTGTTTATCCCCAAAAAAAAATAAACTTCCTACTGAACAAGCATTCGCTCGAGCTAATGAACTAAAAATTATAATTTATAATAAATATGACTTAGAGTTTGCACAAAATTGTGCTAAACATGTTAAAAAAGATTGTCTAATTTACCTACAACCAGAATGGGGTAAAAGGGAAAAAATAATGCCTTTAGTAGTCGAGTTTGTTAAGCAAAATCCGAAATGGAAGATTTCTCTTCAAACACACAAATATTTAAATATCCGTTAAGGATAGATTAAATACTTTTTTCTAATCTTTTTGAATAGTTCAAGTTCTGGTTCCCAACTCTCTCTAATTTTATTCTCGCCTGAAAAAGATATTAATTGTTGTTTTAGTTTTTTATTTCCAGCAATAAGATTAAATCCTTTTAAGAAAAAGTCATTTTGATTTGGGAAATATTTATATGCTTCAATAATCCATTTTAACTCAATTTTTTTTGGCTTTGGAACTTTTGATAAGTTTTTTCCATAGCAAACGATTCCATTATGTTTAGGATTTTTTGAACCAAAATTTGGCAATGGTTTAAAAGTATAATTATTTATATCCAATTCTGGATGTCCAAAAATTTGAAATTGTTTTTCGGTTCCTCGACCAATGCTTATAACCGTTTGTTCTAATAGACAAAGACTTGGATATAGAGCTATTGACTGGCTATTTGGAAGATTTGGCGATGGCCTTTTAGGTAACTCATATACAGAATTTCTTGTATAATTTTTTATAGGTATAATTTCTAATTCTGCGACTACGCCATTTTTCAACCATCCCTCACCATTTATCATTAAAGCATATTCTCCAATAGTCATTCCATAAACAATTGGAACGGGATGCATACCAATAAAACTTGAACATTCTTCTTCTAAGACAGGGCCATCAATATAGTGTAGGTTAGGATTTGGGCGATCTAATACTATTACAGGAATTTTCATTTCAGCGCAAGCTTCTATAACATAGTGAAGAGTAGATATGTAAGTGTAGAAGCGAACACCAACATCTTGAAGGTCAAAAATGACAATATCTATGTTTTTTAAATTTTCTTTAGAGGGTTTTTTATTTTTTCCGTAAAGAGATATTATTGGAATTCCTGTTTCATTGTCATGGTAATCTTCAATTTTTTCACCATTATCTGCCTTACCTCTAAAACCATGTTCAGGTGCAAAAATTTTTTTAATTTCTATATCATTTTCATTTAAAAAATCAACGAGGTGTTGATTATTAGATTTATTAAAAAGTAAACTTGCCTGGTGGGCAACTACACCTACTTTTTTATTTTTTAGTCTATGAAGGTAAACTTTAGAATTTTCTGCGCCTGGTGAAATTCTAGTTTGTCCAATTATGTTGTTTTGGCCAAATGTAAATACAAAAAATAAAAATGTACTTTTAACATAAAATCTTATAAAAGGCAAATGTATTGAATATAGTGTCATTGTTTGTGCGTAGGATGCGTAGCTTAAACAGATATAAAAATAATGTTTCTGCAAAAATAATCAATATCGCGACTTTATCTGTCACAATAGGGATTTCAACTATTTTGATAGCATTATCCGTAAGCAAAGGCCTACAACAAGAAATTGAAACAAAAACAAGTCTTTTTAATGGACATATTTCAGTGACCTTATTCGAAAATAACGAATCACAAATTTCACTGTTACCCATTAATGAAACTGCTATTTTAAAACAAGATTTGGCTGAAATAGATAATGTGTCAAGATTTCACCCGGTTGCAGTAAAAGCTGGAATTTTAAAAACAAAATCAGATTTTGAAGGGATTTTGTTCAAAGGTGTAACATTTGATTTTAAATGGTCAAGTCTAAAAAAATTTCTTATCCGAGGTAATTTTCCAAATCTATCCCAAAACATGAGTAAAGAAATTTTGATATCTAGGACATTATCTAAAAAATTAAAAATAAATGTAGGAGATAAAATAGATGCTTTCTTTGATAGTAATTTAAGCGGTCGAGTACCATTTACAAGGCGATTTATAGTCTCAGGAATTTTTAATTCTGGATTTCCTGATATTGATGATAATCTAATATATGGGGATATTGGGCACGTACAAAAAATTAACAAATGGGAAAAAAATCAAATTGGAGCATACGAAGTTTTTGTTAAGGATTTTAAACAAATTGAAGAAACCTCTGATGAAATTTATAATAATTTATCCTCAGAATTAAACAGTATACCCATTACAAAACAGTACCCAAGTATATTTAATTGGATAGCTCTATTTGATTTTAATGTATTTGTTATTTTAACAATAATGATTTTAGTTGGGGTAATTAATATGGCGACTGCACTTTTAGTTGTCGTTCTTGAAAGAACTAGAATGATAGGTATATTAAAGGCAATCGGTTTTCAAAATAATACGATAAGAAAAATTTTTTTATTTAATGGACTTGTAATAATGAGTAGAGGATTACTTTTTGGAAACCTAATTGGACTAGGTTTTTATTTTGTCCAAAAAAACTTTGGATGGATAAAATTAGATCCTACGACCTATTTCGTAGAAACAGCCCCTGTACAAATAAATTTTTTTCAGATTTTTTTCGTGAATAGTCTTTTTCTTATTACTTCAGCTGCCCTCCTTTGGTTACCCTTAAGAATTATTCTTAACATAAATCCATCTCAAGCTATAAATTCCAGATAGATTTTGATTAAGAATAAATATCTTTATAGAGATTTTTTTTACAATGAAATACGCTGAATCAATAATTGATACTATAGGTAATACGCCTTTAGTAAAACTAAACAAAATCACACAAGAAATTCAATCCTTGGTCTTAGCTAAAGTAGAAAGCTTTAATCCTGGTAATTCAGTAAAAGACCGAATGGCCTTAAAAATGATTGAAGATGCGGAAAAAGATGGTAGATTAAAACCAGGTGGTACAATTGTAGAAGGAACATCGGGAAATACAGGCATGGGCCTAGCATTGACTGCAATTGTAAAAGGGTACAAATTAATTTGTGTTTCAACCGATAAGCAGTCTAAAGAAAAATTTGATGTTTTAAAAGCAGTTGGCGCTAAAGTAATTGTATGTCCCACCAATGTTTCGCCAGAGGATCCAAATTCTTATTACAGTGTATCAAAAAGAATTGCAGAGAAAACGCCAAATAGCTGGTATGTGAATCAGTATGATAATCTTTCAAATACACTTGCTCATTATGAAACAACTGGACCAGAAATTTGGGACCAAACTGATGGAAAAATTACAGATTTTGTTGTTGGCGTAGGTACAGGGGGAACGATATCAGGGGTTGGAAAATTTTTGAAGGAAAAAAATCCTAATATAAGAATATGGGGTATTGACACTTATGGATCAGTATTTAAAAAATACCACGAAACAGGAATTTTTGATAAAAATGAAATTTATCCTTATGTAACTGAAGGAATTGGTGAAGACATTTTACCTAAAAATGTTAATTTTTCTTTAATAGACCATTTCGAGAAGGTAACTGACAAAGATGCGGCTCTTTATACTAGAAAGTTAGCAAAACTTGAAGGCATTTTTGCTGGAAATTCTTGTGGTGCCGCGATTAAAGGAATTTTACAGCTAAAGGAGAATTTTAAAAAAAATAATATTGTAGTAGTTTTATTACATGATTCAGGGAGTAGATACATCGCAAAAATTTACAATGATGATTGGATGAAAAAAATGAAATTTTTATAGGTTTTCAAAAAATTGTTAATAAATATCTTAATAACACTGTTGATAACCTGTTATTAAAAATGGACTATGTTTTTTATTATGCCTAAATTTGTTATAGAATGAACAATATTTGACATATTTTTACGTTTGAATTTAAATGTAATTTACTGCTGTTTTGTTAAGAAAAATATCATTCCTGATCTTATCCCTTTTTGCGGTAAGTACTCTTTTTTCCCAAGGACAGGACATCTCTATTGGTGCAATCTCTATTGTTGGTGGTGAACCTTTATGCCCTTCAGACTCTGTCAAATTTAATGTTGAAATAATAAATAATGATGGTATCAACAACAATGATGTTGAGGATGACTTCTTTCATTTTCGAGTAAATGGTCCTATAGCAAGAGCACCTTCTCTTTACAGGATTAATGTGGCTGCAGATATTGGCCCTGGGGGATCACAAATACTTACATTTCCTGATGACTTTAGGGCAGAAGGTGGATCAAGCCTAGCACCCCTTGATTTATCAACCCCTGTTGGACCATATACGATTACAGCAAGTATCACGATACCGGGTGATCCTGATATATCAAATAACGTAAGCACTTCACTTGATATTGACGTTTTTACACCAGCAATTCCCTCATTATCCAGTAGTGATGCAGATAATTCTATTTGTGCAGGTGATCCTATTACTTTCACAATAACACCTTTTTCTGCTACAGCAACTTACACATTTAAAGTAAATGATGGCATCGTACAAAGTCTTTTTGGTGTAAATTCCATAACATTTACTACTGGCGCACCGGGTAATATTGCTGATGGTGATGTAGTCACCATTGAAATGATTGATGGCAACGGTTGTATAACTAATTCAGCCACTCAATCAGCAACAGTAGCTGTAAGTGGGTTGCCCACGGCAGGCCTTTCTTCTACAGCTCCAGATGGTCTTTTTTGTAGTGGAGATGTTATCAGTTTTGAAGCAACAGGAGGAGTTAGTTATAAATGGTATGTTAATGGTACTGAACAATTTGGTGCTACCTTTTCAAATCTTTCTAGAGCATTATCAAATAATGATACAGTATCAGTCAGAGTATTTAATGCGGAAGGTTGTTTTGATGAGAAATCTTTGACATTTAATCAAATGTCACTTATTGACAATGGTGTTATTGCTCTCGAAAACACTGATGATATTGATATATGTGAAGGTGATTCACCTGTTGGGCAAATCTTTGGTGATGGAAGTGGAGCTAGTTCAGTTGCCTCGGCCACCTTTGGAACAATAAGCTACCAATGGCAGAAATCGATTAACAATGGTTTAAGTTATCAAGACATAGTTGGTGCAACTGCATCGAACTATGCTCCAACCAGTATTACTACAAATACACTTTTTAGGAGAAATGTTGTCATATCCTCATCTTCAACATCCTGTACTTTTATTGGTGACGACATTGTAACGATGAACCTTCGTCCTAAGTTTCAAATTAATTTGACCACTAATGATCCAAGTAATACATTTTGCCAAGATCAGGACATTATTGTTTCAGCTGATACGGGAGCTGTAACCTACACATTTATTATAAACGCAACAACAATATCTTCAGGTTCTACAACTACTTTAAACTTAAAATCAGGTGCGACAAGAAATCTTGCAGCAAGTCCACCAATAATTCAGAACGGTGACAATATTACTGTCCAAATAGCTGATAATTTTGGATGTAGTAACCAACAAACTATACCAATTATTATTGATGAAATTGGATTAAATCCTGGAGTGTCAACTGATGCACCTGGAAATATTTTGTGTTTAGGGCAAAATGTTGAAATACAGGTGACAGGTGGAGTCAGTTACAGTTTCTTTATTAATAACACAGGAAATCCGGCACTGCCAGCTGAGGTATCAGGTAATAAATTCACCACTAATAGGCTAAACGATGGGGATAGAGTAATTTCTAGAGCTTTTAATGCAACAGGATGCTACAAGGATGTTATTGAAACTTTCACCGTTTTATCGTTATCATCCACAGGTTCAATTACTCTTCAAAATGCTGCTGATGAAAATATTTGTTATGGAGCAGTGATGACCGGAGGTATTGATGGAGGTACGTTAGGTGTAGGAGGAGGATCAGCTAGTACTTCTATTGCTTCAGCTACAATTGGATATCAATGGCAATCTTCAATTGATGGAGCACCTTTTGGTGATATAGACGGAGCGACGACTCAAACATACAGTCCAACATCAAACTTTACTGTTTCAACCAGATTTAGGAGGATTTCATTTGTTTACTATGATGCAAATGGTGATGGGATTTTCAATGAACCGCTTTCCTGTGAAAATTTAACATCAAATATCGTTTCTGTAAACGTTAAGGCAAATTTTGATCCTACACTTGTAACAGGTGTTGTAGATAACTCATATTGTGCAGGAGATTTAATAACAGTTACAGCTCCAGATGGAGCTGACACTTATAGATTTTTTAAAAACGGGGTCCCTTTAGGTGCGGCAGGTCCGTCAAGAACTGTGACCGCTACAGCAGGAAGTGGTGCAGGACAATTTGATAACAGCGACCGAATAAGTGTAGAAATAGTTGCTAATGGATGTACATTTACCGATGAAATAACGATTTTAGTGGACTTTTTTGGTGAGGTTTCCTCTGCTTCAATATTTTCTGATGCACCAGGGGATACAATATGCTCAGGTGAACAAGTAGTTATTGAAGCAAGACCACCTGTACCAGGATATACTTATTCTTTTACATTAAACGGGGCAAATGCCAATCCAGCAGATTTAAATGCTGCGGGAGACGTTTTAACTACAACAGGTATAACAACAGATACGGTAGTTTTAGTGACAGTTACAAATGCAAATGGTTGTTCTGACACGGCATCACTTACTGTTTTAGTTCCTTATGTGGTAACACCAGGTAATATAACCGCTCCAGGTGATACTAATATATGTCCAAATGAAGATCAACCTGAAATTGCTAGTGCTTCATTGGGTACTGCAGCAGGAGCTTCTGCAACTGCTACTGCAACTTATCAGTGGCAATACAAGGTGGGTGCAGCTGCATGGCAAAATATTGTCGGTCAAACAAATCCTGTCCTAGCTGCGGGAACATTTAATATCGTGGAGACGACTTCCTTTAGGCGACTTACCCAGGCGCAGGCTAATGGTGTTTTTTGTGATGCGACACCTTCAGCAACCGAGGTGACAATAACTGTTGACCAGGATCGTAATCTTAATATAGCTACTAGTGATGCAGACAATAAGATATGTGCTTCTGATGCAATAACCTTCACAGGTCAGAATTTTGTAGCGGGTGATACCTTTAGATGGTTATTAAATGGAGCACCGATAGGCGGAGAGACAAATTCAACGTATAGCGCAGCAGCAGGAGTAATTCCTAACGGTGCTGAAGTAACCTTTGAGGTAACTACCCTTGGAGGAGGTTGTATATACACAGCATCTGTAACTATAGATGTTGCCAGTGATCCTGTGGCTACTATCGATACTAATGCTGCTGGAGATACAATATGTAGTGGCGATGCAATAGAGATAACAGCTGAGCCAGCAGGCTTATCTTACAGTTTTACCATAGATGGAGTTCCAGCCAATCCAGCAGATTTAAATGCTGCGGGAGACGTTTTAACTACAACAGGTATAACAACAGATACGGTAGTTTTAGTGACAGTTACAAATGCAAATGGTTGTTCTGACACGGCATCACTTACTGTTTTAGTTCCTTATGTGGTAACACCAGGTAATATAACCGCTCCAGGTGATACTAATATATGTCCAAATGAAGATCAACCTGAAATTGCTAGTGCTTCATTGGGTACTGCAGCAGGAGCTTCTGCAACTGCTACTGCAACTTATCAGTGGCAATACAAGGTGGGTGCAGCTGCATGGCAAAATATTGTCGGTCAAACAAATCCTGTCCTAGCTGCGGGAACATTTAATATCGTGGAGACGACTTCCTTTAGGCGACTTACCCAGGCGCAGGCTAATGGTGTTTTTTGTGATGCGACACCTTCAGCAACCGAGGTGACAATAACTGTTGACCAGGATCGTAATCTTAATATAGCTACTAGTGATGCAGACAATAAGATATGTGCTTCTGATGCAATAACCTTCACAGGTCAGAATTTTGTAGCGGGTGATACCTTTAGATGGTTATTAAATGGAGCACCGATAGGCGGAGAGACAAATTCAACGTATAGCGCAGCAGCAGGAGTAATTCCTAACGGTGCTGAAGTAACCTTTGAGGTAACTACCCTTGGAGGAGGTTGTATATACACAGCATCTGTAACTATAGATGT
>CAJWUI010000005.1 GCA_913047695.1 uncultured Bacteroidota bacterium
ATGATTGGGTTAACATTTCAATTAATGGTAAGAATTATTTGAGAGAGACTAATACGATGCCACAATGGGCTGGATCATGTTGGTATTTTTTAAGATTTATTGATCCAGATAATAATAATGAGTTTGCAAATAAAGATCTAATTAAATATTGGATGCCAGTCGATCTGTACATTGGAGGTGCAGAACATGCCGTTCTTCATTTGTTGTATGCACGGTTTTGGCATAAAGTTCTATTTGACTTAGATTATGTCAGCACTAATGAACCATTTAAAAAGCTTGTTAATCAAGGAATGATTTTAGGGAATAGTGCTTTTGCCCATAGAATCAAAAACACTAACGATTTCATTTCATTTGACATGATTAAGGACGAGAAGACACAAAAAATTCATGTTGACATATCCTTTGTCGATGAAAAAAATAAATTAAATATTGAGAAATTAAAACAAAACAATCCTGAATTTAATGATGTGAATTTTATAAAAGGTGAGTCATTTTATGTTTCAAGAGATATTGAAAAAATGTCAAAATCAAAATTCAACGTAGTTAATCCCGATGAAATATGTGAGCAATATGGCGCTGATACCTTGCGAATGTATGAAATCTTTCTCGGCCCAATTGAACAAGCCAAACCATGGAATACTTCCGGTATATCTGGAGTTCACAGCTTTTTAAAAAAATATTGGCGTCTATTCTATAGAAACGATGAATGGATAGTTTCGGAAATAGAGCCTAATAAAAATGAATTAAAAATTCTACATAGCACAATTAAAAAAATAGCTAATGATATTGAAAAATTTTCTTTTAATACATGTGTAAGTGCTCTTATGATTTGTGTAAATGAATTAACTAATTTAAATTGTAAGAGCAGAGAAATATTATCATCACTAACCCAAATATTATATCCATTTGCTCCTCATATAGCTGAGGAAATTTGGGAGAGTTTAGGACACAAAAATACTATTACATATGAGCCTTTTCCAAAAGTAAATGAATCTTATTTAATTGAAGAAATAAAAAACTATCCAGTATCATTTAATGGTAAATTAAGATTTAATATAAGCCTTTCCTTAAATTTAGATGATTCTGAAATTAAAGAGGCTGTACTTGGTGATTCTAGAACAGAACGTTTTCTCAAGGGTTCTTCACCTAAAAGATGGGTGATTATTCAAAATAAAATTATTAATATAGTCCATTAATAACTCACAAATCCATTTTTTTGATAGCCTATTAGATTAATTCAAAAAATTACCTGGTGACTAATCTGTTCTTGTAAAGAGATAAAAGTTTCCGTTCTAGAAACCCCCTCAATAGATTGTATGTTTTTATTTAAAAGTTGCATCAAGTGTTCGTTATCTCTACATAATAGTTTTACAAATATGCTCCAGTTTCCAGTTGTATAGTGACACTCAACAACTTCAGGTATATTTTTAAGTTGTTGTACTGCTTCTGGATTACGTATTGCTTTATCAAGATATATACCAATGAATGCAATTGTATTAAATCCTAAAACCTTGGGATTTAAAATTATTTGAGACCCAGATATTACCCGTGTATTTTCAAGTTTTTTTAATCTTTGGTGTATTGCTGCTCCTGAAATGCCACACGCTTTCGCTAAAATTTGAATTGGAGTACGAGCCTCCTCTAATAGGTGCTTTATAATAATTTTATCTATTCCATCAAGTAAAGCTTTTTTTTCAACTAATTTCATTCAGAGTTATGATTTACCTAAATTAAATTTAAAATAAAATTAAATTTTCAACTCAAAATTTAGAAAATAAACCCGAAATAAATTGTTTTTTTTATTAACATGGCTTCTTTTTAAATTTCAGATAAATTATTATTTTAGGGATCGGGGTTTAACCTTTGTTTACTTTTATTACATACTTTTCAATAGCCATTGTCATTGAGGGTGATTCAGCTGAAGGCGCTTTTATTTGAACCTCAAGTCCAGCATCTTCAGCAGCTTTTATTGTTGTATTACCATAAGCTGCAATTCGGGTATTATTTTGCTGAAAGTTTGGAAAATTTTTAAAAAGAGATTCAATACCAGAAGGGCTGAAAAACGCAAGTATATCGTAATAGACATCTCTCAAATCAGATAAGTCACTTAATACAGTTCTATATAAGATTGCTCTTTTCCAATTCAACCCTAATTCGTCTAGAAAATCTGGAACTTCGCTTTTAAGTAAATCAGATGTTGGAAACAAATACTTTTCATTTTCAAATTTTTTAAAAACGGTTTCTAAATCTGTAATTTTACCTTCTCCTACATATACTTTTCTTTTTCTGTAGACTACATATTTTTGTAAATAGTAAGCTACAGCTTCAGATAAACAAAAATATTTGGTTGAATCAGTTACAGAATAACGCATTTCTTTGCAAAGACGAAAATAATTATCAACGGCATTCCTGCTAGTCAAAATTATATTATCAAAATTTTTGAAATCAATTCTCTGCTGGCGAACCTCCTTTGCGGTAGCTCCCTCAACATGAATAAAAGGTCTGAAATCAATTGTTAATTTCAGTTTTTCCTTTAGTCGTTTATATGGGGATTTTTCAGAAGACGGTTCTGGTTGGGAAACTAAAATTTTTTTCACTTTCATAATCATCCTTTAATTTAAAATCTAGGCTCCAAAACAATTTTATAAAACCAATACCAAGGAAATATTTTAAAAGTGCAAAGATAAAGAATAAAATAGATAACTTCTTTTGCTTCAAATTTAAATATTGAAAAAAAAACTTTAGATTGAGATAAAACCCACATAACTGAAATAATGTTTACTGTAATAAAAAATAAGAACGAAGGTATATTATAGTTAAAACCTATAAAAACTATTAAAAAATATGCGAAAGCATATTGTAAATTAATAGTAAAATTTCTAAAAATTAAAGGTTTAATTTTTTTCCAAACATTATTTCTTCTTGTTAGTAATGTGGCAATAAAATATCGAGTTATTAAAAAAATGATAATCAACAAAAGCAGAGAACAAAAATCAAAAAAATAAATTTTTTGATTTTTAACTTTTTGTAAATAGAAAACCAATAAAAGGCAAGCTGTATTTGAAATAATTAGCGTTCCAATAATATTATAAGGATTGAGGTACTGTGTTTCCCTTTCCGAGTTGTGTTTACTCAAGTAAATATCGATTTTTAGGAAATTAAATAACCGAAATGTTCTAATTCGATTTATCTTAATCAATAAAAAAGCAAGAAATATATTGCTGATTGAAGCAAAACTTATCCAATCCTGATTTAAATTTAATTTGTAGACTAATTCACCCATCCCTCTAATTTAATTCTTTTAAAAGATAATTCTATTTATCATTACTATGTCTAAATATAACATTTGCTAATTTTGCATAGTAAATATGAAAAAAACTCTAATAATTATTCCTACTTACAATGAGATTGAAAATATTTCATCAATTATTGAAGCCATTTTTGATGTGAATTTAAATCTCGATGTTCTTGTTGTCGACGACAATTCGCCAGACGGAACGTCTAATGTTGTTAAGAATCTAATTATTAAGTACAAGAAAAAATTATTTCTAGAAGAAAGAGATAAAAAAGAAGGTTTAGGCGTAGCGTATGTTCACGGATTCAATTGGGCATTAGATCGGAAATATGATTATATTTTTCAAATGGATGCTGATTTATCACATAATCCTATCGAGTTAATAAAAATGAAAGAGCGTCTTGAGGGCGATGCGGATTTAATTATTGGCTCTCGATACAAAAATGGAGTAAATGTAATTAATTGGCCATTATCTAGGATTTTGTTATCATACATCGCCTCGATTTATGTTAGATTTATAACATCCATGCCAATCAAGGATCCAACGTCAGGTTTTGTTGGCTATAAAAGGGAGGTACTTAAGGTTATAAGTGTAAATAAAATTAAGTTTGTTGGTTATGCGTTCCAAATAGAAATGAAATACAAGGCATGGATAAATGGATTTAATTTAATGGAAGAATCCATAATATTTTTAAATAGGACTCGTGGTAATTCAAAAATGGATAGCAGTATTATTTTAGAAGCTTTTTTTGGAGTTTTATTTCTAAGAGCATTTAAAAAGAAAACTAAATAAAGTGGGAATTATAAAAATTATAAATGGGAAATTAGTCAACGAAGGACATATTAAGCAGAAAGATATTTTGATCAGTGATGAAAGGATAGAAAAAATTGGTAATTCTATCCAAACTCCTAGAAATGCTAAAGTGTTTGATGCTGCAGGAAAATATATAATCCCAGGTCTTATCGATGATCAAGTACATTTCAGGGAGCCAGGGCTTACGCATAAAGCAACAATAGAGTCAGAATCTAAAGCTGCAATTGCTGGCGGTATTACATCTTTCTTAGAGATGCCTAATACAATTCCAAATACAACGACAATCAAAGAATGGGAAATAAAAAATATTATTGCTTCCAAAACATCTTATGCTAACTATGGATTCATGTTTGGAGGTACAAATCATAATTTGGAAGAAATTAAAGCCTTAGATGAGCAAAAAGTTCCTGCACTAAAACTTTTCTTAGGTTCTTCTACTGGTAATATGTTAATTGATAATGAGAAAGTATTAAAAGAGATTTTTAGTTCAACAAATTTGGTAATTGCTGTTCATTGTGAGGACGAAAATACAATTAAAAAAAATCTTGATAAGGCAAAAAAAAAATATGATCAAAATATACCTGTAAGTTATCATCCAATAATTCGAAGTGAGGAGGCATGTTTTTTTTCCTCATCAAAAGCTGTCCAGCTAGCAAAAGAAACTGGAGCTCGTTTACATGTATTTCATTTATCAACAGCGAAAGAAATTTCTCTTTTTCAAAACGATATCCCATTAGAACAAAAGAAAATAACTTCCGAGGTATGTACCCATCATTTATGGTTTAGTGACGAAGATTATTTAGAAAAAGGATCCAAAATTAAATGGAATCCAGCTATAAAATCAATAAAGGATCAAGAAGCGCTATGGGATGGATTAAATAAAGATTATATTGACGTTTTAGCGACTGATCACGCTCCCCATACACTAGAAGAAAAGTTAGCACCATATCTAAATTCACCTTCTGGAGGACCACTTGTACAACACTCGCTTTCAGCCCTACTGACTTCTTTCCATAAAAATCGCATATCTTTAGAAAAAATTATCGAAAAAGCATGTCATAATCCTTCTATTCTCTTCGATATTAAAGATAGAGGTTTTATACGCGAGGGTTTTTTTGCCGATCTTGTAATAATTGATTTAGAAAAAAATTATACTGTAAAAAAGACTAATATTTTATATAAGTGCGGTTGGTCTCCTTTCGAAAATGAAACTTTTAAGGGAATAGTAGAAAAAACTTTTGTTAATGGTCACTTAGCTTATGATAAAGGAAAAATATCGACGAAAATAGCTGGAAGAGCTTTAGCTTTTAAAAGATGAATCAAACTCTACTAAAAATAAACGTTTCAATTTTTTTTCTACTGTTCATTATATCTTGTCAAGATTCAACTTCAGCTAGAGTACCTAAAAATTTAATAGATGAAGACATAATGGAAAATATAATTTACGATGCTACAACAATGGATGTTATGAGTACTTTTATTCCAAAAAATCAAAGCTTTATTGATATTATGGGCTCACCGTATCTTTTTTTGAAATATGAAATCGACAGTCTTCAACTTGCTGAAAGTCAAGAGTATTATTCAAAGAACCCTAAAGTCATGAGTAAAATATTCAGAAAAGTGCTAAGAAGAATGGAAAATAGTAAAGACAGTATTGACAGAATTGTTAGAAAAAAAAATAATTAAAAACTCAAAACTTAAGGACCCGGGAACATTTTAAAACTTTTTATAATTATAAGATAATAAACGTAAAACTTTTGAACCATCATAATTTTGTTCTGAACAGAGTGTTTCAATAAGAGCTTTACTCATAAACTTTTTTTTAATGCCCAAATAATTTAATATGGTCTCAATAGTTAATAAAAAGTTTAATATAGATCTAGTTAGAGGCAAATAAGCCTCTTTTTTTCCAACAGTTAGTTTTAACTTATTTAAAAGTTTTTTTTGTTTTATATTATCGCTCACTAAAATAAAGCGTTCGTTGGTTATGTTCGAATCCATAAGTAGTAAAAGTATTTTTACAACATCATTTATATCAATGACAGCAATATTTCCTGTTGGATAGAAAATGAAATTACTACGAGCAATCTTTAGCATTTTTTTCATGCTAGAATTATTGAATTTACCTCCTAAGATTAAGCCTGGATTTACTATAACAACATTTAACCCCTCTTGCGAACCTCTCCAAACTTCTTTTTCTGCGGCGTATTTTGAGAAAGAATAAAAAGTATAGAGTTTTGTATCATCCCATGAATGATTTTCGTTTATCATTCCAACACTTTTTTTTGGGTTGATAGATGCTATAGAACTTATATAACAAAGTTTTTTTACTTTATGTTTAATGCAAAGATTTACAACATTTGCGGTTCCTTCAATATTTGTCTTATATAATTGATTCTTATCGTAATTTGCTAGAGATACTTTTGCAGCGCAATGATATACGAAATTTACACCTTTCAAGGCATCATCAAGACTTGTGATATCAATAACATCAGAATAAATCCAATCAATAGAATTTATATAATTGGAATTTATTTTGAAATATTTACTAAGACAACTTTTAAGGTTTTTTAAATTTTCTTTGCATCTATATGTGACCCTTAATTCAAGGTTCTTTCTGTAAATTTCTAAAATTAAATGAGATCCAACTAAACCTGTACCCCCAATAATCAATACCATATTTTTAAAGTTACACTTTTTTAATTTTGATTTTTTGTTTATGTAAGAGAAATATATCTTTACCGAAAAACAAATGAAAACAAATTTTGTTGAAGAACTAAAGTGGCGTGGATTAGTCCAAGATCTAATCCCAGAAACAGAGACTTTTCTTTTAGATAGTCCTGCTAAGGGGTATATTGGATTTGATCCGACATCAGATTCCCTCCACATTGGTAGCTTAGTACAAATTATTATTTTGATACATTTCCAAAAAGCTGGGCACTGCCCCATAGTTTTAATTGGAGGAGCTACAGGGATGATTGGGGATCCATCTGGAAAGTCTGATGAGAGAAATTTGTTAGATTTTGAAATTCTTGAAAAGAATTGCAAGGGTCTTAAAACTCAATTTGAAAAGTTTTTAAATTTTAGCACCAACATAAAAAATCCTGCTACAATTATAAATAATTACGATTGGATGAAATCATTTTCTTTGATTGACTTTTCTAGAGATATTGGAAAACATTTAACTGTAAACTACATGATGGCTAAAGAATCTGTAAAAAAAAGGCTAACAAGTGAATCTAAGGTAGGAATGTCTTTTACAGAATTCACCTATCAATTAATTCAGGGATATGATTTTTATCATCTATTTAAAACTATGGATTGTAAACTTCAAATGGGAGGAAGTGATCAATGGGGAAATATTACAACTGGTGCAGAATTGATACGCAGAAAGGAGGGTTCAAAAGCTTTCGCGATAACATGTCCTTTAATAAAAAAATCTGATGGCTCAAAATTTGGTAAAACAGAGGAAGGCAATGTTTGGTTAGATGAAACTAAAACTTCTTGTTACAAATTTTATCAATTTTGGTTAAATACTTCGGATGAGGATTCTACAAACTATATCAAGATGTTTACTTTTTTAAGTAAGGCTGAAATAGAAAAAAAAATAAATGAACATTCTAAACAACCACATTTGAGAATCCTTCAAAAAACAATTGCTAAACAAGTTACAATATTAGTTCATGGTGAAGAGGCTTTTAATAAGGTGTTAAGTGCATCAGAAATTCTTTTTGGAAATTCCACTGAAAAAAATTTGCAAAACTTAGATTCAAAAACTTTTTTAGAACTTTTTGAGGGTGTTCCCCAAGTCTTGGTTGAAATGTCACTATTAGTTCATGGTTTGAGTATTGTAAGTGCTCTAGTTTCTCAAACAGGATTTTTAAAGTCAAATGGTGAGGCTAGGCGAGCGTTGATAGAGAATGCAATCTCTGTTAATCAAAAAAAAGTCAATATTGATTTTATTTTAGGAGTGGATGATTTGATAGCAGAAAAATACATACTATTAAGAAAAGGCAAAAAAAACTATTTTATTATCAAAGTTAATTTATGATTTAGAAATTAAATAACTAATAGATTACAACCTCTAATTTCAGAATTATCGAAACGGCCTAAGACCTCAAAACATCCTTTTTCATTCAGTTTTCCTAGGTCCTGTGTTGCAATAAAACCACATGAGTCGATGTTTGCAAGATCAATTATATTTATTGCACCTGTTTTTTTGTTCCCTAGAATCTCAAAAGGATCTTCTATTGAACGAGTATAAACTCTCATCCATGGTGGGCATTTAAATAAGCCATCCCCCATAGAATAAGCTTGACTTAATATTTCTGTCATTCCATACTCTGAATGAATATGAGATACACCAAAGGATTTTTTTAGAATATCATGAAGTTCACTCCTAATAAGTTCTGTGCGCATTCCTTTCATTCCTCCAGTTTCCATCACTATTGTATTTTTTAAATTCCAATTATATTTCTCAGCTCCTTTAATTAATGCAAAAGTTACACCAAACAAAATCGTCTTTTGACCTTTATTTTCTAAATGATCTAATTTTCTTCTTAAATGATACCAGTCATCTAGATAAAAATCACTTTCTTTTCTTTTGGTTTTTTTTATTAATCTATCAATCATAAAAACTAATGAGGAATTTTCTTGTTCAATATAATTTGGAAGTAAAGCTAGAATCACATAATCTTCAATATTTCCGTAAAAATATTCAAACCCTTTTTCAAAACTTCTTATGTAAATATCGATATCATTAATTAAATGTGTAGATCCCTTTTGACTAGTAGTCCTACTCGATACAAATTTAATATCAGGCTGTTTTCTGGATGAATTAAGATTATGAGTTTTAAAAAAATTAACAGGCAAAAACGGAATTTTCTCTACTATGTTGACATCTTTTTTTTTTGTTTTTATTAAGTCACAATATGATCTATATATTTTATTCTCTTCATATTGATATTTAAAAAGCTTTAATGCTTGTTTTTCGAAAGCAAAATCTGAATTAATCTTATCAAAGTCCAACAAAAGTTTTCTCACTGTAAATTCAAAGTATTAGAATGGCATTTGTGAGTTAAAATAGCTAATTAAACTAAAAACTCTAATTAAAAAAACTAATAATTGATAATTATATGGTTTTTGATATTTAAAATAATAATGCTTTGATAACATATAAAAGATTAAATAAGTGTTAAATTTATTATTTATAATTGATGAAAAAAGAAGATATAAAAATCCTTTTAGTTGATGACGAGCCTGACATTATTGAAATAATTCAATTCAATTTAAATTCGGAAGGATATCAAATATTTACTGCCAATGATGGGTTGGAGGCTATAAGGCTCGCAGAAAAACATATCCCTAATCTCATAATTATGGATGTTATGATGCCAAATATGGACGGAATAGAAGCATGTGAAAACTTAAGAAAAGATAACCGATTTAATGAAACAATAATTATGTTTTTATCTGCTAGAGGCGAAGACTTTTCATATGTTGCCGCTTTCGATGCAGGAGCGGATGATTATGTTACTAAGCCAATTAAGCCAAAAGTTTTAATTTCAAAGGTTAGAGGATTATTGAGAAGATTTAAAAGGGATAAAATTAAAGATAATCAGTTTGATTTCGGGAACTTGATAATTGATCGAGATGAGTATAAAATTATTTTGAATAATAATGAAATTTCACTTCCAAGAAAAGAATTTGAACTAATATATCTTCTAGCATCAAAACCAGGTAAAGTTTTCAAAAGAGAGGAAATTATGGAAAAAGTGTGGGGGGGAGACGTTATCGTGGGTGATCGAACTATTGACGTCCACATTAGGAAATTAAGAGAAAAAATTGGTGATGAATTTTTTAAAACTATTAAAGGAATAGGTTATAAATTTGTAAAACCAGAAAAATAAAACACTTGATATTTCCAAAATTTAATAAACTAAGCTTTCTACTTTCACTTGTTATTTCTGTTTTTTCTGTTATCACACTTCTGTCATTTATAATTTTTTTTCTCAAACTCGACCAGTATTGGCTCATTGGTTTTAGTTTAGTTGGCTTTCTGCTTATTTTGTTTTTTTCTTACATTTTGTTGACCTATCATATAAATAATTATTTGAGAAAGAGAGTTAGAGAATTATACAACAGCATTTTTACATCAACAACCTCCACTTCAATCCTTAAGACGAATCAAGACATAGATCTTTTAATGCGAAACTTAAAAAAATTAAATTCAGATAAAAATCTACAGATAGAGGATTTGAAAAACCAAGAAAATTTTAGAAAGGAATTTATTGGAAACATTGCTCATGAATTAAAAACACCTCTTTTCACTATTCAAGGATTTATTTTAACATTATTAGATGGGGGTGTTACTGATCAAAAAATTATAAAGAAATATTTGAAAAAGACCTTGAATGGTGTTGATCGTCTCACATACATTGTTAACGATTTAGATTTAATTACAAAATTTGAGTCTGGTATTGCAAAATTAGATATTAGTCAGTTTAATATATTATCAACAATTAATGAAGTAATAGAAATGTTAGAAGTACAAACTGACAAGAACAATATAAAACTTTCTTTAAAAAATAAATTTGAGAAACCTATTTACGTTTTAGCAGATGAAGAACGTATCCAACAAGTAATATTAAATCTTGTAATGAATTCAATAAAATACGGTATAAAAAGAGGTATTACTGAGATAGGTATCGATTTTATAGAACAGAACAAAATTCTAATTCGAATTTCTGATAATGGAAAGGGTATTGATAAAGAACATTTGCCTCGGCTTTTCGAGCGCTTTTATAGGGTCGAATCTGCTCGGAATAGGAAACAAGGTGGATCTGGATTAGGCTTATCAATTGTAAAACACATTATTGATGCACACAATGAAAAAATCTTTGTTGAAAGTGAACCAAACGTTGGTTCTGAATTTTCTTTCTCTTTAACACTTGTTGAATCAGCTAATTTAGTGGAAGCCTAAATTTTCCTAATTTAAAAAAATAGAATGTGGGAAGTAAAAATAAGCTAAAGCGTTTTAAAGAAAATCAAACTTTTACAAACGTTATACAACCAGATCGAGAAAAAATAATTGAAGAAAATTTATTTTTAAAGGGTAAATGGAGTTCAAAATTCTTTAAAAATAAAGCTCCAATAATTTTAGAGTTAGGTTGTGGAAAAGGAGAGTATTCCATTTATCTTTCAAAAAAACACCCAAAAAAAAATTTTGTCGGGATCGATATAAAGGGTGCTCGTTTATGGAGAGGTGCAAAAACTGCTGTTGAAAACAACATAAATAACGTAGCATTTCTTAGAACACAAATTGAATTAATTGAACACTGTTTCGATACAAATGAAGTAGACGAAATTTGGATTACGTTCCCTGATCCACAAATTAAACATAAACGCTCAAAACATAGGCTTACGAATCCTAAAATGCTAGATATTTATAAAAAAATCTTAAAAGAGAATGGCATTGTTCATCTTAAAACAGATAATGAATTCTTTTTTGGATACACAATTGGTATCGTTTCTCAAATTGGTGAGGTAATTTATGCTCATAACAATATCTATAGCAATTCAAATGCACCAAAAGAGGCAATTGCTATACAGACTTTTTATGAAAAAATTTTCATAAATCAAAATAAACCCATTGCTTATATGAAATTCCGACTCTAATATGAGTAAAAATGATTTTTTTGATAAAGTATACAATGTAGTACGACAGATCCCGGAAGGGAAGGTCACATCATATGGAGCTATAGCCAATTATTTGGGAGTCAAAAAAAGCGCACGGCTTGTCGGTTGGGCAATGAATGCCTCACACGGAGACAATTCAATACCAGCACATAGAGTAGTTAATAGAATAGGTCTTTTAACGGGTAAACATCATTTTGGAGGGACAAAAATTATGCAACAGCTTCTTGAAAACGAAGGAATACTAATTAAGGAAAATAAAATTCTTAACCTAGAATTACATTTTTGGGACCCTCGAAATGAATTACCTGTCCTTTAAACACTAAATATTTTTAGAAATTTAATCCTTAACACTATCTTTGTATTCCAAGACATAACTAATGAATATTGACAAAAATGATGTGCTAAAAGCTTTAAAATCAATATCTATACCAGGTGAGGAAAAAAATATTGTTGAAAGTAAAGCGGTTATAAATGTAATGACTTTTGGGGATCAAATAGATGTTGATCTTAAGCTAGAAAATCCAACTCTACAGGCAAGAAAAAAAATTGAGGTCAATATTCTTAAAACTATTCATGAACAAGTTTACGAAAAGGCAAAAATTAAGGTAAATTTCAAAATCGTACCATCAAAAAAGTCTAATGATACTATAAAAGGGTCACCAATCCCCGGAATACTAAATGTAATTGCCATATCATCTGGAAAGGGGGGTGTTGGAAAATCAACTGTAACAGCTAATATTGCTATAATGCTAACAAAAATGGGATGTAAAGTTGGTGTTCTAGATGCGGATATATATGGTCCTTCAATACCTACAATGTTTGATCTTGAGGGGGCAAGGCCACGTTCTGTTCAAGTTGAAGGTAAATCTAAAATGGAACCTATTGAAAATTATGGTGTGAAAGTTCTCTCTATAGGATTTTTTACAAGGCCTGAACAGGCCGTAATTTGGAGAGGACCTATGGCATCAAAGGCTTTAAATCAAATGATTTTTGATGCCGCCTGGGGAGATTTGGACTTCTTGATTGTTGACTTACCACCAGGTACAGGAGATATTCACCTAAGTATTGTACAATCCCTTCCTCTAACTGGTGCTGTTGTAGTTAGTACCCCTCAAAATGTTGCTCTCTCAGATGCTAAAAAAGGGATCACTATGTTTCAACAAAAAAACATAAATGTTCCTGTTTTAGGCATAATCGAAAATATGAGTTATTTTTCGCCTCCTGAGCTACCTAAAAACAAATATTATATTTTTGGTAAGCGAGGTGCAGAATATCTTGCAAATGATAAACAAGTCCCTTTTTTGGGTTCTATTCCTATAGTTCAAAGTGTAAGAGAAGCGTCTGATTTTGGGCACCCTGCATCATTACAGGAAAATTCAAGTATTGCCAAGGAATTTGAAAACCTAACAAAAAATCTTGTTTCACAAGTTCTTTTGAGAAATAAAAATTTACCTCCTACAAAAGTCGTAGAAATTACTAATTTAGTAGGTTGTGAGGCAATAAAATCTTAAAAGATGAATACTGAGGAAATAGAATCAAAAGTACATATAGCTCTAGAGGAAATTAGACCTTTTTTAAATTCAGATGGTGGTGATATTTCTCTTGTTTCTATAGATGATGACAAACATGTTAAGGTTCAACTTCACGGCGCTTGTGTTGGTTGTTCTGTAAATCAAATGACCCTTAAGACTGGGGTTGAGATGACTATTAAAAAGCATGTTCCACAAATTGAAACAGTCACCAGTATTGATCCTGAGTAAAAGATGGATAAAGATATCACTATCCATTTAACAGATCGGTATGGGAATTCACATAAATTAAATGCTCCTGTCGATATGCAACTCAATCTGATGGATCTATGCAAAGCTTATAAATTTCCGGTTGAAGGTACTTGTGGCGGAATGGCACTTTGTGCTTCCTGTCAATGCTATGTAACAAGCAACCATACAATACCTGAAAAGTCTGAGGATGAGAAAGCTATGCTAGCTGAGGCATTTAATGTAAGAGAAAACAGTCGTCTAGGTTGCCAAATTTTTCTAACACCTGAATTAAATGGTCTTAGCATTACATTAGCACCTGAAGAATGAATTTGATTGCTAGTTTAATTTTTCTTATAAAATGAAGCACAAACTTGCTTTATTTGACTTAGACGGAGTGATAGTTGATACAGCTAAATATCATTTTATTTCGTGGCGTAAAATTGCAAAATGTTTTGATTATGAATTAAAAACAGAAGATAATCAAAAATTAAAGGGACTAAGTCGCCCAGATTCTTTAAATCAAATTCTAAATTTAGCTAACATAACTTTAGATCCTAGCTCCTTTCAAATTTACCTTGAAAAGAAAAATCAAGACTACCTTAATTATGTTAGAGAGATTACAGTTGATGATATCCTACCAGGAATTTTAGAAGCACTAGATTTTCTAGATAAAAGAGGGATAAAAATAGCTTTAGGATCTGCTAGTAAAAATGCTAGATTAATTCTTGAGCAATTAGAAATTACTTCTTTTTTCAAAATTGTTGTTGACGGAAATCAAGTAAAAAAAAGTAAACCTCATCCTGAGGTTTTTTTAAAAGCTAGTACGGAAATGGGTATAATTTCCAAAAAATGTGTCGTTTTCGAAGACTCTCAGGCGGGTATTAATGCAGCTAAAGCAGCTGGGATGACAGCAGTAGCTATTGGAGACAGAAATGATTTCGCAAATTATGATTTTTGTTATCCAAATTTTACATCAATAAATAGTGGTGAATTAGAGATGCTTTTTTAGAATTAAAATAAAATTATAAATTGCTTTATATGACATTTTCAAATGCAGAAAGTAAATTATAAAATAGATCCTTGGAAAATAATAGAAAAAGATTTTGATTCCTCAAAAGTTAAAGCTTCGGAAAGCATTTTTAGTTTAGGAAATGGATCAATGGGCCAACGTGCAAATTTCGAAGAGCATTACTCAGGGACAACTTTCCAGGGCAGTTATGTAGGGGGTATTTATTATCCAGATAAAACAAAAGTAGGTTGGTGGAAAAATGGATATCCAGAATATTTCGCAAAAGTTCTGAATTCCCCTAGTTGGATTGGAATCCACATAACTGTGAATGGTTTTCCTCTCGATCTGAATAAATGCATAGAAGTTTCAAACTTTAAAAGAATACTTGACATGAAGTCTGGTATCTACAAAAGATCATTTGAAGCACAACTTACTCAAAGTACTAGAATTGCTGTTGAGGTAAAGCGTTTTTTATCAATGGATAAAAATGAATTAGGAGTAATAAATTATCAAATAAAATCATTACAAGGAAAATTAAAATTAACTATTGAATCATTTATTGATGGTAACATTAAAAATGAAGATTCAAATTGGAGTGATCCTTTTTGGAAACATAGAGGTTCAATTTGCTCCGAAGATTTAATTTTACTTAATTCTCAGACCCTAAAAACTAAGTTTGATATTGCAACTTATGCTCAAACTGAACTATTAAATCATTCTGGACACCATTTATCGAAATTTAACTTTAGTGAAAAAGATTTTAGAATAAGTCAAACTAAAGAACACTACTTGAATGAGCTTGAGCACTGCACTATTTTAAAATATGGGGGTTATATTAATGGATTAAATCACAATCCAAACAAGTTTAGAAAAATCGCGGAAGACACAGTTAAATATGCATCTGAAAAAGGTTTTAAAATTCTAGAAGATGATCATCGAAAAGCTTGGTCGGAAATATGGAATCAATCTGATATTGAAATTGTAGGAGATGATAAAGCTCAACAGGGTATACGATTTAATATTTTTCAACTTAATCAAACTTACAATGGAAGAGATGCAAGGCTAAATATTGGTCCTAAAGGATTTACAGGTGAAAAGTATGGCGGAAGTACATATTGGGATACTGAAGCCTATTGTTTACCCTTTTATATGGCTACCAAAAATCATAAGGTTGCTCGTAATTTACTTAAATATAGATATGATCATTTAGAAAAGGCTATAGAAAATGCTGAGAAATTAGGCTTTAAAAATGGATCAGCTTTATATCCCATGGTAACAATGAATGGTGAGGAGTGTCATAATGAATGGGAAATAACTTTTGAGGAAATACACAGAAACGGAGCTATTGCATATGCTATTTTCAATTATGAAAGATTTACAGGAGATCTTACTTATATGCCTGAAATGGGCCTTGAGGTGCTAATTGCAATTTCAAGATTTTGGGCTGAACGTGTTAATTATTCAGACAATAAAAAAGCCTATGTAATTTTAGGTGTTACAGGGCCAAATGAATATGAAAATAATATTAATAACAATTGGTATACAAATTATTTAGCACAGTGGTGTTTGAAATATACAACTAAGGAAATTTTAAAGATCAAAAAAATGCATCCCCAGCATTGGAATAGAATAAAAGAAAAAGTTTCTTGGCAAGAATCTGAAATTGACAAATGGAACCTAATTGTGTCCCAGATCTACTTTCCAAGACATCCAGAAAATGATATTTTTTTACAACAGGATGGTTTTTTAGATAAGACTATAATTCCAGCAAGTTCAATAGATAAAACTGAAAGACCGATTAACCAGCATTGGTCATGGGATAGAATTCTGCGGTCACCATTTATTAAACAGGCAGACGTTTTACAGGGTTTATTCCTTTTCGAAGAAAATTTTGATGATGTGATTATTAAGAAGCATTTCGACTTTTATGAACCTTTGACAGTTCATGAATCATCACTTTCTGCATGCGTACATTCTATTTTAGCATCTCGTTTAGGCAGAATAGAAAAAGCTTATTCACTTTATCTTAGGACTTCTCGTTTGGATTTGGATGATTATAATAAAGAAGTTGAAGAGGGGCTTCATATCACAAGTATGGCCGGAACATGGATGAGTTTAGTTCAAGGTTTTGGAGGTGTTCGTATAATTAACAATCAATTGCATATAGATCCAATTCTCCCAAAATCTTGGGAAAAGTATCATTTTAAAATCAACTACAGAAATACTTCTATAAATGTTGAAGTTGATAAAGAAAATGTAAACATCTATTATTCAAATCCTAGCCTTATAATTTATTGTAATGGAGAATTAGTCTAATTTTAGAATTTTATGAAGGATCTATTTATTTGTTTTCTATTGTCCTTATCTGCAGCAGCTCAAATAGAACGGGTTGAACCTCCATTTTGGTGGCATGGAATGAAAAATAAGAAGCTGAAAGTTTTATTGTATGGAAAAGATATATCTAAATATGATGTTAAATCGAGGGGTATGCATTTACTCAGTATAGAAGAGGTTAAAAATAAAAATTATCTTTTTCTGAATTTTGATTTAACCAACCAAAAGGCTGGAAATTTTAAAATTAATTTAATTGAAGGAAAAAAAATAAAATACACATTTAGATATGAAATTAAAAGTCGAAATAGAAATTTTGATTTTTCAACCTTTGATTCTTCTGATGTTGTTTATCTTTTGATGCCAGACCGATTTGCTAACGGAAACCCATTAAATGATTCCCATCCGGGCTTAAAAGATAAACTTAATCGCTCCGACAAAGATGGAAGACATGGAGGTGATTTGGAGGGTATTATTAAAAACTTAGACTACATCGAAGAATTAGGTGCAACTGCTATTTGGTCAACTCCTCTTTGCGAGGACAACGATCCCAGTGTTTCTTATCATACTTATGGCCAAAGCGATTTGTATCGAATTGATCCAAGATATGGATCCAATCATGACTATAAAAGATTGGCTACTAATCTTCATAAACGAGGCATGAAACTAATTATGGATTATGTAATTAACCATTGGGGCACTCAACATTGGATGGTTAAAGATCCCCCAACAAAAGATTGGATTCATTATTTTGAAGAGTATACAAACACTAATCATAGAAAAGAGATACATTCTGATCCATATGCATCAATAATTGATAAAAAGGAATTACTAAAAGGTTGGTTCGTACCTACTATGGCGGATCTTAATCAAAGTCAACCGAAACTATTGAATTATTTGATTCAAAATGCCATTTGGTGGATAGAATTTGCTGGTATTGATGGTTTTAGAGTTGATACATTTCCATACAACAATCCTAAACCGATGATTAAATGGCTAGAAGCTATTCGTCTGGAGTATCCAAAATTTAATATTGTTGGTGAAGGATGGATGTATAACACTATTCATCTTTCATATTGGCAGGAAAACAGTCCAATAGCAGCAATACAAGGGTTTAATTCAAAGTTACCTAGTGTTATGGATTTTGCTTTATATAATGCTTTTACAAAAGCATTCAGTGAGAGAGATGAGTATTGGGAGTATGGAATGACTAGAATTTATAAAACATTACAAAATGATTTTCTTTATCCAAATATTAATAATGTTCTGATATTTGCAGAAAATCATGATACTAACAGAATAAATGATTTTTATCCAGAATTTAAATCATATAAAAGAATAATGGCGGCTTTGATGACTTTAAGAGGAATACCTCAAATTTATTATGGAAGTGAAATAGGAATGACTGGAAAAAAAGAAAACGGAGATGGTGACATTAGAAGAGATTTTCCTGGAGGTTGGATATCTGATAAAAAAAGTGCGTTTAATGAGAAAGAAAGGTCCCCAGTTCAAAAATCATATTTTAATTTTACAAAAAAATTGATTAACTGGCGCCGAACTAAAAGTGTTATTCATAACGGTAAAACTCTTCATTATGTTCCCGAAAACGACGTTTATGTGTATTTTAGATATTCTGAAAAAAGTCGAGTAATGATAATTATTAATAATAGCCCTGAAAAACAAATTCTTTCTCTCGACAGATTCCATGAAGGAATTGCAGGAAGAACAAATGGTTTTGAAATAATATCCGAAAAACAAATTAGTTTAGCTAAAAATCTCGAGGTTTCATCCGAAACAGCCTACATTATTGAATTACATTAGAATATGAAACAATATTTTGCACTTTTTTTTAGCCTTTTAATTTTATCCTGTCAGTCTGGAAGTGAGGAGTCTCGAAAGCCTGAAGATTCAAAATTTCAAGTTAAACCTATTGAACCCATCACAAAAAATATTATATCCCAATCAGTATTGTATGAAGCCAATATCAGACAATATTCTAATGAAGGAACTTTTAACGCTTTTGCTAATGATTTACCTATTATCAAAAAGCTAGGAGTTAAAATCTTATGGCTAATGCCAATTAATCCAATTTCTACAACAAAAAGTAAGGGACCATTAGGTAGTTATTATGCTGTTTCTGATTACACCAAAGTTAACCCTGAGTTTGGTTCATTGGAAGACTTCAAAAATTTAGTTGATAAAGCTCATGAATTAGGCATGTATGTTATTTTGGATTGGGTTCCAGGTCATACTGGCTGGGATCATCACTGGATTATTGAAAAGAGTGATTATTATCTAAAAAATAAAAAAGGTGAAATTATTGATCCGATAGATTATAGGACTGGGAAATCTTATGGGTGGACTGATGTTGCTGATTTAAACTATAATAATATTGAGATGCGAGAAGAACTTCGAGAGGCAATGATATATTGGGTTAAAGAAACAAATATTGATGGATATAGAATTGATAATGCATACACAATTCCTCAAGATTTTTATGATAAAACCTTAAAAGCTTTAAGGGAAATAAAGCCATTATTTATTTTAGCAGAGACAGATATTTATCATCCTGGGGGAATAAAACTAGTTAATAAATTTGATGCAACTTATGATTGGCCCGGGCACCACCTTTCAAAGGACATAGCTCAAGGGAAAAAAAATGCTAATGATTATCATAAACATGTTAACAGGACATTACGTCTATATGGTACTGATAAAATACTTATAAATTTTGTTTCTAATCATGATGAAAATTCTTGGAACGGAACTGTTGAAGAAAGTTTTGGTGAAGCAGGCCACGCATTTATGGCACTAAATTTTACTCTGCCAGGTATGCCTTTAATTTATTCAGGTCAGGAATATGACTTAGGTAAACGATTACACTTTTTTGAAAAAGATAGCTTTCCAAAAATAAAAGGTAAAACCATGAATTTACTCAGACAACTTGGAGCACTTAAAAATAATCATAGGGCCCTTGAAACAGGTTCTTTAGGAGGCTCTTACAAACGCATAAATACTACAAGAAATGACAAAATACTAGCTTTTGAAAGAGAAAAATCAGGAGATACAATTGTAGTATTAGCAAACCTTAGTAAAGATTATGTTCAATTTACTATGCCATATGACGGAGATTTTCATAGATATCAAGATTTCAAGCGAAAAACCCTTTCTTCCTCATACCAATATGATATAAAGCCATGGGAATTCTGGATTTTAATTAAGTAATAGTTTTTAAAAATTATTTATTTGAAAAATAAGAACAGACTTTTAGTTTTAAAATTTGCCTTAGTTTTTAATCTAATTATGATTAATTGCACAATAAAGTCATTACCAGTAATTATAGGTCATCGTGGGGCCATGGGATACATAGCTGAAAATACATTACCATCGATTAAAAAAGCCATAGATTTAGGAGTAAATGGTGTAGAAATTGATGTTTTTAGATGTGCTAGTGGAGAGCTTGTAGTCTTTCATGACAAGACGTTAGAAAAATTGACCAATGCAACTGGTTATATTGAAGCTCTAGATATAGACTCTATTCAAAAGATAGATGTTTTAGGAGGTTATACTATCCCAACACTCGATGAAGTGTTAGATCTTATAAATGGACGAATTTTTGTAAATATTGAACTAAAAGGGAGCCAGACGGCAATCAAAACGAATGAAATTTTGATTAACTATTTAAAAAATAACGTATGGTCTTCTGATAAATTTTTAATCTCAAGTTTTGATTGGGATGAGCTTAAGATATTTCGAAAAATAAATCAGAAAATACCTGTTGCTGTAATCACTGAAGACGATCCATTAGATGCTATCCCTATAGCCTTGGAATTAAATGCCGTGGCAATTAATCCAGATTACAAAACTCTCAACTCATTTAATATTAAAAAGATTAAAGAAAAAAAACTTAAAATTTATCCTTGGACAGTGAATGAAATGGTTGATATCAATAAGATGATTGATTTTCAGGTAGATGGAATAATAACTGATTATCCTGATCGTATTCCAAGGTCAACAAACTAATTTAAAAATATTATTGCACCATTCAGAATTGCAGCAAAACTTACCCATGCTATGTAGGGGTATAGCATCAAAGATGCCTTTTGATCAATCAAGCGAAACCAGAAAATACACCGTTGGATTAAAAACCACAAAATAATTATTACGATCAATGACAGTAAAGGTATTTTAAAACCGAAAAAAATTAATGACCACACCCCATTTAACATAAGTTGAAAGATAAAATATAAAACTGCTGTCTTTTTATTTCGATTATGTCTTCCATAATACCAAACTCTTCCTAAAGCAATACCCATTAGAATATACAAAAAAGACCAAACGGGTGCAAAAATCCAATTTGGTGGAGAAAAAAAAGGCTTGTTTAAATTTGCATACCAATTAGGTATTGCCTGCCTCGTAGTTTTACTAGAAATAAAACCAACAAATAATGAAATAATTATACCAATTATACAATAAATAACAAGTCTATATTTGTTCTCTTTCATAGTTTATAAAACTAGAAAAAATACATTTAGAATAATTATCTAAATAAAGATTTCAATTGAAGCCCTATATTTGAAATGAAAATGAATGAAAATTTTTTTATTTCAAAAGCTATAGATCCATTACCATATGAATCAAAATGGGAAGCACCAAGTAATATTGCATTAATCAAATATTGGGGAAAAAAAAAGCTACAAATACCCAAAAATCCTTCACTTAGTTTCACTTTAGATAAGAGTGTCACTAGAACTTTTATTCGTTTTGAGCCATCTAAATCTGGTAAATTTAAATTTAAATTTTTCTTTAACGATTCTCTCAAGCCTGATTTTGATGATAAGCTACATGTTTTCTTTGATCGTATTAAAAAATATGTGTGTTGGATAACAAGTTATGAGTTAACAATAAAAAGTATAAACACATTTCCACACAGCAGCGGTATTGCTTCATCTGCATCAGCAATGGCAGCGCTTTCTCTAGCGATCATGGATTTAGAGTTCTATTTATTTAATTTTGAAAAAAATGATTTTTTCTTCACTAAAGCATCATTTTTAGCCAGAATCGGTTCTGGGAGTGCATCGAGAAGTATAAAAGGTCCTGTTACAATTTGGGGAGATAATAGAAAAATATCAAACTCATCAGATTTATATGCTATCGAATTCGGTAAAGATTTAAATTCAATTTTTAAATCTTACCAAGATATCATATTACTAGTTGACAAAGAGTCAAAAAATGTGTCGAGTACAAAGGGTCACGATCTAATGCACTCTAATCTCTATGCTGAAAAAAGATTTTTACAAGCTAGAAGAAACTTTGATTCTTTAATTTCTATTATGAAATCAGGTGATTTAGATACATTCATTAAAATTGTCGAATTAGAAGCTTTATCATTGCATGCTATGATGATGACATCAAATCCCTATTATATTCTCATGAAACCTAATACGTTATCAATTATTGAAAAATTATGGGATTTCCGTAAGGCAAAAAATATTCCTGCTTGCTTTACAATGGATGCAGGAGCTAATGTTCATATTTTATATCCTTTAGAATATGAAAAACAAATGATCCCATTTATTGATCAAGAATTATCTTCACTTTGTAAGAACAAAGAATATATTGTTGATCAAGTTGGAGCTGGAGCAAGGAAACTAGATTAAATATTTTTAGTTATTCATTTTATGAACCAATCTGTCTTTTTTTCTAAAATTTTGCTTTTCGGAGAATATGGTATAATAAAAAACTCAAAGGGACTAACGATACCCTATCGGTTGTATAAAGGTAATTTGAATACATCTTCAAAAATTAATAAGGAAATCGATTCTTCTAACAAAAAAATTTTAGAATTCGTAAAATATCTAAAGAATTTAAATCAAAATCTTGTAGAATTTAATTGGCAGAAGTTAGATAATGATCTTAAAGAAAATTTATATTTCAATAGCAATATACCTCAAGGTTATGGTTTAGGAAGTAGTGGTGCCCTTATAGCAGCAGTATATGAAAAGTATGCTATGTCAAAGATTATTCCTAGTAATTATACAACCTTGAAAAATATTCAAACTCTAAAAAAAATTTTTAGTCATATGGAATCTTATTTTCATGGTAATTCTTCTGGATTTGATCCTTTAGTTAGCTATTTAGACACCTCAATTTTGATCGGTCCAGGTAATCATATTAGTACTACTCAAATCCCTTTTCAAAAGAAAAATGGCAAAGGAGCTATTTTTTTAGTTGACAGCGGAATAAGCAGAAAGACTACATCTATGATTTCAATATTTATGGAAAAAATGAAAAGCTCAAAATTTAGCCAAACAATCTTTATGGATTTTATAAAGTTTTCTGAAAATTGCATTGATGACTTTATAAATGAAAATCATGATTCTTTTTTTAGAAATATCAAAATATTATCGTCTCTAGTTATCCAGAATTTTGATAAAATGATTCCAAAGCCAATTTTTCAATTATGGGAAGAAGGTATAAATACTGATAATTATTATCTTAAATTATGCGGATCTGGGGGAGGTGGTTATTTTTTAGGATTTACAGGAGATTTTAAATCTGTAAAAAAAAACCTAAGAGGTTATCCCTTAGAATTGATTTATAAACTCTAATCAGCAAATATTTTAAACTTTATTAGTCGTTCAAAAATACATGAAATCAAAAAAAACCTACCTAGATTCAGAAAATAAATCTAATATGATGGATCAAAATATTAGAATTAATAAATTTTTATCAAATGCTGGGCTTTGCTCTAGAAGAGAAGCAGATCAATATATCAAAATGGGTTTAGTAGAGGTAAATGGTAAAATAGTTACAGAATTAGGTTACAAAGTTGCGGCTTCAGATGAAGTTAAATATGATGGTACTCGCATTAAAACAAAACCATTTTTATATCTTCTGATAAATAAACCAAAAGGATTCATTGCAACTTTTCAAGGAGACAAAATAGATAAGCCAGTTCAAGATTTAATAAGTTCTAAAACTAATCCTGGGTTAATACCTGTTGATGATATGGGTAGACCAATGACAGGTCTTTTGATTTTGACAAATGATAGAGAACTTAGGAAAAGACTCAACAAATCTAAATCTACAAAAATGGTTTATAAAGCCGTATTAAATGAAAATGTAACAAAGCAAATAATTAATAAATTAAAAACAGGGCAGGTGGTATATAATAAACTTTTAAAAATAAAAGATATTAGCCATATTAATGGAAAGCCTAAAAATGAGGTTGGTTTAGAGGTAAATTCTATAGGTACATCAGAACTGGTAAAGCTTTTTAGTATATGTGGCTTAAAAGTTGTTTTAATCGATAGAGTTGTATACGGTAGCCTTACAAAAAAAGATTTGCCAAGAGGAAGGTGGAGAAATTTAAGTTCTAAGGAAGTTGGTTTTTTGAAGATGATGTCCTAAACGCTCCATAAAAAACTCATAAAAAACACAAAGGTAAACCAAAAAATAAGCCCCTATCTGCCAATATAATTTTTCTTCAACTATTTCGACTCCATACGCGCTGTAGCTCCAAAATACAGTCATACTCCACAAAACTGGATATAAATATCCGCTTAAAATTCCTAGAATTATTATATTAATTATGTACCAAGGATGGACTGTTGTTGAGAAAAAAAAATAAATGCTTAAAATAAATAGCATATTTTTAAAAACATCTTTTGGCTCACGATTTGATCTAATAAACGCGAAAATAAAAACAAATACTGAAATCACATAAGGTGTGATTTTTCCTAAATCTTTAATAATGTTATATCCTTTCAATTTATATCCTATTGCTCTTATAATATTGTAAATACTACCATTAAATTCAAAAGTTGAAAACCAAAGTTGAATGGTTTGAAGATAATTTGGGAGAAAATCTTCATCCCAATATGGTAAAAATATAACTCCAGTAAAAATCAAAATAAATACTCCATAAATTATAAAATTCTTCAGTCCTAAATACTGAAAGAAAAAAGGAACTAAAATTAAAGGTAAAAGTTTAGTACCTATCGCAAATGCCATAAAAATTCCACCTAAAATCGGTTGTTGTTTAATGCAATAAAGCCATGAAATAACAGTAAAACACATCATAAGACATTCCCCATGAAGATTTCCATAACCTTCAACAATTACCAATGGATTAAGGAAATACCATGCAAGATATTCTTTTGATAGCATTAATTTTTCTAACAAGCTTTTTATTATAAAAAATATTATTATTTCACTTATTAAATATACGCTGCGTATGCAAAGAATTGGTGTGAAAATATTTTCAGAGTTAAAGTTGGCTGCTAAGGCAAATAGGTATTGACTTATTGGAGGATAATTTGAAAAATTATTTCTACTCAGATATCCCATTTTTTCAAATAATAGTTTCGAATTAGGAAAACCTACTAAATCAATTATTTGATTTGGTGTGTAATGATAGGGATTAATTCCAAAAAGCTGAATACTTCCATCCCAAATAAACCTATAAAAATCTTGTGACAGATTAGGTATATAATTCCAAAAAATTAAACGACATATTATACCTATAAAAAAAATATTCCCTATTGAAGAATACTTTTTAACCCAAATCCAAAGCAAAAGAAATAAAAACACGTAGGTACCAATTAAGGGAAGCGTTTGAAACCTTTTTAATTCAAATGATAATAAGGAAAAGCCAAAAAATATTGCAAGCAATATTATGCAACTTGAAATGATATAGTTTTTATTCATTCTTTATGTATTGGCTAATCCCAAAATAGCTTATAACTCCAAATCCTATAAAAAGAACTAGATGAAATAAAAACATTCCTAAATTAAATGATGTATTAAAATTCAAAGAGCATAGAATCCCAAAAAGAAAATAAATTGATAGCACTAATTCTACCAAAGAATATGGAGACATCTTATTTTCAGAATATTTAAAATTCTTCAAAGAACTCTTGTTAAACTTGGGTGTACGAATAAAGGCACTTTTTTTACCTAAATAAGCCTCTAAAACTGCAACCGAATTGTGCACCGAGAACCCTAGCATTAATGTATAAAAGTTTATAAACCGCCTAACGTAAATCAAGAAAGAATAAAATCCACCTCCAAATGAGTGTTTGTGAACATGCCAATAACAATAAAAAAATATTATTGTACTTAAAATGAACAGGGAACTCATATTAAATATTAACTGATATTCAGGGAAAGTTTCTTTTATAAATATTAAGGGAACACTTAAAACTGATATTAAAAAAACATTTACAAACATATTACTACTAAATAAATGGAAAAAAGCATTTATTTTTTTATTAAATGTGTATTTTTCAGAAAATACAACCTTCGCAACCAATTTTCTAAAATTTTCCGCTCCCCCTTTATTCCATCTGAATTGTTGAGAACGTATTGCATTGATTGTTATAGGAAGTTCTGCCGGTGTAACCACGTTATCCAAATAAACAAACTCCCAGTCTTTTAATTGGGCTCGATAGCTTAGATCTAAATCTTCTGTTAAAGTATCCGCTTTCCAATTACCCGAATCCATTATGCAATCTTTTCTCCAAATCCCAGCTGTTCCATTAAAATTTATAAAATGTTTTTGCTGATTTCTACCTACTTGTTCTAAAAGAAAATGGGCATCTAGAGCAAAGGCTTGTGCTTGTGTAAGAATTGAATGTTCACGGTTTAAATGCCCCCATCTTGTTTGAACTACTCCTACTTTATTATTTTGAAAATATGGAATTGTTTTTAGAAGCCAATCTGGATTTGGTAAAAAATCTGAATCAAAAATAGCTATAAACTCACCACTTGCTGTTCTCAATCCATTTTTAAGTGCTCCAGCTTTAAACCCTTTTCTTTTAGCTCGAATAATGTGATGTATAGATAAACCTTTTTCTTTATATTTTGATACTATTTTTTTTGTAACTAAAAGTGATTCGTCAGTTGAATCATCTAGTATCTGAATTTGAATTAACTCTTTTGGGTATTCTAGATTTGTTATACATTTTAATAAGCGCTTTATCACATAAAATTCGTTGTACAGTGGTAATTGAATTGTTACTCTTGGAAGCTTTTCAGGGATTTTACATTTTAAATTATTTTTTTTTTGATAGATTTTAAAATACTTTAACATATTCAATTGCAATAAGCTATAACAGAAAATAACGATTAAGCAGCACACATATACTACTATGATCAAGAGTACAGATACTTTAATAACTAAATCTGTGACTAATTCCATTTTGAAAAGTAAAATTTAAATATCCAACTTAATATTTTATAGCCTGCTAAAAGAGTTCCTTTTATTGTACCTGAAACTTTTGAAACACCTACACGCTTTCGATACCTGACTGGAATTTCTTTATAGGACATTTTTTTTCTTAAAACTTTGAGTTGCATTTCAATTGTCCATCCATAAGTTTTGTCCTCCATTTTTAATTCTTGAAGAGACTGCCATTTAATAGCACGAAATGGACCTAAATCAGAAAACTTACCTTGATACAGCAATTTCATCAGAAAACAAGCTAATTTATTTCCAAAGATTTGTTGATATGTAAGAGAACCTTTTTCCCTTAATTTTTTGTCTCTAGCGCCAATACAAAAAACAACTTCTTTAAGAATAATCGGAGAAACAATTTTGTCAAGGTCTTCTGCATAATCTGAATAATCACCATCCAAAAAAACTACAATATCTGGACTATTTTGGGCTAGGTGTTCTAAACCTTTTAAACATGCATAACCATAACCTTTTCTGTTTTCTGTAACTACTTCGGCTCCTTTTTTCTCTGCTATTTTAGATGTATTATCGGTTGACGCATTATCAACAACAACTATTCTATCAACACTTTTTGGAATTGCATCAATTACAAGGCCTATTGATAGCGATTCATTATAAGCTGGTATAATAACAGCAATTTTTATATCAAATTTAATTTAGATGTTTAACTCTTTTTGCTGTTGAGGAACAATAAATTCGTCAAAATACCAGGAAGACCAGGACTCAAACGCTAAGAAAAAAGAAACACCAAATGTAATTAATAAAAAAATTAGCATTGCTAAGTTTAAATTTTTTCTTTTGGGATCTATAGAACATTGATTTTGTTTTTTTCTAAAAACGTAGGCTGCATAGATTCCTAGACCGATCGCAACTGTTCTTAAGATAATAGATCCTGTTCCTAAACTTCCATCTTCTTTGTAAAAAAAATCTGCGAATGATATAGCTACTACACCCCCCATCAAACCAAACATAAAAAGAACAGCAGGGGCAACACAACATAACATACCTGTCAAGGCTGAAATAAGACCATATTTTATTGACCACTTAAACGCATTTGGACTTTTCATATTAATTTTATTTAGAATCAAAAATATTTATTATTCATTTAAATCCCAATTGTACGGTAAATAATCGATTTTAAATTTATTAAGTTTAACTCCTGCATATTTAGATATGAATTCTTTGATCATTTTTTTAGATCCAAAGTCTTTTCCAAACCAAAGAAAGATTTTCGAGATCATGGATTTATTCTCCTTAATGATATTTTTTGTAGAATCAATTAAAAATTCCTTTGTTGCTGCATTCAACTGATTATTTAGATTTTTTTCAATATAAGCTTCATTAAGAAGTTTTGGACATGATTTTGAAGCACAATTTATTGCAAAATGAATCCTAGGTTCATTCATTTTTCTAAGAATTTTATGTTCTATATCTCCAAGACTGTAATTGTTTTTACCATCATTAAAGCATTTAGTCTTCCAAGGAAATTTGATCTCTTTAATACTTTTTAGAGGGTAATTTTTAATTATAAGACTTATTGTGAGAGCATTATATGCATTTATCCAATATGCTAGTTTATATTCTTTCGAAGTATTTTCATTAGGAGAATTTGATTCTAAAGTATTAATATATGCTTTTAGCTGATCTATATTTTTCCCCCATTCTTTGTAATTAACAATGCCGTCATTTGACACATATTTTTTTAATTGTGTATTCCATCTATGATGAATATTTTTTTGTGCAAATAAACTAGCTGAAAAAATCATGCAAAAAGCAAAATATAAAGTCCTCATGATGTTCTATAAATAAATCTTTAAATTAAAATTTTTAAATCAAATGACAATTAGACAAACTCTATCCAAATTTTTCCAAATACAAATTATAAAGATTTGAATCATTTTTTAGATCGATAAAATCATCAATATCATTTTCTATTTCTAGAAAGTAGACAGAATCATTTTTAATTTTTTTTAATGTTTCCTCTAAAACGCGGTCTGTGCTCCAAGGAATATTTTGAAAAATTTTCTTTTTCATTTTTTTCATACCAATCAAATAATATCCACCATCATAAGTAGGGCCAATCACAAAATCTTTATTTTCTAATACATTTCTAGCTCGAATTACCATACTCTCACTAATATTCCATAGATCGGTTCCAATTAGTATAACATTTTTATATTCTTCATTGAAGGCCCACTGAAAAGCTGATAGCATTTTATCTCCTAGATCAGATCCATTTTGAACTAAAAAATTTTTTGCTTTATCAAAAATTGATTCGATTTTTTTATTTGGTTTACTCTGAAATACAATAATATCTTGATTGTTATTTGATATATTTTTAGCTGTTTTTTTTATTAGTTGTAGATAAACCCAATGAGATTTTTCGGATCCTATATTGTTACCAAGTCTGGTTTTAACTTTACCTTTTATAGGTGACTTTGCAAAAACCATCAATAAGTTTTTCATTAACGTATAGAAGAAATAAATGAACCTATATTTTCCACACCTTCTTTTTCAAGAAATTTAATAAATGCTGATCCGATTATTGCTCCACTTGAGTACTTAATGGCTGTCAAATAGGTTTCTGAATTACTTATCCCAAAACCTACAACCGTTGGTGTGGCTAGTTTCATTTTAGCTATGCGATTAAAGTAGTCTGTTTGTGTGCTCCCGAATTTATCCTTAGCACCAGTGACACTTGCACTACTAACCATATAAATAAATCCATTTGATACTTTATCAATATAGTTAATTCTTGCCTCAGGAGTTTGTGGAGTTATCAAAAACATATTGTATAAACCATATTTTTCAAATAGGCTTTTATAATTTTCATGATAAACATCAACAGGTAGATCAGGAATAATTAATCCGTCAATACCTATTTTTTGACAATTTTGACAAAATTTTTCGATGCCGTATTGCATCATTGGATTTAAGTAACCCATTATTACCAAGGGAATTTTAATTTTTTCACGAACATTTTCAAGTTGTGAAAAAAGTTTTTGTGTCGTCATCCCATTTTGCAGTGCTTTAGTAGAACTTTTTTGGATAGTTGGCCCATCTGCTAATGGATCAGAAAACGGAAGTCCAATTTCGACCATATCAACCCCAGAATACTCAAGTTTTTCCAAGATAGTTAATGTATCCTCTAGCTTTGGATGACCAGCTGAAAAATAGATAGACAAGAGTTTCTTGCCTTCTTTAAACTTTTTATCAATTCTATTCATTAAAGTTTGAAATAGTCTATATAAGTTGACAAATCCTTATCACCTCTACCAGAACAATTAAAAACAATTATTTCCTCTAGACCAAATTTGCGGACATCAAGAACTGCAAATGCGTGAGCTGTTTCAATCGCTGGAATAATACCTTCGGTTTGAGATAAAGTTAGCCCCCAATCCATTGCCTCTTGATCAGGTATAGAGATAAATTCAGCCCTCTTAGATCTGAATAGATGCGCGTGCATTGGCCCTACTCCGGGATAATCTAAACCTGCTGAAATGGAGTAGGGTTCTGTAATTTGTCCATCACTGGATTGCATCAAAAGAGTTTTGCTACCGTGTATTATTCCCTCTTTGCCTAGCGCAGATGTAGCAGCACTTTGACCTGAATCAATACCCTTACCTGCAGCTTCTATTGCAATTATATTAACCCGTTCATCGTTTAAATAATGATAATATAGACCTGCAGCGTTACTACCCCCACCAACACAAGCAATGACATGGTTGGGATAGTCTCTTCCCTCTTGTTCTTCAAGTTGCCATTTTGTTTCTTCACTAATAACAGATTGAAAACGTGCAACCATATCTGGATAAGGATGAGGTCCAACTACTGAACCAATTATATAATGCGTATCTATCGGATTGTTTATCCAGTCCCGAATTGCTTCGTTCGTTGCATCTTTGAGAGTTTTACTACCAGACTTTGCTGAACGTACCTCAGCACCTAACATTTTCATTCGAGCTACATTAGGGGCTTGCCGGTGAATATCTAATTCACCCATATATACAATGCACTCGATACCCATTAAAGCACAAACAGTCGCTGTAGCAACACCATGTTGTCCAGCTCCTGTTTCGGCAATAATTCTATTTTTTCCAAGACGTTTTGCTAAAAGTATTTGTCCTATAGTATTGTTTACTTTATGAGCCCCTGTATGGCATAAGTCCTCTCTTTTTAAATAAATTTTTGTTTTGTATTTTTCTGATAAGCGACTTGCAAAATATAGTGGTGTGGGGCGTCCAACATAAACCTTTAAAAGATTTTCAAACTCTTTTTTAAAATCAGCTCGCCCAGTTATTTCTAAATAATTATCACGCAATTCAGCCACATTTGGATATAACATTTCTGGAATAAAAGCCCCTCCAAAATCACCATAATATCCTTTTTCATTTACATTATAATTCATACAATTCCTTTTTAAAAAATTTTAATTTATCAATATTTTTTTTTGCAGGTGAAATTTCAAATTTACTATTTACATCAATAGCATATATTGGTAATTGAGAATTTAAAAATTTTTTGATTTGATCTATGTTTTCTATGCCAATTCCGCCACTTAGAAAAAAGGGTTTTTGAAGTGGATAATTTTTAAGAATTTCCCAATCAAAATTTACACCGTTTCCACCTGGTAGATCTCCTTTTGTGTCAAATAAAAAAAAGTCACAATTTTTTTCATAGCTTTTCAAAATTGAAAAGTTATAATTATTACTTATCGAAAATGCTTTAATTACCTCAACATTTAAGTTTTTTATCACCTTGCAATAATCAGGTGTTTCATCACCGTGTAATTGTACTGCACTCAATTGATGTTTTACTATCATGGTTTCGATATAATCTATTGAAGCATTAACAAAGACTCCCGTTTTTTTAATACTACCGTCTATTTTTGGAGTTTTATCAGTAACGTATCTTTCCGAAGGGGCCCAAAAAATAAAGCCAATATAGTTTGGTTTCAGCTTACAAAGCGAAGTAATGTTTTCAAACTCTCTCATGCCACAAACCTTTAATTTCATTGTGTAATTTTTTTGATAAAATCTTTAGCTGTATTCCCAGGGTGATCTGATTTCATGAAGTTTTCACCAATTAAAAAACCTTTGTAGCCGAGTTCTATTAATTCTTTTATACTATTAGGATCACTTATTCCGCTCTCTGATACTTTTAAAAACTGGTCAGGTATTTTTTCTGCTAAACTTCTGCTTGTCTCTAATGAGACTTCAAAGGTTTTTAGATTCCTATTGTTGACTCCAAATAAATTAATTGTTGGTATAATTGACTTTTCGATTTCTTCAAGGTTATGAACCTCCAATAATACTTCTAAGCCTAAGTTGTTTGCTAGAGACGAAAAATTCTTAATTTCATTTTTAGATAATACCGCTGCAATAAGAAGAATAACGTCAGCTCCATTAGCTTTGGCTTCAATTATTTGGTATTCGTCAATAACAAAGTCTTTTCTAAGAAGAGGTAAACTAATTATTGATCTTGAAAGAATTAAATCCTCGAGAGACCCACTAAAATATTTTCCATCAGTTAAAACAGACATTCCACTCACACCGGCGTCCTCATACTCTTTAGCAACTTTAGTTACAGAAAGAGAACTATTAATATTTTTTTTTGAAGGGGAACGACGTTTGAATTCTGCGATAATACCAAAATCATTAATCTTAATTTTCTTTACAAGCGAGTTACAATGCCTTTCAAAAAGAGGAGATGTTTCTAAATAAGAGATTGGAAGTAATTTTTTTTTCTGAATCACTTCAACTTTTTTGTCAGCTACTATTTTATTGAGAATATTCATTCTTTACTAATATTTTGAAGTTTATTAAGTGCTTCAAATGCTTTTCCTGATACCAAAGATTCTTTTGCCAACTTAAAACCCTCAATTGGAGAAAGATCTAAGGCAGTGGTAATAGCCATACCAGCATTTGCACAAACTACGTTTTCTTGTGATTTAGTACCCTTGTTTTGTAATACATCTATAAAAATTTTAGCTGATGATTTAACATTATTTCCACCTTGAATAGATTTTGCTTTTATTTGTTCTGTACCAAAATCTTTGGCTGTGATTAATTTTTCAAAATCATTTCCAATTGCTTTTACAGGACTCGTTAAAGAAATTTCATCATATCCGTCTAGGGAGTAAATAATGGTAAAATTTATATTGGTTTTTTGTAATAGGTAATTATAAAGACGGGCTAGTTCAAGATTAAAAACTCCGGTTAGTTGATTTTTAGGAGAACATGGATTGACTAGTGGTCCAAGCATATTAAAAAATGTTTTCAAACCTAGCTCCTTGCGAACGGGCCCAACATTTTTCATAGCAGGATGAAATAAAGGGGCATGAAGAATACATATTCCAGCCTTCTCTAAACAACGTTTTAAAAAGTCTTTATTATTGGAAAATTTAATTTCTAAGGCTTCGAGTACATTACTAGAACCGCATCCTGAGGAAACCCCGTAATTTCCATGTTTTGTAACCTTTATTCCAGCTCCTGCAGTTACAAACGAGGATAATGTTGAAATATTAAAAGTATCCTTACCATCACCACCTGTACCACACAAATCTATTGTGTCAAATTCACTTAAGTCTACTGAAATGCATAATTCGAGTAGTGCCTCTCGAAAACCTTCAAGCTCTTCAAGGCTAATATTTCGCATCATAAAGACAGTTAGAAAAGAAGCAATTTGTGAGTTATTATATTTGCCTTCAGCAATATTAGTGATTATCTCTTTAGCCTCATTTTTACTAAGGGATTCATAGTTCGTAAGTCTTTTAAGAGTAGTTTTCATACCTAACTTTTTATCCAATTTTCTAATATTTTTTTTCCATTGGGAGTTAAGACTGATTCAGGATGGTATTGAACAGATCTAATATCATAAGTTTTGTGTCTTAAAGACATAAGATGCCCTTCATCATCAAAAGATGTAGCTATCAATTCATTTGGTAATGGAGTAGCGACTACCCATGAATGGTATCGACCTATTTCAAACTTTTTTGGTAAGTCTTTAAAAAGTATGTCACTTTCCGATATAGTTACAGAAGTTGAAATGCCATGGTAAACTTTTTTCATATTTACAAGGGTTGCACCAAAAACCTCACCAATTGCCTGCTGTCCTAGACATATCCCTAGTATTTTTTTTGTTGGAGCATAATGTCGAATGGCTTCTTTTAATAAACCAGATTCATCTGGTATTCCAGGACCGGGAGATAAAAGAATTAATGGATATTCTTCAATTTCATCAAGTTTGAATTCATCATTACGTTTTACAGTAACATTACCATCAAGCTCTTTCAGATAATGAACAAGATTATATGTAAAGGAGTCGTAATTATCTATAACAAAAACTTTTTTCATTAATCAAATTTTTTCTGCTTGTAACAAAGCTTTGTCTAAAGCACCTAACTTATTATATACTTCTTGCAATTCATTTTCTGGTACAGAAGCTGCTACAATACCTGCTCCAGCTTGATAATGCAATCTATTGTTCATACTCAAAAATGATCGTATGATTATTGCATGGTTAAAATTTCCATAGAAGTCCATATATCCAATTGCTCCACCGTAAAAATTTCGTTGTGTTTTTTCATATTTATCTATAAGTTGAAGTGCTTTATGCTTTGGAGCTCCACTTAAAGTACCTGCAGGAAATGTGTCTGCTACTACTCTAAATGTCTTGGCTGAATCTTTCATAGTGCATGTAACTTTAGAAACTAGATGTATTACATGCGAAAAAAATTGAATCTCACGATTTTTTTCTACCAAAACATTTGAACCGTTTCTACTCAAGTCGTTTCTGGCTAAATCGACTAACATTACATGCTCACTATTTTCTTTTGGATCTTTGGCTAATTCTTTAGCTGCTCGTGTATCTTTTAGGTCATTACCTGTTCTTCGGAAAGTACCAGCAATAGGATGAATTTCGGCTTTTCCATTATCAACAATTAATTGAGCTTCTGGTGAACTTCCAAATATCTTGAAATATCCATAGTCGAAAAAAAATAGATAAGGTGATGGATTTATGGAACGAAGAGTTCTATATACATTAAATTCGTCACCTTTAAATTGTTGTGAAAATTGACGAGATAATACTAGTTGAAATACATCTCCTCTGTAGCAATGTTCTTTTCCTTTTTTTACAAAATCTATAAATTCTGAATCTGTTAGATTAGAAGATTTTTCTCCAACTTTTTCAAATTTGAAGGGAGTACTAATTTGAGAATTTAATAAGTTTTCTATCTCATTTAAATTATGATCACCATCATAAGTATTAGAAAATAAATAGGCTTCATGATTAAACAAACTTATGGCAATAATATTTTCATATACAGCATAATACATGTCAGGTATATTTATTCCGGTTTTATTTCTATCTAGTTTGATTTTATCAAAACGCTCAACAGCTTCATGAGCGATAAATCCAAAAACACCATTATTAATGAATTCAAAGGGTAGTTTTTCACTTTTAAATTGAGTTGAGAATTCATGAACGCGTTCAGGAATATCAATTGACTCGTCTACTTCCTCAATTATTGAACTTTTGTCAGGAAAATTAGTTGTTAATTTTTTATTTTTTAATTCAATTGAGGCAATGGGATTACAGCATATGTATGAAAAGTTTTTGTTATTTGAAGAATAATCACTACTCTCAAGAAGTAGGGAATGTGGAAATACATCTCTCACTTTCAGATAAACATTTACTGGTGTAATTGTATCTGCTAGGATTTTTCTAAATACTGTTTTTAAAGAATAAATTTTCATAAGTCCACAAAATTAAAAAAGGCCTGTCGTGATGACAAGCCTTTTGAAATAGTAATATTAGATTTCGTCACACGAGAATTTGTTGCTTCGCGTACCACCAGCTAATATTGCAAATAAAATTTTTCATTAAACAAATATAACATAAATTTTTAGAAACCTTTAACCTTAATAATTATTCAAAAGATTCAAAAAACTGTTATATCGTATTTAAAAATAAAGGCTGACTTCTAATTCGATATCGTCGTAAATAAGTTTATCACCTAAATTAGAAAAAAAGCTTGATGATCTATGCTTAACATCAAATTTAGATCTATCAAAAACCATTTCTACTGTTGCACCCTCATTGTTTAGTAATAATATAAAATTAGTTGATTTTGTTATGCCTTTGATTGTTAAATCCCCTGTAACTTCATATTTTTCACTGTCAATTTTTTTTGTAGAGGTTATCTTTAATGAAGATTTGGGATATTCCTCCACTGAAAAAAAATCTTCGGAGCGCAAATGATTTTCTAGATAATCTTTGGACCTTCCAGTCAAATCCTCATTTATTAAGCTCAACATGTCAACAATGAATTCGCCGCTAACAATCTCATCGTTTTCAAACAAAATATTTCCTGATGTAAACTTTAAGGAACCATAATGGGTTTTAGTGGTAATTTCCTTTCCAGTCCATTTAATTTTGCTTAGTTGTAGGTTAATATTTTTATTTTGCCCAAATAAATAGAGGTTTGTGAAGCTTAGAAGTATAACTATAAATAACTTTTTCATGATTTTTTTTTACAAATTAAAAAATTAATGTTTTAAGCAATAAATATATTTAAATTCAAATTACGTTTATACTATTTTTCAATTTGTTTAATCACAATCACTGTTGTAATTTTAATTTATGGATTTGAGTCAAAATGAATGGGCAGCAATGCACCGAAGTAAAAAAGAAACCATTTTATTAGATGTACGAACTTTAGAGGAATATAACCAGGGACATATCCCAAATGCTAAATTGATCGATATTCAAAACCCTCCAAATTTCTTACATGAATTAGAATTACTTAACCCTTCAAAAATATATCTAGTTTACTGTAGGTCCGGGGCTAGAAGTTCACAAGCATGTATATTGATGAAAAATAAAGGGATAGAAAACTGTTTTAATTTGTTAGGAGGTATTAATCAGTGGAACGGGGAGATTGTTACTTAAAATGAAAAAATCAACTAGAGTTCGTATTTTCTTTGAACGAAATGGTTTTGCAGTTTGTTCTCGTTTAGCTGAAATATTGGGGATGAAAGTAAAAAGTGTTCGTTTATTTTTTATTTATGCGTCATTCACAACTCTTATAGGTGGGTTTATACTTTATTTAATATTAGCATTTTGGATAAAATTAAAGGACCTAGTTTATACTAAACGTACCTCGGTTTTCGATTTGTGAAATTAGAATTTTAACTTTTTTATTTTCACTTTAGCTTTTTTTAATAAATCTTTCCCTTTTAATAATTTGATATTCTAATCCTTTTTATGATATTGAACAACCAAATCTGTAATTAGAAAATGAAGCTCAAGTATCTTACCAAAAGTACTTTATTACATTTTTTTTTCTTGCTATCATGTAATAGCCTTTTTTCTCAAGGGAGAGGATTAGATGAACAAATTAATGAAGCCTTTACACCAATTGCAAATTGGTGGGAAGAATTAATACTTCATAATTTTCCAGGTACAGAGATCCCAACAATAATAATTCTATTGGTAGGGGGGGCACTGTTTTTTACTTTCTATTTTGGATTTGTTAACATACGCCATTTTTCAACTGCTGTGAATACAGTGCTAGGGAAATATGATAGTGTAGATGAAAATATAAAGAAAGAAAATAAAACTCAAAATTCTGAAAGTCTAGATACAACTCAATTAAAAAAAACTGACCAAGGAGAGGTAAGTCACTTCCAAGCACTGGCAACAGCAGTCTCTGGAACTGTGGGTAACGGAAATATTGCTGGTGTAGCACTGGCTATAGCGGTTGGAGGGCCAGGAGCTACTTTTTGGATGATCCTATGCGGTTTAATAGGAATGTCAACAAAATTTGTAGAATGTACCTTAGGAGTAAAATACAGAGATCTTGGTTCAGACGGTACAGTTTATGGGGGTCCTATGTATTATTTAACTAAAGGACTCCAAGAGAAAGGATATGTTTCTTTAGGAAAAACTTTAGCAGTAATATTTGCTTTTTTGTGTATCGGAGCTTCTTTTGGAGGGGGTAATGCTGCTCAATCTAATCAGGCTGCTATGCAACTTGTAAGCTCTTTTGGAATGAGCGGCGGAAGTGCTAGAACTATTATAGGAATAATAATGATGATTTTGGTTGGTATTATAATAATAGGTGGAATTAAGCGAATCGCTTCTGTAACCGAAAAGGTAGTTCCATTTATGGCATTAATGTACATAATCGCCTGTTTATACATAATTTTTTCAAACTTTAGTTTTGTTGATGATGCATTTGGTATGATCTTTACACAAGCATTTAAACCCCAGGCTGGGCTTGGAGGCTTATTAGGTGTATTAATCACCGGCTTTAGGAGAGCTGCTTTTTCAAATGAGGCAGGAGCCGGTTCAGCATCAATTGCTCATTCAGCTGTGAAAACAAAATATCCAGCCTCGGAAGGCCTAGTTGCTCTATTAGAGCCATTTATTGACACGGTTATTATATGTACAATGACAGCTTTGGTGATAATTATTTTCAATGGCAATAATAGTGTATTTGAATACGGTGGTATTGGAGGTGTAGTAATGATTGATGGGGTACCTGCTGAGGGCGCTGGGATTACTGCTGCTGCATTTTCAGAATACATATCATTTTCCGGTCCTTTTCTCACCATAGCTGTCGTATTGTTCGCAATCTCAACAATGATTTCATGGTCATATTATGGCTTACAATCATGGATGTATATTTTTGGAAAAAGTAAAGCTTCTGAACTAACTTATAAATCAATCTTCCTGATTTTTATTGTAATTGGTGCTGCTGGTGACATGTCATCCGTTTGGGCATTTTCAGATGCGATGATTTTGGCACTAGTTTTTCCCAATATGATAGGGCTATTGATTCTATTTCCTAAAGTTAGAGATGAACTTAATAACTATCTAAATTCAATTAGGGCTATTAAAAATTAAAAACTAATTTGAAATCCAAAAGATTTTAGAACACATAAAGTGCTAAACAGCTGAAAGATATTTATTTAAAAATTTCATTATGATAATGTGTTTACAACAATACCGATTTTGTCTTAACTTTTTGTTATTTTCCCAAACAAACTCTAAATAATAAAACTATATTTGTAATAAAACTTGTTTATGATTGATTTCGAATTACGTCCAGACATAAAGACTTCCGAAACACAGCGGATGGTTTATGAAGCAGCTAGAGACTTTGCGACTCAATTTATTAAGCCAAACGTTATGGAGTGGGATGAGGCTCAATATTTTCCCGTCGAAATTTTCGACAAAGCAGGAGCACTTGGTTTCATGGGAATGCTTATACCAGAAAACTATGGTGGCTCTGGTATGGGTTATCACGAGTATGTCACATTAATCGAAACAATATCAATTGTTGACCCCTCCATAGGTCTTTCAATAGCTGCACACAATTCTTTATGCGTGAATCACATATATTCTTTTGGAACTGAGGAACAGAGGCTCAGGTGGCTACCAAAGCTGTGTGAAGGAATAGCTATCGGAGCTTGGGGCTTGACTGAACATAACACTGGATCTGATGCTAAGGGTATGTCAACTACGGCTCGCAAACAAGGAGACCAGTGGATTTTAAATGGAACCAAAAATTTTATTACACATGGTATCTCGGCAGATATTGCAGTTGTTATTGCTAGAAGTGGCGATAAAGGCGACAGTCGTGGAACGACAGCATTTGTCGTTGAGAGAGGAACACCTGGATTTTATTCGGGCAAAAAGGAAAATAAACTAGGTATGAGAGCATCAGAGACAGCAGAAATGATATTTGAGAACTGCGTAATCCCTGACGAAAACCGTTTAGGCCCAGTTGGTGACGGTTTTATACAGTCAATGAAAATTTTAGATGGAGGAAGAATTTCAATAGCTGCACTTTCTTTAGGTCTAGCAAAGGGAGCTTATAACGCATCCTTATCCTACTCTAAGGAGAGGAAACAATTTGGTAAACCTATAAGTGATTTTCAGGGAATTTCATTCAAACTAGTCGATATGGTTACTGAAATTGAAGCTGCCTCACTTTTAACTCAAAAGGCATCAGAAATGAAAAATCAAAACTTGAGTGTAACTCAGTCTGGGGCAATGGCTAAGCTTTTTGCTTCAGAAACTTGCGTAAAGGTTGCTAATGAGGCTGTACAAATTCATGGTGGTTATGGATTTACGAAGGATTATCCAGTTGAGAAATTTTTGAGAGATTCTAAGTTGTGTACAATTGGAGAGGGAACAAGTGAAATCCAAAAAATTGTAATAGCGAGAAAAATTTTAAATTCTTAGAGTTAGAATTTATATAAGATTATCAAGTAAATTCTTTTGTATATATTTGCAACCATGTTAAAAGTAGGTATATTTAAATGTTAATAATTCCAATCAAAGAAGGGGAAAGTATTGATCGTGCCTTAAAAAGGTTTAAGCGAAAGTTCGATAAAACAGGTGCTATGAGACAATTAAGGGCTAGAAAACAATTTATAAAGCCGTCTGTTAAACATCGCCAGAAAATACAAAAGGCCCAGTATATCCAGCGTTTATTTGACAACGAGAATATTTAATTCTTAATTTATTTTCTTGACTTTAGTTTTTTTTGGTCGAAGCCGTTAATTTTACTTTAAAAATTATATGACTGTAAGGGCTTTTTTAGACTACATTTCGTTTGAAAAAAAATATTCATCCAACACTCTAAAAGCCTACAAAAAAAATCTTGATGACTTTGAAAAATTTATTCTTTCGAACAATCTTGACATCTCTATTGAAAAAGCTACTTATAAAGAAATTAGATCTTGGATGGTCTTTCTTGTAGAGCTTGGAAACAGTAAAAGAACAATTAATAGAAAAATTTCTGTTTTAGCCTCTTATTACAAATTTTTATTAAGGACAGAAACAATCAGTATTTCTCCACTTAAAGAGCATAAAGCTTTGAAAACAGAAAAAAAAGTTGTCATTCCTTTTTCTAAAGATGAAATAAACAAATTGATGTCTGATGATTATTTTTCTGATAATTACACAGGTTTTCTCCAACAAACAATTATCAAACTCTTTTATTTTACAGGCATAAGAAGAAGTGAACTTCTTGCATTAAGGATTAATGATTTTGATTTCTCGCAGAGCTTAATTAAGGTTCTAGGTAAAGGAAATAAAGAACGTTTGATCCCGCTTTTGCCAGAGATAAGGGATCAAATCAAGAGTCTTTTAGACTATCAAAATGTAGATAAAATCCAAAGGAAAGAAGACTTATTATTTGTTAATAACAATGGAAAAAAGCTCTCTACAGCATTTGTTTATAAGACTGTAAAAATGTACTTTGGATATGTGTCAAGTAAGATAAAACGAAGCCCACATGTCCTGAGACACAGCTTTGCAACTCATCTGCTTGACCAGGGAGCGGATTTGAATGCAATTAAAGATCTTTTGGGACATAATAGTATAGCTGCAACGCAGCATTACACAAAAAGTAGTATGGCAAAGATCCAAGAAGTTTATAAAAAAGCTCATCCTAAAGAAAAAAAAAATAATTAGAAATAAACTCTTATGGTAACAATGCACTTTAGAGCCGTAAATTTTAAAGCGGGAATGAGACTCAAAAAATACGCAAAAAAGCGAATTGAAAAACTTTCCCTATTTCATCAGAAAATTTCAGAGGTTTTTGTATTTGCTAAAGTTGAAAATAATTCAGACGGTTTCAATAAGTGGGCTGAGCTCAAAATTGAAATACCAGGAGATTACGTTGTGGTTAAGAAAATCTCTCGTTCTTTTGAAGAATCTATAAACAACGCAGCTGCTAGTGCTATTAGAATTTTGAAGAAAAGAAAAGGTAAAGAGAGGAGCTAGTAAATTTTGATTTTTTCTTTTGATTCCAATAAAATTAACATTTAATTTGCAATCAATTTTATTAAAATATTTAATTTGCCGATGTAGCTCAGCTGGCTAGAGCAGCTGATTTGTAATCAGCAGGTCGTGGGTTCGAGTCCCTCCATCGGCTCTAATCATCAAAATGAACAAAGGTATATTTTTAAAATTAATATATGATTTAATCTCATCAGACTCGGGGAGATACTCAAGCGGCCAACGAGGACAGACTGTAAATCTGTTGTTTTTTAACTTCGCAGGTTCGAATCCTGCTCTCCCCACAGCTTTATTATAATAGAATTAATTATATTCACAATTAAAATAATCCACTATAAAGTGAAACTTAATAATAATATGCGAGAGTAGCTCAGTTGGTAGAGCGTCAGCCTTCCAAGCTGAATGTCGCCGGTTCGAACCCGGTCTCCCGCTCAACTTTTAAGCCGGTGTAGCTCAGGGGTAGAGCGTTTCCTTGGTAAGGAAGAGGTCCCGAGTTCAAATCTCGGCATTGGCTCTAAAATAAATTAAGGTCTTTAGCCAAGAACCTCAATTACTTTCAGAAACATCAAAGGGACTTGTAGGGAACCTTTGGTGTTTTTTTATATTTTAACTTCCTCTTGATTAAATACCATAAAGTCTATGTGGTTTTTGTAATTTTACTAAATGGCAAAATACATAAATAGAACTGCGATAATTTTGTATTTAAATCTTTTGATCGGACTAATTCACGTTTTACATGAATTTGAAATCCTAGATTTCATACCCGACACATATTACTTTATAATTCCTGTATCATTCTTGTTGACATTAGTAATTTGGAATAGTCTTTTAATATTGAATAAAAATAAATGATTGAATATTTTTTTACTTGTCCATTTTGTTGGGAAGGAATTTCAATGTTATTAGAAAGATCTGATGAAGTTCAAAATTATATTGAAGATTGTGAAGTTTGTTGCCAGCCAATTCAAATCGAATATCTATTTCAGAAAGAGGTAGAAAGATTTAGTGTTATTACATAATTTTATTTTCTATTTATCATACGCGCATTTTATGTAATTTTGGCGTGTGAAAATAGCAAGATTATTTGGGGCTATGTTTGCCTTGTTATCCATCATTTTAGGTGCACTAAATAGTCACACTTTTAAAAAAATACTTCCTGAAATAGAATCTAAATCCATTGATGTAAGCCTCAGATACATGATGTTTCATGCCCTAGCATTATTAATATTATCTGTGTTATCTGTAGAGGGGAAAAAAATGATTTCACTTTTTTTAATTACTGGCACACTACTTTTTTCTTTTAGTATTTTATTTTTATCATTTCAATCACAAATTGTTTTCAATCTTAGCTGGTTAGGACCTGTTACCCCTATTGGCGGCAGCCTATTAATTTTTGGATGGATTTTAATTCTTTTCCAATTCATAAAAAATTAGTTTTGGGATTTTCTTGAAATTAGATAAATTAGAAATAAATAAAAGTTTGTTAAACAATTTTTATATTAGTCATGTAATCAAAAATTTGAACCAAAATGAAAAAATACATAATTGCATTTATTTCCTGCTTTGTATCAGTTTCTATTGCAAGCATTATACCGACAATACTATTTTATGGGCCTGAGCAAGCTGAATTGAGTAAACTTTTCCCAGGTGTTGTAAATGAAGTTCCTGACCCTTTATTTATACTTATTAGTGCAACGGCACTGATAATCTTGTGGGTTATAACTTTTGATAAAATGGGTATTACAAATTTAAAAAATGGATCAATTACAGGAATTTGGTTTGGAACTCTAACCTTTACCTTTTTTGGCTTCCAATTTATGGCTCTAACAAATATTGTTTCAATCCAATTTGCTTTAACAGATATACTTATATCCGCAATTATGGGTGCGGTTCAGGGGGGAGCTATTGGTTGGTCTTTGGGTAGATTTGCTTAAAATAATTGTATAATATGATAGGGATATTATAAAAGGTCTAATTAAGATTATTCTTAGCTAAATATTTTTATATTTTAGGATAGTTACCCTTTGTAATTTCAGCTATTACGTTGCCTGTGTGCTTCGTACTGATTGGCTCAAACAAAAGAATCCAAGTTTCTATTTTAGCTGATGGACGATGTTCAACTCCCTTTGGAACTACAATCATTTCTCCGGATAGAACCTCCACTGTTTTGTCACGGTATTCCATGTTGAGCTTTCCTTTTATTACATAAAATAATTCATCTTCATTTTTGTGTGAATGCCACACAAATTCTCCTTTTATTTTTGCTAATAAAACTTGCTGATTATTTAATTCTGCAATTGAATGAGGACTCCAAATGGACTCAAATTCTTTATATTTTGATAAGATATTTATTTTGTCCATTTAAATGAACTTAGTAAATACTAGAGGATTATTTAAGATAAGTATGAATCAATTCTAGGCTTATCAACTGGAATCTCTTTTTCGAAAGCTATGAAATTATCTAATCTCTCTTTAGCATCATATATAGGGAATATGGAAATCTGACATAAGTAGGATTCCCCATTTTTTCTGTAATTTATAAGTGATCCACTGAAAGTATGATTGTAAAACAATTCTTCACTAATTTGACTTTTTACTGATTTAGAAGTTTGTTCTCCTTGTAGAAAGGAGGGTCTTTTACCTACTGCATATTTTTTTGAATAGCCTGTCATATCTCTAAAACCGTCACTAACCCATAGTATTTTTTGATTTGTATCTGTCAGAACGATAGCATCATAATCTTCTTGAAATACTTTTTTAGTTAGCTCGGTTGTCCAACTATCATTTAAAATAGATTTGATATGTGAAATATCGTTGTTTCTTCTGAATTCATTAACTAGGCTTTGGTAGTTCTCAAGATGAATATCAAAACTGGCCAGTGGTAAAAAATTTTTTTTACTTCCTTTCATTTCAAATTAGATGGAATACCATCCTTTTGTTTAGCAAGATCAATTTTACTTGCTAGGCTTTTTAATTAAATAATTGACAATGCTCTAAATTCTAAATAAAGATAACATAATATGATCATATCCCAAAAATTACTATAGGATTAGTAAAGACATAAACTACTTTTTTTAGGAAGTTTTTTAAATTAATTTTTGAATTTATAGAAAATTAAAATTTAGAATTAAGAAAATGGATAAAACATAATCTTTTAATTATAAGGTCGAATAAAAACTTCTTTTTGTGGTTTAAAATTTTGATTTATGTTTTATTTTTTCGTGCTGAAATAAAGCTTTTTATAAAACTTATCATAGCCCATAAGGAAGAAATTATCATTAACAATACACGAATTATCGCATAGGTATTTTCTCTTTCAAAGGCTCCCAATAAAGGCTTTATCAAACCAAGTAATATTAAAAACGTAAGTAAAACAGCAATGTGTGCAAGAGCCTTGTTTTCATTTTTCACTCCCTTATTTACAAGCAAAAGGATTATACCAATAATTACTGGAATTAATGCTGTGATTGCTTTAGATTCTGATTCAAAATAGCCCCATAATCCCATTGATATTAGAATTATTGCGTTTAATAAACTTGATGTACTTGCTTTCATAATTTTTATTTAAAGTTAAAAATACAAATTAAAAAAAAGTTTTTATTTTAATTTGTGTTGACCTTGTTTTAGAATTCGTTAATCAAAATAAGCTGTTATTCTTGGCTACACAAATAAATATTAAGACGAAGTGTTTCAATATTGATTTTTACAATTACATTGATTACCCCACCTTCCATCAGTTTGCTTAATTCTTTCAAAACAAATATTTAAACATTCATATATGCCCTTTATTTCTAAATTAAAACTAGGATTTAATAAATTGAAATCACCCTGTTTTTTTAAATCATTAAATACATTTTTTGAAATTTCTATAACTAGCTTAACGTTTCCTATATGATCATAATTCTCTTGAAAAAACCTCCAATCACCTGATGTGACATGTACATTATTTGTAATTCTGACCTCATAGTTAGGAAAATAACTTTTTTTATTTTTTACTTGATTTAAAAATAAAATCCCTTTATCGTCGTATTCACTCGGAATAAATACATCATTTGCAATTTCGCTTTTTATTTTTTCTTTTATTGAAATTTCTTTTTCGTCATTAGAATGTTTTTGGGATATAATATATATGATGCAAAGTAAAAATATAACTAAAAATAATATTGAAATACCTTTTTTCATATGTTTATGCAATTATGAAAATATACTTTTTAAAAGCTAAAGAACATAAATTTAGTAGAAACTAAAAAATGTTGAAAAAGTATATTGTTGAATATTTATATTTTATCAAAAAATAGTTGTGATATTTATCTTAAAAACATCCTTTTTTAGTCAATTATTAAATTCCCTAAGGGTTAATCTATTAAAAACTTGATCATGAAAAAAAAAGATTACTTCAGCCAAAAAGAGATGGAACTAGCATTAATAGAAATCAAAATTCAGATAAATCAATCAAATTTTTTACCCGAAATAATTTTTAGCATAAATAGGGGAGGCTGTATTCCAGGAGTTTACCTTTCACATATACTGAATATCCCTCATCATGTTATAAACATTCAACTTAGAGATCAGAAAAATAATATTAATATTTCTAATCTATTAGAGTCCGCTAAATTGAAAAAAAATATTCTAATAGTAGATGATATAAATGACACAGGAGCTACATTTAATTTTGTCAAAAATTCCTTAGCTGAATCCAAGGGTAATTTATGTTACGCATCTTTAGTTGAAAATAAGTCTAGCAACTTTAAAGTAGATTTTAAAGGTAAAATAATTGACAAAAAAATAAATCCAAATTGGGTCGTATTTCCTTGGGAAAATCTTAACCAATCTTATTGAAATAAAACAAATGAAGAATAAAAATATATTGTTTTTTTTGATCATAATTCACGTTTTTATTACCACATTATCAAATGCATTAGTAGCCATACCTTTAAATGTTTATGATTTTAAAATCACATGGGGTGCACTGATTTTTCCACTTGTTGTCGTTGCAACAGATCTCACAGTAAGATTAGTTGGTAAAAGAATTGCCCAAAAGACTATTTTTTTCTCATATCCTCTGGCAATTATTTCATCTATCCTAGTGGTTTTCTTTGAAGGTAATTTTTTTTCTATGGCAGTAAGGATAGGGATCGCAAGTGCAACGGCTTATGCCCTAGGTATGACAATTGATGTTTATGCCTTTCAGGCGATACGAGAAAAATATAAATCTTGGTGGATAGCTCCGTCATTGTCTACTGTAATTTCTAATGTAATTGATTCATATGTATTCTTTTTTACTGCTTTCTATAACTCAAAAAATATGTACATGTCTGATAATTGGGTCGAAATAGCAAGTACCCAAGCGTTCATAAAAATAATAATTGGTTTAATTTTTTTTTTACCAGCCTATGGTATTTTACTTAATTTACTTCTAAAATATGTTAAAAAAAATTGACGAATTATTATATTGACAAAAGCTTTTTTAGAAGTTTTAATGTAAGTGTTCAATTGATCATGGAAAAAAATATTTTTGGTGAACCTATTAAAGTTTGTTGTACAAGCCCAATGACAGGTTATTTTAGGGATGGTTTGTGCAGAACAATTTCCCAAGACACTGGAACACATACTGTTTGTGCAGTAATTACAGAGGAGTTTTTAAAATTTTCAGCTTCAAAAGGGAATGATTTAATTACACCGATACCCCTTTATCAATTCCCAGGTCTTAAAGAAGGTGATAGATGGTGTCTATGCGTAACCAGATGGATCGAGGCAGAAAAAGCAGGGAAAGCACCAAAGATAATTCTAGAAGCAACTCACGAAAAGACACTTGAGTATACCTCTTTACATTTACTAGTTAAATATGCTTATAAGGATTAATTAAAAGAATTTAAATATTATTATACACAGACTAATGAAAAAAATTCAACTATACTTTTTATTTGCTTTAATTTTTATATTACAAAAATTTATTTTTGCACAGTACTCATATGAAACAAGAGAGTATAATTTTGAAGATAAAGAATTAAATGTTTTTGTTACTGCGGAAAACACAAATTTGAAATTAACAAAAATAGAGTCTCCTAAATTTATAAAAACAAGTCAACCCTTAGAAACTGAAATTGGAGTTTTTGTTAATCCAAAAAAGAAATTTCAAGAGTTTTTGGGAATTGGAGGTGCAATTACGGATGCATCTGCAGAAGTTTTCTCTAAATTAAGCAACACTAAACAAAAAGAGTTTTTAAAAGCATATTTTACAGAGGATGGAATAAATTACAATATTATAAGGACAAGTATCCACAGTAGTGATTTTGGTTTGGGAAGTCATACCTATATTGAAGAAGGTGATGATAAATTAAAAACATTCAATATTGGAAAAGACAAAAAAAAACGTATTCCATTAATAAAGCGTTCAATAGATTTGATTAAAGAAAATTTGGTTTTTTATGCAAGCCCGTGGAGTCCGCCCGCATTCATGAAAACTAATAATAATATGCTTAGAGGTGGTAAACTTCTTCCAAAATATTATCAATCTTGGGCTAATTATTTTGTGAAATTTATCGAAGCCTATGAGGCTGAAGGCATTCCTGTATGGGGGGTGACTATTCAAAACGAGCCAATGGCAACACAGCATTGGGAATCGTGTATATATTCGGCAGAAGAAGAAAGAGACTTTTTAAAAAAATTTTTAGGACCTACTTTCGAAAAAGTCGGATATGGAGATAAAAATATTATTGTATGGGATCACAATAGAGATCTAATTTCTCATCGTGCGAATACTATTTTTGAAGATCCTGATGCAATGAAATACGCATGGGGTATTGGGTTTCATTGGTACGAGACATGGGCAGGTGGTGATCCTAAGTATGATAACTTAAAAAATATTAAAGAGTCTTATCCCTCCATTAACCTCCTTTTTACTGAAGGCTGTCAGGAAAGATTTGATTCAGATCATTATAATAGATGGTCTAATGCTGAGCGATATGGTAACTCTATGATTAATGATTTCAATAGTGGAACTGTAGGTTGGACTGATTGGAACATATTATTAAATCAAAATGGTGGTCCTAATCATGTAAAAAATTATTGTTTTGCACCAATACATGCAAATACGCAAACAAATGAACTAATATATACACCTAGTTATTTTTATATTGGACATTTCTCCAAATTTATTAGACCCAAATCCAAAAGGATAAGCACTTCTGTAAGTAGAAGCACAATTGAAAGTACATCCTTTCAAAATCCAAACGGTAAAATTGTTACTGTCGTGATGAATAAAACTAACCAAAATATTGACTACAAATTAATTGTTGGAGAATATGAAGCTCGATTAAGCATTCTACCTCATTCAATTCAATCACTAATCTACTAGCAATTAATCTTATAAATAAGTTTTCATTATACAGGTATTAGGCTTAAATATCTTAGAATATATCAATAATTAAAGAATTTTTTGAATTTTGAATATTGTTTGTAATATTTTATTGATTTGTTAAATGTGGGGACATGGTGATGAAGTAGGATAATGACTGATGGATAAATCCTTGTTATTTGCTCCCCACTTTTTTTTAGGTTTAAACTAGAATTTCAAATTTCTTCTTGCTGAGGTTAAAATAATTTTTTAAAACAATTAGTTTTAATTACACTTCTTAAATTTATAGAATGTTATATGTCAATGAAATTTTAGGAGCTTCCTTTTGCCTTTTTTCTGTAATTCTTGGGGCCTTTACCTCTCATTATTTAAAAAAAATTATTCCATATTCAGCGATCCAATCTTTTGAAGTAGGAGTAAGATATCTAATGTATCATGGATTAGTTTTAATGATAGTACCTCAATTCTACCTAGATATTAATCCATTAGTATTTAAATTTTTTGTTATTGGAACATGTGTATTTTCGTTTAGTATTTTTTTTCTTTCGATTAAAAGTCTAATAAAGATTAATTTAAAATGGTTGGGACCTCTGACCCCAGTAGGTGGAGCTATTTTAATTATAGCTTGGTTTTTTTTACTTATCGAGCTTATTAATCCATTTATAAATTAAGAGATAATTAATTTAGTTTAATTTAAAAAGAATCTTTTTTCATTTATATCAAAAAGGGACGCATAATTGTTATTCTCAGGTTTAGTAATTAACACCAATTCCTTTAAAGCTTGTAATTCACTTTTATTAAAAATTAGGACTAAATTTTGTTGGCTTGTTGATATTGGATAAATTCTACATTCATTTGAATATTTATTTATTTTTTCCCAATAATTTGTGTCAATTTCTTTAACAACCAAATGAAAGGCTTTAAATTCTTTGTGAGTTAGTTCGATTAATACGCTGGAAAACTTTAGATAAAATAATTTACAATTACTACAAAATGATAGTTGACCAAAACCATTTTTTTTTATCAATATTTCTTCATTTCTCATCCTATTGAATTTTATGTAAATATAATTTCTTATTTATATTTAATCTAAATAAATTTAATAATTTTACGAATAAATTTAAAAAGTGTTTAATAATGAATATTAGAGTTTTTATTTTGGTATTAACTTCTTTAGTTTCTAATCTTTTTAGCCAGAGTAAAATAAATAAAGACAGAAACTCAATTCTAAAAATGTGTGGTTGCTTTGAGATTGAGTTTAAATTTAAGGAGACATTTCAACATATTGATGATGAAAATTATAATCCCTCAAAAGATTACAGGTCTTATGCACTAGAATTTGCATTACCAATTATAAATGAAAAGAAAAAAATATCAATACAACATTTACTTATTGTGGGCTATGGTAAAGAGAAAATGATAGTTAAGCATTGGAGACAAGACTGGATTTATCAAAATCGAGATCTCTACGATTATTCAACAAATAATAAATGGGAATACTTGAATTTGCCAAAAATAGATGTTAAAGGTCAATGGACTCAAAAGGTTTATCAAGTTGATGATAGCCCAAGATACGAGGGGACTGGGACTTGGATACATGTTGATGGTAAAAGTTATTGGGAAAACGTTTCTAATGCTCCACTTCCTAGAAGAGAGAGAACAAAGAGAAAAGATTATAATTTAATGATCAGAAACAATAGACATCAAATTACTGATGATGGCTGGATACATATTCAAGACAATAAAAAGATTTTAAAAAATGATAATGAAACTATTTTACTAGCAGAGGAAAAGGGAATAAATACTTACAAGAAAGTATCAAATAAAAAATGTTCTCTAGCAGAAAATTGGTGGTACGAGAATAAGGAAAAATGGACCTCTGTAAGAAATACTTGGGAAAAAATTTATGATAAAAAAAAGGATCTGCAATTAAATGAAAAAGTTGATGGAATGAGACTTTATGAATATTTATTATTCACCACTGATTATGAAACAAAAGAGAAGCATCAAACATTAATCAATAAGTTTATATTAAATTGACATAACACTCAAAAATTTAATAAACAATTAAAGGTATTATTACAGATTATTAATAACTAGAATTTAAAACAATGAAAAAAATATTTTTAACATTAATTACTATTTTAATCGTTTCTTGCACTCAAACTAACGGTAAAGCAAATTCTGAAAATAATTGTGACTCAGACCCTATATATTTTTTACTGAGACCAGAGGTTGAAAAGGCCTATGGGTATTCCCATGCAGTAAAAATTTGTAATCAAATTAAAATTTCTGGAGCCGTTAGCATGGATAATGAGGGTAGCCCAACTGCTATTGGGAATTTAGAACAACAAATGAAAAATTGTTATGCAGATTTACAAAAAATCCTAGAACATTTCAACACTTCATTTGAAGATGTTGTAGTGGAGAATATTTTCACTACCGATATGGCAAAATTTTTAGAGGTTGCATCATATCGAAATGATATTTACGGTGATAAGTTCCCAACAGGTTCTTGGTTAGGAGTAAAAGAGCTGGCATTACCCGAATTCATGATTGAAATAGAATTAGAAGTTCATGTTTCTGAAGAAAAATTAAAATATGAAGAGTATCCCGATCAAGATAATGATTGATTAGAGAGACAATTATCCACATAATTTAATTTTTAAAAAACAATGACTTAAAAAAAAATCATAATTTCAATAAAATTGAATTTTAAAACTTTTTATTACTAATCAAAATAACTGTGAAAGCGTCCTAAGATTTATTCTATCAGTTATTTTAATTCCCGCTCCCATTGTTAATGGGTATGACCAATTTTAAATAGTCCAGGCTGCTTTTGGAGGTATTTTACTCTTTAATTCTATATCCGGTATGTTTGTTATTCACCTTTTTTTTCATGCTAACACTTGCAAGTTATAGTTTTGAATAAAAAAATTATTTATCAATAATCAGCATATCCCAAACTTCACCAACATCATTTTCTTCTAAAACAAAAGGTTCGTCTTCTACCCATATGCAAGGTGTACCGGGGAAATAGGATTTAGTCCCAGCAGATATAATTTTACCATCAACTACTTTTAAACTTCTTATAACACCTGAGGTTTCACCATTTTCTAGAATATATTTCTGACAATTTTTCCAATAAGTTGGATATTCAGTGTCCATGTCTTGAGAAAAGCCAGCCAAGTAAATATTTTCTTCTTCATCTACGAATAAATCAAACACGTCACTGTTCTGCCAACCGTGATCAACAGATCCAATTTGGCATGAGGTACGAGACCCATTTATCCAATATGTCGGCTTTGTTAAGTAGCCGAGAAAATTGTGTGGTGCCATCACAGTTCCAGCTATAATTTTCTTATTTCCAAAGATTTTAATGTATTTTGCTTCTCCATCTCCATGTCTTGGTCGGTTTAGATTTACTCTTCGTTTGTTTTTCCAATAAGCTGGTATCAAGTTGTGAGATTTCATGTAGTAACCAACATTATAAATATTATTTTCAGAATCCAATTCTATTCCCCATGTCATAGAATCAGCATTGGTTGTCAAATTAAATTTTTCACCATTCTTCCAATAGCACGAGCCATTTTGAAAATATCCTCCTACGTAAATATCGTCATCGCGTAAAATAATCCGTTGTCCCTCAGAAAATTGACCTTCAAGTTCAATTAATGTTTGATTGGTACCATCTAAATTTAAACTCCAAATACTTCCAGTCCCACCATATTTCCATCCAGTAACATAAATTTTTTCATTGTTAAAAAATAACCCAGTAGCCTCATCTGAATCACCTATCAAAATAATCTTATTTTGATTTATCCAAATAACAGCTCCATCACCAAGAGTTGATCCAGCAACAATGATGTTTTTATTTTCCAAATTATTGTTTAAGAAGTTTTCGGATTCAGACAAAGCCTCTTCACCCGAACATCCAAGAAAAAGTAGAAAAATAAATTTTTTAAGAAATTTAAATATAAATTTTGACTGCATTTTAAAATTATAAAACCCGTACACAAAAATTAAATAAAAATACTTAATTATTTAATTTTAAAAATTTTCCATAAACATCCAAAATTTCAGATATTTAAGTTTTCAGGCAAAACCAAGTTAAAATTTAATTCAATGGATAACTTATCAAAAACACAAAAACTTTTTATAGCCCTTTTACTATGGATTTCAGCAGGTTTTTTTATTTATCTGTATTTTTTTGATTGAAAAATTAATGACTTTTAATTTGTTGAAGTATGACATCTACAGATACATATTTACTTCAAGATTGATGCAATATTTATATCTAAAATTATTTAGTTTTTTTGAATAAAGTTCTTCACTTTTGAATTATCAACTCTTGTTTAAAAAAAACTCAAAAACCACCATCCTAATCAAAAAAATTAGTAAATTTGCACTCCTAAAATAACATTGAAACAACTATTATTATGGCTAAAGAAACATTCGACCGGTCAAAACCTCATTTAAATATTGGAACAATTGGCCACGTTGATCATGGTAAAACTACGCTTACGGCTGCTATAACTAAAGTTTTAGCTGATGCTGGCTTCTCAGAAGCTAAAAGCTTTGATCAAATAGATAACGCACCCGAAGAAAAGGAACGCGGTATTACAATTAATACATCACATGTTGAATATCAAACATCAAATAGACACTACGCACATGTAGACTGCCCAGGTCACGCTGACTATGTTAAAAATATGGTTACTGGTGCAGCTCAAATGGACGGAGCAATTCTTGTAGTTGCTGCAACAGATGGGCCTATGCCCCAGACTAGAGAGCATATCTTGTTAGGGCGACAAGTAGGAGTTCCAAGAATTGTTGTTTTCTTAAACAAGGCTGATATGGTTGATGATGAAGAATTATTAGAATTAGTCGAAATGGAGGTAAGAGAATTACTAACATTTTATGACTACGACGGTGATAATACCCCAGTGATTCTTGGATCTGCTTTAGGTGCTTTAAATGGAGAGCAAAAGTGGGTAGATACTGTAATGAAATTAATGGAACAAGTTGACACTTGGATTGAACTACCAAAAAGAGATGTTGACAAAGATTTCCTTATGCCTGTTGAAGATGTATTTTCAATAACTGGACGTGGGACAGTTGCTACAGGACGAATTGAAACCGGTGTTGCAAATACAGGTGACGAAATTGACATAATCGGAATGGGTGCTGAAAAAATGAAGTCTACTATTACTGGCGTTGAAATGTTTAGAAAAATTTTAGATAGAGGAGAAGCAGGAGATAATGTTGGAATACTTCTAAGAGGAATTGAAAAAACTGATATTAAAAGAGGAATGGTGCTCTGTAAAACGGGTTCTGTTAAGCCCCATGCAAAGTTCAAAGCTGAAGTCTATATTTTGAAAAAAGAAGAGGGAGGGAGACACACCCCTTTTCATAACAATTATAGACCTCAATTTTATGTGAGAACAACTGATGTTACAGGTAATATAGCTCTACCTAATGGGGTTGAAATGGTAATGCCGGGTGATAATTTGACTATTAATGTTGATTTGATCCAACCTGTAGCACTTAATACTGGCCTCAGATTTGCAATTCGCGAGGGGGGTAGAACTGTTGGAGCTGGACAAGTTACTGAGATTTTAGACTAAAATAATTTTGAACTACACTTCGGTATTCAAATTTTTTGAACGCCGAAGATTTCAAGAATATACGGGTTTAGCTCAGTTGGTAGAGCACTGGTCTCCAAAACCAGGTGTCGGGAGTTCGAGCCTCTCAACCCGTGCTGAAAAAATATAAATGGCAGAAATAATTAACTACATAAAAGATTCCTACGAAGAACTAAAAAATAACGTTTCATGGACGGAACGTTCGGAGCTTCAACGCCTAGTAGTAATTGTTTTGGTCTTTTCAGTTTTATTTTCTCTAGCGATATGGGGTGCAGATACAGTTTTATCTAGGATAATCAAATTTTACTTTAATCTAATTGGATAATATGACTACAACTATAAACGATAAAAAGTGGTACGTTGTTCGTGCTGTTAGTGGACAAGAAGCTAAAATTAAAGACTATATAAAGTCCGAAATCTCAAGACTTGGCTACGATAATTCAGTAGAAGACCTCTTAGTTCCTACAGAAAAAGTAATTCAAATTAGAAATGGGAAAAAAATTAGTAAGGAAAGAACATATTTTCCCGGTTATATAATGATTAAAGCTAATTTATCGGGCGAACTTCCCCACATTATAAGATCTGTTACAAATGTTATTGGATTTTTAGGAGAAACTAAAGGTGGAGTTCCTGTTCCGATGCGAGAGGCTGAAGTAAACAGAATGCTCGGAAAGGTTGATGAGTTAGCACTAACAACTGAACATATCTCAATTCCATTTGTTGTAGGAGAAAATGTAAAAGTTATTGACGGCCCTTTTAATGGATTTACAGGTTCTATAGAAAAAGTTAATGAAGAAAAACGTAAGCTTGAGGTAATGGTTAAAATTTTTGGAAGAAAAACTCCTTTGGAATTGAGTTACATGCAAGTTGAAAAAATTTAAAATAATGAAATTTTTTAAAATGATCATCATTCGGTAATTTAAATAATATGGCTAAAGAAATAAACAAGATATTAAAACTACAAGTAAGAGGCGGGGCTGCGAATCCTTCACCACCAGTTGGACCTGCACTTGGTTCTGCAGGTGTAAATATCATGGAATTTTGCAAGCAATTTAATGCTAGAACTCAAGACAGTCAAGGAAAAGTTTTACCTGTTGTAATTACTGTTTTCAAAGACAACTCATTTGAATTTGTAATAAAAACACCACCGGCTGCTGTTCAATTAATGGAAGCAGCAAAAGCTAAAAAGGGTTCGGGTGAACCAAATCGGCAAAAAGTAGCAACAGTTACATGGGACCAAGTTAAGGTAATAGCTGAAGACAAAATGCCAGATTTAAATGCATTTACAATCGAATCAGCTATGAAAATGGTTGCTGGTACTGCTCGTTCAATGGGTTTCCAAATATCTGGAGATGCCCCATTTTAAATTAAATTATAACAATGCCAAAGCAAACTAAAAATCAGAAAGAATCATTTTTAAAAGTAGACTCTACAAAAACTTACACACTAAGGGAAGCATCTACTCTTGTAAAAGAAATAACTTTTACAAAATTTGACGCTAGTGTTGATTTAGCTATCAGACTTGGTGTTGACCCAAAAAAATCAACAGAAATGGTCAGGGGTGTTGTAGCTTTGCCTCACGGTACTGGGAAAAAAGTTAAAGTTTTAGCCCTAGTAACACCAGATAAAGAGACAGAAGCTAAAGAGGCTGGAGCTGACTTTATCGGTCTTGATGAGTATCTAAAAAAAATAAAGGATGGCTGGACTGATGTTGATATAATTGTAACTATGCCTAGTATTATGGGTAAATTAGGTCCTTTAGGAAAAATATTAGGACCACGTGGCTTAATGCCAAATCCAAAGACAGGTACAGTTACTATGAACGTAAAAAAGGCAATATCAGATATTAAAAGCGGAAAAATTGACTTTAAAGTTGACAAAACCGGGATAGTTCACGCCTCCATTGGCAAAGCATCTTTTTCTGCAGAAAAAATTTTTGAAAATGCTGATGAACTTCTCAAAACAATAATAAAGATAAAACCATCAACTTCTAAGGGTACATATGTTAAAAGTATTTTTATGTCCACAACAATGAGCTCGGGAATTTCAGTTGATACAAAACTATGATAAAGAATATTTCTCAGATATGATAAAAGAAAGAAAACAACAAGTAATTGACGAATTAAATGAAGCCTTGAAAGAGGTGAAAAGTTTGTATTTTGCTGATACTAGTGGACTCAATGCTTCAGAAACAAGTAATTTAAGACGGTCTTGCTTTAAAGAGAATATCAAGCTAAAAGTGGTGAAAAATACATTGTTAGCCAAAGCTATGGAATCTTCCAATCATGATTTTGGAGATTTGTTTGGCACCTTAAAGGGTAATACTTCTTTAATGTTTTCAGAATCTGGCAATGCTCCTGCTAAGATCATCAAGAATTTTAGAAAAAAATCAGATAAACCAATTTTAAAAGGGGCTTTCATAGAGCAAGCTATCTATATTGGTGATAGTCATATTGATACTCTTGCTTCTATAAAATCTAAAGATGAAATCATTGGTGATTTAATCTCATTATTGCGTTCACCTATCAAAAATGTAGTTTCCTCACTTCAGTCGGGGGGTGGGAAATTATCTGGAATATTAAAAACACTTTCAGAAAAAAACGATTCCTGACATTATGATTTATTCATTCAAATAAATAAGTTTAAATAGAAAAACAATAAAAATGGCAGATTTAAAAGAATTCGCAGAAAAACTAGTCAATTTGACTGTCAAAGAAGTCAATGAGTTGGCTGATATTTTAAAAGATGAGTATGGCATAGAGCCTTCTGCAACCGCAGTAGCCGTTGCAGGGACACCAGGTGGAGACGCCTCAGGTGATTCTGCTCAAGAGAAGTCAGAATTTGACGTAATTTTAAAAGCAGCAGGGGGTTCTAAACTTGCTGTTGTAAAACTAGTTAAAGAATTGACGGGTCTTGGTTTAAAAGAAGCAAAAGACTTAGTAGATAAAGCACCTACACCTCTTAAAGAGGGCATAGTGAAAGATGAAGCGGAATCGCTTCAAAAATCCCTTGAAGAAGCAGGTGCGGAGGTTGAGCTTAAGTAGATTTATAATATTCTATTTAGGGTTAGGCTTTTGAATTTTCAAAGGCCAAATTTTTTCGTTTATCCAATTGATATCAATAATACCATTACAATAAAAATTAATTTAAATGCCAGTTAAAAATAGTCAGAGAACAAATTTTGCTCTAGCAAAACACACCCCTGAATATCCAGACTTTCTTGATATTCAGATCAAATCTTTTCAAGATTTTTTCCAATTAGAAACAAAATCTGACGAAAGAAACGAAGAAGGTCTTTTCAATACCTTTAAAGAGAACTTTCCTATTTCTGATACTAGAAATCAATTTGTTCTTGAATTTTTAGATTATTTTGTGGATCCACCTCGATATACCATACAAGAATGTATTGAAAGAGGACTTACTTATTCGGTTCCACTCAAAGCAAGACTCAAACTTTTTTGTAATGATTTGGAGCACGAAGATTTCGAAACTATTGTTCAAGACGTTTTTCTTGGAACAATTCCTTACATGACCCCAAGTGGCACATTTGTAATCAATGGTGCTGAAAGAATTGTTGTTTCTCAACTTCACCGTTCACCTGGAGTATTTTTTGGCCAGTCATTTCACGCTAATGGAACGAAACTATACTCCGCTCGAGTAATCCCTTTTAAAGGATCATGGATTGAATTCGCAACTGATATCAATAGCGTAATGTATGCATACATAGACCGTAAGAAAAAATTGCCTGTAACAACTCTTTTTAGAGCAATTGGATTCGAACATGATAGAGATATTTTGGAAATTTTCGACCTTGCTGAAGAGATAAAAGTAACAAAGTCAGGAATAAAAAAGGTATTGGGAAGAAAATTAGCTGCACGTGTTTTAAGAAGTTGGATTGAAGATTTTGTAGACGAAGACACAGGCGAAGTTATATCAATTGAGAGAAATGAAATTGTGATTGACAGAGATACTGTTCTTGAAAAAGAACATATCGACGAGATTATTGATGCTGGATCTAAAAATATCCTATTACACAAAAAAGATGCTCACATGTCAGATTATGCGATTATCTATAATACTTTACAAAAAGATCCAACAAATTCCGAGAAAGAAGCAGTTGAACATATTTATAGGCAATTAAGAAATGCAGAGCCGCCAGATGAAGATACAGCACGTGGTATTATAGATAAATTATTTTTTTCGGACCAAAGATATAACCTTGGAGAGGTTGGTCGTTACCGAATGAATAAGAAGTTGGGATTGAATGTAGATATGGACAAACAGGTCCTAACAAAAGAGGATATAATTACTATTATAAAATATTTGATTGAACTAATTAATTCAAAAGCTGAAATAGATGACATTGATCATCTCTCTAATAGGAGAGTTCGAACAGTCGGAGAACAGTTATCTTCTCAATTTGGGGTTGGATTGGCCCGCATGGCAAGAACCATCAGAGAAAGGATGAATGTGAGAGATAATGAGGTTTTTACACCAATTGATCTTATTAATGCAAAAACACTTTCCTCAGTAATAAATACCTTTTTTGGAACGAATCAATTGTCTCAGTTTATGGATCAAACCAATCCTTTAGCTGAAATCACCCATAAACGGAGGCTTTCTGCACTTGGGCCCGGAGGACTTTCCCGGGAGAGAGCAGGGTTTGAAGTACGTGATGTTCATTATACCCATTACGGTCGGCTTTGTCCTATTGAAACTCCTGAAGGACCAAATATTGGATTAATCTCCTCTTTGGGTGTTTATGCCAAGGTAAATAATCTTGGTTTTATAGAAACTCCATACCGGAAGGTTGAAAATGGTAAAATTGATTTGAAGGATACACATTATTTGAGCGCTGAAGAAGAAGAAAATAATTTAATAGCTCAGGCCAACATAGCGTATGACGAAAATGGAAAAATAATCGATGACAAGATAATCGCTCGCGATCAAGCTGATTTTCCAGTTGTTGGGCCCCAACAAATCAATTATACAGATGTAGCTCCGAATCAAATTGCATCAATCTCAGCATCCTTAATTCCATTCTTAGAACATGATGATGCTAACCGTGCTTTAATGGGATCAAATATGATGCGTCAAGCGGTGCCTTTATTACAGCCTGAATCTCCAATTGTAGGTACAGGTCTTGAAAAGCAGGTAGCTTCTGACTCAAGAGTTCTTTTAAACGCTGAAGATAACGGAGTTGTTGAATACGTGGATGCAGAAAAAATAACAATTCGTTATGACCTTACCACATCTGAGAAGCTTGTAAGATTTGATGGAATGAAGAAAACTTATAATCTAGTAAAATTCAGGAAGACAAATCAGGGGACTTGTATAAACCTTAAACCCATTGTAAAAAAGGGAGACCATGTTGTAAAAGGTCAAGTCCTATGCCAGGGCTATGCTACAGAAGAAGGAGAATTAGCTCTTGGTCGCAATATGAAAGTAGCTTTTATGCCTTGGAAAGGATATAATTTTGAGGATGCAATAGTTATCTCAGAAAAGGTTGTAAGGGAAGATATTTTTACATCAATTCACATAGACGAATATTCACTTGATGTTCGAGACACTAAATTAGGAACAGAAGAATTGACAAATGACATTCCGAATGTTAGTGAGGAAGCAACAAAAAATCTTGATGAAAATGGTATGATTCGTATAGGTGCAGAAGTCAACTCCGGTGACATTTTGATTGGAAAAATAACCCCTAAAGGTGAGTCTGATCCAACACCCGAAGAAAAATTACTACGGGCAATATTTGGAGACAAAGCAGGTGATGTAAAAGACGCATCTCTCAAAGCTCCTCCATCTTTAAGTGGAGTTGTAATTGATAAAAAGCTTTTTACTCGTTCTGTAAAAGACAAACGTAAAAGGAATTTAGATAAAGAGGAATTAGATAACTTGGAAAAGAAATATGATGAGAAGTTCGATGATTTAAAGCAGATTTTAGTTGAAAAACTATTTTCCATTGTAAATGGTAAAACTTGTCAGGGAATAAATAATGACTTGGGTGAGGAAATTCTTCCAAAAGGAAAAAAATATTCTTTAAAATTACTTTCTTCAGTTGACGATTATACACATTTGTCAAAAAGTACATGGACAACATCAAATGAAGTCAATAACTTGATTGCAGACCTGATTCATAATTACAGAATTAAAGAAAATGATCTTCAAGGGGCTTTACGTAGAGAAAAATTTACTATTAGTGTTGGAGACGAGCTTCCTGCGGGTGTTAAAAAATTAGCAAAAGTTTATGTTGCCAAGAAGCGCAAGCTTAAGGTAGGAGATAAAATGGCTGGTCGCCATGGAAACAAAGGTATTGTTGCTAGAATAGTACGTGAAGAGGAAATGCCATTTCTAGAGGATGGAACCCCCGTCGATATAGTTTTAAATCCTTTGGGTGTTCCATCTAGAATGAATATCGGTCAAATCTATGAAACAGTTTTAGGTTGGGCTGGACAAAATTTGGAGGAGAAATATGCTACCCCAATTTTTGATGGGGCTTCCATTGAGGAAATAAACAAACTGACAGAAAAAGCAAAGATCCCGAAATACGGCCATACATACTTATATGATGGTGGCACTGGAGAACGTTTTGATCAACCTGCCACTGTCGGAGTTATTTATATGCTGAAACTAGGACATATGGTAGATGATAAGATGCATTCTCGGTCAATTGGGCCATATTCACTTATTACGCAACAGCCTCTCGGTGGCAAAGCTCAGTTTGGTGGTCAAAGATTCGGGGAAATGGAAGTTTGGGCATTGGAGGCTTACGGAGCATCAAGCACTTTACAAGAAATTCTTACAGTTAAATCTGACGATGTCATTGGAAGGGCAAAAACATACGAATCTATAGTAAAAGGAGACACCCTACCCGAGCCTGGGTTACCAGAATCCTTTAATGTTTTAATGCATGAACTTAAGGGCTTAGGACTTGATATAAGACTGGAAGAATAATTAATAAATAAATTTAAATGGCTAGAAACAGCGAAATCATCACTCAGAAAAAATTCAATAAAATTTCTATTGGATTAGCCTCTCCTGAAGTAATTTTGGGAAACTCTAAAGGCGAAGTACTTAAACCAGAAACAATAAATTATAGAACACACAAACCTGAACGAGATGGACTTTTTTGTGAACGGATTTTTGGCCCTGTTAAGGATTATGAGTGTGCTTGTGGCAAATACAAAAGAATAAGATATAAGGGAATTGTTTGCGACAGATGTGGTGTAGAAGTAACCGAGAAAAAAGTTCGTCGAGATAGAGTAGGACACATTAATTTGGTGGTACCAGTTGCTCACATATGGTATTTTCGCTCTTTACCAAACAAAATAGGCTATTTATTAGGTCTACCATCAAAGAAACTTGATATGATAATTTATTATGAGAGATACGTAGTAATTCAGCCTGGTTCAGCAAAAAATCAAGAAGGTGAAGATTTAAAACAATTAGATTTCCTCACAGAAGAAGAATACCTTAATGTAATTGAACAAATACCTGCTGAAAATCAATATTTAGAGGACTCTGATCCAGACAAATTTATTGCAAAAATGGGAGCAGATTGTTTAATTGATCTATTGGCTCGTATTGACCTTGAAACTCTTTCATATGAGCTTAGGCATAAAGCGAATAATGAAACCTCAAAACAAAGAAAAACAGAAGCTCTAAAACGCTTGCAGGTAGTCGAGGCTTTTCGTGATGCTAATGAAAGAGGAGAAAATTTACCAGAGTGGATGATAATGAAAGTCATACCAGTTATCCCGCCGGAGCTCAGACCTCTCGTACCACTTGACGGTGGACGTTTTGCTACTTCTGATTTAAATGACCTTTATAGAAGAGTTATAATTAGAAATAATCGTCTTAAAAGGTTAGTTGAAATTAAGGCACCAGAAGTAATTCTAAGAAATGAAAAAAGAATGTTACAAGAATCAGTTGATTCCCTTTTTGATAATACAAGAAAAGCTTCAGCCGTAAAAACGGATTCAAATAGACCTTTAAAATCACTTTCAGATTCTCTGAAAGGAAAGCAGGGTAGATTTAGACAAAATCTTCTAGGCAAAAGAGTAGATTATTCTGCTAGGTCAGTTATAGTCGTCGGGCCTGAACTAAAATTATTTGAATGTGGATTGCCTAAAGATATGGCAGCTGAATTGTATAAGCCATTTATAATTAGAAAAATTATTGAGAGAGGGATTGTTAAAACTGTAAAATCAGCAAAAAAAATAATTGACAGAAAGGAACCTATTGTTTGGGATATTTTGGAAAATGTGTTAAAAGGACATCCTGTATTACTGAACCGCGCTCCTACTCTACATCGCCTTGGAATTCAAGCATTCCAACCAAAGCTCATCGAAGGAAAAGCTATACAACTTCACCCTCTAGTCTGTACTGCATTTAACGCAGACTTTGATGGTGACCAAATGGCAGTTCATTTACCTCTTGGTCCAGAGGCTATATTAGAGGCACAACTCTTGATGTTAGCCTCACATAGTATTTTAAATCCTGCAAATGGATCTCCAATTACGGTTCCCTCACAAGATATGGTTTTGGGACTCTATTATATGACCAAAGCAAAAAAATCTACCGGGAAGGAAAAAGTAAAAGGAGAAGGCCTTACTTTTTATTCAGTTGAGGAAGTCCATATTGCTTATAATGAGAAAAAAGTTGAGCTTAACGCTATAATTAAAATAAGGACGAAAGTTTTAAATGATGATGGTAATCTGACTGAAAAAATAATTGATACAACTGTTGGCCGTGTTTTATTTAATGAAGTGGTTCCAGAGGCTGCTGGCTTTTTCAATGTCGTGTTAACTAAAAAAAATCTACGTGAGATTATTGGAGATATTCTAAAAGTGACAAGTGTTCCGGAGACAGCAAATTTTTTGGACAAGATAAAATCTATGGGATATGGATTTGCATTTAAAGGTGGGTTGTCTTTTAGTTTGGGAGATATAATCATTCCACCAGAAAAACTAAGTATGATCAGTGAAGCTAATGGTCTAGTAGACGGTGTTATTAGCAATTATAACATGGGGCTAATAACAAATAATGAGAGATATAATCAGGTAATTGATGTTTGGACCTCAACAAATGCTAAACTAACTGAGCTCGCAATGAAAAGAATTAGTGAGGACCAGATGGGTTTTAATTCTGTTTACATGATGTTGGATTCTGGTGCTAGAGGTTCAAAAGAACAAATTCGTCAGCTTACTGGGATGCGTGGTCTTATGGCTAAGCCTAAAAAGTCTAATGTAGGAGGAGGAGAAATTATCGAGAATCCTATACTTTCAAATTTCAAAGAAGGATTATCTATATTGGAGTATTTTATATCCACACATGGAGCCCGAAAAGGTCTTGCAGATACAGCACTAAAAACTGCGGATGCTGGATATTTGACAAGAAGACTTCACGACGTTTCTCAGGATGTTATTGTTAACATAGAAGACTGCGGGACTCTAAGAGGTGTAGAAGTAAAACCTTTAAAGAAAAACGAAGAGATTGTAGAAACTCTTGGAGAGAGAATCCTTGGACGCGTCACATTACATGATATAGTCGATCCACTTACCAATTCCATAATTGTAGAATCTGGTAATGAAGTTAAAGAAGAGCATGTTTCGATTATAAAGAATATTCCTATAGATTCTGTTGAAGTACGTTCTCCATTAACATGTATCGCAAAACACGGAGTTTGTGTAAAATGTTATGGTAGAAATTTAGCAACAGGGAAAATGGTTCAGCTTGGTGAAGCAGTTGGTGTTATTGCGGCACAATCTATTGGTGAACCTGGTACTCAATTAACGCTTCGAACTTTTCATGTTGGAGGAGTTGCGGGGAACATTTCAGAGGAAAACAAACTTGTAGCAAAATTTGATGGAATTGTTGAAATTGACGACTTGAAGACAGTAAAAGGAAAAGACGCCGAAGGTAAAGATGCTGAAATAGTTATTTCAAGAACAACTGAAATAAAAATTCTAGATATTAAAACTAAAAGTGTTCTGAGTACAAACAATATACCTTATGGATCTTCACTTAATCTTAAGAATGGTTCAAAGGTAAAAAAGGGTGCTATTATTTGCCAGTGGGACCCATTCAATGGTGTTATAGTTTCTGAATTTACGGGTGAGATTATTTTTGAAAATATCGAACAAGGAATTACTTATCAAGTCGAAATTGATGAGCAAACTGGTTTCCAAGAGAAAGTAATTTCTGAATCTAGAAATAAAAAACTTATTCCAACACTTTCAATTGTTGACAAAAACTCTAAAACCCTTCGTTCATATAATTTACCCGTTGGGGCTCACCTAATTGTTAATGAGGGTGAACAAATAGAGGAAGGAAAAATACTTGTGAAAATACCTAGAAAATCTGCAAAATCAGGTGATATCACTGGGGGCTTACCTAGAGTAACTGAACTTTTTGAAGCTAGAAATCCATCTAATCCTGCTGTTGTTTCAGAAATTGATGGTGTTGTTTCATTTGGTAAGATTAAGAGAGGTAATCGCGAGATTATAGTAGAATCAAAATTTGGTGATTTAAAGAAATATTTGGTAAAGTTATCTAATCAAATCTTGGTTCAAGAAAATGACTTTGTAAAAGCAGGAATGCCTTTATCAGACGGATCTGTAACCCCAGCAGATATTCTAAATATTAAGGGACCGTCTGCTGTTCAGCAGTATCTTGTAAATGAAATACAAGAGGTTTATAGGCTCCAAGGAGTTAAAATAAATGACAAGCATTTTGAAGTGGTTGTTCGACAAATGATGCGTAAGGTTAGAATTTTAGATCCAGGGGATTCCGTTTTCTTAGAAAATCAATTAATATTCAGTTATGACTTTATGAATGAAAATGACTCTCTTTATGGAATGAAGATTGTTGAAGAGATTGGCGATTCTGAAAACTTCAAGCAGGGTCAGATTATTACATCAAGACAGTTAAGAGATGAAAATTCAGTTTTAAAAAGAGAAAAAAAGTTACTTGTTATAGCTAGGGAGGCAGCTCCTGCGACAGCTAAACCAGAACTTCAGGGAATTACTCGCGCTTCTCTTCAAACTAAGTCATTCATATCAGCTGCTTCATTTCAGGAAACAACAAAAGTTTTAAATGAAGCCGCCGTCAATGGTAAAGTCGACTTTTTAGAAGGTTTAAAAGAGAATGTTATAGTTGGACATAAAATTCCTGCCGGTACTGGTCTAAGAAAATATAGCAACTTGATTGTTGGATCTAAAGAAGAGTACAATAGTCTTTTAATTGACAAAGAAGAGGAAATAACATTTTAAATCATGAGTGAAAAAAAACAAATAAAAAAACAAAAACAATTAAATATCGCAATTGATGAAAACATTGCAGATGGTGTCTATTCGAACCTAGCAATAATAAATCACTCTACATCTGAATTTATAATTGATTTTGTAAATATTATGCCCGGTTCACCAAAAGCTAAAGTAAAATCTAGGGTAATTTTAACACCTGAACACGCTAAACGATTTAAAATTGCTTTAAACGATAATATTCAAAGGTATGAGAAATCAAACGGAGTTATTGAGACAAATGAGCCACCCAAAATTCCATTAAATTTTGGATTAGCTGGGAAAGCTTGATTGGACTTAATTCAATTAAAAGGTCTGTATGTTCAAAATTCTGAAGTAAAATGAAACTGGAGATCTTTAAAATTTGTTTTTGCCATTTTTAGACTAAACTCTGAATCAGCCAGGAAAACAAGTTTCCCTTCCTTATCATGAGCTAAATATTTCTGCTTTATACGTTTAAAATTCTTGAATGTAGAGCTTTCTTCATTAGGTTCCACCCAACAAGCTTTATATATATTAATATTCTCATAATCACATTCAGCTCCATATTCGTGAAGAAGACGATATTGAATAACTTCGAATTGCAGTGCACCAACAGTCCCAATTACTTTTCTACCATTTAGGTTTAAAATAAATAATTGTGCTATTCCTTCATCCATTAGCTGGGAAATTCCTTTTGCAAGTTGTTTTGCTTTCATTGGATTTGTATTATTGATGTATTTAAAATGTTCAGGAGAAAAACTGGGAATGCCTTTAAAATTTAAATTTTCTCCAGTTGTCAAAGTATCACCAATTTTAAAATTACCAGAATCATGAAGTCCTACGATATCTCCAGGATAGGAAATATCAATAATTTCTTTTTTTTCAGCGAAAAAAGTATTTGGTGACGAAAATTTTAAATTTTTATTGTTTCGAACATGAAAATAGGGTGTATTTCGATTAAATGTACCCGATACAATTTTCACAAAAGCTAAACGATTACGATGATTAGGATCCATGTTAGCATGAATTTTAAAAATAAAACCAGTAAATTTTTTTTCTTTAGGATCCACGACACGGTTTTCGCTATGTTTTGGCAAAGGAAATGGTGCTATTTCCACAAAACATTTGAGAAGATCTTCGACACCATAATTATTCAGTGCTGAGCCAAAAAAAACTGGCTGAAGATCCCCTTTCAAATATGAGTTTTTATCAAATGAGGGATAAACTGCTTCAATAAGCTCCAATTCTTCTTCGAGAATTTCAATATCTTTTTTTCCAATAATAGACCCAAGCTCTTGGTCACGTAAAGAATTAAAAGTGATTTTATTTCCAATAATTTGCTTTTGATGATTTCGGTAAATATTTATTTTTTTTTTAAAAATATTGTAAATCCCTTTAAAATTTTGACCAATACCTATTGGGAATGAAAGTGGAGTTACAGAAAAAGCAAGTTTTTTTTCAATTTCATCTAAGAGATCAAATGCATCTTTTCCTTCACGATCAAGTTTATTAATAAAAACTATAATTGGTATTTGGCGCATTTTACAAACTTCGACCAACTTTTCAGTTTGTTCCTCAACACCTTTAGCAACATCAATAACAACTATAACACTGTCAACTGCGGTAAGAGTTCTATAAGTATCCTCAGCGAAATCCTTATGCCCTGGTGTATCAAGAATATTAATTTTCTTGTCTTTGTAATTGAAAGCTAAAACAGATGTAGAAACAGAAATTCCTCTTTGCCTTTCAATTTCCATAAAATCACTGGCAGCTGTTTTTTTAATTTTGTTTGATTTAACCGCCCCTGCAACATTGATTGCTCCTCCAAAAAGCAATAATTTTTCTGTTAGAGTAGTTTTTCCCGCATCAGGATGAGAGATTATACCAAAAGTCCTTCTTTTTTTTATTTCTTCTTCCAGTGCCATTTTAAAATTTGAATAAAAGTAATCTAAAAAATTTCTTTCAAGAGCAATGGCCTGATAGGTTTTTGACAAAATTATGGGTATTTTTGCGTAGCATGAAAGAAGAAAATGTGGTATTAGTAGATAGGAATGACAATCCTATAGGCACGATGCCCAAAATGGAGGCTCACAAAAAAGCACTTTTGCATCGTGCTTTTTCAATTTTTATTCTAAATAAAAAAGGACAACTGATGCTTCAACGCCGAGCCCTTAATAAATATCATTCTCCTGGGCTTTGGACAAACACATGTTGTAGTCACCCTAGGGAGGGTGAAAGTAATATTGAAGCGGGTAAAAGACGACTTAAAGAAGAAATGGGTTTTATAACCTCGCTAGAGCCTATGTTTAGTTTTGTATACAAAGCAACATTTGAAAATGGCTTGACCGAACACGAGTTTGATCACTTACTCCTAGGTTATTATGATAAAACACCGTTTATTAACACAATTGAAGTTTCAGAGTGGAAATGGATGTCTTTAGATAAAATAGTCCTAGAAATAAAAAAAAAACCAGAGGATTTTACAGTTTGGTTTAAGATTATTTTTGAAAAATTTTATAAATATATTAGGAAAACAAAATGAGAGTAACTGTAAGTAGAAAAGCACATTTTAATGCTGCACACCGTCTTTATAGAAAAGAGTGGTCAGATAAAAAAAATAATTCTGTTTTCGGGAAGTGTTCAAATCCTCATTTTCATGGCCACAATTATGAATTAATTGTTCACGTTACAGGGACTGTTGACCCAAAAACCGGTTATGTTATAGATATGAAAATTTTGAAAGACCTTATCAAATCTCAAGTTGAGGATAAGATGGACCATAAGAATTTAAATGAGGAAGTTCCCGAATTTATTGAAATGATTCCAACCGCTGAAAATATTGCAATAGTGATTTTCAACAATCTCAAACCACACCTTAATCCAAATCACTCTCTAGAGGTAACTTTGTACGAGACTCCAAGAAACTTTGTCAGATATTCAGGATAATTTTTTTAGTTTTCCTTTAAAAAATATTTATATTCAATGATATTTTAAAAAATTATAATGCCGAGTATAAAACTCCTAAAAAAAGATATAAACAATGATATTGGAGATGTTATTGAGGAGATTTATCTTTGGGAGTTATCAAATCCTAATGGGGATCTAGCTAAAAGTGAAAAACTAGTCGAAGAAGCCATTGAAGCTTTTGACAAGCTTATAGTTATGATAAATGCCGTTAAAGGGGGCAATAAAAAGGCACAGTTTAAAGAAATCCAACAAGAGCGTAAGAAAGTAATGAACTCTTTACTCAAAAAATCTGCAGCACTTTAATTTCTTTCCTTTTCTCGCCTTTTTTCAAGTAAGTTCAAAAACTCAATACCATACTTTGATGACCTCACTTCATCTGTTAGTTTACTAGCTATAGAGTCTAACAATGTCAGATTTGCATCGAATACTTGAGTTAATACTAAATAGGGAGCAATGTTTTGATCTGGATTTTGCGCAGCAAAATTTATTGTGTAGAGGTATCTTCTTTTTAATAGATTAGCGATTTTTTTCTCTAGTGTATCAACTCTTTCAATTTTTTTTTCTGCCTTTGCTAAATACAAATCTCTTATTAAGTCAAGGTTTCTATTATTAAATTTCCTGCTCATCGATTTATATTTTTGAAGTAATTCTTGGTTCTTTGAACCAGATATTTTTGCACTACTTTCAAAGGTTTTAAGTAGTGTGTTAATTTCTATTGTACCTTTTTCACCAAAAAATAGAATACGGTCATTTAGACTATCACCGTCATCCTTATTTAGGTAAAGATAAAAGACCTCAGCAGTGTTGATAGGTGTCTGAAACCTAAAGTCAGGTGTGCCATCTACATAAGTTGAATCAAGATTTATTAACATAGTATCTTTAATTCTTTGAAGATATAACTTGCCTTTTCTAAGTCCTTTTATACTGCCTTTTACAATCATTAAATCTTCAGAATTGCTTTTTTCTTTTTGATTACAAGAAAACATAAGACTGAATAAAACAGTGATCAGTGAATATTTTTTGAGTTTAATCATTTCAAATATTTAACCAATATGTAAATTTCAGGTTAAAACTACGATATCTTGGTGAAAAATTATCCGAACTAATATAATTATCGTTGTAAACCAAAAATAAATCAGAAAGAGGAGCAAAACGCCATTGCATTCTTGAATTCACACCCAAATTTTCTCCTTGGGAATTGTACTGAATGAACGTGGTCCATGTTAAGGTTTTTGTAAAAGTAAAATCTATTTTGGGACTGATCAACCAGATATTTTTTGATGGGTAAGGAATTGGAAGGTATATGGAGTTAAAGTTTACAATAAAACTTGCATTAACTAAAGGTTGTCTTCGCCAGTTAAATTCATTTTCAATAGTAAACTTTGTCCCATTAAAAAAAGTTCCATAACTAATTTTAGAGTCAAGATTAAAAATTTTTCGTCGATCAGATCGGTAAGCAAATTCTATGTCGCCATAAGAGTAGTCTGAGTTAGCAGGAAGATAAGTTCCTTCGAAACTTCGAGTTGGATCGAAATCAGAAACTAAATATATATATCGGTTTGTGTATTCTAGAGATAAACTGCTCGTATTTAGAAATCTTTTTTGAATGGTCGAAATAAATACTCTATCTGTCATAACATAATCTTCTGCTGTATCATAAACAAAAAAACCTCTTTGAATGAAGCTATAACTCGTTATTTCAGGATTTTCGGGATATAATCTAAAGGTGTATTCTGGTGTGAGTTTTAAAAAGCCAGTACGCCTATAAAAACCTAAATTAGATCTGAAATCATCCCCACCATGAATTAAACCCATTCCAATTTTATGATTGAGGGTGTTTCTTTGAATATTTAATCCACTAATATAATCATCTCCATCTAAGCCCTCCGTAAAGGATTTATGCAAATATGCACGCCCTGACCATTTGCTATCAGAAGATGCTAAATTGTACTCTATTCCTGTAACACTGTTTTTTCTTTCTTCATTATTTAAAAATCCATACTCTTTTACAGCGCTTCGATCCATAAAAAAGAAACTAATATTAGATCTTTCAAATACTTTTTGTCTTAATGTAAAAACTGTATTTAAATTTGAAGCAATTTCATTTTTCAGATCTTCATCGGTAAGTATACTTAAAAAACCAACCCTTAGATTTGAATTTAATTTACCGCTTAACCTAGCTCCATAAACAATTTTATTTTCTATTGTATTTCCATTTAAATCCTCAGCAACACCTATTCGTCTGGAGAAAAAAGGGACAACATCTCTCACAGTTCCAAAATCATTAAAAAGATCGTTGTTTTGTGTGAAGAACTGACGTTTTTCAGGAAGTGCAATTGCAAAACGAGTAAGATTCACTATTTGATCATCTGCTTCAACTTGTGAAAAGTCAGGGTTAAAAGTAAGATCTAAATTTAAAGCATTTCCTATAGGAATCTTTGCATCTCCTCCTATACCTGTATTTAAATTAGAAGATAGATTTAGGAAATCTTTTTGAGCAATACCACTTATGTATGGAATTAATGAAATCGGGTTACGAGCCTTTTTAAGGGATTTTTCAAAAATCATTTTACCCATAAATCCTAAATTTCCTATAAGTTGGTTCTGGGGAGTTTTTGCCCACACACTATATTCATTATTTTGTGTATTTACTCTATAAATATTGAAGCGCCATGACTTACTATTATTGTTGTAAAAAAAGGAAGCAAAAGGAATTTGAATTTCTACTGAATATAAATCTTCAAATATTTTAGACTCGACAAGCCATTTTGTATCCCATGTGTAGCTTCGATCAGTTCTATAATTTTGATTTCCGCCTGAAATAAGACCTTCATTTTTAAGTCCCAATGGATTAGTTGAGAATGAAAAAGCATTTGTACCGTCACTAAATGTATCAAAAAGAAGGGTAATAAAGTCAGCTCCGTAAGTATTGAAGTCACGTTTTAAACTTGGTGTACTAAAATTTTTTCCTTCTGTTAGTGATTCAACAAGTATATATAAATTTTTTTCATTTTTCAGAATTTTAAATCTACTTTGTTTTTCCGCTTTTAAACTATCATTTGGCCTCCACAACCAAAATTCTGATTGCCATTCGGCTAAATCCCACTCTTTTTCATTTCCAATCCCATCAATATTTATATTTGATTCAATACTCTTAATTACAAATGCTTTCTCATTCTGAGCTAAACAAAATAAAGCTTCAAATAAAAATATGGATAATAAGATTCTTTGAGTTTTCAAAATGCAATTTTTTAAAAGATTATAAAATTAGCAATCTTTTACATAGAAGACCTCATTGCAAAAAAGAGATTTAAATTATATTTAACCATGATTTTAAAACTAATATTCATTTATAACTTTTTTCTGGGATATTTTTTCACAAATGAAATTTTGTGGGGTAAAACAGGACACCGAGTTGTAGCTGAAGTCGCATCCAAATATATCTCAAAAAATACTAGAATTTCCCTTGACGAAATTTTGCAAGGCCAAAGTCTTGTTTACGTTTCAACTTATGCTGATGAAATTAAATCAGATAAAAAATATTCCAAGTATAATGTTTGGCACTATGCAAATCTTAATCTAAACGAGACCTACCAATCAAGCTACAAAAATCCAAATGGTGACATCGTCAAAGCTATAAAAACGTGTATTGAAATTTTAAAATCGAAATCTTCAACAAAAAAAGAAAAACAATTTTATTTGAAATTGTTAGTTCACTTTGTGGGTGATTTACATCAACCATTACATTTAGGTAAAAAAGAGGACAAAGGTGGAAATGATATTGATATTTTATGGTTTGGAAAAAAATCCAATCTTCACAGACTTTGGGATAGTGATATAATAGACAGTAGTAAATTTAGTTTTAGTGAATTAAGCCAAAATTTACCAGCTATATCTATTGAAAAAAGAAAAAAAATTGCATCAGGTTCTTTGGACTTGTGGATTCAAGAAACGCATGCTTTAACTCGAAAAATTTATGTAGAATTGCCCGAAAATAAAAATCTTGGATACAAGTATAGCTATGAGAATTTCGAAATAATAAGGTACCAATTATTAAAAGCTGGTTTAAGATTAGCTTTTATTTTAGATGATATATTTAAATAATCTTACGAAAAGTTAAATTGATTCTTATTCCAACAGCCTGTGTGGTTTTTGCAATTTGGTGTAACCAGTGTGTTTGAGTTTCACCTTCCATAAAAAAAAGGCTTCCAGACTTTAAAAGAATTTTATAGCGTAACTCTTTTTTTTCCCTATGTTTTAGGTGGAAAAATCGATCTGAACCGAAACTTACCGAAGCTATAATGGGGTTTTTACCTAATTCCTTTTCGTTGTCAGCGTGCCAACCATTACTATCGTTACCATCACGATATTGGTTTATTAATACAGTTGTAAATAAGGTATTACTAACCTTATGTATACGATTCTGAATTTCAGATAATAAATGAGTCATTTTTTCCGGATACATCTTAATTCCCGAGTAGGAATATGGTATAGTGTTATTCGCGTACAGTGCTGTTAATCTGGGTTGCATGTATGTTTTTCCGTAAACTTTAATTTTGTCTTGTTGCCAAACAGTCGTGTCTAGAATTTGATTAAAATAATTATCTGCTTCATTTTTATTAAAAAAAGATTCGAAGTACCTTAATTTTGCGCCTGGTAAATTTAAGGGAGTACCGTCACCTAAAATGTCTAAAGGTTTGAGCATTATTTAATTAGTTTTAAAAAATATTCAATCCAGTTTTTACTTGATTAAATCCACACTCCTTTGAATAAATTGTGTTAAAGCCTCTCCTTTTAAAAGGTTTTGTGAAAGTTTTGCTAAATCTAATGCCTGTTTTATAAGATGTTCTTTTTTCTTCTTGGTTTTAGTATTTAAAATCTGACCCACCAGTTCATGATTAGTATTCACAACTAAGTTGAACATTTCAGGCATATTACCCATCATTCCCCCACCACCAGTTTGTTGCATTTCTTTCATTCGACGCATAAATTCAGGCTGTGTCAGAACAAATGGCATACTTTTACTATCCAAAGACTCTAATTGAACTGTGTATCCTCCTTCCTTGACAACACTCTCAATAAGTGGTTTCAAAGTTTCTTTCTCTTTGTCTGAAAGTTTAGAGACAGTGGCTTCGTCCTTTTTTATAAGGTTTTCCAAAGTATCACCGTCAACCCTAGAAAAAGAAATTTTTTCTTTTTTACCTTCTAATTTTTGGATTAAGTGTCCAATTATGGGTGAGTCCAAAAGCAAAACTTTATAACCTTTGCTCTTAGCCTGTTCAATATAACTATGCTGCGAATCAACATCAGATGCATAAAGAATAACTAGTTTATCATCTTTATCAGTTTGATTATCCTTTATTGAATCTTTAAGTTCATCAAAGGTTAAATATTCCTTATCAGTAGTTGGATATAATGCAAAGCCTTCTGCTTTATCAAAAAATTTATCTTCACTTAACATTCCATATTCTATAACTACTTTTATATCGTTCCATTTTTCTTCAAATGATTTTCTATCTTTTTTGAATAAACTACTTAGTTTATCTCCAACTTTTCTTGTAATGTAATTACTAATTTTTTTAACAGCACCGTCTGCCTGCAAATAACTCCTTGAGACATTAAGTGGTATATCAGGTGAATCAATTACACCTCTTAGTAGAGTTAAAAACTCAGGAACAATTCCCTCAACATTGTCTGTTACGAAAACCTGATTTTGATAAAGCTGAATCCGATCCTTTTGAATATTAATATCATTTTTTATTCTTGGAAAATACAATATGCCTGTTAGATTAAATGGATAATCAACATTCAGGTGAATATTAAATAAAGGTTCTTCAAATTGCATAGGATAAAGTTCTCTGTAAAAAGACTGATAATCTTCATCCTTAAGATCAGAAGGCTTTTTAGTCCAAGCAGGCTCTGGATTATTGATTATATTATCAACAGTTTTAGTTTCAGGTTTTGCATCATCTGGAGAATCTTTAGGTAAAGGTATTGTTTCTTCTTTGGTTCCAAACTTAATTGGTATGGGCATAAATTTGTTGTATTTCAAAAGAAGCTCTTTAATGCGATTTTCTTCCAAAAACTCCTTTGAATCTTTATCAATGTGAAGAACAATCTCAGTGCCCCTATCTTTTTTGTCCGCTGTCTCGATGCTATACTCTGGAGATCCATCGCAAATCCAATGTGCCGCTGCATCTTTACTATAAGATTTTGTTATAATCTCTACTTTATTTGCAACCATAAAAGCAGAATAAAAACCTAGACCAAAGTGACCAATTATTCCACTATCTTTTGCTGAATCTTTATACTTTTCCAAAAATTCTTCAGCACCAGAAAAAGCAACATCGTTAATATATTTTTGAACTTCCTCCTTTGACATTCCAATACCCCTATCGATAATGTGGAGCTTTTTTCCTTTCTTGTCGATTTTAACTTCAATTTGTAAATTGCCTAAGTCTCCCTTTATTTTCCCTATGCTGCTTAGATGGTTTAATTTGGTTGTTGCATCAGTTGCATTTGATATTAATTCTCTAAGAAAAATTTCTTGGTCACTGTATAAGAACTTTTTTATTAATGGAAAAATATTTTCTACAGAAACATTTATTTTACCTTTGCTCATAATTTTATTTATTTATTTATAGATATTCAAAAAAAATACCATTGTATAATTCTGTGACAAAGTGGCATTTCGCCATTTAATTGTTTTTTTAGTATTTAATTAAAGTAATCAAACAAATCATATTTGTTATTAAAATTTTGTGAATGAAAAAGAAATCTAAAAATATAAAAGAGAAAATATTTAATGAATACTCAAAACTTGCTTTGGAAGAAAATGATCAACTTAAATCGGTTTATCTATTTTGTAAAAAAACAAATATTAAAGAGACCGAATTTTATGAGCACTTTGGATCTCTAAACCATGTTAGAGATCAAATCTTTTGTCAATTCTATGAAAATACATATAAATTAATAAGTAATTCAAAAGAATTTCCCTCTCAATTACCGAAAGAAAAATTACTATCTTTTTATTTTACATTTTTTGAGGTACTCACACTAAACAGAAGCTATGTTCTACTTGAATTAGGTGAAGTCGAAAGTAATATTCAAAAACTTTCAATTCTTAGGGGACTTAGGTCACTCTTTAAAAAATTTACAACAAATCTTATTGAAGAAGGGAACGCATTAAAAAAGTCGAACTTTACAAAGCATCCATCAAAAATTTTTTCTGAAGGGGCATGGATTCAGCTTTTATTTCTAATGAGATTTTGGATTGAAGATAGATCACCTGGATTCGAAAAGACTGACATTGCAATTGAAAAATCTGTAAGATCCGTTTTTGATTTATTTGATAACACACCATTAGATAGTATTGTAGATTTTGGTAAGTTTATTTGGGAAGAAAAAATTAAAACGAATTAATTGAAGACACTAAATTCAATTCCAACAAATAAGATTGAACGAGCAACTAAACTGGTAGGTACTGGGGTAAAGTTAGGTGGCAATTACTTAAGATATTATGGCGAGAAATTTATTTTTGGTCAAAGCGACAGAACACATCTGGATGAAAAAAATGCGAGTGACATTTATGATGGTTTAAAAGAGTTGAAAGGAAGTGCATTAAAGCTCGCACAAATGTTAAGTATGGAGAAAAACCTTTTACCAAAGGCTTATGTTGAAAGATTTAGCTTAGCTCAATTCTCTGTTCCTCCATTATCCTGGCCTTTAGTCAAGAAATCTTTAAAGAGGTACTTAGGATCTGATCCGGAAAACATTTTTGACACATTCAATGTAAAATCTGAGAATGCTGCTAGCATCGGCCAAGTTCATCGAGCAACGAAAAATGGTAAAAAGCTCGCTGTAAAAATTCAATATCCCGGGGTTGCAAATAGTATAAGTTCGGATTTATCAATTGTTAAACCAATTGCGCTCAAAATTTTTAACCTGAAAGGTAAAGACACAGAAAAATATTTTAAAGAAGTTGAATATAAGTTGCTTGAAGAAACCGACTACGAAATTGAACTTAAAAACAGTCAATTCATCTCTAAAGCTTGCAGTAAAATACCAAATTTAATTTTTCCTAATTATTATCCGGAATTGACCACATCAAAAACTCTGACAATGGACTGGATGGAAGGGATTCATCTCTCGGAGTTTGTAAAAAAAAATAAAACGAATACTAAAAATAATAATTTGGGTCAAACACTTTGGGACTTTTATATGTTTCAAATCCACGGTTTAAAAACAGTTCAGGCTGATCCACACCCAGGAAACTTTTTAGTTTCAAAGAAGGGATCTTTGATTGCCATAGATTTTGGATGTATAAAAAAAATACCTGAGAATTTTTATGTTCCATATTTTGAGCTTTCAAAAAAAGAAAATATTGAACACTTGAAAGTTTTCAAAGGATTATTAAAAGAACTTGAAATCCTTACTCCTTATGATACGAAGGAAGAAGCCACTTTTTTTACAATCCTGTTTCAAAAAATGATGCGTTTATTTACACTCCCTTTTCAGAGTAAATATTTTGATTTCTCAAATCAACAATTTTGGGAAAAAATTTCAGGGCTTTTAAATGAATTTACTGAAGATCCAAAGTTGAGAAAATTGAACGGAAATAGAGGATCAAAACATTTCATATACATCAATCGTACTTTTTTTGGATTATATCACCTTCTTCATGATTTAAATGCAAAAATCGAAACAGATTCTTATCAAAAATATATTTAATTAAAGGTCCTGTTTACATGGATTTTTATTTAAAAAATGTATTTTCCCTTTAAATTGATTTAAATGTATAATTCAAAAATTATTGGATTAGGTAAATATTTACCTGATAACATAGTTTCCAACGCTGATCTAGAAAAAATAATGGATACTACTGATGCTTGGATACAAGAAAGAACTGGAATTAGAGAAAGAAGGCATATTGTAAAGGGAAGTGATGATACTACATTTACAATGGGTGTGAAAGCATCAAAAATTGCAATTGAGAGGTCAGGTATAACATCTAAAGAAATTGATTTGATCTTGTTTGCTACCTTAAGTCCAGATTACTATTTTCCTGGATCAGGAGTATTAGTCCAAGATGCATTAGATATTCCAGATTGTCCTGCAATGGATATTCGCATGCAGTGTTCAGGATTTATATATGCTGTAGCCACTGCAGATCAATTTATCAAAACCGGTATGTATAAAAATGTTTTAGTTATAGGATCAGAATATCACTCAGGAGGATTAGAAATGAATACAAGGGGAAGAAACATTTCAGTAATTTTTGGAGATGGTGCAGGCGCAATTGTAATGACACGTTCTGAAAACAAAAATAAAGGTATTTTGCACTCTCAACTTCACTCTGAGGGGAAATATGCAGAAGAACTTTCTTTAATTGGTCCAAATACGAGACGCTGGGTTCCAGAAATTTTGGGAGAAAATGATCCTGATGATGTTTCTTATTTTCCCCATATGAATGGTCAGTTCGTTTTTAAAAATGCTGTTATCCGATTTTCTGAAGTCATATATGCTGGTTTAAAAAAGACCGGCTGGCAACCAAGCGATATAGATATGTTAATTCCACATCAAGCAAATCTTCGAATTTCACAATTTGTTCAAAAAAAGTTTGGTTTAAGAGATGATCAAGTTTTCAATAACATCCAAGTTTATGGAAATACGACTGCTGCTTCAATACCTATTGCTCTCACAGAAGCCTGGGAGGAGGGTAAAATAAAAGAAGATAGTAAAGTGATCTTAGCTGCTTTTGGAAGCGGTTTTACATGGGGTAGTATTTCTATAAAATGGTAAGTTTAAAGACACTAGTTATTGGCGCTTCAACCAATCCAAGTAGGTACTCTTATAAAGTAGTTACGATATTAAAGAGCAAAAATATTCCAGTAGTACCAATGGGTCCAAACCAGGGAAAAATTCAATCTATAGAAATTGTCTCTCCCTTAAAACCCCAAGAAAATATTCATACGGTATCTCTATATATTCGACCAATTTTACAAGAAGAATATTTTGATTTTGTTATAAGTCTAGAACCTAAAAGAGTATTGTTTAATCCAGGTACGGAAAATCACAGATTCAACAAGTTATTAGATAAAAAAAATATTTTTTGGGAAAACGCCTGTAGTCTAGTCCTGCTTTCTACGAATCAATATTAATCCTAAAAACGTTAAAAGCCCATTTAAGGGAAGCAATTCGTAACCTAATTCGTAACCACCTAAAAAACTTGAATCTAAATAACCTAGCATGGTTATAAATAGGAGAACAAACAAAAGTACAGGCCATAATAAATTCTCCTTTATTTTGTAATTAGTAAAGATGCCAAATGAAAAGAGTCCTAGGAGCGGTCCGTAGGTATACCCAGCAACTGTTAAAAGACCGTCAATTACATTACGATCCAAGATGTATTTGAATAAGATTACTATAATTATTAATAATAAACTCATACCAATGTGAATTGTTTTTCGAGTGTTCTTTTGATCAATTGGATTCTTTTTTTCAAAATTTAGAAAATCTACACAAAAAGATGTTGTTAGTGATGTAAGAGCACTGTCAGCGCTACTATATGCAGCAGCTATTAAACCTAAAATAAATGTAATTGCGACACCAAAACCGAGATTACCATTTAATGCGATTTCTGGGAATAGTAGATCAGTTTTTGGACTTCCATCCACATAAGGAACATTTATCCCTTGTTTTCCTGCATAAATGTATAATAAAGCACCCAGAAGCATAAATAGCCCTGTTACAAATACCAACACAAAACTGAATACGACCATATTCTTTTGGGCATCTTTTAGATTCCGACAACTCAAATTCTTTTGCATCATATCTTGGTCTAAACCTGTCATACATATTGTTACAAATGCACCACCAAGGATTGATTTTATAAAGTAATTACGACTCAATATTGAGTCACTTACAAAAACTTGATTGTAATTTGATAACTCTTTCGAAAATATAAATTCATAAAAAGTAAAGCCAAGAGCTTCATTTATGTAATAAATTGATAATATGACTGATAAGATCATGAGACTAGTCTGAAGTGTATCTGTAAATACAATCGTCTTTATTCCCCCTTTTTGGGTGTATATCCAAATTAATATTATCGATATTACTACAGTTACTTCAAATGGTACGTTCCAGGTTTTAAAAATAAATTGTTGTAAAACAATTGAAACTAAAAATAATCGAAAAGAAGCACCTAGGACTCTAGATAGAAAGAAAAAAAAGGCTCCTGCAAAATGACTCTTTTTACCAAATCGGATTGAAAGATATTCATAAATAGATGTTACATTATTATTGTAATAAACAGGGAGCAAAATATAAGCAACTATAATGTAGCCTATCAGGTATCCTAAGACTACTTGAAAATATGTAAACTGAGAAGCTTGAACCCATCCAGGCACTGATATAAATGTAACCCCAGATAAAGATGCTCCAACCATTCCGAAGGCAACAAGATACCATGGAGAATTACGATTAGCTGTAAAAAATGTTTCGTTTGAATCTTCCTTAGATACTAAAAATGAAATTACCATCAAAACAAAAAAATATCCAACTATAAGAAAAAGAATGAAGGCGGGAGTAATCATTGATGAATCATTTTTAAACTAATATACAAAAACTAAAAGCCTAGATTTTTGTAAATTTGTCTATGAATTTTTCTTCAAAATTACTCGAAAATGCCGTTCAAGAAATTGCTCAACTTCCAGGAATTGGACGAAGGACGGCTTTGCGTTTAGCACTTTATCTACTTAAACAGCCTAAAGATCAAACGCTAGCACTTTCCAAGTCTCTTAATCACCTCAGAGAATTTGTTATGTTTTGTGAAAGTTGTCACAATTTATCTGACCAGAAACTTTGTGAGATATGTTCTAATTTAAAACGTAACAAAAAAATTCTTTGTGTTGTTGAGGATATTCGCGATGTAATGGCAATCGAAAATACTGGCCAATTTCAAGGGACATATCATGTTTTAGGTGGAATTATTTCACCTATGGATGGCATAGGTCCAAAAGATTTAAAAATTGATTCGTTGGTTGAAAAAGTAAAAATTGGAGAGGTAGAAGAAATAATTTTTGCTCTAAGTGCCACTATGGAAGCTGATACAACAAATTTTTACATATACAAATTAATACAGCCTTATAGTGTTAAAACATCAACAATAGCAAGGGGAATACCAGTAGGAGATGAATTAGAATATACCGATGAGGTCACACTAGGAAGATCAATTTTAGCTCGAATTCCTTTTGAATCCTCTATGACAAAAAATTGATTTTTGAGTTAATATTTTGGTCAATAATAAATTCATTATTGCCAAGTAAAAATTGATATTTTTGCAAAACTAAATACTATATGGGACAATATCATTTTAAATTACCTAAAATGGGTGAAAGTGTAACTGAGGCAACTGTAACTAAATGGTTAAAGCAGGTAGGTGATAAGGTAATATTAGATGATCCTATTGTTGAAATTGCGACTGATAAGGTTGATACCGATGTAACCGCTGAAGTTGAGGGTGTTATTATAGAACAGCGATTTAAAGAAAATGACGTCGTCCAGGTTGGAGAAACCCTTTTAGTAATTGAGACAAAAGAAGAAATAGATTCTATATCATTATCAGTTCAAACTGAAAAGCCTGTCGAGCCAGAAAAGAATAAAAAATCAGAAACTGAGGTGGTAGCTTCTATTTTGGAAGAAGAAATGGATTCAATAGATAATTTAATAACTTCTCGGGTTGATGAGCCTGCAAAACGTTTTTATTCTCCTCTTATTAAAAGTATTTCAAAAAAGGAAGGAATCCTTCAAGAAGAATTAGATAGAATTCCAGGTACAGGAAAAAACCAACGTTTAACAAAAAGTGATTTACTTGATTATTTAAAAAATAGACCATTCAAAGATTCTTCTAAAGCTAAAGCTTATCAAAAAAAATCTAATGACTTAACCCCGTCAATTGAAAACCCTATAGCCACGGAACCACTTCTAAATGGGCAAAATCAGATTTTAGAAATGACACGAATGGAGAAGTTGGTATCTGAACACATGAAATCAAGTTTAGAAACCTCTGCCCATGTGCAGTCTTTTATTGAAGCAGATGTGACAGATCTCTGGGATTGGCGCGAAAAAGAGAAAGAGACATTTTTAAAGCGTGAAAATGAAAAACTAACTTTTACCCCCCTATTTGTAACTGCAATTATAAAAGCTCTTAGGGACTATCCAATGTTAAACAGTAGTCTTGAGAATGACAGGATAATTATAAAAAAAGAAATTAATATTGGTATGGCTACTGCATTACCAGATGGTAATTTAATCGTCCCAGTTATAAAAAATGCTGATCACTTAAATTTGGTAGGTCTTACTAAGGCTGTTAATGATTTGGCAAATCGTGCACGAAAAAATCAGCTAATACCAGAGGAGGTTCAAGAAGGTACATATACATTTACTAATATTGGAAATTTTGGATCCATTATGGGTACACCAATTATAAATCAGCCACAAGTAGGGATTCTTGCAATTGGTATAATTAGAAAAATGCCTTCAGTTATCGAAACCCCAAATGGTGATTTTATAGGTGTAAGAAGAAAAGTAATTCTATCCCACAGCTACGATCATCGTATTATAAATGGTGCAACTGGAGGTCTTTTTGTTAAACGTGTAGCAGAATATCTTGAAAATTGGAATGAAAATTCTCCCTTCTAAACAACTATATAAATGAAATTAAAATTAACTAAGCCACTTTGTTTTTTTGACTTGGAAACAACTGGGACTGACGTAAGCAATGACCGCATAATAGAAATTGCAATAATCAAAGTTAATATTGATGGCTCAAGAGAATCACTTGAAATTAGATTAAACCCTGGGATTCCGATACCTCCTGAATCTACTCTAATACATGGGATAACTGATGAGATGGTTGCGAATGAACCAAAATTTAAAGATAAAGCCCGAAATATATACAATTTTTTAAAAGGCTGTGATTTAGCTGGTTTTAATTCAGACAGATTTGACATACCCCTTCTAGTTGAAGAATTGTTAAGAGCAGATTTAGATTTCGATTTTAAAAATACAAAGACAATTGATGTACAAAATATATTTCATAAAATGGAGGCAAGGACTCTGTCTGCTGCTTTAAAGTTTTATTGTGATAAGGAACTCACCGATGCTCATACTGCTATCGCTGACGCAAATGCAACACTCGATGTTTTACTGGCACAATTAGATCGTTATTCAGAACTAGAACCGAACGTAGATTTTTTGAATGATTTTAGTACCAGAAAAAAAACAGCTGATTTTGCAGGATTTCTAGTTTACAATAGAGATGACGAAGTTTGTTTTGGTTTCGGTAAGCACAAGGGAAAAAAAGTTAATGAAATACTTAAAGAAGAGCCTGGATATTTTGGATGGATTCTAAATGCTGAGTTTCCCAGATATACGAAGAAGATCTTAACAGAAATAAAGTTAAATTCAATGAATACTAAAGAATAAATTTGTGAAAATCATTTGTGTAGGAAGAAATTATGCTGATCATATTGAAGAATTAAAAAACGAAAAACCGAGTGAGCCCGTATTGTTCATTAAACCCGACACTTCAATCATTCAAAAAAAACAGCCATTTTTTTTCCCTCATTTTACAAATGATATTCACTATGAAGTTGAACTTTTAGTCAGAATTAATAAAATTGGCAAGCATATTGAAACCAAGTTTGCCCCAAATTATTATGATGAAATAGGTCTGGGAATTGATTTCACTGCAAGATCACTACAAAATGAGTTAAAATCTAAAAGCTTGCCATGGGAGAAGGCAAAATCTTTTGACGGTTCTACCTTAATTGGTGATTGGTTTTCAAAGAAAGAATTTAAAAATATAAATAAAATTAACTTTTCTTTAGAAAGAAATGGTGCCAAAGTTCAAATTGGGAATACAAATAAAATGTTATGGAAGATAGATGAGCTAATAAGTTATGTCTCAACATTTTTCACCCTCAAGATTGGTGATATTCTATTTACTGGAACTCCATCAGGGGTTGGAAATATTTATAAAAATGATAATTTAAGGGGTTATTTAGAAAGAAAAATAGCTTTTTCAATTAATATTAAATGAAAGCAGAGCTAATAACTATAGGTGATGAAATTCTTATTGGTCAAATTGTAAATACTAATTCTGTATTTTTAGCAAAAGCACTTAATAATATTGGAATTGAGATTATACAAATCACAAGTATTTCAGATAAAAAAGAAGACATTATCAGTGCTCTTAAATCATCAGAAAAAAGGGCAAAACTTGTAATTCTAACTGGTGGATTAGGACCAACTAGTGATGATCTTACAAAACAAACTTTGTGTTCTTTTTTTGATGATAAATTGATTGAGAATAAAGAAATACTTGACCACATTGAAGAAATCTTCAAAAAATATGTTACAACCCCAATAAATGATCAAAATAGGAAACAAGCTTTACTTCCATCCAAAGCAAAAATTTTTAAAAATAATTATGGAACAGCTTCAGGGATGTGGTTCGAAAAAAATGGACAGGTAATTATTTCTTTACCTGGTGTACCTTTTGAAATGAAATCATTAATGACCAAGGAAGTAATCCCTAAACTACAAAATCATTTTACCCGTCCATTCATAATTCATAAAACAATAATTACCTATGGGTTAGGTGAAAGCGCAATCGCAGAAATAATTTCTACTTGGGAAAATTCTTTACCCGATGACTTAAAACTAGCATATTTGCCTAGTTTAGGTAGAGTTAGACTTCGAATCTCTGGAAAAGGACCAGATAGAAAGTCAATAAATGATAAGATAGATAGGGAAATAGATAAACTTTTACCCTTAATTAAAGATATTTTTGTTGGTTATGAAGATGTATCTCTTTTTGAGGAAAAAATACAAGCACAATTTTTGATAAAAAACAAGACCTTATCTTTAGCAGAAAGTATTACAGGTGGAGAAATATCAGCACGTTTAGCTAAAGTACCAGGGGCTTCAAAATATTTTGTAGGCAGTATTATTTCATATCAAACCCAATCTAAATCCGATTTGCTTTCGGTTCCAAAAAACATTATTGAAAGAAACTCAGTTGTTAGCAAACAAGTTGCTGAAATGATGGCTCAAAACGTACGTAAAAAATTTAATTCCAGCATAGGTGTTGCAACGACAGGGAATGCTGGGCCTTCCAAAGGTGACTCAGATGCTGAAATTGGAACTGTTTGGATAGCAATATCATCAGACAAAAGAATTATAAGCGAAAGATTTACATTCGGTAAGCATAGAGAAAGCGTAATTGGAAAAGCTGTCAACAAGGCATTAGAGATGGTTTACAGAGAAATAATGTAAAAATCTTATTTTTCTAAAAACAATTTTGAAACTGTTTAAAAAACAGTAAATTTGCAGCCGTACAAAATTGTTATGTCAAAAGTTTGTCAAATCAGCGGAAAGAAAGTAATGTTTGGAAATAATGTATCAAAAGCATTAAATAGAACAAGGCGACGCTTTGATGCAAATATAATCAGAAAACGTTTTTTTGTTCCTGAAGAAGATAAATGGGTCACACTCAATGTTTCAACAGCTGTCTTGAAAACCATCAATAAAAAAGGTATCTCAGCTGTTTTAAAAGAAGCTAAGAAAAAAGGTAATTATAAGGGTTAAATTTTATGGCTAAAAAAGGTAACAGGGTACAGGTTATTTTAGAATGTACGGAGCATAAAGATTCAGGTTTACCGGGAACGTCACGCTACATTACAACAAAAAATAAAAAGAATACCCCAGAACGTCTTGAAGTAAAAAAATTCAACCCAATTTTAAAAAAAATGACTGTTCATAAAGAAATCAAGTAATAATGGCTAAGAAATCAGTTGCTTCACTACAAACAGGATCAAAAAGATTAACAAAAGCTATAAAAATGGTAAAAAAACCTGGTAGCAATTCTTATAGTTTTGTTGAAACTATCTTACCACCAGATTTGGTATCTGATTGGCTTAGTAAAAAATAGAATAAACTACTTTTAAAAAAAAAGCTACTTCTGACAGTAGCTTTTTTTTATTTTTATATATGGGAAGGCTTAAAGACTTTTTTACAAAAAAGGATGAAAAAAAATTAGAAGAAGGACTATCTAATACGAAAAAGTCTTTTTTATCTCGATTAGGATTAATAGTAGCCGGTAAAACAAAAATAAGTGATGATTTTTTAGATGAACTTGAATCAATTCTTATTCAATCTGATGTCGGGGTAGAAACAACTTTAAAGATTATTGATGCATTGCAGATAAGAACAGCAAAGGAAAAATATCTTAGTTTTGATGATTTGGTGAGAATGCTTTCCGAAGAAATCTCAAAACTTCTTAAAAAAACCGATAGTGAAGAAAGTGATTCAAAAAAAAGTAAACCTTATGTGATTATGGTTGTAGGTGTAAATGGAGTAGGTAAGACCACTACAATTGGAAAACTCGCACACCAATTTGGTGTACAGGGTAAAAAAATCGTAATTGGAGCCGCGGATACTTTTCGAGCAGGAGCTATAGATCAACTTCAAATTTGGGCTGACCTTGCTAATGCAACTCTAATAAGGCAAGAGATGGGTAGTGATCCCGCTTCCGTTGCTTTTGACACTATTCAAGCAGCAAAATCTAAAGAAGCTGATTATGTCCTAATTGATACAGCGGGACGTTTACATAATAAGGTTAATTTAATGAATGAGCTATCAAAAGTAAAGCGAGTAATGTCGAAAGTAATTCCTGAAGCACCGCATGAAGTGCTTTTAGTTTTAGATGGTTCAACTGGGCAAAATGCCTTTCAACAAGCGAAACAATTTACTCAGGTAACTAAGGTATCAAGCTTAGCAGTTACGAAATTAGACGGAACTGCAAAAGGGGGAGTACTCATTGGAATATCAGACCAATTTGAAATTCCTGTGAAATACATTGGGGTTGGAGAGGGAATAGAAGATTTACAAGACTTTGATCCAGATAAATTTGTTAAAACATTGTTTAGGAAATAAATAATCTAAAATGAAAATTTTTAAATTTTTTTGGATTTTAATCTTAATTCTAGGAGGTCTATATCTTGTAGGACCAAAAGTTGAAAGCCCTGACCTTAATATGAACCCAATTGAAGTACCAAAAGAATTAAATATTTTAAAAAATTGGGTTTATAATAAAGAAAAAGCATTAGGAAATGTTCGTCCAGGAAATGAATCTTATATAGAGTTTAATGACTCTATTCCAAAAAAAACTAAGTATAGTATTTTGTATTTACATGGTTTTACTGCCTCAGGAATTGAGGGAGATCCAGTACATCGAAAAATTGCCAAATTTCTTAATGCAAATCTTTATGTTCCTAGACTTTACGGTCATGGACTAAATGAAAAAGAACCAATGTTGAATTACAACAATAATGATTTTTGGGAATCTGCAAAAGAAGCTATATCGGTCGCAAAAGCTCTTGGAGATAGAGTAATTCTTCTTGGGACTTCTCATGGAGGTGTACTCTCTTTGTGTTTTGGTGCTGACCCATCTATCGCTGCAATTTGTCTTTTTGCGCCGAATATTGAGGTATATGATCCATTAGCAAAACTTCTATCCAAACCATGGGGACTTCAAATGGCTCGTCTTGTAAGAGGCAGTAAATATCATAATATGAATAACATGAATATTGAAAAGAAAAAATATTGGACTTCCAAAATACGATTAGAAAGCACACTTCATATGCAAAAACTTTTAGATATTAAAATGAATAAATCAACTTATGAAAAAATAAAGGTTCCAGTTTTTATGGGATATTATTATAAAAATGATAGTTTACAGGATAAAGTTGTATCTATACCTGCGATGTTAAAAATGTTTGATGAGCTAGGTACCCCAAGCGAATTAAAGGTAAAAAAAGCGTTTCCCGATGCTGGTGATCACGTGATAACCTCCTATCTAAGTTCTAATAATCATGGGCAAGTAACTAAGGCGGTTCAGGATTTTTTGAAAAAAATATTATAGTATGCCCATCTATAAATTTAGATTTTGGTTTCTAATAATATTCATTTTTAACTTTTGCAGTGTTGAAGAACAAAGCCTTGTAAAATGGATACCCTATGACGAAACAGCTGAATTAAAAGATAATTCAAAAAACTCTTTAAAACGCTTACGATTTAAGCGGATTCAGTCAAAGCATCAGGACAAAAACTCATTTTTTTCCCCTTTTAAAAAGGAACTTTTAGGCTTCACAAAAAAAGAATATGAAAGATTGAAGCCACTTATCTTAGAAAAAAGTGTACTCGAAATTCAAGAAAATGTTCAAAAAGGCTTAGTATCATATGAAAAAATATGTTTATTCTATTTATTTCGTATATACTATTTTGAAACCAATCGCGATACTTATTTGAATGCTTTAATTTCTCTCAACCCAGATGTTCTTAATAAAGCAAAGCAGCGAGACAAAAAACGAAAGAAACAAATAAACCATCCTTTATATGGAATTCCTATCCTTATAAAAGATAATATTGATGCTTTACCCATGAGTACTACTGCTGGTAGTGCAGCATTTAAAAATAACATTCCTAATAATGATTCATTTCTTGTCAAACGTTTAAAGGAAAAGGGAGCACTAATTTTAGGAAAAGTTAATTTGAGTGAATGGGCTTATTATTTTTGTCAAGATTGTCCATTAGGATATAGTGCATTGGGGGGACAAACATTAAATCCATATGGGAGGAAAATTTTTGAAACTGGTGGATCAAGTTCAGGAAGTGGAGTAGCAGTTGCAGCAAACTATTCAGTAGCAGCTATTGGTTCTGAAACTTCAGGTTCAATTTTATCTCCATCAGGTAAAAATAGTGTGGTAGGTCTGAAGCCAACTATAGGATCAATAAGTAGAAACGGAATGATTCCAATTTCAAGTAGTTTAGATACAGCAGGACCTATAGCTAAAAGTGTTATGGATACTGCCATATTAATGAACGCAATAGTAGGTTTTGACAGTAATGATGAGTATAGTTATAATAGCGAACCTATTTTTTATCAGGGATTAGATACAGTTACCTTACAGGGGAAAAGTTTTGGAATTTTTGAAAAATATGAAAAAGATAGTTTGGTGAAAATTTCTTTGGATTTGATGATAAAAGCAGGAGCAAAAATTATTAGTTTCAAAGCTCCTAAAATAGAACTACAAAATTTTATAAAGCTGCTTGATATAGATATGAAAAGTGATTTACCAAAATATATAAAAAACTGCACTAACAAAAAATTACCTTTTGATTCAATAAAGGACATCGTAAATTTCAACAAAACGGATAGCCTACTCCATGCACCATATGGGCAAGAAAATTTTACTCGATTAGTTAAAGTAAATATTTCTCAAAATCAATTTAGAAAAACTAAACATGAAATGATGAAATTAGCTAAGAGCTATTTTAAGGTAATCAAAAATCAGAATCTAGACGCTGTCATATCAATTGATAGTAAGGATGCTAAATTTGCAGCTCTTGCACATTTCCCTGCGTTAGGAATTCCAATGGGATATAAACGTAACGGTCAACCTCAAAATATAACTTTTATTGCCCCTTCAAAAAAAGAACAGATTTTATTAAACATTGGAGCAGCCTATGAAAAAATAAACCCAGTTCGTATGACGCCTGACTTGTTTAAATAGTAATATGAGAACTAGATCAAAAAAAAGAAATAAGATAAATGTTATAACCTTAGGTTGTTCAAAAAATATTTATGATTCAGAGGTTATAATCAAACAACTAGAAGCAAGTAAGAAAAATGTAGTTCATGAAGAAAATGGAAATATTGTAGTTATTAATACCTGTGGTTTTATAAATAATGCGAAGCAAGAGTCTATAGATACAATTTTAGAGCAAATTGAGTACAAGCAAACTGGTATAGTCGACAAGGTATATGTAACGGGATGTTTAAGTGAAAGATATAAAAATGACTTAGAAAAAGAGATTCCCGATGTAGATCAATATTTTGGCACTACAGATTTACCTCAACTATTAAAGGTTTTAGAAGCTGATTACAAGCATGAATTAGTAGGAGAGAGAATCTTGACGACTCCTAAGCACTATGCTTATCTAAAAATTGCTGAAGGCTGCGATAGACCATGTTCTTTTTGTGCTATACCATTAATGCGTGGTAAGCATAGATCAACTCCAATTGAAAAACTCCTAGACCAAGCTAAAAACTTAGCTAAAAATGGAGTAAAAGAATTAATTTTAATTGCTCAGGATTTGACTTATTATGGTTTAGATCTCTATAAGGAAAGAAGACTCGCACAATTACTTCGTGCTCTATCAAAATTAGATGGTATTGAGTGGATAAGATTACATTATGCCTTTCCAACAGGCTTCCCTGAGGATGTTTTAGAGGTCATGCGAAAGGAACCTAGGATTTGTAATTATCTTGACATTCCACTTCAACATATATCTGATAAGATTTTAAAGTCAATGAGACGTGGTACTAATAAAGAAAAAACGACTTCACTTATTAAACGATTTAGAAAACTTGTTCCAGGTATTGTGTTGAGAACTACTCTTATCGTGGGCTATCCTGGTGAGACAGATAAAGATTTTGAAATTTTAAAGAAATGGGTGAAAGAGATGAAGTTTGATCGTTTAGGATGTTTTAAATATAGTCATGAAGAAGATACTCATGCATATCTACTAAAAGATGATGTTCCCGAGGAATTGAAACAAAAAAGATTAAATGAAATCATGGAAATACAATCTAAGATTGCATTGAATAACAACGAAAAGCTTATAGGGAGAGTTTTCAAATGTTTAATTGATAGAAAAGAGGGAACAAATTTTATTGGTAGAACCTTTATGGATTCACCAGATGTTGATAATGAAGTACTAATAGATGCAAAAAAATTCTATGTCAAATTAGGAGAGTTTGTTTACATTAAAATCATCGGGGCTAATAATTTTGATCTGGCAGGTATTCCTGTTTGAGGTTTATTTAAATTGATATTTTGATTTAAAAAAAGAGTGCATTTGAAAATAGTTGTTTACCACTATACCAAAACCCTCTAAATAAAGAATTGTCTACAAAATATATCAATTTTCCATCACCATAATTCTCTTGCCCTACAAGCAACGAATTCCTTTGTCTTTGCTTAGCTTTATATCCAATAAAACCTGAAATAGCATCTGCATCTTTATCAATATAAAGCGCATTTCCAGAATTTTCTAAAAGATAAAATGCATCGGTATTTAATTTTAATGTATAATATCTTTCCATTCCATAACCAATTGGATGGGTCTCATCCAAGGTAGCTTTAAAAATACTTCCACTTGTAGAGGCACTAATATCTGAACGCTCCATTTCCATATATGGAATTGTATTTTTAATTTGATTTTTAGGGTTCTTCTTTTTTAAAGAAAATTTTTCAGTATCAGCAAAAATATTTAATGCACCTGCAAGTGCTATTAATTTTCCGCCATCATGAATCCATTCTTCAATCTTTTTTCCATTTGTAAAGTTTTCAAAACTAGGGTAATCCCCACTTGGTAAAATTAAGACATCGATCTCAGGGAGAACAGAAAGTAATTTTTTTTCATTAATCCGCAACAGTGGGTATTTTAATTCTTGTTCAAAAAAGTGCCATAATTCCCCATAATTATGAAGGCTACAATTCTTACTCCTCAGTAATCCAACCCTCGGTATTTTGATTAATTTTATTTCGTCTGAACCCATGTCGGGTCCTTTTTCAGAATATCCTGTATATATATTATGTAATATAATTTTATGTTGATCTACAATTTCTTTAAGTTTTGTTAAGTATTGTTTGTTATCTAGATTGTCTGCCTTGAGAATAAAAATGCTTCCTACATCCCAATCTATTTTACTATTTGTTAGAGGTAAAGTATTATATCTAATTTTAATACCTGATTTTATTAAATCAGAAAGAAATTTGATATCATCTAAACTTTTGCAAACAAAACCAAATCCATATTTGTTTTCTTCCAAAACTATCTCTGAATTATTTAAAAATTCAAAAGGATTAGCTTTAAGCTCTTGTGTTGTGGCTATTGTTTTTAGACCATAGGCAAATGCTAAAGACCACGCAGTTATGTCATAAGTGAGTGAGTCATTTAGTTTTGTATTAGGTTCTAAAAGTATTTCTACCAATTTTCCTTTTACCTGATTTGTTGGTATAACAAGAGAGTTTTTTGAGAATTCAGTAGATTTATTTTTTTGCATTTGATAATCAAAGCCACGAATACTTGTGTTTTCTGATAGTTTTTTGCTGATAATATTGTGTTTTTTAAAAAATTCAGCTAAAGAATTTATTTTATTTTGATTTCCCTCTAAAACAAAATTTTTGTATTTAAAGTTTCTATTATCAAAAAAAGACTGATAATTTTTATTTAAAAGTATCCTAAATTTTGCAGCCATTTCAACTGTAGATAGACCAGTCACGTGATGATGCTCTATCCTATCTTTTAATGTTACCTCAATATTTTCGTCATTTCTTACCCCGAGTCCAGCAATCCCACCTCCTGCTTGTTCATAGGTCATGCCAATACTTCCTAAAAACATTGGATATGTGTCTCCATAGCTGGGGTACAAAAGATCAAATTTTTCTTTTGTAAAGTATAACCATCCTTTTTCATCAAAGTAATTGGCATGATTTCTACCAATTATTTCTTGAAATTCTCTTTGAAAGTTTGAAACTACTTCATGATAGGGCTCTACCGCAGGTGCAAAATAGTAAGGGCTATTAATCCCTTGTTCATGAAAGTCGACATGAATGTGTGGAAGCCAATCATTAAATTTACGTATACGATTTTTTGTTTCGGTTTGAGTAACCCATGCCCAGTCTCGATTTAAATCAAAAGCGTAATGATTTGTTCTTCCATTATGCCAAGGTTCATCATGTTCTATCGAATTTTGATTTTTGTCATATGGTATACTCCTATTTTGTTTGTAAAAATTTACATAACGATCTCTCCCATCTGGGTTGACACATGGATCTATTATTACAATAGTATCAGATAACCATTTTGTATGCTTGGTAATTAAATCATAAGCAGTTTTCATTGAAGCTTCTGAGCTTGAAGATTCATTACCATGTATATTATAACTAAGCCAAACAATTGATTTATTTTCGTTTTTAGGTCCTTTTATCGATCCACTATTTTGAAGATGGGATAAACGAATTTCTTCAAGATTGTCTAAATTTTTAGGATTTGAAATAAAAATAAGTTGTAATTCTCTACCTTCATTACTTTTTCCATACGGAATAATTTTAAGAGACTCAGAATTTTTCTCAATATGGCTGAAGTAATTCAAAAGCTGGTGATGTAAATTAAAATAAGTTCCTAGCTCATATCCAAAAAAAGTTTCAGGGCTCTTAAGCTGAGAAGTTAATATTAATGGATAAAAAATTAATAGTAAAGAAATAATTTTTTTTCTCATATATTTAAATTTTTGCTTTCTAATCAAACTTTCGATTTCTTTTTCTAAAAAAAAAATATCTTTACGCTTCACATATTATTTATGCAAGCCCATAGTATTCCAATTGATTTAAAGCTCAGATTTTCAAAATTAATCAATGATTATTTAGTTGAAGATAAAAAACTTAAATTATATTATTCACATCCACCTAGATTAGAAAACTTTGAAAGTCAAATCAATCAAAAAAAGGCATCTTTTAAAAGAGAAACCCGAGACCTTTTAACAACAATATTTGAAGATCAGTATAGAAATTTAAAAGCACCAAAACGTGTTTTGGATAATATAGATCTTCTAACTAGCGAAAATACATTTACTGTTACTACTGGTCACCAACTGTGTCTAATGACCGGTCCCTTGTACTTTATATATAAAATAATTTCTACTATTAATCTTTGTGGTAAACTTAAAGAAAAATACCCGAGGTTTAATTTCATACCTATTTATTGGATGGCTAGTGAAGATCATGATTTCGATGAAATTAATTCTTTTAAATTTCAAGAGAAGAAATTCCAATGGAATCAGGATTTAATTGGTCCTGTTGGTAAATTGCCGCTGGATAAATTGAAATTTACACTTGACGATTTTGAATCTTTTTTGGGAAATAATAATGAAGCAAACCAAATTAGGGACTTAATTAAAAACAGTTATCGGGAATCTGCTAATTTGTCAGAGGCAACATTAAAGCTGGTTAACCAACTATTTGGCAAATATGGTTTACTGGTCTTAGAACCTAACAAAAAAGATCTAAAAAAAATGTTTATAAATTTTTTCAAAAAAGAGCTTTCTGATCAGTTTTCATTTCATAGTATTGAAAAACAAATAAATAACTTGAAGGATAATTATAGCAAAACATACTCACCTCAAGTAAACCCAAGAAACATAAATTTATTTTATCTGTTACCAGAGGGGCGCTACAGAATTGAAAAAAATGACAACAAATTTGTTGTTAAAGACACAGGTAAATTTTTTTCAGAAAATGAATTAATAGATCAATTAGAAAAATGTCCTGAACGCTTTTCACCAAATGTAATTTTAAGACCACTATACCAAGAAGTTTTGCTACCTAACCTTTGTTATATTGGTGGAGCTGCAGAAATTTCTTACTGGTTGCAACTAAAGACAATGTTTGAAAAAGTTGAAGTTCCTTTTCCATTACTTCTTGTGAGAAACTCTGTCCTATTGTATTCTAAAAAGCAGGCGAATAAATTGAAAAAACTAGGAATTGAAATTTCAGATTTGTTTTATAGCCAAAAAGCCTTAGATGAAAAAAAAGTCAAACAAGCTAGCAGTATTGATTTAAATTTAGAACATTTAAAAATTGTGCTAAATAAACAATTTGATTACCTCAAATCTTTAGTTTCTAAGACAGATAAATCTTTTGAAGGAGCTGTTAATGCTCAAGAAAAAAAACAAATTAATGGGATAAATAAATTGGAAAAACGTTTATTAAAAGCACAAAAAAAGAGCTTATCAAATCAAATAGAAAGAATTCGAAATATTCGAAACCAATTATTTCCAGACGATGAATTCCAAGAACGCAAATTAAATTTTTTTACTGTATATAACGAAATTGGAGAAAACTTTATACCACTCCTTATAGAATCATTAGACCCTTTAGATATAGACTTTAATTTAATCGAGTTTTAATATATTTTTCAGATAAATTTCAACATTACATTTTTAAGCGTTGATTAAATCGTATTTTTGTTCATGCAAGAAAAAGTTTTAATCCTTGATTTTGGGTCACAATATACCCAACTTATTGCTCGACGCGTGAGAGAGCTTTTTATCTATTGTGAAATTTATCCTTACCAAAAAATTCCTAATGATCTAAATACCTACAAGGCTGTAATTCTTTCAGGTTCACCATTTTCAGTAAGAGCCAATGATGCTCCTCATCCAAATTTGGAGCAAATTAAAGGTAAATTACCTCTTCTCGGAGTCTGTTATGGTGCTCAATACATTGCTCATTTTTACGGAGGACAAGTAAATCTATCAAAAACAAGAGAATATGGACGTGCAAATCTTAAATATTTTGACACAAAAGATCCTTTTTTCAAAGACATTTCAAAAAATAGTCAAGTGTGGATGAGTCACGCTGACACAATATTAACTTTACCCAAGGGATCTAAACTTATTGGAAGCACAGAAGATGTTATTAATGCTGCATATAAAATTTTGGATGAAGATACTTATGCAATTCAATTTCATCCTGAGGTATATCACACCACAGATGGTAAGCAGATATTAAAAAACTTTTTGGTAGATATTGCCAATGTAAAACAGAATTGGACTCCAGATTCTTTTGTAGAAATGGCTATTAATGAAATCAAAGAAAAGGTGCGCGAGGATGTTGTGATTCTTGGTCTTTCAGGTGGTGTTGATTCCTCAGTTGCTGCAATGCTACTTAATAGAGCTCTGGGGGATAAGCTAAATTGTATTTTTGTTAATAATGGATTATTAAGAAAAAATGAATATGAAGAGGTTTTAGCACAATACTCAGGAATGGGTTTGAATGTGAAGGGAGTTGATGCGTCAAAAAAGTTTTTAAATGCTCTTGAAGGAATTTCCGAACCAGAAATGAAACGTAAAATAATTGGAAAAATTTTTATTGATATTTTTAATTTGGAGGCAAAAAAAGTGAAAGGGGTTAAATGGCTAGGACAAGGGACAATATATCCAGATGTAATAGAGTCAATTTCTGTGAATGGTCCTTCAGCAACAATTAAATCTCATCATAATGTTGGTGGTCTGCCCGAACAAATGAAACTAAAACTAGTGGAGCCTTTAAGAATGTTGTTTAAGGACGAGGTGAGGAGGGTAGGGAAAAGTATGAATATGGATTCTTCTTTACTTGCTAGGCACCCTTTTCCTGGACCGGGACTCTCAATAAGAATATTAGGTGAGATTACACGTGAAAAAGTGAGTATTTTGCAAGAAGTTGATCATATATTTATAAACGGTCTAAGAAAATGGAATTTATACGATGATGTTTGGCAGGCTGGAGCAATTTTTTTACCTGTAAATAGTGTGGGTGTAATGGGAGACGAAAGAACATATGAAAATTGTGTTGCACTTAGGGCTGTTCAATCAACAGACGGAATGACTGCAGATTGGGTAAATTTACCCTATGAATTCCTTCAAAAAATATCCAATGAAATTATAAATAATGTTAAGGGAATTAACCGTGTAGTATATGACATTAGTTCTAAACCTCCGGCTACAATTGAATGGGAATAACCTTTTAAAATGAGTTTATTTAAGCACAAAATAATCTTTTCATCTATTATCCTATTGGGCATAAATCTTTGTTTAAGTCAGGTACCTCAGGACTTTTTAATTCATAGAGTTAAAAAAGATGAAACATTGACACAAATTATTGATTTTTATGGCATATCTGAGATCCAACTAAATGAATATAACCCCTCATTAAATAAACTTGGAATTAAGAAAAGAATGCTGTTAAGAATACCCATATATCAGAAGATAAGTCCTTTAAACACAAAAAAACAAAATAAATCAGTCAAATCTTTTGAAACCTATACTGTTAAACCTAGGGAAACAAAATGGCGTTTGGCTTATGAACATGGTATGACAATAAATGAACTAGATTCTTTAAATCCGCAAATTTTAAATGGTTTGAAAATTGGTCAAGAAATCAGAGTGAGAAATCTAGGCTACAGTAAAATTATACCAGAAAAAGATTCTTTATATAATTACTATCAAGTCCTCCCATCAGAGGGATATTATCGTGTAGAGAAAAAATTAGGTGTAAATCGCTATACTCTTGACTCCCTAAATCCAAATCTAAAAAATACAGGCCTTCAAGCGGGTATGATCTTAAAAATTCCCGATTCGCTCAGCGGAAAGCTAAAAATTGAAAATGACCTTTTAATAGAAAGAGTTAACCTCATAGACTCAACATTTAAAATAGGTAAATTAAAAATTGGACTATTATTGCCTTTTAAGGCAAAAGAAATAATTTTTGATTCCATTGAAAATACAAAAAAAGCTCTTCAAGAACGTAATCTGCACACTATTTCATTGGACTTTTACACTGGTGTTCTATTTGCTTTACAAAAAGCTAGTGAAAGCGGAATTGAAATTGAATTATCAACTTTTGATACAGAAAACAAAAAATCAAAACTTAAAAATATTACCGTTTCAGGATCCTTGGATACGCTAGATTTAATTGTTGGTCCACTGATCCCATCAAATTTTGATTATATATCAAACCAAAAGAATCTAATAAACATTCCAAAAATTGCACCCCTTTCTTCCAAACCCGTAAATTTTCGGAAAAATGTTTTTCAATCTGTAACTGACGAAAATTTTTTCCGAAAAAAAATGTTTACTTTCCTAGAGAAGGAACTCGACACTACTCATAATATTGTTATTGTTGCAGATTCAAAAAATAATAAAGTTAAGAACGAGCTCCATCTAAGATTTCCCTGGGCGATCAATTTGAGACCTGAAAAGTTTGATTACATAATACCGGAGTTAATTGACTCTCTATTGCTTGATTCAATACCCAATAAAATAATTTTAGAGACTCAATCATTTCCATTAATTGCAAGTGCATTGTCTCAGTTTAGTGCTCAAAATGATGAATTTAGAGACGTACAAGTATTTACTACTTATAGAAGCAATGTGTATAACAACGATAATCTATCAAGAAAATCATTAGGTGGTATAAGATTTACTTATCCATCAGGCTCTAAACCATTGGATGAAACTATTGGGAATAAATTTGTAGATGACTTCGTACTGAATTACGGAAAGCCACCAAATTATAATGCTTTGCGAGGATATGACGTTGTTCTAGATGCAGTTTTAAGATTTGCAGTGTCAGAAAATATAAGAAAATCTGTTGATTTAGGTGAAACTCAATATGAATCTAATAGATTTTTATATAGGAAAAATCAAAATGAATCATTCATAAATAACGCCACTTTCATACTTCAGCATAAAGGATATGAGGTATTTGAAATAAAAGAGTAGTATCTAAAGCCAAAGTTCCTTTCGATTTTCGTAAATTTGAGTCCGGTTAACGTTTATTAATTCAAATAACCGGGATGTCAAATACTAAATATATTTTTGTAACAGGTGGTGTAACTTCCTCATTGGGTAAGGGAATAATCGCAGCCTCTTTAGCAAAACTTTTACAGTCCCAAAATTTCAAGGTAACCATTCAAAAGTTCGATCCTTACATTAATGTTGACCCTGGGACACTAAATCCCTACGAACATGGAGAATGTTTTGTAACTGATGATGGTGCTGAAACAGACCTAGATCTTGGACATTATGAACGATTTTTAAATGTTAATACTTCGCAGGCTAATAATGTTACCACAGGATTAATTTATCAAAATGTAATTGAAAAAGAAAGAAAAGGAGAATTTCTTGGGAAGACAGTTCAAGTTATACCCCATATAACTAATGAGATTAAAGATAGAATGAGATTATTAGGTGACTTAGGTGATTATGATATAATTATAACAGAAATTGGTGGGACAGTTGGTGACATAGAATCATTACCTTACATAGAGTCTGTAAGACAAATGGTTTGGGAGTTAGGAAAGGAAAACACATTAGTTATTCATTTAACATTAATTCCATTCCTTTCTGCTTCTGGTGAATTAAAAACAAAGCCAACTCAACATTCAGTAAAAACATTAATGGAAAGTGGAATATCTGCAGATATTATTGTTTGTAGGACTGAACACGAGCTTTCAGAGGAATTAAGAGAGAAAATTGCATTATTTTGTAATGTTAAAAGAGAAGCTGTAATTCAGTCTATAGACGTAGATACAATATATGACGTGCCTTTAAAAATGTTAGAGGAAGGACTAGATACTGTAGTTTTACAAAGGTTGCAATTAAAACCAAAACAAAATCATGATCTCAAGCCATGGAATGCATTTTTAAAAAGAGTTCGAAATCCTAAAAATTTAATTAAGATAGGGTTAGTAGGAAAATATGTTGAACTTCAAGATTCATATAAATCCATTTTGGAATCATTAATACACGCTGGTGTAGAAAATGAAACAGAAATTTCTGTGGTATATTTACATTCAGAACACTTAGATTCTAAAAATTTAGACACCAAACTAGGACCTCTAGATGGACTGATTGTTGCACCAGGATTTGGAGAAAGGGGAATAGAAGGAAAAATCATGGCAATTTCGTATGCTAGGTTAAATAATTTACCTTTTCTTGGAATATGTTTGGGTATGCAAATGGCTGTTATAGAATACGCCAGAAATAAAGTGGGTCTAAAGAATGCTAATTCTACTGAAATGGTATCTAATTGTAAGTATCCAGTCATCGACTTGATGGAATCACAAAAAAGTGTAATAAATAAAGGGGGAACAATGCGTTTGGGTTCATGGGATTGCAAATTAACACCTAATTCTAAGTCAGCAATTGCTTACCAAAAAAAACATATTAATGAGCGTCACCGTCACAGGTACGAATTTAATAATGAATTTTCAGATAAAATTTTTGATCACGATTTTATTATTTCAGGCACAAACCCTGAAACTGGTTTGGTTGAAATTATAGAATATAATTGTCATCCATGGTTTGTTGGTGTTCAGTTTCACCCAGAATATAAAAGCACTGTACTTAAACCTCATCCGCTTTTTAAAGCATTTGTTAAAGCAAGTCTTGAAAAAAATCTAAAAACTTAAATTCAAATATGGAAGAAAGAAAGTTTGACCCATATCAACTTATCGGATTTATTTTAATTGCACTTATTTTGACTTGGATGCTATATCGTAGTGGGCCTCAAGAAGCAGCCCAAACTGAGACAAACAAAAAGTCAGTTAAATTGGAGTTAAATCAAGTAATTCAAGACTCAATTCAATCACAACAAAAGATAATAGCTTACGGGGACTTAGGTAACTTTTTTGTTCCAAATGATCTACCAAACATCCAGTTTAGTACAAAGAGTATGATTGTTGAAATTCAATCAAAAGGTGCTGAAATTCATACTTTATCGTTAAAAGAATTTGAAAATTATGATGATTTACCTTTACCAATGATTAAAGATGAGAATTCTAACTTTAATGTATCACTTTATACAAAAGATGGTAGAGTTTTAAATACTCGAGATTTTTATTTCAAAACTAAATTTTCAGAAAGAGATAATGAATATATAATATTGCTGAAATCTGCAATTTCAAAAGATATTTATTTGGTTTTTGAGTATATATTCCCAAAAAATGGTTACACATTTACAGTCAATTTTAAATCCGTTGGTATGGAGGCGTTACTTGACAGTAATAAGCCACCAGAAATAAGTTGGAGTACAAATATTTTTCGAAACTCAAGAAGCATAGATTATGAAAATCGTTATACAGAGCTAACCTTTGGATATGAAGATGATAGGGTTGATTATTTATCCCTTAGCGGTGAGGATGAAGATAATAGAGAAGACATTCGATGGATCTCATACCGACAACATTTTTTTAGCGCTATTCTTATTCCAGATTCTACTATAAATACTATTAATTTAAAATCGAAAGATTTATCAGGTGATCAAAGCCTTGAAGAAAAATTCACAAAGTATTTTGAGTCATCATACCTGCTGCCCAAACAAGGTGAAAATATAAATACTAAATTGAAATTTTACTATGGACCTACCGATTATAAGACACTTCAAAATCTAGAAGGTGACCTTGAAGCATCTATTCCGATGGGATGGGGAATTTTTGGATGGATCAATAAGTTCATCTTTTTACCTTTATTTGGCTTTTTATCTTCTTTTCTTTCTTATGGTATAGCGATTATAGTTATGACTATTATTGTGAGATTATTGATGTCCCCTGTAACATACAAGTCTTATGTTTCACAAATAAAAATGAAAGTCTTAAGGCCTGATATTGAAGCTATATCGGCTAAATATAAAGATGATGCTGTCAAACGTCAACAAGAAACTATGAGTCTATATACACGTGCAGGTGCTAATCCAATGTCTGGTTGTATCCCTGCATTAATTCAACTGCCAGTATTTTATGCTCTATTTTCCTTTTTTCCTGTCGCTTTTGTTCTTCGTGATAAAAGTTTTCTCTGGGCTGATGATTTATCATCCTATGATTCAATTCTGGACTTAGGATTTAATATTCCCTTTTATGGAGACCACGTTAGCTTATTTCCAATTTTAGCTTCCGTAGCTATTTTCTTCTACACCAAGATGACTACTGGCCAACAACCTATGCCTCAGCAACCAGGTATGCCTAATATGAAAATTATCATGTATCTGATGCCTCTAATGATGCTTTTTTTCTTTAATAATTATGCTAGTGGATTAAGTCTTTACTATTTTGTTTCCAATCTTTTGACTATCATTCTGATGATAGTGATAAAAAACTATATCATTGACGACACAAAAATACATGCTCAAATTGAAGAAAATAAAAGTAAGCCAAAAAAGCCAGGTGGTTTTTCAGCTCGTTTACAAAAAGCGATAGAAGAAGCTGAAAAACAAAAGAAAGCAGGCAGGAGATAATTAAAGATCTTTTTGAAACTTCTGTTATGAAAAAAAGAGTTGTTGTTGGACTTTCGGGGGGAGTAGACTCCAGTGTAGCTGCATATTTCCTAAAACAAGAGGGTTACGATGTTATAGGTTTATTTATGAAAAATTGGCATGATGAATCTGTTACTATTTCAAATGAATGCCCTTGGCTAGAAGATAGTAATGACGCAATGTTGGTTGCTGAAAAAATTGGTATTCCATTTCAGACAATTGATTTAAGTAAAGAATATAAAGAACTTATAGTAGACTATATGTTTGATGAATACGCTAAAGGTAGAACCCCGAATCCTGATATTTTATGTAATAGAGAAATTAAGTTTAATATATTCCTTAATATCGCCCTATCACTTGGGGCAGATTTTATAGCAACAGGGCATTATTCCCAAAAAAACGAATTTGTAAATCCATTTGGTGACAAGATATACCGATTAATTGCTGGAATGGATAGCAATAAAGATCAATCTTATTTTCTTTGTCAGCTTACTCAGGAACAACTTTCTAAAGTGATTTTTCCCATTGGACACCTAATGAAATCAGAGGTGAGAAAAATTGCAAAAAACTTGAACTTAGTAACCTCAGACAAAAAAGATTCTCAAGGTCTTTGTTTCGTGGGAAAAGTAAGTTTACCTGATTTTTTGCAACAAAAGCTTAAACCTAAAAAAGGTAAAATTATTGAGATTCCAGCTGATTTTGAGAGTTATAATACCTCTAATGAAAACTTAGAATCTCTTATTTACCAATCAAAAAAAATTAAGTATTCAATGGAGGATGGTAAATTAGTTGGAGAACACCATGGTGCTCATTTTTTTACTATAGGTCAAAGAAAAGGGCTAAGAGTTGGAGGTACTTCTGATCCACTATTTGTTTTGGATACTGACGTTAAAACTAATATCATATTTGTTGGACAAGGTAAAAACCACCCTGGTTTATATCGGAAAGCCCTAAAAATTAATACCAATGAAATTCATTGGGTAAGAAATGATCAAAGGATATTTTCGGGAGAAACACTAGAGGTGATGGCTAGGATTCGTTATCGCCAACCGCTCCAGAAAGCAAGTCTTTATCAAAATGAAGGGGTGATGTACGTAGTTTTTGAAAAACCACAGTCTTCAATTACTTCAGGACAATTTATAGCTTGGTATAAAAATGATGAATTATTAGGGTCAGGTGTTATCAATTAAGCTTTATTTAGTAAACCAAAATAAAGCTTAATTTATTATTTGCTGTAGCGCTTTTGAAACAGATTTTGAGGGGCGTAAACATACTTTGTTTTCACAAACATAAATCAATGTTTCATCTTTTAAAAAACGATCTTCCAGAAGAGGTAACTTGCTTTCTTTTTCACTGATTTGAAAAAGCACATTGGGAAAATAATTTTCTTTAATTTTTGTACTTACTTTTCTAGCCTCAGGACCAACGATGATTACCTCTTTAAAGGGAAATAATTCTTTTGCTAATAATTGAGCCCACTGACTATAGTCTTTTCCTCTTCCCTCCGCAAAGAATTTGATTATAGCATCCAGCATATTTTTAGCTCTTTTTGTATAGCCTTCATTTTCATATATATGACCTAGTTCCCACAAATTTTCAGCCATTTTTGAGTTGGCAGAAGCAATTACATTATCATCCAAAGAAATGATTTTTGAGAACAAAACTGGATTTTCGGTAAAAGTAAAAAATGGGTTTTCATTAGTTTCAAATTTTTTAATGGCAATTTTAGTGATTTTATCAGCTTTTTCTAAATAGTAAGTATTTCCAGTATTTTCATATAAGTCCAAGGCTGCGGTTATCGTAAATGCGTAATCTTCAAGATTTGCCTCGATCTTAGCCGAGTTAGCTTGATAAGTATGCATTAAGCCACTTTTATTAAATAAATTTTTATCAATAAATTCAAAAGTTTCTTTAGCTTGAACTAAGAATTTGTCATCTTTAAATGCTTCAAATGCGTCAATTAATCCCGATATAATTTGTCCATTCCACGAAGTGATTATTTTCTTATCGATCATCGGAAACTCTCTTTCGTTTTGAATTATTTTAAAACGACGTTCCCAATCCAACTTTTTTTTATTTAGTTCTAGTTCATTAATTCTAAATCTACTCATTATCCCTTCTGTATAACTTACATTTCTCAAATGGTATTGAAAATCTAAAGATGGATCATCAAGATCAATTTGATAAACTTCTAAGAATAGCTCTAGATCCTCACTACCAACTTTTAAAATTTCATCTTTGTTGAAAGTGTAATAACGTCCTTCTCCATCTTTGTTGTCAGCGTCAATTGCTGAGAAATATCCTCCTTCACTATTTCTCATTCTATTTTGTAAAAAACTGAACGTTTTATTTACTGTAGATTTAAATTGCGGATTTTTATACTCTTTGTAAGCGTTTGAGTATAAAGTTAATAGTTGTGCATTGTCATAGAGCATTTTTTCAAAGTGAGGAATTTTCCATTCTGGGTCCACTGTATAGCGATAAAACCCTCCTTCCAAATGATCAACAATTCCACTCAAAGAAATATTTAGAAGTGATTTTTCAAAATAGTCACTAATTTTTTCATCTTTATTAAGCTTTTGAAATTGCAGAATATAGTTAAATTTCACTGGGATTATAAACTTTTGGTTTTGTACCTCTCCTCCGTTAATTTTGTCCCAGCTTTTAGACCAAATTTCCATTTCTTTTTCGAGAATTTTATTTTCAAAAGCGGGAGGATCTTCTGTGTAACTAAAACTATTTACTTCTTGTATTCCTTTCTCTATTTTTTCGGCGATTGCATAAAGTTTTGTATTATTATTTTCATAGAGTTGTTGTATTTTTCCCAACACCTCTAACCACTGTTTTTTGCTATGATAGGTACCACCGTAAACAGGTCTTCCATCAGGTAAACAAACTACATTTAGTGGCCATCCACCACTTCCAGTTATCATCTGTGTTGCGGTCATGTAAATATTGTCAATCTCAGGGTTTTCCTCTCGATCTACTTTTATAGCAACGAAATTCGTATTCATATAATCAGCTACCTCATTATCTTCGAAAGTTTCCTCTTCCATTACATGGCACCAATGACAGCTAGAATAGCCTATACTTACAATAAGTAATTTTTTATCAGAATTTAATTTTTTGTAAAGGTCTTCATCCCAGCGTTGCCAATATACTGGGTTTTCAGCGTGTTGGATTAAATAAGCACTGGTTTCAGTCTTTAAATTGTTTTGATTCAATTTTCTATCCGACAAACATGAAAAAAATATACTTAGCATTGGGATGAAAAAAAAATAATAAGTGATCAATTTGTAGTAGTTAGAAGCTAGACAAATTTCATTCTTTTTATTCATTATTAATTTTCCGTTTTTGAATACGATTATTTTTTGCGTCGGCAATGATTAAATCTCCCATTACATCAACTGCAGTTTGATATGGTTGAGAAAGTTTATCCACATCATCTTTGATTGATTCGTTGGTCGAAATTACCTCAATATTTTCTGAATCGATATCGTATCGTATTATTCTTTTTGAATGATAATCCGTGATATAGAGATGAGATTCATTAACTAAACTAATACAACTAAAGTAACTAGTTTCAAAACCAGATTTAAAATCCTTGCCTGAAATTAATGTTTTACCTTCAGTAGAGCCCTTTTCCCAAAGCTGGACTCGATGGTTGTATGTATCAGCTATATAAAGGTCTCCCTTTTTATTTACAGCCACACCCATTGGAATAGCAAGTTGATTAGCACCAGCACCCTCTCCATTTCCTCCTGCAACTATTTCACCTTCTGAAGCTCCTGGATTCCACTTGGTAACTCTATGGTTGCTTAGTTCCGATATATAAATAGCTCCAGATTCGTCAACAGCAATACCAAATGGATTATGTAATTGATTAAGTCCTTTTCCCATACCGTTACCGCCTGCTACAGTCTTTCCGGTGAGTCCACCATATTCCCATTTCTGAACTCTATTATTACCTGTATCAGCGATATATAAGTTTCCTTGACTATCAATATCAATTTTACCAGGCTCTTCAAGTTGGGTTTGGCTATCACCAAAACCATTTCCACCAGCAGCAGTTATTCCAACCGTAGCACCTGGTCTCCATCTTTGAATTCGATGGTTGTACATATCACTTACATACAAATCTCCTGACGGATCTAAAGCAATTCCTGTTGGATAATAAAGTTGATCTAATTCAGTACCTCTTCCGTTCCCTCCTGCAATAGTTCTCACCTTGAAAGTATCTCTTTTGAATACTGCCCTTATTGCAAGATTATCATAAAAAGAAATTGCAGTTGGATTATCTATACTATTTATTGCTCCCTCCCATCGATCAAACATCCAACCAGGCTCAGGTCTCGCATATATTGTTTTAATAGTAAATGGAGCATAATTTCCTTGACTCGGTATAATTTTGCCATTGTCATCGCTTGGCCACACTTCAGTTCGTAATTTATAAATGGTAGATTCTTTCTCACTTTCCTCAACAGAACATGCTGCTAACAGAAAAAAAATTGTCAGTAAGTATATATGATAAGCTCCTATCTTCATTTATCCTTCTCAATATCTATACAATTACTGATAATTGTAAGATTTTCTAAATTTAATTAAATTTATTAGATGATAAGAAGTTACTCGAAGTTTTATCTATTATTTTTACTTATAGTATTTTTTAATTTTAGTCCTTTGTTCTCTCAGGATACAACTATGACGCCTGAATTCTTTATTTTTTCATGGCAAAAGGCCAATGGTGATGAATATAAAATACCAGTTAAAAATAATTTGGATATTAATATAGAACAACAAAAAGTCAACAGAGTTTTGATGCAAATTTTATTAAAATCCTTAATAAGGAGTAAAGATTTTGAATTTTTTAATCCTATTGGATTTACTTTAATTCCAGAAGAAAAAAATATGGTTGCACAATTAATATTCAATAAATTACTAGCTAACGGCGAAACAGAGGAACTTACTGATTATTTTGTCTTTGACACTTATGGTAATATATTAGATATTGATTATTAGAAAATTAATTTTTTTCAATACGTGTGAAAAATGTTTGCCCCCCCTCATCAATCACTTTTATCCTATTTTTATCTAAAGGTAAAAATCGAAAAACAGTTTTTTTAGGCTGTTTATCAATAGTCACTATAAAAGTGTCTATTTCTCTTCCTTTTCGAATTTCATCCAAGTTCCATTTTCCTATTTGGGCGAGACTATCAAGTTGATAACTATAGCGATTGAAATAGTACGTAGTCTTTCCGTTTTCTTCAAAACGAATAAACGATTGTAGTGTAGGATTATCTATTCTCCACTCACCAACTAAATAGCTTTTAAATTTATTTGATTTTTGATTTGTACACCTTATAGATAGAATTAACGACAAAAAAAATAAAATAAATCGCATCAATTGATCTTAATTTTTTGAAGAGCCTGATTGTTTGAAGCTACTAACAAATATCTTTCATTACCAACATTCATTAACTTTATATTTCTTACATCTCCTCTCATGACCAGTCCACTATTTCTGGGCACTTGGGAAGAAAAGCCATTATCTCCATCACCTTTTAACCAAAGCCCATAACTAGCGTCATTTCTAGGGGTTTCCACCTCTGAATTATATAGATTTCCTCCAATTATAAGATCTAGGTTTCCATCTTTATCTACATCCTCAACAACTATTGAATTTATATTTGAAAATTGAGCCTGGTAGGGAAGAGGTTTAGCCGTAAATATCCCATCATTATTTTCTAAATATATACTTGCAAAAGATGTGATTTCATATTTCAGAGACTCATTCAGCATTTGATCTGTGTATATCTCATTAAGTGAGGCACTTGCAAAACTATTATAGTTTTTGAATTTATCTTTTATAGCTGGCATTTGTTGAGAAGAGCACTGTCGACCTCTAACAGGATACTCTGTCTCGCCTGATTCATAGCTTAAAACAATATCATAAGTTGCATTTTTATCAAAATCATTCAAGTAGATCCTAAATGGTTTTTCGTTTGATGCTTGGTATTTGTAATTTAATCCTAGATTACCAACAATAAGATCCATATCTCCGTCATTGTCAAAATCACCTTTTTCAATGTCGTTCCACCATCCCCGCTTTTCAGATTTAAAGACTTCAATAGTTATCTCTGAAAAAGAATTTCCTTTATTATTTTTAAAAAAATGGATGGGCATCCATTCTCCAGTTACAACCAGATCATCCCACATGTCACCGTCAATATCTAACCATGTTGAAGTGGTTACTAAACCAATATTTTTTAGTGCCTTATTTTTTTCATTGGTAACATCAACAAATTTAATATTACCTAAAGAACTTTGATTTTCTAAAATTCTTGAACTTGATGGATATGGATATTTTTTTGGACTAAGTCTACCACCCACAAAAAGATCTATATCTCCGTCCTGGTCATAATCATGAGATGAAACTTCAAGACCACTAATCCTTGCATTTGGTATTGCAGTTTTGTTTCTTTCAAAATTTAGATTGCCTTTATTTTCGTAAAAACGATCTTCATAACCTTGTGACCCCTCATTAAATTCATTTCCACCACTTGCAATATAAATATCATTGTCACCGTCATTATCTGCATCAAAAATTTCGATACCTAGGTCTTCATAAAATTTATCTTTTTCAAATATTGGAATGTTAATTTTTTTGAAAGATCTATCCTCTTGTTGAATAAAAATTCCTGGTGCTTGTGCTATCGCTCCCCCAATAATATAATCCTCCCTGCTATCGTTATTTAAGTCTCCTACAGCTAAAGCTGGCCCCAAAGTAGAGTTTTTGTGAGGTAGTAATATCTCATCCTTAAAATCGTCATATGGGTTTTCTTTATGAACAAATGGATCATTTTGAACTATAGTTTCGAATTGTTTTATTTCATTTGACTTGTCGTTTGACTCAGGGATTTTAGCTGAACCTTTTTTGTAAACCACTTCATTGTATTCATTAATAGATAAATTATCTAATTTAGTTCGATTACCATCAGGCCATTCAACAACAACCTCATCAAGTTTTGTATCATTTCCTATTCCAAAGTGGATTCTTGGTGAAACCGATGATAAATATCCTCTACTTAGGTTAAGTTCCTGCATTTGGTATTTCCCTGAAGATTTTATATGTACTCTAGCGCCAATTGGAATTTGTTTATCCTTACCCTGCAACTTAAACCCTATAAAATTTGAATTGGTATTATTATTATTTCTATATATACTAGAATAGTCTTCAAGATTATTGACCACAAGATCTAAATCCCCATCATTATCGAGATCACTGTAAACAACACCATTCGAAAATGTTTTTTCACCTAATCCCCATTCTTTATTTCTATTTACAAATCCATTGTCTTGCTGATTTTGAAATAAATAGTTTGAAAGTTTTTCAGAAGGCATCTTTTCTAAATAAGACAATAGTTTTACTTCTTCTTCTTTATTTTTAAAATCAGGATCATTTTCCATCTTATTAAAAAACTCTCGATGTTGATTATAAAAGTCTTTGTTATTTACATCACGTCGGATTCCATTAGTAACGTACAAATCTTTCCACCCGTCATTATCAAAATCAGCAAATAATCCACCCCAGCTCCAATCCGTCGACGAAACGCCACTCCATCGAGCAACATTACTAAAAGCTGGAGAAGAAGAATTATTAAGATTTCCCTGGTTTAATTGCATTGAGTTTTGCATATATTGATGATGCAGTCCAAGTGCTACAGATTGATAAAATACTTCAGGGTCCATTGATGACATGTTTGCCTTGGATCTGAAGTTATCAGCAGCATTCATATCCAATTGAAAAATATCTACCCATCCGTCATTGTTAAAATCAGCAGAATCAACTCCCATTCCAAAAAATGATGTTTGTTTAAGGGAATTTAAAATATCATTTGTAAATGTACCGTCTCCATTATTTATATACATAAAATCTGGGGCATTAAAGTCATTAGAAATGTATATATCAGAATAACTATCATTATTAAAGTCTGAAGCCACAACACCGAGACTCAATCCAAAGTTACTTACACCTGATTCCTTTGTTACATCTGTAAAATAATTTCCATCATTGCGGTAAAGGTGATCTGAATCTCGATCTTCGTGGTTGTCAATCATATATTTGTAGTAATCAACGGGGGCTGTAAAACTGGTAGGAGGATAATTAGCAACATATAAGTCTAAATCACCGTCTTTATCATAATCAAAAAACGTAGAATGCATGCTGTAGCCGTCATCATCTATCCTATAAGTTTTTGCCATTTCAGTGAATGTATTGTCCTGATTATTCACATACAAAACATTATTATTGGGTTCATTTTCACCCCCAACAGCGATGTATATATCTAAAAAACCGTCGTTATTGATATCAACTAGGCTGACACCTGAATACCATCTGTTGTCTCCTTCAATTCCTGCAGATTTACTAATATCTTTAAACTTAAAATCTCCTAAATTTAGGTACAGTTTATTGGGTACCATATTACCAGTAAAGAATAGATCTTCAAGACCATCATTGTTAAAATCTCCAGCAGCCACCCCACCACCTAAATACATGTAGGGATAAGTAAAGTAATTGCTCTTATTGGTCTCGTAGAGTTTATTAACAAAATCAATATTAGTTTCCGAATGACCTAATTTTGTGAACTGTTTCTTTTCAGATACGCATGATAATACAAAAAATAAAATAGCAATTAATACATATATCCTCTTCATAATCAATATTTTTTCAAAAATAAAAAAACCCCACTATTTTGTGGGGTTTTTTTAACACTATATTTAACTAAAATCTAGTATCCAGGATTTTGCTGTAAAGACGGATCACGGTCGATTTCGTTCTGAGGTATTGGCATGAAATATACTTGATCTCTCCATACTCTGTTTTCAAAAACGATGTCAGTTGGTCTGTATTTATAATCAAAATCAGCTGTACTCTTTCTGTAATTTGCAGGAGTCATTGTACTACCTGCTTTTTGAGTAGCTTGAATTAATGTTTGCTGAACTTGTTTGTCAAGAGAATATGGTCCCTCTAACCAACGTTTCATATCAAACAGTCGGGCATCTTCGTTTACAAGTTCTTTGTCTCGCTCTCTCTTGTATAGCTCAAGTAAATCAGCACCAGTTTCAGTAACTTCAGGCAGACCATTTCTAAAACGAAGTTTGTTTAACCAAACTTTAGCATCTGCTTCCTGACCTAAGTTTATGCTTGCTTCTACATAATTAAGAAGAACTTCAGTGTACCTTATATATGGTGCATCCACTTTTTGAAGGTTGTTTGGCCATGACGCTGGTAGTCTTGGATCTGAGAACTTTTTAAAATAGTAACCTGTTCTAGATCCATTCCAGTCTTCAATGGGTCCTTGACGCGTATCCACACCATTTACAATAGTTCCATCAGAAAAAGTATAGTAACCTGTTTGAAGTTCATTAAAATTATCAAATTTGGTCACATCACTAGTTCTCACTTTCCATGGTGCTCCATCAAATAGTAATGTTGCATAGAAACGGGCTTCACGATCACCGTAAGGATCAGCAGCGTGGGCAGGATTGTTCCAATCGAAGGTAGTACCGTCACTCATGGAATATTTGCTTGCCAAAGCTTCAGTTGGAGTAGTACCAGCCCATTCATGATAACCATTAGGACCATGATACAGGGCAACCATTCCTGGTCCTTGCGACCAACCATCTCCACCTGGGTAAGTTCTTGAACCGTAACCAAAGCCTTCTATCATTCTTCCCCAAATGAAATCCTGATTCTTATCTCCGTCTAGCCAGATATCTTCATAATTCTTTTGTGCCTCAGCGAAAGGCGCCGGTGCAGCATAATCAAGTTTGTATCCGCTCGTAGCATCCAAAAGTTCTTTTGATGCGGTCTGAGCAGCTTGCCAGCGTGCCTGTTGTGAACCACCAGTATATCCTATAAGTTCTTTGCTACCATAGCCAGATATAGTCGAAACTGCAGCATTTTTTACAGGATCGTGTAAATCACTCGCTGCATGAGTTAGTACTCTGGATTTTAATGCATGAGCAGTTAACTTATGAGCTCTTGCTTTACTCTGTGGTGCATCCGCTAAAAGAACAATTGCTTTATCTAAATCAGATATGATTTGGCTTACAGTAGCCTCGAAACTTGCTCTTGGGTTTGAAGCTTCACTTTCTAGAGTAAGTGGTTCCGTTAAAAGAACGATACCTCCATATTGTCTCATTAATTGAGAAAAAAGATATCCTCTCATAAAGTGAGCTTCTCCAAGTAATCTGTTAGCAAGTGATGCTTCCAGACCACCTTCGTTAGCAGTTAGTTTTTGTATTGCTATGTTAGCACTTCTTACAAATGGATAAAGTTGTGTCCAACTCATCCATTGCATGTCCATATAACCACCAGCAGGATTCATTTTACCCTCAGTATATCCATCAACACCCCGACCTGGATGAGTAAATACAGCTTGATCAGTAAAAGCATCCGTGGTTTCCTCTCGGGTTAATGTACCTGCCCAAGTGGCTTGGTACAAGTCAAGGACAGCTGCTTCAGCTAGCTTGGCCGATGACCAAACATTAGATTCAGCAATTTCACTTAATGGTGTTGTACTTAAGAAATCATCTTGGCAACTAATTATTGCCGAAACAAACATAAATCCAACAGCGCATTTAATTATAGTCTTCTTCATTTTTCTCATGTTTATATATAAATTAAAAGGTTATTTGTATTCCGGTTATTATGGTTTTTAGAAGTGGATAAGCACCACCATTATTTACATTTCCTCCACCTGCGTTTCTGGTATTAGTTACGTTTATACCATTCTGAACAACTTCAGGATCAAATGGGAAATCTGTGATAGTAATCAAGTTCGTTCCAGTTACTGAAAGACGTATACTTTCAGCATTTATCTTACTTGTGATAGAATCACTAAAGCTATATCCTAACTCAAGAGTTTTCAATCTTATAAAGTCTCTGGTTAAAAGAGCGTAGTCAGTTTGACCTGAATACCACTGGTCACCCCTGTCTGCTAGTCGAGGAGCAGGAGCATCTGGATTATCTAGAGACCATGCACGATCAAAAACATCACGCTGAACATTAGCAAGTGTTCCAGACATAAAGCTCCATTCATAAGAATTATATCCTCCGGCTGCGCCGTTCCAATACATATTAAGATCAAAGTTTTTGTAAGATAGAGCTGTATTAAACCCAAACTGAGTATCAGCAAATGTACTTCCACCAACTCGAGTTTGGTCAGCTGGAGTAATTTTCCCGTCACCGTTTATATCTTCAACTCTTGCATCTCCAGGACGAAGAAGTGGAGCAATTGCACTGTAGTCTAAAGTTTCAGCATCAATGTCGGCTTGGGTTCGGAAAATACCAGTCATTCTGTAGCGGAGAGGCCTTCCTATCTCTCCACCAGTTTCTCTTTGCCAAGGACGGTCAGCTAATTCAGGTTCATCTATAAATACCAATTCATTATTTGAATCACTGAAGTTAAGTGTAAAATTATAAGTAAAACCGTTACTAGTTTCTCCATTAAATCCTGCAGTTACCTCTATCCCAGCATTTTTAAACTCACCAATATTTTGAGCAGGCGGTGTAATACCAGAATATGAAGGTAAAGTTTTGTTCGGCAAGGTTAAGATATCTTGTCTTGTATTATTAAACACTTCAAATCCGAGCGCAAGCTTATTGTTCAACGCTCTTATGTCGAAACCAAAGTTTTGTGAAGTTTGTGTTTCCCAAGTAATGTTAGGATTCGGAACTTTAGTCTCATAAGCTGTTGTAACAACATCACCTAAACTAGTAGCAGAAAATCCATACGATGCTAAGAATTGGAATGGAGCAACATTATCATTCCCTAATTGACCCCATGATCCCTTCAATTTGAAGTAGTCAAGGAAACCAACATTAAAGAAAGATTCTTCAGATACAACCCATCCCGCTGATACTCCAGGGAAGACACCATAACGTGTTTCTTCAGGGAATGTATATGAACCATCATAAGTGACAACTGCTTCTAAAAGATATTTTTCTTTATAGTTGTAGTTTAAACGGCCATAATAATGGATACGAGCAATCTCGCTTCCTGTACCTTGGCTAAATTGTCCGTCTTGCCCTCCAAAACTAAGTTGATCTAAGTCGTTAGAAAGGAAAAAACGTTTGAAAGCTCTCATAAAACTTATATCAGTTTGCTCTCTTGTAATACCTCCTAAAATTTTGAAATAATTATCACCAAAGTCTTTCTCGTATGAGGCATTAAATATAGCTGTTATATCTGTTCTAGTGGTATGGTCTTGCTGTAAGCTAGGATCACCAGGACCTCTTTGGGAAGCAGTTAATCCAGATGAGTCTCTATTGATTCCATCCCATGTATACAACTCCCAAGGTCTTTGCCATACTTTTTGATCAAAGTTCTGCTTGTCATAAGCAACATTACCTCGGATCAACAATCCTTCTACACCAGGCACTCTGAAGTCAAGACCTATATTACTTTGAACATAGTTTGTACTTCTATCATTATATCCTGGCTCATCTGTAACACGAATGGCAGGGTTATTTCCATTTTCGATATCTGGACCATACTCACCAGTTGGCCAGTAAGCAGGAAACCAAGGATATTGGCGAACTAAATCATTAAAAACATTTCCAGGTGCATTTGTTGCAGTTAAATTTTCTTCTTGTCTTGAATATAAACCAACATCAAGACTTAAAAAGTCATTGATTTTAGCATCCAAATTAAGGCGAAGATCATATTGAGTAAATCCTTTCGGTGCATTTTTAAAATTTACGTCCTGTCTTAAATAGCCAGCTGAAGCTAAGTATTTTACATTTTCGTCTCCACCGGTTATTTGCACATTTTGTCTAGTGGTTGGAGCATTCTTGCGTTGTACTGCTTCCATCCAATCTGTATCTGGATAAAGCCAAGGGTCAGTACCAGCTCTTGTGTTTTCGATACGATCGGTTGAATAAGTTGGGTTTAAAACTTCTCCATTAGGACGTGTAAAAGGTTGCCCTCTTACTGCATTAGCAGCAGCCCATTCTCCTACCGGTAGTTTATATACATTTAGTAGGTTAACTAAATCCATGTATTCAGCTCCAGTTAACATATCTGGTGTAGTGGTGAAATTTTGCCAGCCATAATTTGAGGTAATTTTAACTTTAGCTTTACCCTCGCTTCCTCTTTTTGTAGTAATAAGAATTACCCCGTTAGCAGCTCGTGCACCATAAATAGCTGCAGAAGCATCTTTAAGGACTGATATACTCTCTATATCAGCAGGATTAATTCTGGCAAGTCCACCTGCTCTGTCAGGAATACCATCAATAACGACAAGCGCAGATGAGTTATTAAAGGTGTTAGTACCTCGAATCCTAACTGCAGGAGTGTCAGCTCCTGGGGCTCCGTTATTTTGATCTATAAAAACACCAGCAACTTTTCCAGCGAGCGCTGTACCTAGGTTAGGAGAAGATGATTTTTCTAACTCACCTCCACCAATGGTTGCAATAGAACCAGTCAGGGTTGCTTTTTTCTGAGTACCGTAACCTGTTACAACAACTTCATCAAGTTCGTTAGCACCCTCAGTTAAAACTATATCAAAAGAATCTGCACTTGCAGATACTTCTTGTGTTTCAAAGCCTATATAAGAAAACACAAGAATAGCGTCGTCATCAGATACTGTGATTGTGAAATTACCATCAAAGTCAGAAACAACCCCATTGCTTGTACCTTTCTCAAGGACACTCACACCGGGTAAGGGTCCTGATTCATCTGATACACTTCCTTGCAGTGTCTGTTGGGCAGTCACGAGCCCTGCAGCAAGTAAAAATGTAATGTAAATTAAATTTTTAAGTTTCATCTTGTCTCTTTAATTTGTTTAATTTAATTTGTTTATGATTATAAGTTAACGGCTCAAATTATGTAAATATTTGGTTTATCACAAATAATAAATATAAAATTAGCATAAACGTCAAACTCGTCTAACAAAATTAAAAATATTATAAACAAACAGCATATTTTTTTTTTATTTATTGAATTCCAAGCATATAATTTCTATCTTTTTTTTTTTAAAACACTTTCTACAAAAATTGAAATTGAAATTAAATTATTTTTACATTTTTCTTCTTGCTCTTAGCTCATTTGGACAAGAAAAATATAAAGAAAAAATATCTGATAACTATGAAATGGATATGGTTTATGTAAAGGGGGGTACTTTTTTAATGGGCAGCTCTAAATCTGAAAAAGGACATTTTGGTGACGAAGGACCACAACATGAGGTCGCAATTGACGACTTTTGGATGGGTAAATATGAAGTAACATGGGATTTATATAATTTATTTGTGACACGAGAACTTGACGCTGATCAGATTGCTAAGGATGAAAGTTCTGAAGTTCAAATAGATGTAGATGCGGTTTCAGGAGCTACCACTCCGTATGTAGAAATGAGTTTTGGCATGGGTATTGAAGGTTACCCAGCCATTTGTATGACTCAATTGGCTGCAGTCAAATTTTGTGAATGGCTTTCTGCAATGACTGGCCATTTTTATCGCTTGCCAACTGAAGCGGAATGGGAGTACGCATGTAGAGCAGGAAGCAATGAAGCTTACTCTTTTGGAAATGATACAACTGATTTAGACCAGTATGCTTGGTATAAATCAAATAGTAACGACAAATATCAACCTGTAGGTACCAAAAAACCAAACCAATGGGACCTCTATGATATGCATGGTAATGTTGCTGAATGGACTTTAGACCAGTATCTTCCAACCGCTTACAGGACAAGAAGAGGAGAAATAAAAAATCCTTATCAAAAACCAACTAAAGTTTATCCTAAGGTGGTAAGAGGAGGTTCTTGGATGGATTCACCCAATCGATTACGCTCTGCTGCTCGACGCCCCTCATCAAAAAAATGGAAAATGCGTGACCCTCAAATACCAAAAAGTAAATGGTGGCACACTGATGCTCCTTTTGTGGGTTTGAGAGTAGTAAGACCTGTTAAAACGCCTTCTGAAGAAGAACAAAAAAATTACTGGAATTATAATTAATTAATAAATAAATAAATAAAAATGAAAAATAAAGACAAATTTAAAGACCAAGAATTGACTCGTCGATCTTTTGTAAAGCAAACAGCTTTAGCAACAAGTGGATTATTGTCCGTTCCCTTATCAGTAGAAGCTATGGCCAATGTTAATGGGGAAAAGAAATTAAAACTAGCTCTTATAGGATGTGGCGGAAGAGGCTCCGGAGCAGCTGTACAAGCTCTCACTGCTGATGAAAATGTCGAACTTGTAGCTATGGCTGATGCATTTGCTGACAGAATTGAAAAAAGTTTGAGAGGAATACAAAAGCATTTCGAAGGAGAGGAGAAACTAGATTATAGCACTTCTACTCATAAAGGTTCTAAAAGAAAAATTTCAATTAAAGAAAAAAATAAGTTCGTTGGATTTGATGCCTACAAAAAAGCTATTGACTTAGCTGACGTTGTCATTTTGACAACACCACCTGGATTCCGCCCTTATCACTTTGAATATGCAATTGCAAACGGCAAGCATGTTTTTATGGAAAAACCATTAGCGACAGATCCTGTTGGGATTCGTAAAGTTTTAGCTACAGCCAAAATAGCTAAGGCTAAAAAATTAAATGTTGTAGTTGGCCTGCAAAGACACTATCAATCAAAATATATAGATTTAAAACAACGTGTCGACGAAGGTGCAATAGGTAAAATAAGAGGTGGTCAAGTATATTGGAATGATGCCGGTGTATGGACAAAAAGAAGGAAAGCAGGTCAAAGTGAGCTGGAATACCAAATGAGAAATTGGTATTATTTTAATTGGCTTTGTGGAGATCATATCTTGGAACAGCACATCCATAATATTGATGTTGCAAATTGGTTTATTGGAGATTATCCTGTCTCAGCACAAGGTATGGGAGGTCGACAAGTAAGAACCGGAAAAGACCACGGTGAAATTTTTGATCATCATTTTGTTGAATTTACCTATGCTAGCGGAGCTGTAATTTCAAGTCAATGTAGACACATCCGAGGTACTATGAGTAGAGTTGATGAAGTTTTCCAAGGTACCAAAGGGAGTATTGAAATTGGAAAAGGTGAAATTACTGACCTTAGTGGAAATTCTAAATATAAGTATCCAAAAAAATGGGGTGAAGATCCAAACCCCTATCAGGTAGAACATGACAAGCTATTCGCATCAATTCGTAACGGGGGAGTAATTTCAGATACTGAAAATGGAGCAATGAGCACTTTAACAGCAATTTTAGGAAGAATGGCAACTTATACTGGTAAAAAAATCACAATGGAAGAGGCTCTAAACTCTAAGTTACATTTAATGCCAGAAAAAGTCACTTGGGAAACAACTCCTCCATCATTACCGGATAGTGAAGGAAACTATCCTATTCCAACTCCGGGAAAAACAAAAATGATTTAAAAATGAATCGTAGAGATTTTACAAAAGCTTCAATAATGGCTGGTGTTGGACTCGCTAGCACAAATTCATTTGCAGACAATTATAATTATGTAAAAGCATATAATTATAATTTGAAGTATGCGCCTCATCTAGGTATGTTTCGACATCATGCAGGCAATAACCCTATTGATCAGCTCAATTTTATGGCTGATCAGGGTTTCACTGCTTTTGAAGATAATGATATGCGAAAACGTGATGTGAGTCTCCAAGAAAAAATGGCTAAAACCATGGAAAAAAGGGGGCTTAGCATGGGGGTTTTTGTCGCACACGAAATTTATTGGCAAAAACCTAATCTTGCAAGTGGCAATTTAAATTTAAGAGCTGAGTTTTTAGATTTTATAAAGAAGGCAATTCCAGTAGCTAAACGTGTAAATGCAAAATGGATGACTGTTGTTCCTGGTCATGTGGATTTGAGGCAGAATATGTCTTATCAGACAGCTCATGTTGTAGAAAGTTTAAAACAGGCTTGTTCTTTACTTGAGCCTCATGGCTTAGTAATGGTTTTAGAGCCATTAAATTTTAGAGATCACCCAGGTTTATTTTTATCTGAAAGCCCCCAGGCTTATGAAATATGTAAAACCGTAGATTCTCCTTCTTGTAAAATTTTATTTGATATTTATCATCAACAAATCCAGGAAGGAAATTTGATTCCTAACATAAATAAATGTTGGAATGAAATTGGCTATTTTCAGATTGGAGACAATCCAGGCAGAAAAGAACCAACTACTGGAGAAATAAATTATAGAAATGTTTTTAAATTCATTCACGGGAAAGGGTATGAAGGAATTTTAGGAATGGAACATGGAAACTATAATAGAGGTAAGGAGGGTGAAATGGATGTTATCAAATCTTACCAAGAAGTAGACCAGTTTATTTAATACTTGTTTCGGTGCCCTCCATTAAGTAATTTTTTGACTTAAAATGCTTCTCTATTTTTTTTAAGAGCATCATTTCTGAGGTAAACTGCCAGTCGAAATTAATTGTCTGATTTGCAGGGTGACGATGATGGTCTTGATCTAATATATAGTTTTCTGGTTTATTTAATATACGCGTTTGACTGTAGACTTCTTCAAATTCCTTTCTTACCAATTCAAACTCATTTTTTACTTTATACAAAGCCTCCAGATAATCGGTTTCCTCATCAGTAGTTTTTGCTTTATCAAATTTGTTTAATTTTTCCATTAATTTAAAATTATAATCTACTAGATTACTTACTTGTCTGTATATCATAAGATTATAGTTAGATTTCGTCCCCACTTTTTGAAAATTATCTAAAATATTTTTAACTTTTTCTAATTTCTTTTTTTGGAGTTTCAATTCTGTAAGACGTTTAGCATATTTTTTAGACCAATCTCCTTTGTTGTCAAAATCAGGAAGGTCTATAATATACTCCTCTATTGGATCTTTGATTGGAACTGCCGTAAGTAACGCGCCAGTTACATCCTCATTGATTTTTGTTACATTACCTTGATTAAGAGAGTTTCTATGTGTTCCTTCTTCTACCAGTAAATTAGTCCAAAGACCTACTGGCTCGTCAAGTAAATCGATAAATGAGTATTCATCTGATTGAAAACTATTTCCAAATTTACGATGTCGGTATGCTTTCTTAAATTCTTCTTTCGTTCTACTTAATCCTGCCCACGAAAATTCCGCAAAAGCGTGGATACCTCTTTTATATAATTCAAAATGAGGCGAATCATCATCCCAAAGAGTTAATAGTAATCCATTATAATTTCTTCTTATTGACTGGTCAGCAAAAATCCTTATCTGATCAATATTACTTTCTCTTTGTGGCATGAGAGTCCATCTTGTTTGCCCGGCTGTAGCTCCCATAACTTTAAATCCATTAGATGAGAACCAATCCATTGCCTTTGCATTTCCATAAGATTCAGCCATATGATAATTCCAACGCATGTAAACACAATTTTTTGGAAACTGTTCGATAAAACGATTTAAGTTTGGTTCATTAGCCATCCAAATAGAATCTACCTCTGCTTTAGACATTTTTTTATTATAAATGGGCCCCATCAGTTTTGCTTGCTTTAATGGCATATCATCCCAAAAAATTGGGATTCTATTTTGTTTAGATGCAAATGAAGTTACCTTATTAAGCCAAATTAAATTTAATTCTAAAGGGCTTTTTCCACTTCCTCTTCCAGTTGTTTGAACCTCATCTCCTCCAACATGCAAATATTTTCCATGAGGGAATGCTTCAATAGCATCAAGATATAAATCAAATTGTAAATCATAGGTTTTTGGATCTAGAGGATTGAAAGCCCAATCGCTATTTGGATCATCTCTTAAAGGTTTATTTTTTTTGTGTTTTAATACAAAAGAAGCGTGTCCCAAACCTTGTACTAAGGGACTAATTTCAATATTTCTAGCTAAAGCATATTTACTGATTTCTCTCCATTCTTCGATAGTCAATGCATCACTTGACGATATCTCAGGTCTTCTTTTGTATTTAAGTTTATCTTCAATTTCTAAAATTATACCGTTAATCTTCAATTGCGCTAGTTCATCTATAAGATTATAATAGTAGGATTTTTTTTCTAGATGATGTTTTACATCAATTTGTATTGGTCGAAAAGCAATTTTTGGAGCATCAAAAATTTCTACTTTAGGCAGCATTAACTCTTGGGCTTTAGCGTCCTCCATTAATTGATTTAAACTAATAAAGCCATAGAGTAGTCCAGCAGAATCGATTGCATTTATTATAATTTTTTCTTCTTTGATTTCAAGCGAATATGATTCTGCGATAAATTTTTCATCGGATAGAATTGCAAATTCAATTTGAGCCTCCTCCGGATTATCTATGATTTTTATATTTTGAGTCAATCCATATAAGAGTGGAAGTGAATCACCTGATGGGCTGTAAGCCAATCTAATTTTTTCTATTTTTTGATTATAATATCCTTGTTTGAATTTTTTTTCAGACACAGAGGGCATCAATCTGAATTGATTTTTCACATCATCTTGATTCATAACACATGAAGAAAAAAATAAAAATAAGCTTGTTATAAAAACAGTCGAAAATTTATACTGTAGTGACATCATAATTTTTTAATAACAATTAAATTACAAAAAATCTAAATCCATGGATTAAAAAAAAAATAATAAACTTGTACGTGTGGCTCTGTTAAACTATTTTTTTGAAAATTTCACAAATGAATATATATTAAAACTGATTTGAGCTTTTAATCTTTACTTTTATAATTTTAGTTTTAATGATTTTAAATATTAGAAAGCATTCAGCTGTTAAATATAAACACACAGTTATAATTAATGGAAAACCCAATTTGTAAACTATTTAATATTCAATATCCAATTATTCAGGCAGGAATGGTTTGGGCAAGTGGATGGCGCTTAGCATCTGCAGTAAGTAATGCTGGTGGATTAGGCCTAATTGGATCGGGTTCTATGTATCCTGAAGTTTTACGGGAACATATCAAGAAATGTAAAGGTGCTACCCAAAAGCCTTTTGGTGTAAATGTTCCGTTATTATATCCTGATATTGATAAACTAATGAAGATTATTGTGGAAGAAAAGGTTCCAATAGTATTTACTGCGGCTGGAAATCCAAGACTTTGGACTTCATATTTGAAAGATAATAGTTGTACTGTTGCCCATGTTGTTAGTTCAGTAAAATTTGCCCTGAAAGCCGAGGAATGTGGTGTTGACGCAATTGTTGCTGAGGGATTTGAAGCTGGGGGACATAATGGAAGAGAGGAAACAACTACTATGACTTTAATCCCACTAATAAAAAAATCAATTAATATTCCGTTAATTGCAGCTGGTGGAATAGGTTCGGGTGAAGCTATGCTTGCTGCTATGGCATTAGGAGCCAAAGCTGTACAAGTAGGTTCTCGATTCGTAGCAACACCAGAAGCCTCTTCTCACCCTAATTTTAAAGAAGAGATTTTAAAAGCAGAACAGGGAAGTACGATACTTACTCTTAAAGAACTCACTCCAGTTCGTCTTATTAAGAATCCATTTTATGACAAAATTCTATCATTATATAAGCAAGGTTCAAGTAAAGAAGAGCTGAAAGAAATGCTTGGACGAGGAAGAGCGAAAAAAGGCATGTTTGAAGGCGACCTTGTAGAGGGGGAGTTAGAAATAGGACAAGTATCAGCCCAAATTGATCGAGTAGTTCCAGCAAAAGAAATTATTGAGGAATTTATTCGAACTTATAATAAGGGACTAAAAAATTTGGGAGAAATTAATTAACCTCAACTTTCTGACTAAAATCAATTAATATTTGATTTGATAATATGTCATCCAGTGTCTCTTGGTTACGAATTGTATGAGCCTTATTTTTATGCCACAAGACCTCTGCTGGTCGCAATCTTGAGTTGTAATTACTTGACATTGTAAAGCAATAAGCTCCAGCATTTTTAAACATTAAAATATCTCCTTCATTTATTTCAGCTATTTTTCGATTACTTCCAAAAGTGTCCGTCTCACAAATGTAGCCAACAACTGTATAAAAGCGTTCTTTACCTTTTGGATTAGAAATGTTTTTTATCTGATGATGAGATCCATATAGCATTGGTCTGATTAAATGGTTGAACCCAGAGTTTACTTGCGCAAAAACTGTTGAAGTAGTCTGTTTTATTGAGTTGACTCGTGTTAAAAAATAACCTGCCTCACTAACTAAAAATTTACCTGGTTCAAAAGCGAGATTAATTTTTTCCCCATAATTTTTACAAAAATCATTGAACCTTTGGGTGAGTTTTTCTCCTAATTCCTCAATATTTGTTTCAATATCATTATCTGTGTAAGGAACTTTAAAACCACTACCAAAATCTATAAAATCTAAGTTTTCAAATTTCATAGCTGTGTCAAATAAAATCTCAGCAGCGTGTAAAAAAACTTCGATATCTAAAATATCACTACCAGTGTGCATATGCACACCATTGATTCGCATTTTTGTATTTTCAACAATACGTATAATATGTGGAATTTGATGAATCGAAATACCAAATTTAGAATCAATATGTCCGACTGAGATATTACTATTACCACCAGCCATAACATGTGGATTAATTCTAATACAAACTGGAATTTCAGGATGTTTAGATCCAAATTGTTCCAAAACTGAAAGATTGTCAATATTGATTTGAACACCCAAGGAAGCTACTCTTTCAATTTCTTGCATTGATACTCCATTAGGAGTAAAAATAATTTTTTTTGGATCAAAACCTGCCTTAGTACCTATCTGAACTTCTTCAATAGAGACTGTATCTAAGCCAGAGCCCATAGAGTTCATGAGCCCCAGGATAGAGATATTTGATAAAGCCTTGCAAGCATATTTTATTTGAAGATTTTCAACTCCACTAAATGCATTTTTAAGCCGGTTATATTGCCTTTGAATTTGATCACCATTATAAACATATACTGGACCTTCAAAAGTATCTGCGATTGATTTCAATATAAGTTCATCCATTTCAAAAAATATTCAGCTAAAATAATGACTAAATATTAAATGAATCAATTAAACCAATTATCTAATTCAAAATATTCATGTAATGTTATGTTTATAACAAATTTTTTAAGTTATTCTTTTAAAATGTAATCCATTGTTTATATCTTTTTTCCAAGATTTTAGAATTAATATGAATTTACATGAGTATCAGGGCAAGGAATTGCTTGCAAGTTTTGGAGTAACTGTTCAAAGAGGTATAGTTGCAAAAACAGTTTCAGAGGCAATGTCTGCTGGAAAAGAACTTTCAAAGTCAACAGGTTCTAATTGGCATGTCATTAAAGCTCAGATCCATGCAGGTGGAAGAGGTAAAGGGGGAGGAGTCAAATTGGCCAAAACTTCTGATGAATTGGAAAAGATTGCAGGAGAAATTTTAGGAATGCAATTAATTACACCCCAGACACCAAAGGAGGGGAAAAAAGTAAATCAAGTTTTAATAGCTGAGGATGTATATTATAAGGGTAAATCTGAGCCAAGCGAATATTACATTTCTGTATTATTAAACAGGGGGTCAGGTAAAAACATGATAATGTATTCCACTGAGGGAGGGATGGACATAGAAGCTGTTGCTGAAAAGACACCACATCTAATTTTCACTGAAGAGATTGACCCTGCACTAGGTCTTCAAGGTTTTCAAGCAAGAAAAATAGCTTTTAATTTGGGACTTTCAGGTGTGGCATTTAAGGATATGGTAAAGTTTGTAACATCATTATATAAAGCCTACATAGGTTCTGACGCCTCCCTATTTGAAATTAATCCAGTGCTGAAAACATCTGACGACAGAATCATAGCTGTAGATGCTAAGGTAACTCTTGACGACAATGGTCTTTTTCGACATAAGGAATTTGAGTCTATGCGAGATTTAAGTGAAGAAAATCCAGTAGAAGTAGAGGCTAGAGAAGTCGGTTTAAATTATGTTGACCTTGACGGTAACGTAGGATGCATGGTAAACGGAGCGGGACTAGCAATGGCGACAATGGACCTTATTAAGCAGGCTGGAGGTGAACCAGCGAACTTTCTTGATGTAGGTGGGACAGCAGATGCGAATAGAGTTGAAACTGCTTTTCGATTGATCTTAAAAGACCCGAAGGTAAAAGCGATCCTAGTTAATATTTTTGGTGGTATAGTAAGATGTGACCGTGTAGCTCAAGGGATTGTTGATGCTTATAAAAACTTAGGAGATTCTGTTAAAGTTCCAATTATTGTGCGACTTCAGGGGACAAATTCAGATATAGCCAAAGACCTTATTGACTCATCTGGATTAAATGTTTTGACTGCCACTGCCTTCCAAGAGGCGGCAGATAAAGTTCAAGAAACACTTATTTAAAGACAAAAAGTCAGTTAAATTAAAAAAAAAGATGACATATTGTCAATAATATGATTTGGTCTTAATTTTGCTCTTGTATTAAAGAAATATTGTTTAATAAAAAAAATAATTATGAATTTAATACAAAAACAAAATACACTCATACCATTCTTTTTTGATGATTTTATCAATCGAGAATTAAATTTAGATAAGTCCTTATTTGAAAAATTCCCAGCAGTAAATATCAAAGAATTAGATTCCTCGTTCCAAATAGAACTTGCTGTTCCAGGAAAAAATAAAAACGATTTTCAAATTGAAATTGAGGAAGGCCTTTTAACGATTTCTTCAAACGTTGAAGAGAAGAATAATTCTGATAACTTTAAATTTACAAAACGTGAATTCAGTTATGAAAGTTTCCAAAGAACCTTCACTCTTCCAGAGGCTATTGACAAAACTAAAATAGACGCAAAATATTCTGAAGGGGTCTTAAATGTTAGTTTACCAAAACTAAAGGAGTCAGTGGTTCAGTCCAAAAAAATAATCAAAATAAAATAAAATCTGTTATTTATTTTTGTTTAAAAAAGTCCCCTACATGGGGACTTTCTTTTATAATTTAATGAATATTCTTTTTCTATAAAGATAGTAAGTTGGTATCCACAGTATAATCACATAAAATATTGCATAGATTAGAGATCCCAGTTTCATGGGAAAGCCAATATTTTCGAAAATTCTCATGAATTCAGAATTAAGTGCAACTCCAATCCACTCTGAATTATAAAAGATTATAGTTAACATGCTTGAGAGGGAATAAGCAAAAATTGAATTTACACCAAAAACATGTGCAAATCTAAATTTGTATTTACTTTTATTAAGGTCAAAAAAGTAAATCGAGGCAGCTAAGCCAAGAGTACTTACTCCGCCCATTAATAGAGTAAAAGATGTACTCCATAAGTTTTTATTAAGTGGGAAAAACCATTGAAATAAATCTCCAAGAAAGAGAAACAAAAAGCCAGTAAAAAATAACTTATTTAGGCGCTGGCCAAGGGATTCTTTATTTAATAAAATATATCCTGAAAACATTCCTATTATTCCAGTAGCAATAGATGGTAACGTACTCAATATTCCTTCAGGGTCCCATGTGTCCTCCCAAAGAACACCAGGCAATAATAGTGAATCAATATAATGAGCCCAATTTCTTTCAGGAACACTCAAATCTGGAAATCCAATACCAGGAACCGGAACATAAACCATAATTATCCAATAAAATAACAATAAAAATATTCCTAAGTAGATCTGAAATTTTCTAGAGGTATACAAAAATAAAAGTGCACAAGCTAAAAAAACAAAAGAAATACGGTGTAGTACACCAACCCAACGAATTTCATCAAAGTTAAAATCAGGCCAAATCCACAAAAAAATTCCAACACCGTAGATCTTTAAGGCCCGAATTAAAGTTTTTTTTGTCATATCAACTTTACTTTTTCCAATTTCAATTTGTTTGGTAAAAGATAGAACTATTGATACCCCAACCATAAATAGAAAAGTTGGAAATATATAATCAGTAGGAGTAATTCCGTTCCACTCAGCGTGAAGCAAAGGCGGATAGACATAACTCCAAGAGCCTGGAGTATTTACAATAATCATTAAAATTATCGTCAGACCTCTTAGTATGTCAAGGGATAGTAATCTCTGGTTTTGTATTTCTTTCATTATTTCTGGATTTTTATTGAATTCCCTCCTCGTCCGTTAGAGTCAAAAACACGTAAAATAACCTGATCGTTAGATTTAATTTTTACAGGGGAGGTATATAAATGGTCATTTTTTTCTGGCTTTTTGCCGTTTAGTGTATATCTTATTTCAAGACCAGGGAATTGTTGGCGAGCTTTAAGTGTAAAATTATCTATTATTGCTCCAGGTTTCGGTAAATCAAAATTAATTTCTTTAAAATTATCAGATATATACAGCAGATGCCTTTGTCCTATGGTGTTTACAAACCGGTTCCATGACTTTAATAATAAAGGTTTTTGTTTTTCAGCTGTAATTTCCTCTAGCCAAGTTTCTTTGGGGCTCCAGGCCCTTTCGGAGAATACAATTAAATTAGGCATTAGCATTCGATCAAATTGGTATGAGTCTGTTGCTGTTTCAGTCCAAAGTTGAGATTGGATTCCAAGAAAATTGGAAACACTATTTTTTTTAAGTTTTTTGTATTTAATAAGTTCATTTTCATCTGCATTGAGTTCTTTTAATTTCACCTTGTTGGCAAAGACATTTAACGGTTCGGTACCCCAGGTATCTTGATAATCAACATAACCAGACCAATTTAATCCCCCGTTTTCAATGTCTTTGTCATCTGTCATGTCAAAATAGAATGCAGATGAATTACTCATTACCGACTTAAACCCTTTGTTAGCTAATTTGTATATCATATCCTCTCTTCCATCACCCCAGGTATTGTTCCATACGAGTGGTATAAAATTTAAATCAATTAAATTTTTATTAATTCTAATTTCAGATTGACTTTTTTCACTTAAAACTAAAAGTACATCCTCCCAACCTGACATTTTTGCTCCAGAATCTGAAATAATTCTATTTAATTTTTTTACACTTGCATCATACAAAGATTGAAAAGAGCTTAAGTCGGGTGATTTAGAAATAAGTTTATTACATAGTGGTGATTTTCTCCACGAACCGTGAGGTACTTCATCAGCACCGATGTTAAAAATTTTCATAGGCACAGATGAGGAATCATACATAGCTTTAATTTCAAAAAATACTTTTTCAAAAAACTTAAAAGCACTTTGCCGACAAATACAAATAACATTATCGTTAAATAGCTGTGCTGAAGTATATTCACTTTTATCATTTGGGTCATGAAGTCGATATTGATTAGCGGATACTAGATCTCCTTTTTCCAAAAATTTGTAATATCGTGCTTCCATAGCTATAATTGCAGCTCTAGCGTGGGAAGGAAAACTTATTTGGGGGATTACTTCAATATTTCTTTTAGTAGCTTCTTTAATGATTTTAATAAAATCATCTCTACTGAGATAACCATTACCCGGGCTATTTTTTTCTCCTGATCCTGAGCCATACATAGGGATTAATCTATCTTTCTCATTTAACGTGAAACCACGTTTACCTCCAATATCAGTTAGCTCTTCTAATCCTGGTATTTCTATTCGCCAGCCCTCATCGTCTGAAAGCCTTAGGTCAAGGATATTAAGTTTATAATGAGTCATAAGTTCTAAGATCTGTAGAATTTTATTTTTTGGATAAAAGTTTCTTGATAGATCTAACATAAATCCACGATGTTTAAATCGTGGAGCATCCTCAATATAGAGTAATGGAATATCTTTCTTCTCAATTTGGGCATTATAAAGAATTTGACGCAACGAGGAAAAACTATATAGAAGCCCTTTATAGTTTGAGACACTTATTCTGATTATGTCTTTATCAATTTTTAAATGGTACGCTTCTTCATCAAGATTTGAATCTCTATTCACTATAATTTGGGGAGGCTCACCTGTATATTTAACATCTATGCTTAAACCTTTTTGCAGATAATTTTTTAGAAACTCATGATCATTTTTAAAATTCCCGAAGTCTATATTCAATGATTTAGGAAAACCAAATTTTTGATTTTGTAAAATCATTTTTCTAGGAGTAGGGATTACCCAATGTAAATCTTCTTTAGATAAAGTTTTAATTCCTTCATACTTTAAGAAGCGATCTGCTGCAGAGGGTATATTTAAACTTTCCAGTCCTTTAGCATTTTGCCAAATAATTTTGCTTTCTAAATCATGAAACTTACTATTTTTTTGATCATAAACAAAAAAACCTACTGGACCCATTACTAATCTTTTCATTATTCCTTTTTGAATTGCTGAAAAGCTAAATTTATCCCCTGGACTAATTGAAAATGAATCTCCAAAACTAAGTCTGTAGTATTGAATATTTTTAGTTGGTATCAACTTAATTCCATTGGGAAGGCTTTTTTTATCTATATCACCACTAAATTGATTCCAATTTAATTCCCATTTTCCTGCCTCCCATATTTGATTTGAATTATTAACTAATTCAAAAGTTACTTCCATTTGATCATTGTCAAAGTCAAAATTATTGATGTGGAATTGAATTTTGGAAGTTTCTTTTTCTTTAGGCTTGCATTGAATTAAAAATGAAGAAATAAAAACAAGAAGCAAGAAATTTTTCATTAAAAAAGTATTTATTCTAAAATAGCAAATTTTCTAGGATGGTTTTTAACATCCTAAATAAATAGGTGCAATTTAGTTTTGATTTTCAATTGTTAGATTTTTAATTACTGCATTAGGTTCAATAATTGAATAGCCTTTCCAAAAATCAGGATCGTAAGATGTTTTATTTTCTGGTAAAATTTCCCCTGTTTCTTCAAAATTTTTGAACTCATTATCATCAATTTTTTTTGTATCAAAAACTATTAGTTGATAGCGTTGGCTATTTCTATTAGAGATGTTTAAATCCATTTTAAGTTGATTTTGTTTATTCCTTCCTCGGACTATCTTATTTTTTTCTGTAACAACTAGTGGCCTATCGAAACCTCCTTCAAATCCTGTGGTATAATCAAAAAATTCTAAGCAATATTTACCAGTTTTCATTTTTTTAAATTGAATAATTACTTTTCTCAAATCTTCTTTAAAATAAACACCAAACATGCTAAAGTCCCTAATAGGTTTAACATTAGTATATTCTAATCTAATTAGGGCAAGCAAATCAGCATCTACATACATTCTTCCTTTATAATTGGCATTTCCATCTGGTCTAAAATCGATTATATAAACAGGTGTATTTCCTAAGTATGTAAAATCAGTTTGAATAAATTTATATTTAAATGATTTATTTAGTATTGATAGATCAAGTTCTTTCTTGTTAAATAATTCTGAAATAATATTTACAAGTACTCCTTTTCTTGATTTTAAATAGTTTTCTTTTCTTTTCTGAATTTTTTGCTCTTTAGATAGAGTATCCTCTAAACCGATATCTTCAGCTTCTACTTTACCACCTATTATTCCTGATCTGACCTTAAAAAATGAATTTGTCTTAACATTATCTTTTAATATAGTATCAAATAATTTTTCAATATTTTTAAAAATTTCAGTTTTCCTTTTGTCTTGTAGATTGAGAGCTTTTAATAATTCTAACTTTTGTTTTTCTTTATTATAGTTTCCATAAAGATTTCCAATAAATTCAAAATACCAATTGTTTTCTCTAGGAACTTTTAACAGCACACTGTCCCAAAAGATCTGATTCAAAATGGGTATGGAGGTTTTTTTAATCTTTACTCTTAATGAGTTAAATTTTTGCTGTCCAGTTTCCCTAAAAAATAGTTTCTTTTTATTTAATCCTAATTCATATTTTTCTGATGCATTTTCTTTAATTTTTTTGATTATATCCGCAACAGTAAGTTGCTTATTACTCAGAATAATAGTGTTTAATTCAATAGCTTTTGGTTTTAAGTAAAATATGGTGTCATTAAACTTAGAGTAGGGGATTGCAAGTGTTTCGAAGCCCATACAAGAAATATAAATTGAATCTTTTTCCTGGAGAGTATTTGTTTTAAGTCTAAAATAACCCTCTTCATTCGAGACTACACCATCTCCTGATTTAAGATAAATACTTGCAAATGGAATTGATTTTTCAGTTAAGCTGTCTTTTACGAAAGCACTAGTTTCTTGGGTATAATTGAGAAAACAATTAAAAAAAAATAAATAGACTAAAAGATTTTTTAGATGTCTCATCTTTTCAAGATAGTTTAAATAATCTAAAGCTGATCTTGTAAAATTTTAATTTCATCACGAAATTTTGCAGCTTCAATAAAGTCGAGCGATTTAGCAGCATTTTCCATAGCTTTTCTTATCTCGCGAATTTTCTTTTCAATTTCAGATTTTGAAAGATAAGCTATGTTTTTTCTTTCAATTTTTTGCTTCACAATATCATCCTTTTTTGTTACTACTGAGTTTTTAGCTAGTGCACTATCTAAAGATTTATTTAAAGCTTTTGGTTTTATTTTATTTATTCTATTATAATTAATTTGTTTTTCTCGACGGTAATTGGTTTCATCGATGGTTTTTTTCATGCTCTGCGTAACAGTATCAGCGTACATTATCGCTTTACCATTTATATGTCTCGCGGCACGACCAACCGTCTGTGTTAATGACCGATTAGATCTCAGAAAACCTTCTTTATCTGCATCCAGAATAACTACTAATGAAACTTCAGGTAAATCAAGACCTTCACGAAGTAAATTTACACCTATCAAAACATCGAAAAGACCTTTCCTTAAGTCTTGCATGATTTCAACTCTTTCGAGTGTATCAATGTCGCTGTGAATGTAACGGCAACGTATTTGTAATTTAGTTAAATATTGAGTTAACTCTTCAGCCATTCTTTTTGTAAGTGTTGTTACTAGCACTCTTTCTTCTTTTTCAGTACATCTATGTATCTCTTCAATTAAATCATCTATTTGATCATTGCTAGGGCGAATTTCAATTTTAGGATCTAATAGTCCAGTGGGACGTATTACTTGTTCTACAAAAACTCCTTCGGTTTTTTTAAGCTCGTAATCAGCTGGAGTTGCACTTACATATAAAACTTGGTTTTGTAAAGCTTCAAACTCTTCAAATTTTAAAGGTCTATTATCCATTGCTGCTGGTAAACGAAAGCCATATTCTACCAAATTTTCTTTTCTGCTTCGATCACCTCCGTACATTGCATGCACTTGTGAGATGGTTACATGACTTTCATCTACAATCATTAAAAAATCTTTTGGGAAGTAGTCTAGAAGACAAAAAGGGCGACTTCCCGGTGAACGACCATCTAAATAACGTGAATAGTTTTCAATTCCCGAACAATACCCTAATTCCTTAATCATCTCTAAATCGAATTCAGTTCTTTCTTCGAGACGTTTCGCTTCAAGGAATTTTCCACTATTTTTAAAGTATTCTACTTGTTTTACAAGGTCTTCTTGTATTTGGTATATTGCGTTTTGAAGAATATCAGGAGAGGTTACAAATATATTTGCTGGAAAAATATTGACTTTCTCATATTGTTCAATTTTTTTATTGTTAATGGGATCGAAAGCCTCAATTAATTCAATTTCGTCTCCAAAAAAGTGGATTTTAAAAGCAATGTCAGCATAACCAGGAAAAACATCTATAATATCTCCTAAAACTCTAAAATTACCTCTAGATAAGTCTGATGTTGTCCGAGAATATAGACTTTGGACCAACTGATACATAAGCTTTGTTCTTGAAATGATTTGATTTTTTTTAATTTCAATGACATTTTTTTCAAACTCTTTTGGATTTCCGATTCCATACAAACAAGATACTGATGCAACTACAAGCACATCTCTTCTTCCAGAAAGGAGTGAAGATGTTGTACTTAGTCTCAATTTTTCTATTTCTTCATTAATAGAAAGGTCCTTTTCTATGTAAATACCTGTAGTTGGTATGTATGCCTCAGGTTGATAGTAATCATAATACGAGACAAAATACTCAACAGCATTTTTCGGGAAAAATTGCTTGAATTCGGAATAGAGTTGAGCAGCCAGTGTTTTATTATGAGCTAATACCAGTGTAGGCCTTTTTAATTTTTCGACAGCATTTGCCATTGTAAATGTCTTTCCAGAACCTGTAACTCCTTGAAGAGTAACGTATTTCTCGTTGGATTGGAAATTGGAAACAATTTCTTTGATAGCCTGTGGTTGGTCTCCAGTTGGCAAAAAATCTGAGACTACTTCAAATTCCATAGCTTTTTAAAAGACTTCAAATTTACAAAATGAAAGAAATTTAAATATAATAGTTAAAATAAAAACTTTGATAACAAAGTTTTACTGGTTGAAGGAAATTATTTTTTTGAATAGCCTTTTTTTATTATTATTATCGGTTAAAGTTGTAAAATTTAAAATTAATTGTTTCGGATTAAATTTTAAAATTCAATAATATTAAATTTGATGGAAATGCGATTATGGAAGATAAATTAATTTCACAAAAAAAACCATTTTATCCTATATGCTTAGATCTTGAGAAATTTTTAAAGTCCTATGATCGTTGGATTGAAACTCCCGTTTGCTACAGCGATTTATTAAGATTTTCGGGTTCGATTATTTTATATGATAAAAATGATAACGACACACTTTGGGTTAGTGTATTTTTTTCCGAAACTGAAAGGCGTGATATTGATTATAATTTAAAGAAAATTTATACTCTACTTCATTCAGATGGAAATGAATCTGGTATTCAATATCTTAGTGTAGATTCAATTGACTATTGCACCTTTGGCAACTCAAAACCATTTAGAGTTAAAATTAGAAATATCCTAAATGACAACTTTACTTATTACTATATTAAAAAAACCGATGCTTCAAGAATTTATGGTTTAGAATATGAGCACATGCTTTCACCATACAACCTAAATTTCTTAGTTAATGAAAATACGCTAGTTGAAGAACATATTGCGGGAATTCCAGGAGATACTTTTATAAGAGATTTTTTACCGAAATGTAATGAATCAGAAAAATCACAAATTGCAAAAGAATATGTTAAGTTTAATGAACGAAGTATGATTCGCCTTTTAGGAGATATGAGAGCCTATAATTATGTTGTTGTGCCAACACACGATTTTGATCAAGTAGTTTACAAAATTCGTCCAATTGATTTTGACCAACAATCATTTGAAGGTAAATTTTCTGTTTATCGTCCTCAGTTTTTCAAAGAGAATTTCCCAATAATGGAATTAGTTCGCAGTAAACTCAATAGAGATTCAATTAATCAGTACAAAATTGAAGAGCGATCCATTGTTGCAAGAAGAATAATAAGTTCTGGGAATCGTTTAAAAAAACTCTTAAAAATAATGCAAAGTGACGAGACAACTTTAAAATCTAATCTTAGAAGACTTAAAAAAGAAATTTACAATTTTACCAAAGATCAGGATTTTCTGAAGAGCAAATCTATGGGAGATGTTATGAGCGCAGCATTAAATTTTGTAAGATTAAATTATGAAAAAGTAAACATGCAAGATTTTTTTTAATAAAAGGAATCTTCGTTGTAATCTAAATTCAGGTCCTCTTCATTATCTTGACTTTGGTCAGACATGAGATCTCCGTCTGTTTGAAATTTTTTTTCAGGAGGATCTTCAGGTACATCACCTTGACTGTTAATTAGATTGGGGTAATCTATTCCAGAAATAGTTTTACCTGATTCTTTTAGCTCAATATAAAAAGTCCACATTTTTAAAAAGTCGTAAACATATATAAGTCTCTTCTGAGAATCTTTGAAAATTTGATCTAGTTTCTCATTCTCCATTGAAGCATTATCATCGATTGAGAATATGGGAAGCTCTTTTACTTGCCCCCAGTCTTTATCTGATTCATAAAATGAAGCTAATTCGTTTCCGAGAAAACCAAACGATTTTGAAATTGCTTCATGTAAATTTTTAAGTGTGCTGTTAGCTTCAATTTCAATGTCTCTTAGCACATCTTCTTCAACATCTAATATTACTCTAATTCTGAAAATCATATTTTTTAAAGATACGAATCATAAAAAAACTTTGAGCTCCAAATAATAATGAAGCCAAGAACAAATGAATGGGTTGAGTAGAAAATGGAAATTTAAAATAGTACATCATAATTCCTGTGAGAATTTCTAATCCTATAAAAAGTATAATGCATTTAAATAAAAGAGGAATCTGTCCATTTTTTAATAATTTAAATCCAATAAAAACGTTAACCGCAAGGACAATGAGAGAAAAACTTCTATGAATATAAAAAAGGATAGGTGCTTTTGCTAACCAATTTGATTTTTTTTGCAAGCCCCAATAATTTATTTGAATATCAACAAACTCTCTTACTTGTACTCCAAATCCAATCTGGAGAACTGTCATTATTAAACTAATTAATATTAAAATTTTAAATGATTTTTCTCTTGGGAAATTTATATTGGACTGATTTTTTCTCTCTAAAAGAAAAACTAACAACAAGATAATTATCAAAGCCATAGCCATATGGGATGAAATTTTATATGACATTAAGTTCGAATCAACAACCAATTTTCCCAACCATGCTTGGAAGCCCATTCCAAGGATTAAAAAAAATGAAAATAAAATTTTAAAATAATCTTTTTTAAAACTAAAAATTGCCGTAATAAAAAGTAAAAGTGTAACAAGACCAGCAACCGCACCAAGGAGACGATTTAAAAATTCAACCCAAGTATGTGTAGAATTAAAAATTGAGTATTCATGTTTAGTATATGCCACCCAATTTTGTGAATTGTATATTTTGGTTGTTGTAAAATCATTTACAGCAACATAAAGGGATTCATCGACAATAATAATTTGTCCTTTCTTGTAATTATGATTTTTTTTCCAGTCTAGTTGCGACCGATCGGTTGGAGGGATAATGTAACCGAAACATTTGGGCCAGTCAGGACATCCCATACCACTTCCTGTCATTCTTACTGTAGCTCCAGCAGCTATAACTAAATAAACAAGTATTACACTTAAAATCAAAAGAAAATTATATGCTTTATTCATCTGGTTTTAATCCTAATCTTTCCCCCTCATTTTTCATTTTTTCAAAAGCTGATTCAAATTCGTTTGAAATTTCTCCATCTAATATTGCTTCTTTAATGGCATCTTTTATCAGTCCAATTTTTTTTGATGGCCCTAAACCAAAGTAACTCATTATTTCTTTTCCGCTAATAGGTGGCTTGAAATTTCTGAGTTGATCTTTTTCTTCAACTAAAGCGATCTTTTCTCTAACAATTTTGAAATTATTAAGGTATTTTTTTAAACGTATTTGATTTTTAGTTGTAATATCTGCTTCACATAAGGTAATTAAGTCATCAATGTCGGCTCCTGCATCAAAAATTAATCTTCTTACTGCAGAATCAGTAATATAATCTTCCGATATTATTATTGGTCTTGAGCTCATAAGTATTATTTTTTGGATATATTTTATCTTTTCATTTAAGGGCATTTTTAACCGCTTAAAAATCTTATAAACCATCTTAGAACCAACATACTCATGATTATGAAATGTCCAACCTGTTTTTGAATCAAATTTTCTAGTAGAAGCTTTCCCAATATCATGAAATAGGGCTGCCCAACGCAACCAAATATTTTTACTTTTTAAACATAAATTATCAACTACTTCTAATGTATGATAAAAATTGTCCTTATGTCTTTTTCCATCAATTTCTTCAATTCCTTTTAGTGAAACTAATTCTGGTAGTATGTGATCTAAAAGTTTCGTTTTTTCTAAAAGATAAAATCCCTTTGAGGGCCTTTCACAACACAAGATTTTAGTTAATTCTCCGACTATTCTTTCTTTTGAGATAATATCTATTCTTTCAGAATTACGAGTTATTGCGTCTAATGATCCTTTTTCGATTTGGAAACCAAGTTCAGTAGCAAATCGAATTGCTCTTAGCATTCTAAGTGGATCATCTGAATATGTAGTATTTGGATTTAATGGTGTACGTATAATCCCCTTTTTCAAATCATTTAAACCATTAAAAGGGTCAATTAGATTTCCATAATCTATTTTATTTAGACTAATGGCAATAGCATTAATTGTAAAGTCTCTTCTATTTTGATCATCTTCAAGTGTACCTGAAAACACTTTTGGGTTTCTACTTTGAAATGAATAAGATTCTTTTCTAGCACCAACAAATTCAATTTCTATACCTTTCCACTGGATCATCGCAGTTCCATAAGTTTTGAATGTTTTAACAGGTTTTGAACCCTTTAATTTCTTTTGAACTTCTGAAGCTAATTCAATTCCTGAACCTACAGCTACTATGTCAATATCTTTTTTAGGTTTTAATTTAATTAGATTATCTCTAACAAAACCACCAACGATATAAGATTCTATTTTTAATAGAGCAGAGGTAGTACTAATAATCTTAAATAGTTGTTCGTGTTTAGATCCAAATGAGAGATTTACAAATTCCAAAATTTAGTATGATTATTAAATTAGCTAGAACTTATTTTAAGCAGAAACATTGTGCTCTCTAAGTGCTTCATTCAGTGATGTTTTTTTATCGGTACTTTCTTTTCTTTTGCCAATTATTAATGCACATGGTACTTGATAGGAACCAGATTTAAAATTTTTGTTATAACTTCCTGGTATAACAACTGATCTTACTGGAATATTCCCTTTGGATTCAACTGGACTCTCACCAGTTACATCAATAATTTTTGTTGAGGCTGTTAAAACAACGTTAGCTCCTAAAACAGCTTCCTTTTGCACACGTACGCCTTCTACAACAATGCAACGAGAGCCAATAAACACATCATCTTCTATTATGACCGGTGCTGCTTGAATTGGTTCTAAAACACCACCAATTCCCACACCACCACTTAAATGAACATTCTTTCCAATCTGTGCACAGCTACCTACTGTAGCCCATGTATCAACCATTGATCCCTTGTCAACATATGCCCCAATGTTTACATAACTAGGCATAAGAATTACACCTGACGAGATGTAGGCTCCTTTTCTAGCTATAGCGTGAGGTACAACTCGAATTTGTTTGGATGCAAAGTTCTTTTTCAAAGGTATTTTGTCATGAAACTCAAGTGCCCCCATTTCTATAGTTTTCATTTTTTGAATTGGAAAATATAGAATAACAGCCTTTTTAATCCATTCGTTTACTTTCCAGTCCCGTTTTAAAGGTTCAGCTACCCTTAATATACCTTTGTCTAGCAGATCGATAACTTCTCTGATAGTTTCCTGAGTTTTCGATTCCATCAACAGGGATCTGTTTTCCCATGCAGCTTCAATAATTTCTTGCATATAATTTTTTTCCAAATTTAAAGAATTAGAAAATATTATAATCAATATGATCAATATGAATAAAGTATATTTGCTAAAAAAATATGGGCTGTTTAATAGGTATTGATTATGGAGAGAAAAGAACTGGTCTAGCATATACTGATCCAAATAAAATTATAGCTACTGGTCTGAAAAGCATCTTAACAAAAGACGTGATTAAATTTCTTACAGCCTATTTCGAAAAAGTTGAAGTTGAAATGCTAATTATTGGAAAACCAATTCAAAAGAACGGAAAACCTTCAGATGTCGAGGAAAAAATCAAGAAATTTATTAAGAATATAAAAACTAATTTCCCAGAAATAAAAATTGATCGTTATGATGAAAGATATACCTCAAAAATTGCAAGGAATTTTATTAATGGATCTGGAATGAAAAAAAAGATTAGACATGATAAGGGAATTATTGATAAAATTAGTGCCACTTTGATATTGCAATCTTACATTGAGTTTAAAAAAAATAAATTATGATTTTACCAATACTAGGCTATGGCTCACCTGTTTTAAAAAAAGCAGCAATTGATATTTCGCCTGAGTACCCAAACTTAAATGAACTAATTAGTAATATGTGGGATACTATGTATGCTGCAAAGGGTGTTGGTTTAGCCGCACCTCAAATAGGTTTGTCAATACGTCTTTTTGTAATCGACGCAACTCCATTTTTAGATGACGAAAATATGAATGACTTTGAATTAAATTCTATAAAGAACTTTAAAAAAGTCTTTATTAATCCAAAAATTATTGAGGAGAATGGAAATCATTGGGATTTTAATGAGGGCTGCTTAAGTATACCTGAAATAAGAGAAGATGTATCAAGAAGAAGTAAACTAATAATTGAATATTTTGATGAAAATTTTCAATCTAACAAATTAAAACTTAGTGGACTCGCTGCACGGGTTGTTCAACATGAGTATGATCATATAGAAGGAATTTTATTCATCGATCACATATCATCATTAAAAAAAAGACTTATCAAAGGTAAACTAAATAATATTTCCTCGGGATCAATTAAAGTTGACTACGAGATGAAGTTTATGAATAGAAAACTAAAATAATTTTTAGCTATTATAATTATATTTCAATAATGAATTCGAAATCAAAAAAATTAGATGCTTTTGCTAGGCTACTTGATATAATGGATTTGCTTAGAAATGATTGTCCGTGGGATAAAAAACAAACGATCGAAAGTTTGAGGCATCTGACAATTGAGGAAACATACGAATTGTCAGAATCAATTTTAAAAGGAGACAGGAATGGTATTAAAGAAGAACTTGGTGACGTATTATTACATGTAGTTTTCTATTCTAAAATTGCCAGTGAAGAAAATGCATTTGATATTAAAGATGTAATTGAGAAAATTTGTGAGAAATTAATTTATCGTCATCCACACATATTTGGTAAGATTAAAGTAAGGGACGAATATGAGGTAAAAAAAAACTGGGAAGCGCTAAAACTTAAAAAGGGTAAAAATAATTTATTAAGTGGAGTTCCACATTCACTTCCTTCTTTAATTAAAGCCCAACGAATTCAAGAAAAAGCTGCAGGTGTCGGTTTTGATTGGAGTACTGCAGAGGAAGTTTGGTCAAAAGTCGAAGAAGAATTGGCTGAGCTTAGAATTGAAATAAAGAAAGGAAATAAAAATAAAATTCAAGAAGAATTTGGAGATCTTTTTTTCTCTATAATTAATTATGCTCGTTTTTTGAATATTGATTCTGATAGTGCTCTGGAGAGAACAAATCAAAAGTTTACAAAACGTTTGTCTTTTATTGAAAATATTGCCAAAAAAAACGGAAAATCAATTAATGAGTTAACTATCAAACAGTTAAATAATTTATGGTCAGAAGCAAAAAATCACGACTGACTAGCAGAAGAAGTTTTCAGACCTTCTGAAGACTTACTATTATCTTCAATTGTTTCATTTTCGTTGGCTGATTTACTTTTTGAAGTTTTAATTTGTTTCAAATAAATATGTTCTTCATGAAGCTTTTTAATTTTCTTTTCGCAACTTTTTATTTGTTTCTCTACATTTTTAAATAATGGATTTTCAGAACTTGAATTGCTAAAAAATTCCAAATTATTTTCAAGCTGAGTCAGTTCACCCTTTAAATCTGATAACTCGTTTTTGACATTCTCATATTTGATATCCAATAGGTTTGAATCATATTCGAACATTTTTGTATTTATCGTTTTTAAAATGTCTTTTAACTCATCTTTTTCTAAATCAACTTTTTTAACTTTTGAAGTTATGCATTTAAAAAAAAGCTGATTATTTTTCGACTCATTTTTCATATCTAAAGTTCCCAAATCACTCCATATATTCAAGTATTCATTTAATTGATTTTGGATCAATTCTACACTATTATTAAATTGGGTTTTTTCGATTTTGTTCAAAAATAATTTTTTCTCCTCAAGTAATTTTTCTTGTTCACTTGTGATTCGTTTGTATCCTTTTTTTAACCGATCAAAATAAACTTTCTGAATTCCTGAAAATTCGTTCCACAGTTTGTTTTCAATTTTTCTTGGAATAAACCCAACATTTTTCCATTTTTTTTGAGTATTTTTCATTTCCTCAACACAACTATCCCAGTTATCACTTTCAAGTATTTTTTTTGAAAAATTTATAATTTCCTTTTTTTCATTGATGTTATTATTAAATATTTTTTTTTGTTCTTTATAAAATGCATTTTTCTTGCGCATAAAATCTGTACCGTACTCTCTAAAACTTTTCCATGAAGTTTTACTATTCTTAGCTGGAACGTAACCAATTTTTTTAAATTCTTCTCTTAACAAATTAAATTTTTTAAGTGTGTTTTGCCATCCATTATGATTATCAGGTATTTCATCGATGATTTTTTTCATATCCTTTAAAAGGCTATTTTTTTTAATCAGATTTTCTTGCATCAGTCCAAGTTTATTTTTCTGATATTCTTGTCTTTTTGTTTGAATCACCTTTGAGGCTTTCTGGAATCGAAGCCACAGACTTTCTCTATGTTCTTTAGCAACTGGACCTAAATCATTTTTCCATTTTTGATGAAGAATATTTAGATCACGAGACGCTTTCAATATATCCGTAGTATTTTTTAATGCTTCGGCTTTTTCAATAATTTTTAGCTTTTCATCATAATTATGCTTGTAATCAAGATCCCTAAATTCTCGGTCAAGATGTAAAAAAGCATAAAATCTTTCTACATGATGTTTAAATGTTTCCCAAATATTTTGACTCTCGCTTCTCGGGACTTGACCAATATTATACCAAGTTTCTTGAAGTGTTCTAAATGATTTATATGTCTTAGGATCTATTTGGTTTTGGTCTATTAGTTTTTTAATTTCCTCAATTATATTAATTTTTCTTTCGAGATTAATTTTTTTCGTTGCTTCCAGATTTTTATAGTAATCTCTTCTCTTTTTTCTGTACTCAAATGATATTTGATCAAAGTTTTTTTTGTAATCTGGTTTAAAAAAAAAGTCTATTTCATTACCCCCACCCTTTACAAATATTTTTTTTTGTTTATCTACTTCAATCTGAAATTTTTCTTCAAAAAGTTGCTCAATTTGCTTAATGTGTTGATGATTTTTTAACCATGCATCATCTTTACACATCTCATCTAAGGTTTTTAAAAGCTTGTCTAAAGAATATTTACTGTAATCAGTTATTTTCTCATTAAAATCTTTTTCATCTATATTTTTAGTCTTTTTTAATTCTCTTGGTTTATCTCCTATTATGTTTTTTTTTATTTTTTCCGTGGAGTTTTTCGATTCTTTTTTTTGAGAAATTATTTTACTATCAGATTTATCAGTCTTCTTTTTTTTTGATACTGTATCTTTCTTTTTTTGCGGCTTTGATTTTTCCTCCGCACTAGGTTGTAGAGTTTTCTCTTCCATAAGGTTTGTTTGTATTTGTACCTTAATATACAATTTTTTATTTTTGTACTAGGTTTAGTAAAGTTTAGGCTTTTTCGACCAAAGCCCCCATGATTTTTCTGCTTGGTATTTAAGCATTTTGTATCCATTTGTAATTTGGCATCCATTTGTCTTACCCCTTTTTAAAAACTCTGTTTCTTTTGGATTATATATTAGATCAAATAGCAAATGTTCTGAGTCTAAGTAGTTGTATGGAATGTTTGGTGCTTCATTAATTTTCGGGTATGTTCCGACTGGTGTTGTATTAATAATAAGGTTAGTTTTTTGTATGATTTCTTTAGTTATTTGGTAATAACCAATTTGATTTTTATCAGGATGACGAGAAACAATTTTAAAATCACATCCGATTTTATTTAATACATATTTTACGGCTTCTGAAGCACCTCCTGAACCAAGAATTAGTGCATTTTCTGGTTTCGATTTACATTTTTCTTTGAGTGCTTTATCAAATCCCAGGTAATCTGTGTTGTGTCCTATTTTCCTACCAGATGATTCAAAAACAATTGTATTAACCGCATTTATAGCCCTGGCTTCGTCTGATAGTTCGTCTAAGAATGGAATAATTGTTTTTTTGTAAGGAATTGTGACATTTAAACCCTTTAATGATCGGTTTTTATTTATGATTTTGTTAAAATCATTAATTTCCTTTAGATCGAAATTAAGATAAATACAATCATTCAAATTATTTTTTTTAAATTTTTCAGTGAAGTATTTTCTTGAAAAAGAGTAATCGATATTTCTACCAATTAAACCAAACAACTTAATTCGTTCTTTTTTCTTCATAATAATTCAAAACTAGAATAACCATTATACCAAATATAATACTTGAAAATTCAATATAAGTTTCTAATTTGTTTAGATCGGGCAGGTAATATTGAAAATTTGAAACGCTTTCTTTACCAACTGAGTTTAAAATGAAGTTTCCATATTCGTCATATAAATATTCTTTCGCTTTCCAGGGATATGCAAGTATTATTGTACCCAAAATGAAGCCGATTATTGTTGAAATTGTTTGGTTTGGAAATTTAATTAATACCAATTTTAGAAAATTGGAGAACATAACCAATCCAAAAATAGAACCTAAAATGAAAATACTTAAGATTAATAAAAGCCTTCTTGTGTAGGGTTCAAATAGAGATGAAAAATCAAAATAAATAAATTCAGAAATTAGGTAATACAGATTATTTACGGCATCAACAAGTAGTAAGTTATAATTTCCCATGATCAAAAGCAAAAAAGAACCTGAAAGACCAGGAATAGTCATTCCTGAGACACTTACGATGCCACAAAAAAATATAAAGAGTAGATTATCATTTTCTGTCATTGGATTTACAAAGCTTAGTAATAAACCAAATGTAAATCCCAAAAAACAGAAAAAAATTACACTTTTTTCCCATTTATCTATTTTCCTAAAAATTAAAAATATAGAAGCGAGAATCATACCAAAAAAACATGCCATGACATTAGTTTCGTAAAATTTTAGTAGATAATCTAGTATCAGCGAAAAACTAAAATAACTAATGACCACCCCTCCAAAAATTAAGAATAAAAATCTACCATTAACATATTTCCAAAATGCCTTAAATTCAAAATTTAAGAGTCGACTTAAAGCATTTAAATTTAATTTTTGAAAAGAATCAATAAGTTCGTTATAAAATCCAAAGACCAAGGCAATAATTCCTCCTGAAACTCCTGGCACTTTGTTTGCTATACCCATAGCTATACCCTTTATAATTAAAATTAGACCATTACTGATTGATTTTTTACTTGACAAAGTCATTATTTTCCAAAGAACGATTTAACTTTCTGTAAACCAAAAATTACTATAAAACCTAAAAACGCAAATCCAACTGCTTTGCTTAATTCTGGATCATCTCCATTATAATTTTGTGGTAATACAGAAAGCATCTTAAGATCACTATAAGTTTCACTAATGCTATTTCGCCAGGGCCAAACCTTATTTAAAGCACCAATCATTAATCCAATTAAAAATGACATAGTATTTTTTGGATACTTTTTCAAAAGAAAAGTTAAAAATTTAGAAAAAAACTTGATACCGAAGATAATACCAAAAAAAAATACTCCAAGAACAGGAGTTACCTTTGTAAATATCTCATTATTAAAATCTAAAATAAGCTCAAGTGCTTGCCGAAAATTTCTTAAAATAGTTTGATAGACACCCATTAAAAGAAGAATGTATGCTCCAGACACTCCAGGGAGAATCATAGCCGAAATTCCAAAAAAACCAGCTATAAATATATACCAAAGCGAGGCCACATTGATTGGATCTGGACTAATTTTTGATATTTGGTATGAGATCAAAACTCCAATTAAAAGTGAAATAAATGAAAATGTTTTTTTTTGAATTTCAATTTTAAGAAGATATATAAAACTTGCTAACAAAATTCCAAAAAAAAATGACCAAATAGCAATAGTTTCATTTTTTAAAAGCCACTCGAATATCCACGAAAATAAAATTATACTTGTTAAAATACCTGATAAAACCGCTATCAAAAAGTTACCATTAATTTTATTCCAAACAAATTTTATTCCGCTTGTTTTTATTTTACTAAAGGTTTTCCAGCTAATTGAATTTATTGTTTTCAGCAGTTCTTCGTAGATACCTGTGATTAATGCTACAGTGCCGCCAGAAACACCTGGAATTAAGTCTGCCCCACCTATCAGCAAACCTTTCATAAACAATACTAAATAACGCATTTATACTTTCTTAGAAATTAAAGTAGCAATTATAAATTAAAACAATTTTTTAGATTTATGCTTTCGCAACTAAATTATTGAGCCCAGGGAATAAAAACAAGAATAATTTTTTTTCTTCATTATTTAATTGATGAGGATTAAGTATTAATAACCCTTCATCAATTTTATTTAAATTAAGACAACAGCCTGCAATCCTAATTTCTAGATTTCTATTGTTCGGACAAAAAGAATAAGCATTTTCAGCTATAGAATGAGCTTTTTTCCAGTCTCTATTCTTAATTAAAAAATCAATAATTTTAAAAATAATATCGGATTCATAATACCCTAGACTTATCAGTTTCTGGCATGCTCTGAAAGCATCATTTTTATTCCTAATCTTTAAGCACAGTTCTGCATTATTTTTCCATAACTCAATAGAATCATCATTAATCGCCAAAGACTTTTCAAGATTAACTCTTGCTTTTTCAAATTTCTTACGTGAGATTAGAAAAATAATTAATGACTCCCAACACCTCTCATTTGTAGGCTCTAACTCCACAGATTCAAAATAAAATGTTTCAGCAGCATCAAAATTTCCAAGATTTTCATGACACCTTCCAATAGAATTTTGAATGAATGCATTTGATTCAGTTGTTTTTAAGGCTAGTTCATAATTCAAAATAGCCTCATTTAATCTTCCTAGCGATTCGAGTAATTTTCCTTTTTCAATATATGCGCCTGTGAAACTGTCATCACTAATTATAGCAAACTCGAAGGCTGATAATGCTTCCTTGCTTTTACCACATTTTAAGTAAACTTTACCTAGTTGATGCCATGCTACTTCACAATAGGGATCTGATTCTAAAACTTTGTTAAGAGAATCAATTGCAGCTTCTGTCATATTAAGTTGTTCATAACAGTATAATAAATTGTAAAGAGATGGGTAGTCTTCAGGATTATTACTCAGACAGTTCTTAAAAAAATAAGAAGCTTCGCTATAATTTTCAACAAGCAAATGTTCCATTCCTAGAAGATTCCAAATTTCATCAGGATCATCTGAAATTTTTAAAGCTTTGTGTAAGTAATTTATTGAACCAATATGGTCTCCTTTTTTTGAAGCTATATTAGCTCTTTGCAATGAAATTTCTTCATTAAATGGGTTTAGTTTCTCAATATATTCCAAAAGTTTTATAGCAACTTCATAATTTTCATCTAGAATATATATTTCGCTTTGTAAAAGAAGTAATCCGTGAAAACTTGGGTGTTGTTCTAGGCCCATTTTAAGAGCTCTTTTTGCCAGTTGTTTATCTCCGTGACTTAAATAATGAACAATAATTTCTTCAAATTCTTGAGGATCAAAATAGAAATTCATGTTAGTTTTTAGCATACGCTTAAACTTTTCTACACACGATTTAGTTTCGCCTGAATTGTGATTGTACATAGGTTAAAAACAACAGCTAAATTTAAAAACTCCTAACTAGAATAAAATTTTAGATCAATATTGTTTTTAACAAATTAATTAACACAAGAATACATTACAAAGTATTTAATACCTCACGAATAATCTTGCAACCTTTTTTTATTTCCCTTTCACTAATCGTTAATGGTGGCGATATCCTAAGCGCATTTTTTTTCCAAAGTAGTCTAAATAATAAGACACCCTTTTCAAGACATTCTTCTATAATTTTGTCAACCATTTCTGAATTTTTAACGATAGCTGCTAACATCAAACCTTTTCCTGTCAATTTAATAATTTCTGGATGTTTCAATTCATTTCTAAAAAGAGTCTCTTTTGTTTTAATCTGGCTAATTAAATTTGAATCTCTTAATACCCTCAGGGTAGCAAGTGCCGCTGATGCTACTACTGGATTACCTCCAAAAGTTGTAATGTGTCCAAGTTTAGGTTTGTCTTGGAAACATTTCATTAAATTATAAGAAGACGAAAAAGCTCCTATTGGTAATCCACCACCCATTCCCTTTCCCATTACAATTATATCAGGCTGAACATTAAAATGTTCAAACCCAAAAAAACGTCCTGTTCTTCCAAAACCTGGCTGAATCTCATCTAATATTAGTAATGCTCCCATTGAGTCGCACTTCGATTTTACATTTTGTAAATAATTAATGTCTGGTACAATAAATCCAGCACCACCTTGGATAGTCTCAAGTAAAACAGCAGCAGTTTTTTTTGTAATTTTTTCTAATTCACTATTATCATTAAATTTTATAAACTTTATTTCTGGTAATAATGGGCCATAACCTTTCTTTTGATTTTCTGAGCCTAACAAACTCAAGGACCCATGGGTACTTCCATGATAACTATTGTGAGCACCTATTAATTCAATTCTTCCAGTAGCTTTTTTGGCTAATTTTAAAGCTCCCTCAATTGCTTCGGTTCCTGAATTTGTCAGATAAACAGTTTCATGGTTTTTTGGAAGAAGCTCTAATAGTTCTTTACACAAGTTAACAGCTGGAGCTTGAGCGAATTCTCCATAAACCATAACGTGCATGTACTTTTTTATTTGATTCTTTATTGCTCTAGTTACTTTGGGATGGAGATGTCCTAAACTGCATGCTGATACACCAGCTACGAAATCTAAATATTTTTTCCCGTTGGTTGTTGTAATATAAGAACCTTTTGCTTTTTTAATCTCTAAAGAAAGTGGATAGGGATTCGTTTTTGCTTGAAATTTCAAAAAATCTTCTTTTAACGAATTCATTTTTCACTTATTTTAATATAAATTTTTAAAAGTTTTAAGGCTTAATTAATTTTTCATCTTTATCATAATTATCGAAAAGATCATATACACTAGTTGGGCGTTCATCGTCTCTCCAAATAAATCCTTTTAAAGTACGATCATTCAGTGGTATTTCATTCTCAGGATACACATTACCGGTTGGTGCAACCAAAAAAGTGATATCATTTATTTCTCCTTCCAAAAAATTCATCATTAGTCCACTACAGGTAGTTTTATCAATACCAATAAGTTGTAAGTCTTCATCATTATAGAGATAATAAATCATCTCAGTATTTTTTGTTATGATAATATTATCAAGATTTCCGTCTTTGAATGATCCATCTAGTAAACCCCCTTTGATTTGGTTAAAACCATTTTCACTCAACGTATCTTTTTCAATGATTAAAACATTTCCAATAATTTTTAAAGAATCTAATTTATTGGTTTCTTTATTTGAAATTAAATAAATTTTATCTCCTGACATTTGACTTTTGTCAAACCATATCACAGGATTAGATTTATTTTTTTGAGCTTCAGTGAAAATCTGTTCTTGTTTTCTTGTTAATGGTTTTCTCAATAGTTTAGTCAAACCAACTAATCTATCTAAATGAAGTGAATCTGATCGACCTGTAATGTCATTTTTTAGAATTTTTACATCATAATAGCCCCTAATTATCCTTTTTTCTTCAGGTCCCGTTGCAAGAAGTGTATCTGCATGAATATAAAGTGTGTCTTTATCAATAATATTGATAGATAATGCATTTTTTGTAACAACTGCTGAATCCCTAGCCTTAAATATTTCAGCATAGTGACCTTTAATAATTGAATTATTTATAGAATCAATAATACTAACATTTTCAGTTCCTGCTGCATAATTTTTTTCGTTTTCAAAGTATAGACTGTCACCTTTAATTATTTTATTATCATAGTAAAGGGTAGCATCTTTTTTAAAATATCCTTTTTCATTTTTAAGGTCATAAAAACCGCTCTTACATTCAATTGTGTAATTTTCACCTTCAATTTTTGAATCTCCAAAAAGGTAGGCTTCGTTTAGTTCTGTATAGTAATCTAATTGATTTGAATTAACAGTGTATTGTGGGTTGTATATGTTGACATTCGTAACAAATCGATATTTTTTTTCTTCTATATAGTATTTACCTCTGCTGCTAGTTAGTGTACTCGAACTATCAACAATTACTCCTTTACTTTCATAAAAAGCCTGATTAGTAACTCGATTCAATTTTAATTCCTCAGTAGAGAGTGATGTATCAGGACGTTTTAAAAAAACATTTCCGTTAGCTTTTGCAATTTTTGTTTTTCCATTGTATTCAATCTTTTTACATGTCATTTTTATTGTGTCTCCTTGTGTAAAAATTACATTCCCCTCAGCTTTAAAAAAATTATCTTTTGAATAAAAATAAGCCAAGTCTGATTCAATTAAAGCCCCTTCGTGAAATAGTAAGACCCTATTGTTTGTATCTTTAAAAAGTATATTTGCTCCAGGATAAGTTTGTTGATCTTTCCTTGATCCTCCTGCCTTTCGGATTTCGATAATCTTATTTTCTTGGCCCAATAAAGAGAAATTGATTGTAAATACTAATGTGAATATTAGAACATTAGATGAAATCCCCATTTTTAAAAATTGTTTGTTTTCGATCAGGACCTACTGAGATTATTTCTATTGGAACTTCTAATACATTCTCTAAAAAAGAGATGTAGCTTTTGAAATTTTTAGGAAGATCAGAGAAATTTTTAATTCTCGTTAGATCATCATCCCATCCCAAAAATTCCTTATATATTGGTTTAATGCTATTAGAATTTATATCAAAAGGAAAGTAATCAATTTCAACACCATCAACCTTGTATGCGGTACATATTTTTACTTTTTTAAGTCCACTAAGTACGTCTCCTTTCATCATCATTAATTTAGTTACGCCATTGATGTTTATAGAGTATTTTAAAGAAACAAGGTCAATCCAACCACATCGTCTCGCCCTTCCAGTGGTTGAACCAAACTCATTTCCAATTTTAGCTATTTTTTCAGCCTCTGAGTTAAAAAGTTCAGTAGGAAATGGACCACTTCCTACTCTAGTAGAATAAGCCTTGAATATTCCATAAACCTCCCCAATTTGGTTTGGAGCGACTCCAAGACCAATACAAGCTCCCGCAGCAGTTGTGGTTGAAGATGTAACAAATGGATAAGTACCAAAATCGATATCAAGAAGTGAACCCTGAGCACCCTCACCCAAAATTTTCATTCCAGCTTGTATTGAGTTTAATAAAAATTGTTCACTATCAATAAGTTGTAGTTTTTTAAGTGATTCTACACTTTTAAAAAATTTTTTTTCATACTCATTTAGATTATAATCCTTAGTAGGATTGTAATTTTTTAAAATTTCCAAGTGTTTTTTAGTTAGCTTGAAATACTTTATCTTCCATTTCTTGTCTAAAATATCCCCGACACGTAGACCATTTCTCCCAGTTTTATCCATGTAAGTAGGACCAATTCCTTTAAGGGTAGATCCGATTTTTAATTTTCCTTTCGCTTCTTCTGAAGCTTCATCAAGAATTTTATGAGTAGGAAGAATTATGTGCGCCTTTTTAGAAATTAAAAGTTTTTTATAAAAATCTATATTGTATGAACCTAGGCCATCTATTTCACTTTTAAGAGTTATAGGATCTATTACAACACCATTTCCTATGAGGTTTAAGGAATTAGGATGAAAAATTCCCGAGGGAATTGTGTGGAGCACGTGCTTTTTTCCATTAAATATTAATGTATGTCCAGCATTTGGTCCTCCTTGAAATCTTGCAACTATATCATATTTATTAGTTAATACATCAACAATCTTTCCTTTTCCCTCATCTCCCCACTGAAGTCCTAGAATTAAATCAATTCCCATTGAAATTATTTATTTTTTTTGGTACCGTAGAAATATAGTGAATGATTTAAAATTTCGACCTCAAAAATGTCTTCAATAGTTTTTTTTATTTCTTGGATTCTAGGGTCACAAAACTCCTTAACTTCTCCAGTTTCTGTATTTATAAAATGATCATGCTGGTGATCAAAATAACATTTTTCGTACTGAGCTTGATTTTTACCAAACTGATGCTTTCTAACTAAACCGCAATCTAGAAGAAGTTCAATTGTGTTATATAAGGTTGCTCTACTCACACGATAGTTTTTGTTTTTCATTTTGATGTAAAGGGATTCAATGTCAAAATGTTCAATACTATCATATATTTCAAATAATATGGCAAATCTTTCGGGTGTCTTACGGTGACCATTCAGGTTAAGAAAATTTACAAAAACCTCTTTTACGATATCTTGATTAGATTTTTTAAATTGTATCATACTGCAAAGATAGGTATTAAGGTTTATTCTCTGACAATTTTATCAATACCATTAACCTTGGATAAATTTTTAACTAATTTTATTAAAACGTTTTTATTAGGAACACTCACATGAATTACTCCTGTAAAGTAGGAATCTTCACTATCGAAATTTATTTTGCTAATATCGACACTCATATTATTGGAAATCAGTTTCGTAACCTCGTTAACTAAACCTTTTCTGTCAATTCCAGATAATTTTAATGTAGCGTTGTATTCTTGAGAACTTGAATCAACCCATTTTGAAGATATTACTCTATATGCAAAATTGGATTGTAAACTTAAAGCATTTTGACATTCCTTGTGGTGTACTTTTATTCCTTCATTTGAAGTTACAAATCCAAAAATAGGGTCCCCAGGAATTGGACTACAACAACTGGCAATACTATGGGCAAGCTTTTCTTTTTCCTTCCCGAAAATAATTTGATCAAGTCTTTCACTATATTTTTGATTTTCTTTTTCAGATGGATCTTTTTTCTTTTTTACTCTCCTCTTAAAAAAATTTAATAATTTGTTCTGGTATGATTTTGCAAACTCTTTGAGCTTTTTATTGTCAAGCGAACCAATTGCTACCCTGTAGTGGAGGTCTTGAACATTTTTTAATTTAAAATATTCTAACATTTGACTTATGGTTTTATCACTTTGATTTAATTTTAGTGATTTAAGTTTTCTTCTAAGGATTTCCTTTCCTTCAATTACTCTAATTTTTTTCTCTTCATTTATGGAGGATTTTATAATTGACCTAGCACGTGATGTTACAACAAAATCTAACCAATTAATTGTGGGTTTAATATTTTCTGATGTAATTACTTCTATCTGATCACCACTCTTTAATATTTTACTCAGTGGAACCAGTCTATTATTAACCCTAATACCTCGTGTTTTTTTTCCAATCTCAGAGTGAATAAAAAAAGCAAAATCTAATGCTGTAGAACCTTGTGGTAAAGACTTTAACTCTCCTTTTGGAGTAAATACAAAAATTTCCTCAGCATAAAGATTTAGCTTAAAATCTTGAACAAAATCAACAGCATTACCTGTATTATTTTCTAAAACCTCTCGAAGTCTATTTAGCCAGTTTTCTATACCAATATCTTTATGATTTCCTTGTTTGTATTTGTAATGAGCAGCATATCCTTTTTCTGCAATTTCATTCATTCTTTCGGATCTTATTTGAATTTCAACCCATTTATTTGAAGGTCCCATTACGGTAATATGTAGAGCCTCATAGCCAGTAGATTTTGGAGCCGAAATCCAATCTCTTAGTCTAGTAGGATTAGGGGTGAAGTTGTCTGTAATAATCGAATAAATTTTCCATGCTAAAAACTTTTCGTCACTCTGATTTGATTTGTAAATAATTCTTATGGCAAATTTGTCATAAACTTTTTCAAAAGAAATGTTTTGAGTCAGCATCTTCCTGTGAATTGAATAGATAGATTTACTCCTTCCTTTTATTGCAAATTTGAGGCTTTCTTTTCTTAATTCCTTACCTAAAAATCTTGTAAAAGATTTAATGTACTCATCTTGTAATTCTTTTGTTTCTTCGACTTTTTCTTTAATTGACTGATATCTCTCTGGCTCAGTATATTTTAAGCTCAGGTCCTCTAATTCATTCTTAACATTATAAAGCCCTATTCGATGTGCTAGTGGAGCATAAATGTAAAGTGTTTCTGAAGCTATTTTTATTTGTTTATATTCAGGCATAGCATCCATGGTTTGCATATTATGCAAACGGTCGGCAATTTTAATAATTATAACTCTTACATCGTCATTAAGTGTTAGTAACATTTTTCTAAAATTTTCTGCTTGTAGAGAAATGTTCTTATCCTTCTTTAGGTTAGAAATTTTTGTAAGTCCATGAACAATTTTAGCAACGTTATTTCCAAGCAATTTTTCAATATCTCCTAGAGTAAATTTTGTGTCTTCAGCCACATCATGTAACAGTGCTGCACAAATAGAGGTTGAATCCAACCCAATTTGTTGAGCAACAATTTTTGCAACACTTATAGGATGAAAAATATATGCTTCACCTGATTTTCGTCTTTGTTCACTGTGAGCCTCTACGGCCATATCAAATGCGAGTCTTATCATTTTTTTATCCGAATCACCCAAGGTTTGATAGCTAATTCTTAATAACTCTTTATATTGATTTGCAATTTTTTTGTTCTCTATTTTAGAATCTACAACCATACTAAATGAAATATACTAAAGAAATATGTTCTTATCAAGTTTGTTGTTTTTTCGAACAGCTTCATATATTAATATGCCTGCGGAAACTGATAAATTTAAAGAATTAGATTTTTTCGCCATTGGGATAACTAAATTTTCACTTGCTACTTCTGACCATAAATTGCTCAAGCCTTCACTTTCTGATCCAATCACTAATGCACATGGTAATTGATAATCGAACAAATCATATCTTACTGAATCTTTCTTAATAAATGTAGTTAAGATGCTAAACTCCTTTTTTTTTAAAAATGATACAACATTTTCATTAGATTCAATTGCAGTAGGTATTTTAAATATATCTCCAAGGCTAGAACGTATACTGTTTGGATTGTAGAAATCGGTTTTTGGATTAGAAATTATAATTGCATCAATTTTAGCTGCAGCTGCAGTTCTGAACAACGCCCCTATATTTCCTGGTTTTTCCGGTTCTTCCAAAACAACAATTATCGATTTTCTGGAGAGCTTAAGAGTTTTTAATACATGTGATTTACTTCTTGCTATAGCTATGATTTTTTCACCACCTGATCTAATACTTATTTTTTTAAAAGTTTTTTTTTCTATAACTGAAGTTGGTGTATTATTGATTGCACTTTTTATGTTAACATTATTAAAGCCAATTCCTTCTTCTAAAAAAATTCTTTCAAGTATATAATTAGAATTTAGTGCATTAATAATTTCTCTTTCGCCTTCAATAACAAATAGACCCTGTTTTTTTCTTTCTCTTGACTTTTTATAAAGAAGAAGCATTTTTTTAAGTTCCAAATTTTTAGCACTTCTTATAACTTTCACTAATGTATTTTAAAATTGCAGTCATCAAATTAATCAAATTTGTATTTATATACATTATTTTTTTTAAGATACCCTATAACTAATCCCACCATTCCATCATAGCTCTCAATTCCCATTGATTGGCCATTAGCTTTTAAATATGAATCATAACTTTCTTTTATTAGTGGTTCAAATGGATTCTCATATTGATTCCAAAACCTTGATATTTCTTTGTAGCTCTCAAGTATCCCAGGGTTTAATAATTTCATATATTTTTTTGCACTAACAGGATCTGTTTTTAACAGTTCTGAATAACAATAACTTAATGCGAAAGTAAGTCCTGCATATTTAATATAAGGGTCCGAATTTTTTAAACTTGTAATAAAAGCAATGAAGTTTGCCTCACTTTCAGATGCAAAGCCAGCTTGGTGTGCTATTTCGTGAGCAGCGGTAATAATAAAATTCAGCTTGGGAATATTTAAGTTGATATTAGATTCTAAAGTGAAAGGATTCAAGTAGCCAGCAAAACCCATATAATTTAATAAATTACTCCATAATGATTTTTTTATAAATGGTCTTCTTTCAAACTTTTGAAAGAAATTAAAGTCTCTGCAAATTATTTCAATAATCTGATCTGATTCATATGTAACTTTCACAACTTCACCTTTATGATCTGTCAATTTGTTATGTAATAAATTTGATGATTTAACAAGATAATCTACAGTATTTATTAATTCATTCTTTTTATACTTTAAATCCAAATTCATTTTTTTGTTAAGTGGCAAACGGTAATAATTTAATCCCCAGTTTAGATTAAAAACTAAAAAAATCAATGAAAAAGTTGAAGTGGAGTTTATAAAAATTGAACTTATTGATAATTTTTTTCTAAATAGTTTTAAAAATAACAATGGAATCATAATTATACCAAAACCATACAACAAATCTCCTACTGGATAATAAAAATTGTTAAAAAAGAAGACATGGGTTTTGTAGATAAATGGGTATATATGTGCACTGTAATATGTTTCAATCCATTTGGGATTATCTTTAAAAAAATTTAACGCAATAATCTGAATTGGCAATAAACAAATAAGAGTTAAACGAACATTTTTAGACCTCAATTTATTAATTCGTGATTTTTTAAGAACTAATCTTCTACAGAGTTAATCTCTATCTCAAAAATTAAATCAGACATTGGAGGAATACCCTGTACTCCATTATCGCCATAAGCAATTTTATAGGGTAAAAATAGTGTCGCTTTATCACCTACTTTGAGTAATCGTACCCCTTCTTTGAAGCCTTCAATCATAGCATCATTTTGACCCACACTTGCCAATATGGGTTGGTATCTTCCAGAATTCTTTCTTTGCATACTGAAAACTCCATTGAAATTTGCTACTTCTTCAACACTTGTCTCTAAAAGAGTCCCATCTTTAAAATATACGGAATAATTTAATCTTGCTTTATTAGATACCTTTACAGCTCTTCCGTCACCTTTAGAGGTTATAATATATTTTAAACCTGATTTTGTTTTTTTAGATTGTTTTTCAAGCGAGGTAAATTTTAAATAATTTTTATTTGTGGCATTGGATTTTTTTTCTTCATTTTCTTTTGCTACTAATTCCTTTTTCACAAAATAATTTTCGAAAATTTTTGATGCATCAAAATTTTTTGCCTCATCCCCATTTCTAATTATTTTTATGCTTTTAATTAGGTCATTTTGTTCAATACTATCGACAACCTTTTGTCCTCTTATAACTTCTCCAAAAACAGTGTGCCTGCCGTCCAGCCAAGGGGTTGCTTTATGTGTGATAAAAAACTGGCTTCCATTAGTTCCAGGACCACTATTTGCCATAGACAGAATTCCTGGACCTTTGTGTGTTAACTCACTAAACTCGTCATCAAATTTATAACCTGGTCCTCCTGTTCCATTTCCCAGGGGATCACCGCCTTGTATCATAAAATCATCAATAACCCTATGGAATTTTAAACCGTCATAAAACATTTTTGATTTAAATTCTTCATTAACTCTTGGGTTGTCCCCTTGACTTAGGGACACAAAATTTGCAACAGTAACAGGGGCTTCTTTGATGGCTAATTTTAAAATTATAGGACCTTTATTTGTTTCTATTTGAGCATAAAGTCCTTCCTCCAGGTCAGGATTTATATCATCACAATATAAAAATAAACTTATTAGCAGTAGAATTGAAATATTTTTTTTAGAAATCATAATTTTATAAATAGTTTATAATCTTTCGATTGTGTAACGAAGAGGTTGGTTAACTCCAACTTTATTTCCATCACCTTGGAATCCATAACAAAGGTATGAAGGAAAAAGAAATACAACAATTTCATTGGGTCTCATCAGGCGAATTCCTTCTCTTAAAGCAGGTAATATATTGTCTTTGTCAACTATATAGTCAACAATGCCTGATTCATTTTTGGGGTAGAGTAATTTTTTATCTAAATCTTCGACTTTATAACTAAAACGCAATCTTGTCCCTTTTTGAGGAAGAGGTTTTCTCTCAGAAACCTTTTTAACATATGCATATAAAAATCCTTTTTGTGAATTATTAAAGGATAGTAGACTATCTTTTTTCGCGGATTCCTTTATCATTAAATCCTCTCTAGCTAAAAGGATTTTATTTCTTGAAGCTGAGTCGCTCAAAAATGTTCTCTTTCCTTTATTTAAAGGATAGCGGGCATTATTTTCTAAACACGAACAAAAAATTACAATTAACAGATAAAATAAATCCCGTTTCATAGATAAATTAGCTATATCAATTCAGATATGTGATTTTTCAAAGCATTTTTGAAATGAGTTATTGTTTTATCCAAGGATTCCATCGATACACCACCGGCAGCATTTAGGTGACCTCCACCATTAAAATAATTTCTTGCAAAATTGTCAACAGAAAAATTACCTTGTGATCTGAATGACATTTTTATTTTGCCTTCATTTTCGTTTTCGATCATCATACACGAAAAATTTACACCTTTTAAACTAAGTCCGTAGTTAACGAATCCCTCAGTATCCCCTTTTTTAAAGTCACATAAAACCAATTCTTTCTTTGAAAGTGTAATATAAACGACTGGCAGATCAGGAATTTTAATTAAATTTGAAAGAGAAATACCGAGCAATTTTAATCTGCTCAACGAAGAACTATCAAATATTTTTTGATGGATATCACTACCATTTGCTCCAAGATTTATAAGATGTGATACAACTTTATGGGTAGTAGAGGTTGTAGAAGGATATCGAAATGAGCCTGTATCAGTCATGATACCCGTGTATAGACAACATGCAATTTTTTTATCCAGTAATTTAGATTCTGATGCATTAATAATATTGTAAACCATCTCACATGTAGAACTCATACTTGGATCGGAATAATTAAGATTTGCAAAAAATTCAGGTGATTCGTGGTGATCTATCATGATTTTATCAACTTTGGTTTTTTTAACAATTTCACTCAGATCTTGTATCCTTGAAAGGGAGTTAAAATCCAAACCAAAAATTAATTCTGCACTATTAATCTTATCCCTTGCAATACTTGGTGTTTTTGAAAATTTTATTATATCTGACTCTCCAGGTAGCCACTTTAGAAAGTTTGGGTAATCATTAGGGGAAACAATGTTTACTTCATGTTTTTTTGCATCCAGAAAGTGTTTTAATGCTAGTGCACTTCCGAGTGCGTCACCATCTGGGTTTCGGTGAGGAATAATTACAATTTTTTTTTGGGTCGATATTATTTTCTTAAAAGCAGATAAAAAATTATTTTCCATTTAAGGCAAAGATAGTACTTTAGTAATTGTTTGATTCAACAGAAAACTTATTTTATGAAGCAAATAAAATTCATTTACAAGCAGACGATACATCCAACTTTATTAATTTTACTAAAAAAATGGAAAATATAACTTTTATGATGATTAAGCCAGATGCTGTTGAAAATGGTTTTATTGGAAATATAATCGAAAAAGTAACATCTGCTGGATTTAAATTTAAAGCCCTTAAACTAACTCATCTGTCAAAAAAAAACGCTGAGAAATTTTATAAAGTCCACGAAGATCAACCGTTTTATGATGAGCTTGTAAAATTTATTTGTAGGAGTCCAATTGTAGTAGCTGTGTTAGAAAAAGAAAATGCTGTGAGTGATTTTAGGACTTTAATTGGATCAACGAATCCGGATGATGCCGCGGATGGTACAATAAGAAGGCTTTATGGTAAATCAAAAGGGGAAAATGCAATACACGGTTCTGATAGTGAAGAAAATGCTCAATTAGAGACTTCATTTCATTTTTCGGGTTTTGATATTTATTAACGCAAAATAATTTTTTTAACATATTTCCCATTTAAATGTTTGTTCAGATTTTCTATTATAATATCTGACTTATAGCTTAATTCCGTTCTTAAGGCTGCAGATTTAATTCCAATAAATAGGGTTTTTCGTGAAAATCGAATTTGAGTTGTATACATTGAAATGTTATCTCCCATGACTTCTTTCCAAGCATTACATACTCTCACATTTGTCATGCCTTTTTGTAAAGACTTTTGTGAAACAAAACGTTTCAAAATATTTTTTAATGAGTTGGTCTGAAAATCCATTTTGGTTTTTTCCTTTACACTTATAATTGAATTTTTGGTCTTTTATAGTGAAAAGCCCTGTTTGCGTTTTCAAGAATAAGTTTTTTACTATCTAAAAAATTTATTCTAAATTTCCACTCATCCCATCGAGATTTATAATTTATGTAGAATTTCTTTTGATTTTTTTCAATTTCAAAAAATGTCTTGTCTTTTGAGGTTTTATATGATCCATTTAATTCAAGGGTTACTTTATTTAAAAATCCTTTGGGATATTCAATTTGATAGTGATCAAAAGTTGGTTGAGATACTTTTGGGAAAAACTTCTCTCCATTCTGATAGACAAATTCAATTTCCCAATATCCATTTAACCGGTCTATTTGAATTCTTTCATTAATAGAACAATTAACAATAAAAATAAATATCAAACACAGAACAACTACTCTCATTTTATAGTCTGAATATTTCATAAGTTGATTTTATGTTTTTTAATGCTTCAATTATTCTTTCTTCATGGGTATCAGTTATAAATATTTGACCAAAATAATTTTGATCAACTAGAGATAGAATTTGAGTAACTCTTTTTTGATCTAATTTATCAAATGCGTCATCAAAAAGAAGAAGAGGACTAAATCCATTTAAATTTTCTAAAAAATTAAATTGTGCTAGCTTTAGTGCAATTAGAAAAGTTTTTTGCTGCCCTTGACTTCCAAATTTTTTTATAGGTTTTCCATCTAAAGATAAAGATATGTCATCTTTATGAATGCCCGTTGTTGTATATTGAAAAATCTTGTCCTTTTCAATACTATCAATGAGAAGACGCGAATGATTTTTAAATTTTAATTGACTTTCGTATGTCAATGTTGCATTTTCATTTTTTTGACTAATTTTTTTGTATGTTTCAATAAAAACAGGAACAAAATCATCCATGAAAGCTTTTCTTTTTTCAAATATTAGATGACTTCTTTCGACCAACTGATTATTATAAATTTCAAGCGTATCTTGATCAAATGCTTTATTCAATGCAAAATATTTAAGTAATGAATTTCGCTGAGATAAGATTTTGTTATATTCCAAAAGATTGTTTAAAAAAATCAAGTCTGTTTGACCTATAACACTATCAATGAACTTTCTTCTTGTATTACTTCCATCAATAATTATATCACGATCTGCTGGTGAAATAATAACAGTTGGAATCATACCAATATGCTCAGATATTTTTTTGTAAGCATTTCCATTTCTTTTAATAATTTTTTTCTGTCCCTTTTTGAATGAACAAATTATTTTTTCCTCACGTAACTTTTTTTCATAAATACCCTTAATTATAAAAAAATCCGTTCCAATTTGAATATTCTGAACCGAAATAGGGTTGAAATAACTTTTACAAAATGACAAATGATAAATTGCATCAAGTATGTTAGATTTTCCAACACCGTTTTCGCCTACGAAACAATTAATATTAGGATTAAATTCATATGAAGCAGAACTAAAGTTTTTATACTGCGTAAGTGTTAATTGTTTTAAATGCATAACTCTATAAAAATAACAAGTTCAAACTATTGATCCGTTTTGATTTAGAATAAAAAGATTAATTTTGTAGATATATTATATTTAAATGGCAACTTACAAAAAAAGAGGAGCGAAAAAATCATTGGGTAAAAAAAATGATTCTGATGAAATTAATGAAAGTAAGACAGCTGAGGTATTTGACAGTCTTGATATTACTGCTAATAAGACTGAGAATTGGGTAGTCAAATACCAAAATATAATTTTAATTTTTATAGGTACAATTGCAGTTTGTGCACTTAGTTATTTAGGTTATCAAAATATGGTTTATAGACCAAAAGCTCAAGAAGCTATAAGTGAATTGAATCAAGCACAATACTATTTTGACCTTGCAATTAATAACTACAATGAATCAGATTCTTTATTTAAAAAATCACTAAATGGAGGAGATGGAAAATTTGGATTCTTAGATATAATAAAAAAATATGAAGGTACACCAGCTGCAAAACTAGCGAGGTATAGTGCAGGAATGGCATATTTAAATTTGAAAGAATATAAAAATGCTATAATTTATCTTGATGAATTTTCATCGGATGATGTCCTTCTAAGCTCTTTGTCCAAAGGAGCTATTGGAGATGCTTTCGCACAAATTAATCAACCTGAAGAAGCATATCAATATTATTTAGAAGCTGCAAAAATTAATAACAATTTGTATAGTACACCTAAATATTTATTTAAAGCTGCAATGATTGGTGTTGAGTTAGATAAAATCACCAATTCTCTTTCTTATTTAATGCGAATAAAGAAAGAGTTTCCAGAATCAGAAGAGGCTAATTATGTTGATGTACAAATTGTAAAGCTAAAAACTTTATTGCAGTAAATATGGCTTCTGCAAACAAGAAGAGTTTTGAGCATGATTCTCATGCTTTACCAAATGGGGAGAATTTTAAATTTCATCTTGTTGTGTCTGAATGGAACAAGACTATTACTTACTCTCTATCATCAGCTGCCAGAAAGACATTACTCGAGGCAGGTGTAAAAGAAGAAAATATATTGACCTGGAGCGTCCCTGGTAGTTTTGAGCTTATTTATGGATCCAAAAAAGCACAGAAAAATAATCCAAATGCGGTCATCGCAATTGGGAGTATTATTCAAGGTCAAACAAAACACTTTGAATACATTTGTCAAGCAGTTACACATGGAATAAAGGATCTTAATGTAAATTCTGAAGTACCTGTGATCTTTTGCGTTTTAACTGATTACAATATTGATCAAGCAAAAGCAAGAAGTGGAGGTAAATATGGAAATAAAGGCGTTGAAGCTGCAATAACTGCCCTCAAAATGGCAAAATTAAATCCAAAGTCAAAATTGAAATAATCATATTCAAAAAAAAATGTAAAATTTTCCATATACTTTTAATTTAAAATGTTCAAATCTAACTTATTTAAACTTCGCAAGAACAAAAGATATAATTATACACCAAGGTACTTTAAAGGAAAAGAACTTAATAATGTTTACGATTTTGATTCAAAATTCTTAAAATATCGCGAAACATATAATAGGAACGATTTTGGGCAACAATGGCGAAATAAACGCTTGGAAATGCGTGTTTACAAAAACAGACATTTCTCCATGCGTTTAATTATAATAATTACATTATTAACTTTATTAGTACTTTATATTTTAGATTTTGATTTAAGCATTTTTACACGGTCCAATTCATGACTACCAGAATAAAACTATTACCTGACCATATATCAAACCAAATCGCTGCTGGGGAAGTCATTCAACGTCCTTCTTCTGTAGTAAAAGAACTTTTAGAAAATTCGGTTGATGCAAATTCAAAAAATATTCAACTTATAATTAAAGACGGAGGAAAAACCCTTATTCAAGTTATTGATGATGGCTCGGGTATTAATAGAGATGATTTGAGTTTGGCTTTTCAGCGGCATGCTACCTCTAAAATAAGGCGAACAGATGATTTGTATAATTTAAAAACTAAAGGATTTAGAGGAGAAGCTCTTGCTTCAATTGCTGCAATATCAAACATAGAGATTCATACTCGCGCATTTAAAGATGAAGTCTCTCAATTTACAAAAATGGAGGGAGGACAAGTTACTGAACAAAAGTTTTCAACTCAACCTAAGGGAACATCTATTTCTATCAAAAACTTATTTTACAATGTACCTGCAAGAAGAAATTTTTTGCGTTCCGATACAGTTGAATTTAGACATATTGTAGATGAATTTAATAGAATATCACTAGCTCACCCAGAGATAAATTTTTTGTTTTATAATAATGGGAATGAATTATTTGATCTTTCGGTCAATAAATCAAAAAAAAGAATTTGTTCTGTCTTTGGATCAAAATGGGAAAACCAACTTATACCAATAACAGAAACTACAACACTTGTCAAGATTGAAGGGTTTATTGTGAAGCCTGAATTTTCAAAAAAAACAAGGGGGCACCAGTTTTTCTTTGTTAACAATCGATTCATAAAGAGTCCTTTTTTGCATCATGCTGTGTGCAGTGCATTTGACGGTTTATTAAGAACAGGATACAATCCTGGTTATTTTTTGTATTTCACAGTCGACCCTAAGTCTATTGATATAAATATACATCCAACAAAAACTGAAATTAAATTTGAAGAGGATCAAAGTATTTATTCTATTTTGAGAGCTGCAGTTAAGCATAGTTTAGGAATATTTCAAGTCATTCCAGCTTTAGATTTCGATAAAGACAAATCTTTTGACATACCTTATTCTTTTAATCAAAAAAAACCAACTTTTCCTACCATTGAAGTTGATTCAAATTTTAATCCATTTACTAATACATCTATTTTTACAAAAAAACAAAAAGATCAATCCTGGAAGGATATTCCATCGAATGTAAAACTCGATTATAATTTGAAAAATAATTATAATAGTTATGGTAGTGAAGAGCTTTTTGATGTCACACAAAATAATAGAGTTTTCCAGTTATTTTCTAAATATATTGTATGTCCACTTAAAACTAGTATGATTATAATTGATCAATGTAGAGCTCATCAGAGAGTACTGTATGAAAGATTTTTGTCATCAATGACATCAAAAAAGAGTGTGACCCAAAAATTGCTATACCCACTAGAAATTAAATTAAATACTGAGCAAAAAAATGTGTACTCTGAAATAAAAGATGTGATTGAATCTTTGGGTTTCGAAATAAAGCAAAAAAAACAATCCATATTATTAATCTTGAGCTGCCCTCAATATTTCCCTCAATCAAAAATAGAGGAATTAATAGATTATATACTTTCTAGTGATTACAAAAAAATAACAGAGGACTATTTTAGCCAAGCTGATAAAATTGCAAAACTGCTATCTAAGCAATTATCAATAAAAAAGGGGAAATATCTTGAGTCCGAAGAATTGCAATCACTTCTAGATGACTTCTTTGGGTGTAAGGAGACAAGAATTTCTCCCTTTAATAAGCCTATTTTTATTAACTTAGAAAAGAGCGAATTGGATCAAAAACTCAATTAGATGAGAAGTATTACTGAGACTGTAAAGCACCTTTTAATAATAAACATAATTTTTTTTATAGCTTCAATTTCCATCGGTGATTTAGTTTACGATTTATTTGCACTTCACTACCCTTCAAATGAGAAATTTCAGTATTGGCAACCACTTACTCATATGTTCATGCATGGGGATTTAGGACATATTTTTTTCAATATGTTTGGGCTTTATATGTTCGGAACTCCGATAGAGCAAATGTGGGGTAAAGGCAAATTTATTTTCTTTTATTTGTCAACTGGTTTTGGGGCTGCCGCCCTGCAATTACTTCTTTACAACTACCAAATTAATAATGTTTACTCCACTTTAATGGGTGAAGGTTTAACTCAAATAGATATTGAAAGTTTTTTTGGTTCGGGTGATTTACCTTTTTCCTACATAAATAGTGTTGGTAGAGATAATTTGATTTCTGCTCTTTCAGCTTTTAACGGTGTTATGGTTGGTGCTTCTGGAGCCTTATATGGTGTTTTAGTTGCGTTCGCATTTCTATTTCCAAATGCACGACTTATGTTGCTATTTCCACCTATACCTGTTAAAGCTAAATTTCTTGTACCTCTTCTTATACTTGGTGACTTATTTTTTGGGTTTACATCATATTCAATTGGACCAATTGCACATTTTGCACATGTTGGGGGTGCTATTACCGGGCTTATTATGATGTGGTATTGGAAAAAGAATCAATTTGATAACAATCGCTGGGATTTATGAAGCTAAAAGATCAGATACAATATAGAATTCAGCAACTTAATATTGTGGAAAAAATTATCCTTATAAATATTCTTTGCTTTGTATTCCCATTACTTTTTAGAACTATACTTTTTTTGTTTAGTTTGTCTGAGAATTTTTTTGTCGGTCTTTTTGAGCTTTCTTCCTCATTTCAAGATTTAGTTTTTAGACCATGGACAATTTTGACATATGGTTTTTTGCACTCAGGTTTTTTTCATCTTTTTTGGAATATGTATTTACTTTACTTTTCATCACGCTTATTATTAAATCTATTTAATTCTAAAATATTCTTAAAACTATATTTTTTGGGAATTATTATAGGTGGCATGACATTCATTTTAAGTTACAATTTTTTTCCTGTATTTCAAGATACTAATCCTTATATGGTAGGGGCTTCTGCGGGTGTTATGTCAGTATTTATATTTATGTGTACGTATTCCCCTAATTTAGAAATAAAGCTAATTTTATTTAATATAAAGTTACGTTATCTGGGTATTGCTTTTGTTCTACTTGATGTAATTCAAATTCCTTATGGAAACTCTGGGGGGCATATTGCTCATCTAGGAGGTGCCTTTTTTGGTTTTTTTTATGCTCAACGCCTTCAAAAAGGATTCGATATAGGTTTACCGTTAGATAATTTGGTTGAGAAAATATCCCAATTATTTGTTAGAAATTCAAAAATGAAAACAGTTTACAAAAGTAAAGACAAGTCTATTATACAGAACCAAAAAACCTCCATAGAAAGAGATCACCAAAGAAGAATTGATGAAATATTAGACAAAATCAGCGTATCAGGTTATGAGAGTCTTTCAAATGAGGAAAAAGATTTCCTTTTTAGGATAGGCAAGAAATAACTATAAATTTATGAATGGGAGTATAATACTATTCAACACAGGACTTTCTATAAATCTTATATTTTTAGTTTTATTATTTTTTGGCGTTAATAGTTCTAGTTTTAACCTTGAGTTGCCAATAATTACTTTAATTACTCCTTTCCTCATTATTATTAATGCTATTTTTTTTATCTATTGGCTATCTCAACTGAAATGGCCCGCAATTCTGTTTCTTCTTTACCTTGTATTTGGATTTGATTCGTGGAAATTAGTTTATCAATTTAAATCTGACGCTGTCATAACCTCAAAGGGACTTGATATTATGAGCTTTAATATTCGTTCATTTAATCGCTTCAGTTGGTTAGATAAAGAAAATATTCCTGCTTCAATTGCTGCATTCATAAAACAGGCCTCACCTGATGTTATATGTTTTCAAGAGTTTGCAGAAGATTTATCTCCAGAATTTGACGACTATCCTTTCAAGGTTTTTAAGCCTTATGTATTTGATGGACATATTGGCTCATCTATAATTTCAAAATATCCATTGTTAAACTCAAAAGCAATATCATTTGCAAAATCATCAAATGGTGGTATGCAGAGTGATTTGATTTGGAAAAGAGATACATTTCGCTTGTATAATATTCATTTTGAATCATTAAGATTTGATCGAAATGAAAACTTACTTTTCTCTAAAGAATATAAAAAATCAGTTGAGAAAATAAAACACGTTTTTGATCTTCAAAAACAGCAAGCTGTTAGATTTAAAGATATTTTAATATCAAATGATTATCCTGAAATTATATGCACCGATTTAAATAATAACGCTTTTTCAAAAAATTATACCATTTTAACCAATAACCGCTATGATGCATTTACTGAAAAGGGGAGTGGTTTTGGAGCAACATATAAATTTCAGTACTTACCCGTTAGAATTGACTATATTTTTGTTTCTAAGAAAATTAAAGTTATTGATTTCACCGTTCATGATATTACTCTATCAGATCATAAACCAATTTCAGCTAGATTAAAGTGGCCTTAATTTAAGTCAAGTTTAATACCATTCAAATAAGTCTTAGTTTCCGGACCTAAATTAAACAAAAGATCCAAAATGCTCAGGTTTGGTAAAAATCCAAATTTATTTCCAAAAACTTGGATATATTCATTAAACTCACTTCTAACTTCTTTCTTAGATGAAATCAATGAATTAAGTTTTACAATTTGTTTTGTTTTAGGCTTTATGATTTCGTAATCAAAAGAGTGATCAATCAATAACATCAACTTTTCAATTAATCTAATATTTAAAATAAAAAGTGTAATTTCTTTTTTTTGAAAAAATGGATAAAGCTCTGATTCAAAATATTCAAAATATGGAGATGACCTGTAAGCCGAGCATATTGACTTCCAATGCTTTTTTTGCCAATCTATGTCATATGCAATACATACATCCTTATCTAATTTTCGAAATCCTCCATGTAAATGTTTTATGGGAATAGTCAGTTTTAGCTTACCATTTGCTCCATAAATTTCAGTTCTATTTCTGAAGCTTTGCTTTTGGTAATTTAATCCCCCATAGAAATGAACTTTTTGCTGACTTATCATCCAGGAGAAGTTTTCTATGTTTGGTAGGTAAGTTGGGCATAAAGCGATTTTCATCCTATTTTATTATTTTTCCTTCTTCGATAAAAAACTACACCTTGCCATATTAATATAAAACCAATGAAGTAGGGAAAATAAGAAACTCTTTTTCCAGGTCCATCTACGGTCGTAAAGACCCTATCCCATCGAACTTTCCAATTTTTAATACCGTCATTTATACCTTTAATGCTAAACCAAATGAAAACTGGTTTTCCTACTATGTGGTCATCTGGAACAAATCCCCAAAAACGGCTATCTTCAGATTTATGTCTATTGTCTCCCATCATCCAATAATAGTCTTTTTTAAATGTGTATTTTGATGAGTATTCTCCATTTATTTTTACACCTTGTTGATTCAATTCAAGCATGTTACCCTCATATTCACCTATAATTTTTTTGTATATGGAAAGGTTTTTTTGATTCAAATCAACAGTCATTCCTATTTTAGGAATTACAATTGGTCCAAAATTATCTTCATTCCAATCAAATGGGACTTTATTTGGAAAAAATGCTTCATTAGGAACTTTTACTTGGTTTATTCTTCTAACAACACTGTCTATTCCTTCAACTTTCCTTAAATTTTCAGCTTCCCTTAAAGTCAGGGTAATTTCTTTTTTTAATTCGAGTATTTCGCTAACCTTAAGCCCAGTCTTATAAATCAATTCAGTTGGTAGACCTTTGCTTCCAGTTATTACTCTGAAATCTTCTATAGTATTACCTCTTCTTCCGATTATATATGGTAATATTTGCTTGTATGTAGTTTCGCTAATATTTTCAATTTTGTAGGTACGAGTATAATCCGAATAACCTCTTGAGCTTAATTTTCTTGATGAAACTCCTTTTTGGCTGTAAGCATAATGAGTATATTGAACTTTTGCCCTATCTGGCAAAATATTTTTTGATCCATTTGTATGTACAAACCCATTTAAAATTTCTAAGGTATCTCCTGGAATTCCAAGGCAGCGCTTGACATAATTAGATTTTTTGTCAATTGGTTTATCAACCCTTTTCTCCTTAACAAAGAATTGGCGAACTGTATCAGCAGGCCAGCTAAATACCACAATTTCATTACGTTTAATTTTTTTGACACCAGGCAATCTTAGGTAAGGTAGTTGTGGTTTTTTTAAATAGGAGCGTGTTTTTAATAAAGGAATAGTATCGTGAACCATTGGTAGAGAAATAGCGGTCATTGGAACTCTTGCACCATAGTGAAACTTGCTAACAAAAAGAAAGTCTCCTATAAGTAAAGACTTTTCTAATGATCCCGTTGGTATGATATATGGTTGAATGACATAGTTGTGAACAATGGTGGCTGCAACAATAGCGAATAATATTGAGCTAATTGTTTCTCCAAAACTTGTTTTTGGTTTCAAACTTCTATTTCGAATATATTTTGGATTATCGCTGTAATTTAATGCATAAATGTAGAATCCTGCAGATATGATTACCAACATAGTATTTTTTGTTGAATTCCATCCAAAACTTCGAAGAGTTTCAACCCAGATGACCGCGAATATAATTAGGTTTATTGTAGGAATAAACAAAAGTAAAACCCACCATTTTGGGCGTCTAATGATTTGCATCAATACATAGGCATTATATATAGGTATTAAAGCTTGCCAAAAATTAAAACCTGCAGCCTTATAAAGTCTCCAGGTGCCCAAAAAATGGACTACTTGTACAAGAAAAAAGAACAAAACCCATTGAAGTAGCGTCATATCGATTTTTTTTCAAATATAATGGTGATAGATCCAATTCCATTCATAGGAATATTAAATTTTTAAGACATCGTCCATACTGAAAACACCTTTTTTATCAATCAACCACTCAGCTGCAATAATTGCTCCTAGTGCGAATCCATCTCTTTTAAATGCCTCATGTTTGATTGATATTTCATCAACTTTAGATTGATAGTTGACTGAGTGAGTTCCAGGATTATTTGCATTTCTAAAAGATTCTATTTGTAAAGAGTCATTATTTTGTTTTCCCAACTTCCATTTTTTGTATTCTGAATTTCTAATAACATCCTCAGCTAATCTTATAGCAGTTCCACTTGGTGAATCTAATTTTTTGGTATGGTGAATTTCATTAATTGAAGCTTTATAATTAGTACCACGTTTGTACATTAGTTTTGCTAAAAATGTATTCACTTTAAAGAAAATATTTACACCTATACTGAAGTTTGAGGCATGTAAAAAGGCACTATCATTCTCAAGACAAACTTTTTCTATTTCAGTAATTTTATCAAGCCAACCGGTTGTTCCACAAACAACAGGAATTTGATTTTTTAAGGCAAGCTTAATATTTGAAACAGCTGCTTCTGGAACACTAAAATTTATCGCTATGTCTGCTTGACTTAATGAACCCCTTTGATAATCTTTATCAAGAATAAAAGCGATTTTGTGTTTTCTTTTTTTGGCATATGAGTCAATCATTTTACCCATTCTTCCATATCCTAATAGTGCTATATTCATAGTTTAAAATTTTAATGCTAAACGAAAACCCCTAATTTCTTCATCTATTATCAAATTTGGTTTTACCGAGAGGTCTTCACTCACATTAAATTGAAGTAGATGTGCACTTACATTTGCTTCTAATATATTAAGCATGTAAGAAAGAGCAGCTAAAACTATTGCTATATCTCTATAGTTTTTATGAAACTCCATACCAAGGAGAAGTTGTTCTGTAGTAATTGGTCTAGCAAGTTCAAGAAATCTGTCATCGTAAAAGCCGTTTAATCTTCTTTTGTATGCATTTCTATATTCATTCATCTCTTTATTATTAACATCAAAGTAATAAAGAGACGCCCCAATTGCAGCGTAAATTATTGGTATTTTCCAAGCTTTTCCCAAATAAGCTTGACCTAGTCCTGGTATTACAGCGGAGTAAAATGCAGCTTTTGAGGGGGTTGTTGGATCATCTATTAAAAGTTTTGTTCTCAAAGAGTAATTTAACTCACTGGGGATACTATCTTTAACTAAAGGGTCAGGTTGAATTTTTTGAGAAAAATTTAAATTACATAGTAACAAAAAGACAAAAAAATTTATTTCTTTAACTTTCACCTTTAATTTTATTTAAAATATCCTGTAGTCTTTCTTGGGAATCAAACACAATTTTTAAGTATCCTTCACCTTTATTATTTGAAATTAATGATACTGAGGTTTTAAAAATCTCCTTTAATTCAACTGCTGTCTGGTTTAAAAATGGTGATGAATAATTATATGATTTAGTTTTCGGACTTTTAATTTCCTTAACCAATTTTTCTACCTGGCGAACTGAAAGTCTTTTTTTAATAATTTTTTTATATAATTCTACCTGAATATTTAAATCTTGAACATTTATAAGTGCACGTCCATGTCCCATGGAAATAAATTTATCTCTGATACCCGTCTGAATTATAGGATCTAATTTTAACAAGCGTATATAATTCGCTATTGTAGACCTTTTTTTACCTATCCTCTCACTAAGTTGGTCTTGGGTCAAATTAATTTCTACTAAAAGTCTTTGATAGGATAATGCGATTTCAATTGGATCAAGGTCTTCTCTTTGAATGTTTTCAACTAGAGCCATTTCCAATAACTCTGAATCATTTGCTAAACGAATGTAGGCGGGAATTTCTTCTATACCAGCAATTTTTGATGCCTTTAGTCTTCGTTCTCCTGAAACTAGTTCGTATAAGTCGTCTTTCATTTTTCTAACTGTTACGGGCTGGATTATTCCAAGTTCTCTAATTGATAAACTTAGTTCCCTTAATGATTCTTCATTAAAATTTGTCCTAGGTTGTAAAGGGTTTGTTTTTATTTTAGATATGGGTAAATTAATTATACTACCTATTATATTACTTTCTTTTTTTTCTGAAATTGATTTTGCTAAATCTTTTGGATCATTTAACAATGCTGAAAGTCCTCTTCCTAGAGCTTGCTTTCTATTTGATTTTCCCATTGTTTATTTCTTTTAATTATTTCATTTCCTAATGATAAATAACTCTTAGCTCCCCTGCTTGAGACATCGTATTTTATAATATCTTCTCCAAAACTTGGTGCTTCACTTAGCTTTATATTTCTTTGAATGATAGTTTTAAAAACCATTTTACCAAAGTGTTTTTTAACCTCTTCAACAACTTGATTTGATAATCTTAAACGTATATCATACATTGTTAATAAGAGGCCCTCAATATCTAATTCTTTATTATGAATTTTTTGTACACTTTTTATTGTGTTTAACAATTTTCCTAATCCCTCAAGAGCGAAATATTCACATTGAATTGGAATCATCACAGCCTGTGCTGCAACAAGAGCGTTTAGTGTTATTAAACCCAATGAAGGGGCACAATCAATTAAAATAAAATCATAAATACCTTGAACATCTTTAAGGTTTTTTTTAAGCATATATTCTCTATCATCTTTGTCAACCAATTCAATTTCTGAAGCTACTAAGTCTATATGAGAAGGAATTAAATCAACATTTATACTTTTTGTTTTAATTATACTTTCAGAAGCGGAAGCACTGTTATTAAGTAGTTGATAAGTGCCATTTTTTTTGCTGTCGAAATTTATGCCTAAGCCAGAGGTGGCGTTTGCTTGCGGATCTGCGTCAATTAATAATATTTTTTTTTCTAAAACACCTAAAGCAGCTGCAAGATTTACTGCGGTTGTTGTTTTGCCAACCCCACCCTTTTGGTTCGCTATAGCGATGATTTTACCCATAAATAAAGAAAAATATTTTTTTAAAAATACAATAATTTAATCCCTCAAGAAAGATTCTTTTGATATGATTTCAGAATTATTTAAAAGATTTGCAACAATATTTTTAGGCTTATTTTAATCCTCGGTTTCAATTATGAAAATTGTTTCGTTTTCTTTTTTGTGACCATAATTTTCTCTCGCAAAACTTTCTAGACTGTCAATGTTTTTCAATTGCTTCACAATTTTTCTGTCATTTTCAATTATTGTTTCAAGTCCTTTTTTCTCACTTTCAAGTTTTTTAATCTCTTTGTTAAGTTCTCTGTGAATTACCAACGAATGTGAATCAATAAAAACCATCCATATTGTAAAGCCAATCAATATAGCTCCGTAGATATAATATGAGCTTTTAGGTGAATTAAACTTAAACCAATTAAAATTACTTTTATTCATTTAATGATGGATTTTTCGACTTTACTTACCCTTTCAGCGGTAACGAATTCTTCTGAACTATTACCCCACTCATTTAATATGTAATTCATAATGTCAGCAATCTCCCCATTGTCTAGTCCTTGGTATGCCATATAGCTATTATATAACTTACCATTAACAATTATTTTACCCTTTAAACCATATTTTAATCCTGCTATTGAAAGGTCAATATTATTTAATAAATAATCCGAAGATTTTAATGGGGGGATCAAATCTGTTTGACCTTCTCCATTAAAACCGTGGCATCTGTAACAAAAATCTCTGTATAAATCAGATCCATTTTTTATGCTTTCAGATTTATTTTTTTGTGCTTTTAAGCTTAAAATTCCAATAAAACAAAAAGTTAGAAAGAATAAAAAAAAGGGTTTCATTTTGCAGGTAAAACTTTAACTATTCCTTTCCCCTCGATACCTAGGTATAGATATCCGTCTGGTCCTTCAACAACATTTCTTACTCTACCAATTCCATCTAAAATTTTTTCTCTTTTGACAACCTTGTTTTCTTCGATAACCAAACGCTCTAAATATTCGAACTTTAGTGATCCTACAAATAAATCATCTTTCCAATCACTATATACATTAGAAGTGCAAAAGGCCATACCACTTGGAGCTATTGATGGAACCCAATAATACAAAGGTTGTTCCATACCTGGAAGACTCGTCGTTTTTTCTAAAGGATTACTCCCAACGTAGGTAAGATAGTCTTTTCCATATGTAATTTTTGGCCATCCATAATTTAATCCCTCTTTTATAATATTAATTTCGTCACCACCACGTGGTCCATGTTCATGTTCCCAAATTTGGCCAGTTTTTGGATGAACTGTCATTCCTTGCGGATTTCTGTGACCGAAAGAGAAAATGGCATCCTTAACATTTTTTAATCCAACAAAGGGATTATCAATTGGGATTGTACCATCTAGATTTAAGCGATAAATTTTACCACCATCCCTTGTTATATCTTGGGGATTTATGTCTCTTTCTCCCCGATCTCCTATACCAAAATAAATATGGCCTTCTTTATCAAATACTATTCGAGATCCCCAATGTTGTGCTGTTTTGGTATTAGGAATTGCTTTATAAAGTAATTTTACATTTGTTAATTTCAAACCGTCGATTACACCTGAGTATAGAGATGTATTCCCACCTTTGTTATCATTTTCAGTGTTTACCCCTTGAGTGAAAAATACAGTTTTATTACTATCAAAATTTGGGTGAAGTGCAATATCTAGAAGACCCCCTTGCCCTCTAAAATATACATCTGGAAGACCCTTAATTTCATTCTTTACTCCATTTTTAACATGATAAAGTATACCTGATTGCTCAGTTACAAGCAACTCATCTGACTTAATAAAAGCCATACCCCAAGGAACAGAAATATCATCAACAATCAACTCATAGGAGTAATTTTTTTCTTGCCCGAGAATTGGTGGCGTATTTTCTTGTGAACAAGCTGTTTGAAAGTAAATAATTGCAATAAAAAATTTAAAGATACTTTTGCTCATAATTGTCTTTTTTTGTAATCTACAAATGTTTTTCAACTTAATTTTCTAATTTAAGAATTCAATACAAATCTAAAAAATTAACATTAGTCGGGATGACAGGATTTGAACCTGCGACCCCACGCACCCCATGCGTGTGCGCTACCAGGCTGCGCCACATCCCGAAAAGAGACAGAGTTATTGTCGGGGTGGCAGGATTCGAACCTGCGACCTCCTGCTCCCAAAGCAGGCGCGATGACCGGGCTACGCTACACCCCGAAATGAGGGCAAATATAACATTTAATAAAGTTTCTTCAAACCTAAATTTTAATACTGTGGTTAGTTAATTAAAAGTTGATTAAGTGTTATAATTTATTAACATTAAATATTAAAAATATCTATCTCATTATTTTTTAACATTTCTACAACACTAAAAAGTTATAAAACTATATAAATTGCTTGCTACAAATGAAACTGATTATGTCGAAGAATTTAGATTATTACATACAGATTTTAAAAAAAGTTAGCTTTGATGTAGCGCTTTTTAAAAAAGAGCTAGAAAAGGCACTTAACTATCTGACACCAAATGAACAGCATGTACTTCGTATGTGGGTAAACGAATTTGTTTCAGATAGACAAGACCTTAAAATATTTATATCAAACTGAAAATTATTTTGGTGCAATTAATTGAATGTTATCAAATTTAATTGCCCCTCTAATTATGCCCTCAATTTGGTTTGAAAGAGCATCGATAATAGGCAGCTTTAATTGACTTTTATTGTATACAATACTAATCTCCCTTGCAGGTTCAGGGTTTTTGAAGTACCTCAAATTGGCTTTATCGATTGATGACATTTTAAGTGTTTGTAAGTATGGTAAAATTGTTACCCAAGGACCTTCGTTAACTAAGTTCACCAAAGTTTCAAAACTTCCACTTTTTAAATCAAATGATTTTGTAATAGTAGTCGTTTTACATAGTTTTAGAACATGATTTCTAAAACAATGGCCATCCTCTAAAACAAGTATTTCTAATTCCTCTATATCTACAGGTTCAATATATTCTAATTTTGATAGAGGGTGTGATTTTGGGATATAACCAACAAAAGGTTCATAGTATAAAGGTTTTTCTATTAATTTGGTATTTTCAAGAGGTGTTGCAGCAATTCCTGCGTCCAATCTGCCACCTAATAGTTTTTCCTCTATCGAAGATGTATTTAGATCTTCTATTTTTAAGTTAACTTTAGGGTACTTTTTAATAAAGTTATTTAAAAACATTGGCAACAATGTTGGCATCACAGTTGGAATAATACCAAGTTTAAACTCTCCCTTAACCTCTCCTTTTTCCATTGACACAATATCATCCATACGCTTTGACTCTTCAACTATCGTTTTAGCTTGAGTCAGAATTTTGGATCCAATAGGAGTTAAACCTATCGGTTTGGTGTTTCTGTTAAATAGTTTTACACCCAGTTCGTCCTCAAGTTTTTGTACTTGCATACTAAGGGTTGGTTGAGTGACAAAACATTTTTCAGCTGCCAAAGTAAAATTACCAACCTCAGCTACTGCAAGTGTGTACTCCAATTGTGTTAAAGTCATGAAAACTATTATTTATGTAAATTTAATAAGAAATACTTATAACGGTAATAAATTTTATATTCAAATTGAGTTTTGACTTGATTTTGGTGTAATATTTTACTTGAGAATAGAAACTTCCATGAAAACATTTGTCAAAGGAGTTTCTCTATTATCGGTTTTTTGCTTGTTAATTTTATCAACAACATCCATTCCTTTTATAACTTTCCCAAATACAGTATAATTTCCATCTAGGTGATAAGCACCTGGACTTTTCTGAACGATGAAAAATTCGTAAGGTGAGGCAAGTTTGTGGGGGTTTTCGATTTCACTACTTGGCATGGAAATTACACCTCTGTGATGCTTGTACCCCTTTTTGGTATCAGGTGGAAGAAGATATTTTCCTATATGACTTCTTTTTTTAGCTGTTTCATATCTATCAGAGTTTCCACCTTGAATTATAAAATCTGGAACAACTCTATGAAAGGTTGTTTTATTAAAGTATTTCATTTTTGTTAAATAAATAAAGTTTGCGCGGTGGTATGGTGTATTATTAAAAAGTTGTAATTCAATATTTCCAAATCGTGTTGAAATACGGACTTTATCTTCTAGATTCTCCTTGCCGTAATTAAAAAAAAATGGTATAGCATTTTTATCATTTAGTATTATTTTTTTTTCTTGGTCAATTAAATCTACTTTTTCAATTTCTTTGACAATATTTGTTTTCTCTGAAATTTTTTTTTTCGAATCTTTCTGGGTTTTTTTTATGCTCATTGTCGAGGATTTTTTGTCATTGTTGTTGAAATTACAACTAGCCATTGTTAATTGAAAAATGAACATATATATGAGTATTTTAGTTTTCTCCATGAATTATAAAAATTTCAATAAATTTTTTTCAAAAACAGGTGACTTTACCTTACCTGGTAAAAAAGTACAATTCATATTATCTCCTGTTAGCCCAAAAATAATTGTCAATAAAAATAATCCAAAAAAAGCTTCGGTCTTAATTTTTTGTTATCCAAAAAATGACAAGATGCATATTATTTTAATTAAGAGATCTGATTATATCGGTTTTCATTCAGGAGAAATTAGTTTTCCTGGGGGTAAATTTGATAATCAGGATAAAAATCTACAACAAACTGCTTTGAGAGAATTTTATGAAGAATTGGAAGTTAAACTGATTTCAAAAAAGAATTTGATAAAATTTACCCCACTATATATACCGCCAAGTAATTTTATAGTATTTCCATTTTTAACATATGTGAATTTCACTCCACGATTTTATCCAGATATTGAATGAAGTTGCTAAAATAATTGAACTCCCTATTTCAGAAATCTTCAATTTAAAAATAAAATATACCAATTTTTTGTATGGACCGATGAAAGGTAGAGAGGTCCCATGCTTTGAGTTTAAAAAGTATTTAATTTGGGGGGCAACTGCAATGATTCTGAATGAATTTAAGTTTTTTTTAGCTTCTAATAGCATTAATTAATTCTATATTTGATCACCAGTATGTACTTTCATGTTTAAAAAAAATCCTTTTGGTCATTACTTGATATTAAAGAAATGGTTAATTAGATATATGGGCTTTATGACTCATCGTCGCTACAGAGGATTTAATAAATTAAAAATTGAAGGATCAGATATTATAAAAAATCTACCTGATAAAAATGTACTCTTTATTTCAAATCATCAAACTTATTTTGCAGATGTTGTAGCTATGCTTCATGTATTTAATGCAAGTCTAAGTGGAAGAATAGATAGCATAAAAAATGTTGGGTATTTATGGAGGCCAAAACTAAATATATATTACGTCGCAGCTAAGGAGACTATGAAAGCAGGAATTTTACCAAGAATTCTTGCATATGCCGGTTCAGTTTCAATTGAGAGAACTTGGCGTGAGAATGGCGTTGATATTAATAGACAAGTTAAAATGAGTGATATATCTAATATAGGCGTTGCATTGGACGATGGGTGGGTTATTACATTTCCCCAAGGAACTACTAAACCATTTAAGCCAGTTAGGAAGGGAACTGCTCATTTAATTAAACATTTTAAACCAATTGTTATTCCCATAGTGATAGACGGATTTAGAAGATCGTTTGATAAAAAAGGTTTAATGATTAAAAAAAGAGGAATTTTACAGTCAATGATAATTAAGAATCCGCTTGATATAGATTATAAAAATGATAGTTTGGAAAGTATAAAGGAACAAATAGAGTATGCAATTGAGCAACACCCATCATTTTTGAAAGTTATACCAAAACATGTCCTTGAGGCTGAAGAAAAATTAGATGTAACTCGTCAATGGAATTTCTAATTTCAAATTATAGATTGTAGACTTTTATTCAATTTTTAGTAACACACAAATAATTTTCATTAATTAGCAATAAATTTTACCCTTATTAAAAATTGTTAAAATAGTATAAAATGAAAAAAAATATCCTAATAATTATAGTATTGATTGCCCTAGCCTCCTGCGATAATAGCAAAGGAATCTCTCTAACCAAACTTACAGGCTCTCCAACATATGGTAAAGCAAAACTTAGATTAAATGATTTTAATGAAAATGAGAAAAATGAATTTTCCTTTGAGGTAGAAAATTATGAACTTGGTATTCAAACAAAAAATGATTTTAAATATAAACTTGCAAACTCTGACAAAGGACAGCATATTCATTTAATAGTAAATAACCAGCCATATTCGGCGCACTATTCAAATAACTTTCAAAAAAAATTAGAAGGTGGTAATAATGTAGTCTTAGCATTTTTATCAAGATCTCACCATGAGTCAGTGAAAAACCCAAATGCTTACATTTTTACTCAAATCGGAGACGGTAAAAAAATTGACTTAGAAAAACAGTATTTATTTTATAGCAGACCTAAAGGGACTTACACAGGTTCTGACACAGAGAAGCTGCTCTTAGATTTCTATTTAGTTAACACAAGCATTTCTGCAAAAGGTAATAAAGTAAGAGTTACTATTCAAGATACCGAATTTTTAGTTGATGAATGGGCTCCATATATAATAGAGGGTTTACCGAAAGGGGAAATTTCCATAAAACTTGAACTATTGAATTCTTATGGAGAGCTTATTGAAAATCCATTTAATCCATCAATTAGAAAAGTTATATTGAAATAACTAAGAGTCTCAATTTATTAGCAGAATTTAAATATCTAATAATTGAAAAAAGCTATCTTATTTTTTTTGGTGGTGTTAGTATCTTCATGTAAAATGAACTATAAAACTGTTGAGTTTAGTCAAAAAGATCTACCTCCAGCCCCTGATTACTCCAAAAATGAAAGTTGGGCTGTTTTACCTACTCTTTGGAATAAATCACTAGAAGGTGTAGTTGGAATACCAGAAAAAAAATTTGCTGATGTTTTTTATGTCTATCCTACATTATTTTCAAATAAAAAAAACATGTGTTGGAATGCTAATATTTTTGATCAAGAAATAAGAAGAGATGTAATAGAAAAAGCAGTTACATACCAAGCATCAGCTTGGGTTAAAGCGGCAAACCTTTATGTTCCATTTTACAGACAAGCACACTACAGAATTTTTTTAGAGCCCTACGCAATTCAAGGCAGAGAGGCTGGTAATGTTGCATATAAGGATGTGAAAAATGCATTTTTATATTTTCTAAAAAATTACAATGGTTCAAGACCAATAATTATTGCATCTCACAGTCAAGGAACCCTGCATGCAAAAAGAATTATAAAGGAGTTTTTCGATGGAAAGCCATTGCAAAAAAGACTTATAGCTGCATATTTAATTGGAGCCAGAGTTACACCAAAAGAGTTTAAAAATATAAATGAATTAAATTGTCCAGAATCATTTGGTGGCTTTATTAGTTGGAATACATATAAGATAAATCACTTACCTCCAAAGTACAATGAGTGGTATAAAGGGGGAGTGGTTTCCAATCCAATTACGTGGGATCAAAACCTTGAGTCCTCAATAAATTCCCATTTAGGAGTGTTAGGAAAAAACAAAAAAATATATCCCAGAAGCTTGTATACAAAAGAAATAGATGGAATTTTGTGGTCTTCGTTACCAAAAGTCAAAAATCGGTTCCTACTATCATTTATAAAAGACTATCACTTTGCAGATATAAATCTTTTTTGGAAAGATATAGAGGAAAATGCAGTTTTAAGAACACAAAACTGGCTAGTAAATAATCAAAAATGACCCTAGAAAATATATTATTAGATTGTAAGAAACAGTTAAGTGGTGCCCTAAATCATAAAAAACACCCCTTTCGATATTTTACGTTAGCATCAATATCTGAAAACGATACTCCAAACTTAAGAACCGTAGTTCTAAGAGAATTCAATGCTAATAAATTCCAACTTTCAATATTTACTGATGCACGATCAAAAAAAGTCGAAGAATTAAAATTAAATCAAAATGGTAAATTTTTATTTTACGATTCATCAAGACTTATTCAATTAATACTTAACGTTAAAATGATTGAAATCATAGATTTAAAAAACGATTTTAAAGCATTACCACATCCAAGTAAAAAAGATTATACATCAGTTTTAAAGCCAGGTGCTAAAATTAAATCCCCAGATAAGGTGAATTATGACTATTCAAATGATTATTTTAGAAAGATTATTTTTCAGACAATTAATTTGGAGTATTTAAAGCTTAAAAGACCAAATCACATTAGAGCTTTTTTTAGTGCGGATGATAAATGGAAAGGCACTTATTTGGTTCCTTGAAATTTGTTAATTAGCCTAATATTTTTTGTAAATTTGATTTGGATTAAATTTGACAGGTATGAATGGAAAAAAAACTTTCTTAAAGAAAATCAAAAGAAGAAAATTTATTAAAAACGGAGTTGCTGCCAGCTCTATATTTATAGTTCCCAGACACGTTTTAGGAGGAAATGGATTCACGGCTCCAAGTGACAAACTTGCTTTGGCCGCGATTGGTTCTGGGGGAAAAGGTGCTAGTGATATCTCAAATTCTGAATCAAAAGGTAAAGAAAAAGTAGTAGCTCTGTGTGATGTAGACTTAAAAGGTAGTGCATTAGAAACAATAAAAAAGTATCCGAAAGCTAGAAAATATGAAGATTTTAGGGAAATGTTGGATAAGGAAAAAAATATTGATGCAGTAACAATTTCTACTCCTGATCATACACACGCCCCTGCTGCGGTAAATGCTATAAAAAGAGGTATACATGTATATGTCCAAAAACCATTAACGCACAATGTCAATGAAGCACGCCTTTTGACTGAATTAGCCCGTGAGTATAAAGTTGTTACTCAAATGGGAAATCAAGGAGCCTCTAACCCTGATCAATTAAAAATACAAGAGTGGATTAATCAAAAGAAAATTGGTTCTATATCTAGGGTTGATGTTTGGACTGATAGACCAATTTGGCCATCAGGTAATCCTATGCCAAAAGCAAACAAATCTCTAAAACCAAAAGGCTTAAATTGGGATTTATGGCTCGGACCTGCAAAGAATACTGAATATATACCGGAGATGCATCCCTTCAATTGGAGAGGATGGTGGGATTACGGAACGGGTGCACTAGGCGACATGGGCTGTCATTTAATAGATGTTCCTTTCAAAGCATTAGCTTTAAAATATCCAAAGTCAGTTGAATGTAGCATTGGAAAAATCCTCACAGGTATGTATCAAAGTGCTTATACACCAGAGGGTTGTCCTCCATCTGCTGCAGTTTCACTCATTTTTGGTGCTACCGAAAAAAATGATACTGATATTCAGATGACGTGGATGGATGGTGGGATAAAACCATTTCACCCAGAGCTTTTACCTGCCGACGTGCCAATTGATGATGGAGGTGTAATGATAATTGGAGAAAAGGGTGTGATTACTTGTAATGATTACGGGTATAATCCAAGACTTTATCTTAAAGGAGAACCAGTAATTAAAGGTGATATGAAAAAAGATTTAAATGTCTCTGAATTTGATCATCAAAGAAAATGGGTTGATGCTTGTAAAGAGGGATTTGATAGTAAAAAACATAGAGAATTGACTTCAAGTTTCGATTATTCTGGACCCATGACAGAAACAGTTTTAATGGGTAACATAGCTATCAGGAGTTATATGATTGAGGGCATATCTAAAAGGAAAGAATATGGTAACCCTGTACCAAACTATATAGGTAGAAAAAAATTACTTTGGGATGGTGATAATATGAAGATCACAAACTTTGAAGAAGCAAACCAGTTTGTTAGAAGGATTTATAGAAAAGGCTGGCAAATAAGCTAATTAATTTAATTTGAAAATACTTGTAACAGGTGGTTTAGGATATATTGGGTCACATGTAGTAGTTTTGCTTTTAGAGCAAAATGTAGAGGTATTATGTATTGACAATCTTGACAACTCAAGATTTGAAGTTCTTGACGGAATAAAAAAAATAACTGACAGAAAGCCTTTATTCAAGAATTTAGATTTAAAAAATAAATCTGAAATAGACGTCTTTTTTAAGGAGCATTCTAATATCCAAGGAATCATTCATTTCGCTGCACATAAAGCTGTTAATGAAAGTTCAGAAAAACCTTTATTGTATTACAATAATAACATTACAGGACTTCTAAATATTTTAGATTTTTCAATTAAAAAAGATATTCCTTTTATTTACAGTTCTTCATGTACAGTTTATGGGGATGCCAAGTCCTTTCCCATTAATGAAGATACTTTAACTAGTAATCCAAAATCTCCCTACGGTAATACGAAATTGATGGGAGAACAAATATTAAAAGATTGTTTTAATGCCTATAGTAAATTTAAAACAATCATTCTCAGATATTTCAATCCCATTGGAGCACATCCAACTGGAAATATAGGAGAATTTCCTTTAGGAACTCCTCAAAATTTAATTCCATATTTAACTCAAACCGTCATTGGTAAATACCCTTTTTTGAAGATATATGGATCTGATTATGAAACAGAAGATGGTACATGTGTCCGTGACTATATTCATATTATGGATCTTGCTGAGGCTCATATTAAAAGTATAAATTATCTAATATCTTCTAAGAATAAGAAAATGTATGAGATATTTAATGTTGGTACTGGAAAAGGCTCTAGTGTATTAGATGTAATAAATGCCTTTGAAAAAGTTACAGGTGAAAATGTTCCTCATAAATTTGTTGGTCCAAGAGAGGGTGACGTTCCAATTGCCATTGCCGGTGTAAAAAAAATTAATAGTAAAATGGGATGGAAGGCAAAATTTACTTTGGAAGATGGATTAAGATCTGCATGGAATTGGGAAAAGGAAATAGCAAAAAAGTCTTAAAAACTTTTTAAATTGTAAAATCAATTTTAATAAAATTATTAAGATGTTAGGGAAAAATAAAAAACTCAATCGTAGAAATGCAATAAAAAAAATAGCTATGGGAACAACAGCCATTACAATCCCAAAAATTCAAAATACAAATTATTTGAAAAAAAGTAAATCATTGAAGGGTAATATTAAACAATCAGTCTGTCAGTGGTGTTACTCCGACGTTCCTCTTAAAAAGTTAGCGGAAGAATCCAAAAAAATTGGTCTTGTTGGAATCGATCTTATTGGGAAAGAAGGATGGGACACTTTAAAAGAGTATGATTTAATATCAACAATGTGCTATGGCGATTTAGAAGGAAAGTCTACAAGAAGTTTGACTAACGGTTGGTGTGATAAAAGATTTCATAAAGATCTTATAAATAACTATAAACGTCACATAAAACAAGTCTCTGAAGCAGGATGGACCAACTTAATCTGTTTTAGCGGGAATAGAAGAGGAATGAGTGATGATGAGGGCTTAAAAAATTGTATTAATGGTTTAAAGAAAATAGTCAAAATAGCTGAAGATTATGGGGTAGTATTACAAATGGAGCTATTAAATTCAAAAATTAGTCATCCAGATTATTTGTGTGACAATACAAAATGGGGTATTAAACTTTGTAAATCGATAGATTCAGAAAATTTTAAATTATTGTATGATATTTTTCACATGCAAGTTATGGAGGGAGATATAATAGATACTATTCGGAAAAATTATAAATATTTTGGACATTTTCATACTGCAGGTGTACCGGGAAGAAATGAAATAGATGAAACACAGGAACTTTTTTATCCTGCAATTATGGAGGCAATAAAGGAAACTGGATTTAATGGTTATGTAGCCCAAGAGTTTATTCCGCTAGATAAAACTGATTTTGGAATGAAATCTCTTATAGAAGCTGTAATAACTTGTGACGTTTAATTCAATACTTTGCTGGGAGACCGTTAGTTTGTGTATTTAAAATAAAATTTCTTAAATCTTCATTAGCATTCTTGAGGTCTTCATTCCTTAGATACATCATATGTCCACTTCTATAACCCTTGAATTTAAATCTATTTTTCAATTTACTACTCGGATCAACTTGCCACATTGTATACTTAGCATTAAAGTAGGTGGTAGCTCCATCGTAATAACCTGATTGAATTAATACATTTAAATAAGGATTCTCTGCCATTGCTCTTCTTAGATCTTCCCTAGTATTATCATTATCGTTGTTCCATGGGTGTACGGGGCCGAACATATTATATTTGATATCTGTTTTAAACTTTAAATCTTTTCTAATGTAATGATTAATAGCAGGGGTAAAAGAATGAAGCCATGAGGTTAGTTCTGCATTATAATCAGGTTTTATTCCTGCATCTTTGCGATCAATACCTAGATATCTAGAATCTAATCTGCCAATTGTTTTTCCTTGATCTCTTAATAAATCTTTCCAGAAAAAATGATCAGGAATATCTAGGTTATTTGACAAAATTGATTCCTGACTAAGTCCAGAATAAAAAGACATTTTTGAAGCAATTTCTTGACGTTCATTATCTGATATAAATCCTCCTTTAGCTATAGCTGGTATTAACTTATCTATGGTAAATTTTTCAACTTCAGGCAACAGATCAGTCAAATCCTTTTGTTGTAATTTAATATCTAGTTTTTTATGGAACCATGCTGTTGCGGAAAAATACGGTAAATTTAAAGCAGAAGAAACGGGACCACCTACTCTTATTACCTTATAGTCAGCTGGAGAAACCATAATAACTCCATTCAGATACATCCATTGCTTTTCTTGAAGTTCAGCAGACAAACCCATTACTCGTATCCCACCATAGCTTTCACCAATAAGATATTTTGGAGACTCCCATCGTTCTTTTCTTGTTACAAAAGTGTTAAGCCACTCAGCCAGGTATTCAATATCTTCATTAATTCCAAAAAATTGTTCTCTGTCAGCTTTTTTTCCATCTATTTCCAAAATCCTTGAATATGCTGTATTGACAGGGTTTATAAATACAATATCTGCAACATCCAAAATTGAGTAAGGATTATTTTTATAGCCGTAGGGTTGTATTGGGTAACCTTCACTATTAATTTTTAATATTTTAGGACCAGTATATGCGATATGCATCCAAACAGAACCTGAGCCAGGACCACCATTGAATGAGAAAATCAATGGTCTTTTATTGTAATTTTTAACGTCAATTCTTTTGTAATAGGTATAGAATAGTGTAGCAATGGGTCTTCCTATTGAATCCCATACAGGCTGTGTTCCAGCTTGTGCTTGATACTTTATAACTTGGTTTTTAATTGTGGTGGTATGATTTGTAACTACAATTGTGTCAACTGAGATATTTCTTCTTTGACCATTTGCAAAATAAAAGAGGAGAAAGAAAAAAAGAGTTGCTATTTTTTTCATTTAATCAAATATTTTTTAAACGCATAAAACTAATATGTAACAAAAATTATAAAATTTAATTAAGTTATTTCAAAATTAGATGTAAAAAAACCTCATCAGTAAGATGAGGTTTTTTTCGAGTGGATTAAAATATTTTAATTCACCTTAATCTGAGCACTTCTGTTAAGCTGTACTCTTCTGTTTCTTGCTCGGCCTTTAGAAGTGTTATTTGGTACAATTGGTTTGGTTTCTCCATAGCCTACTGTGCTTAACCTTTCTTCACTTATACCTTTATCTACAAGTGATTTTTTAACTACAGCTGCTCTTCTCTCTGAAAGTTTTTGGTTGTAAGCTTCACTGCCATCACTTGAAGCATGACCCTCAATTGTAACCGTAGTATTAGGATATTTTTCTAAAAGTGATTTGAATGTGTCTATTATAGTAAGGTCATTAGCATCTAATTTACTACTATCAGCTTTAAACAATATTCTACTTTTATCACTACTAATAAATGCAAGTAAATCTGAGGGCTCGTCAGGACATCCATTATTGTCAACATTACCAGAAACTTGTGGGCATTTATCGTCTTTATCTGCAATACCGTCACCATCACTGTCAATTAGAGGGCAACCTTCATTCTCTGGGTCACCTTTCTCATCAGGACATTTATCTATATTGTCAGCTACACCATCTCCATCAGAATCAGGACAACCGTTCATTTCGATTGTTCCAGCAACGTTTGGACACTTATCGTCCTTGTCAGCAACACCGTCTCCATCAGAATCAGGACAACCCTGTAGTTCTTCTACACCTGCTTCTTCAGGACATTTGTCCTTAGTGTCAGGAATTCCATCGCCATCAGTGTCAGGACACCCATTAAATTCTTTTAGACCAGGTACATCAGGACATTCATCTTTTTTATCTGATACTCCGTCGCCATCAGCATCGCCAGCACCAAAGTTGTAACTTAAACCAATAATATGTTGCAAGTGGTTGTAGGACCCGTTGGTTTCCTGAGTACCTCTATACGACGTACTTACATTAATATTGACTTGATCACTAATAGGGATGTCTATACCAATTCCACCAAAAGTAGTTCTACCACTTTCTAATGAAGGGAAAATTCCTTCTTTGTCTTGGCCATCAGCAAAACGACTTAGTCCGTAACCACCGAATAAGTAAGGAACAACATTTTCTTCAGTCAGATTAAATCTAACAAAGCCATCTAAATAAGAATAATCTAAATTTACATTATCCTGTGGACTCGCCTTTCCTAGTCCATACCTGGCACCTATGGAAAACCCAGAAGAAATGTATCTTGACAAACTAAGAGCTGGTGCACCAAAGTTTAAACCAGACTCTACGTTATCACCCTGTAGGTTAATCAGGTCTGCTCCAACTGATATTGCCCATGGATTTTCGCTCGTTTGGGCATTAAGTCCAAATGACATAATTAAAAGTATTGCAAAGTATTTTACTGATTTCATTCAATTTGTTGTTTAATAAACAAATATACTATTTTTCCCTATCTTAGAAACTAGAATGACTTGTTTTTTGCAATTGATTCATTAAGTTAGAAGATAATTTAATTTTCAAATATGTGTAGGTATATTTTTTATTTAAGTGTAATTTTTACTGGGTCAATTTTTTTAAGTTGCAAAACAAAAAATATTGGAAAATCCGAGTGGATAAATCTAATTGAAAAGCCCTCAATCGATCAATGGAGAGCGTATAATGGAAAAATGATGCCTCCGGGCTGGAAGGTCATAGACAGCGTTTTAACATTCAATACAGAGCAAATATTGGAACAAGACTATGATTATAAAGGCAGCAGGGACATCATTTTTGGAGGTGAAATGTTCGACAACTTTGAATTATATGTTGAGTGGAAAATACCTGTTGGTGGTAATAGTGGAATTTTTTATCATATCCGTGAAGGTTATGAAGGAATCCCTGAGGTAGCACCCGAATACCAGTTAATAGATGATGAAAATTACGCTTCAATTCACGATTTAAAATCCGACAACGAAAGAGTTGGATTTGAAAATCCTTCAGAATTACATCCATTACAACAAACAGCTTCTGACTACGCGATGCATGTCGCTGCATCCGAAATGAAAATTTTAAATTCTCCAGGTAAATGGAATACTTCAAGAATTATATTTACTGAAAATTTGGTTGAGCATTGGCTGAATGGTAAAAAAGTCTTATCATTTATCCCTTGGTCAGATGATTGGTACAAAAAGAAAAATTCAGGAAAATGGGATAATATGCCAGATTATGGTAAATTTAAATCTGGGTATATAGGATTCCAAGACCATGGTAGTGATCTGTGGTTTAAAAACGTAAAAATCAAAAAATTGTAATTTAAACTTTCAACCACATGAAAAAAAGAGATTTTCTAAAAACATCGGTTGCTTTGGCATCTACAACCATAATTACCTCGCCACTTTTAGCATCAATTTCATCTAAAAAAAATGCTCTTAGAACAGCACATATAGGTGTTGGAGGAATGGGAGCGTCAGATCTCGAGTCAATAGCCTCCCATAAGTCAGTTAATGTAGTAGCACTTTGTGATGTAGACGAAAATAGTCTTAATGAGGCTCAAAAAAAATATCCAGGTGCAAAGTCGTTTAAGGATTATAGGATCATGCTTAAAGAAATGTCGGAAAATATTGATGCTGTAGTTGTTTCGACACCTGATCATACCCATGCACCAGCCTCAATGCTAGCAATGGAGATGAATAAACCTGTTTATTGTCAGAAACCATTAACTCATTTTGTTTCTGAGGCAAGGGCAATGAGAAAAATTGCTGAAGAAAAAAAATTAGTAACTCAAATGGGAATTCAGGTTCATTCATTTTATGACTACAAGTTAGCTACTATTTTAATACAGGCAGGAATTATTGGGAAAGTTCACACAGTTAGAGCTTGGTCACCTAAAAATTGGGGATATGACGGTCCCGAACCATCAGGTAATGACGAAATCCCAAAAAACTTGGATTGGAATCTGTGGCTTGGAACTTCTCCAGACCGACCCTACAAAGACAAATATTATCATCCTGCAAACTGGCGTAAGCTCGTGGATTATGGATGTGGTACACTCGGAGATATGGGAGTTCACATTTTCGATACACCATATAATGCACTAGCTTTAGATGTACCTCTAACAATTAAAAATAAATGCAGAAAACCAAATGGCTACGGCTTTCCGGTAAATAACAGTGTTGAATATACCTTTCCAGCAACTCCTTTCACGGCCAACACATTAAAATGGATTTGGTCTGACGGTCCAGGAGCTCCCTCCAGCAATAAAGAATTGAAGCTGCCTAAACGTGACAAACTTCCTCTCCAAGGGGCAATGTTTATTGGAGAAAAAGGTAGATTACTATTACCTCATTTTATGGAACGTCCACGTCTTATAATAGATAATGAGTACAAAGAAATAGATATTAATAAGTACGATCCTAACGACTCTTTAGGCAATAACAAAAATGATTATGAGAGAGATGCACCAAAACATTATCACCAATTTGTAGATGCTTGTCTAGGAGAAGATAAAGTCTCGGCTCCTTTTTCATATTCCTCTCGATTAACAGAAACTATTCTCTTGGGAGTTATAGCTGGTCGTTTTCCAAATAAAACATTGCATTGGGACAATGAAAAAGCTAAATTCCAAGAGGAAGAAGCTAATCAATATCTTTCTGGAAATTACAGAGATTTCTAAATTTTAATTTCATTCGAAAAATGCTCAGAAGAATAGCTTTGAAAAATATTGCTGTTATAACAGGAAGCACATTCATTCTTCCTTATGGATGTGATTTTGAACCTGAAATGGTTTATTCTAATTTCACTAGTTTTACAAAAAAGCAATTTGATCTTATAGCTTCAATTAGTGAGTTTATCTTACCCAGTGATATAAAGAGTTTTCCCACTCCCGAAAATCGGCTACATTTTATAATGACAATGGCTAATGATTGTTTAGTAAAAAAGGAAAGAAAACTCTTTGAAGAAGGATATGAGTTTTTCCAATTGTCACTTACTTCGGAAAGAAATGAAAGATTTGAAATGTTACAAATAAATCAAAAACAAGAATTCATTTTGGAAGGGTTTGATAATAATAAAACTGAGATAAAGATATTTCTCGACTTTATGAAAGAGTTTTCTATATTACACTTTGAAACTTCTGAAAATTATATGAAAAACTATTTGAATTTTGAATTTATGCCAGGTCGCTATAATGGTAAAGTTCAAGTTTAAAATTTTACTTTGAAAAATACATTTGACACAATAGTTATTGGAGCAGGTATGACTGGGGGCTGGGCTGCTAAGGAATTTACTGAAAAAGGATTTAAGACCTTAGTTTTGGAAAGGGGCCGAAATATTGAACATATATCGGACTATCCCACTTCAAACCTTCAACCTTGGGAACTTAAACATCGAGGTAGATTAACTGCCAGAGAAATCGAAGAAAATCCTGTAGCTAGCCGCTGTTATGCATTCAGAGAAGATTCAAAACATTTTTTTGTAAAAGATAAAGATCATCCTTATAATCAAATAAAACCTTTTGATTGGATCCGTGGTTATCAAGTGGGAGGTAAATCAATCATGTGGGCAAGGCAAGTTCAACGTTGGAGTCCATACGACTTTGAGGGTCCTGCTCGTGATGGTTTTGCTATTGATTGGCCAATACGCTATAAAGACCTAGCTGATTGGTATTCTTATGTCGAACGTTTTGTAGGTGTTAGTGGGAATAAAGATGGTTTGGATATCTTACCAGATGGTGAATTTTTGAGACCTTGGGAGTCAAATATAGTAGAGGAGTATTTTAGTCAGCAGATGAAAAAGTTTTATAAGGACCGCCACGTAATTTATGGGCGTTGCGCTCATTTAACTGAATCTAAACCAATTTTTGTGAAACAAGGACGTGGTTTATGTGCTAGCCGAAATGTATGTCAGAGAGGTTGTACACTTGGAGGTTATTTTAATGCTAATTCTACATTAATTCCTTGGGCTTTAAAAACAGGAAATCTCACCTTAAGACCACACTCGGTGGTTCACTCAATACTTTACGATAATAATAAGCAAAAAGCAACTGGAGTAAAAGTGATTGATTCAATTACAAAAAAAACTCAGGATTATTATGCTAGAGTTATATTTTTAAATGCATCAACCCTAAATACTAATTTAATTTTGTTGAATTCAATATCAACTCGATTTCCAAATGGTTTGGGGAATGATAATGGATTACTTGGAAAATATATTGCTTTTCACAATTACAGAGCTACTATAAGCGCTAAATATGAAGGTTTTCCAAATTATACAGTTGAAGGAGCAAAACCAACAACACATTATGTACCAAGATTTAGAAATGTTCTTAAGCAAGAAACAGACTTCTTAAGGGGTTACGCCGCTGGTTTTCAAGCCTCTCCATCAAGAGAAACAATTAGAGAGGGGATAGGAGATAAATTAAAAAGACAACTTTTAAATACTAAGGAAACAGGGGTATGGAATGTGGGATCGCATATGATGGGAGAAACTATACCTAAAATTTCTAATTACGTAAGTCTGGATCACCAAAAAAAAGACGCTTGGGGAGTTCCACTTCTCAATATTATGGTAGATTATGATAATAATGATGAAAAGATGATCAAAGATTTCTATGAGCAATTTGCAGAAATGTATACGAAAGCCGGTTTTGTTGATATTGAAATTAATGACAATAAGCGTCGTCCAGGTAATGATATTCACGAAATGGGTGGAGTTAGAATGGGTAAAGATCCCAAAACATCTTTATTAAATGCATGGAATCAAATGCATTTTTGTAAAAATGTTTTTGTCACAGATGGCTCATGCATGACTTCTACTTCCACGCAAAATCCTTCATTAACTTTTATGGCAATTACTGCTAGAGCTTCCAATTATGCAATTAAAGAAATTAAAAAAGGAAATATTTAAGAACAAGGCTTAATATTAAAATTTTTAGATTATTTTGATAATTAATTATGATAATGAAAAAAGTTGTAACCTTTGGTGAAATTATGTTACGCTTATCACCACCAGGGTTTCTTAGGTTTTCTCAAGCGAACAGCTTTGACGCGGTGTTTGGAGGTGGTGAATCCAATGTTGCAGTATCACTTGCTAATTACGGGATACCAGTAGAGTTTGTAACTAGACTTCCTAATAATGAAATTGGTAACTCTGCTCTTATGGAAATAAGAAAGCACAATGTTGGAACTCAATTTATTATTCGTGGTGGTGAGAGATTAGGAATTTATTTTTTAGAGACAGGAGCGGTGAACAGATCAAGTAAAGTGATATATGACAGGGCACACTCTTCAATGTATAATATTCAAAAAGGGATGATTGATTGGGAATCAGTTTTTGAAGAAGCTCAGTGGTTTCATTGGACTGGAATTACTCCTGCAATATCAAAAAATGCTGCGGAGGTTTGTTTGGAAGCGTTAGAGACTGCAGACAAAATGGGAATAACAACTTCTGTTGATTTAAATTACAGATCAAAATTATGGAATTATACAAACGAAAGAGAAAAAATAATGACAGAGCTTGTTAGCTATTGTGATATAATTTTAGGCAACGAGGAAGATTCTGAGATGCACTTTGGAATTAAGCCTGAAGGATTAAATGTTATTAAAGAGGGAGATAAAGTAAATGCTGATAAATTTCTTTCAGTATGTCAACAAATGCAAAATAAATTTCCACGAGCAAAAAAGGTAATAATAACATTACGCGGTTCAATATCGGCATCTCATAATAAGTGGTCAGGTATATTATATAATGGTGAGTCTTTGTTTAAAAGCAGAGAATATGAAATAACCCATATAGTTGATAGAGTAGGGGGTGGTGATTCTTTCATGGGTGCTTTAATTTATGGGTTTATTAGTTATCCTAATGATAACCAAAAAGCTATAGATTACGCATCAGCAGCGTCCTGCTTAAAACACACTATTAAAGGAGATTTTAATTTAGTTTCAATACAAGAAATTGAAAAATTAATAAGTGGAGATGCGTCTGGTAGAGTTTCAAGATAATTTATAATTATGGCACAATATTCAAGAATACAGGTAATTAACGAAATGATGGAAACAAGGATGGTTCCCTTGTTTTATCATTCTGATTTTCAAGTTGCAAAAAATATTTTGCAAGCTTGTTACAATGGTGGTGCTCGTTTAATAGAATTTACAAATAGAGGTGATTTTGCGATAGATGTTTTTTCTAAATTGATAAAATATGCTTATAAAGAGTTACCAGGAATGATAGTTGGAATAGGCTCTGTCACTGATTCATCAGCAGCTTCTCAGTATATGCTTCAAGGAGCTAACTTTGTAGTAACTCCTGTTTTAAGAGAAGATATTGCAATTGTATGTAATCGAAGAAAGGTTCTTTGGATTCCAGGTTGTGGCTCACTTTCTGAAATTGTCAAGGCTGAAGAAATGGGATGTGAATTTGTAAAACTTTTTCCTGGTAATATATATGGCCCAGATTTTATTAAATCCATCAAAGCCCCTCAGCCATGGAGCTCTATTATGCCGACAGGAGGAGTTTCAATTGAGCAATCCAATCTATTGGGATGGTTTAAGGCTGGTGCTGATTGTGTCGGATTAGGCTCCAAATTAATATCCAAGGAAATATTAATGAATGAAGACTTTAAAAAACTAGAGAAAAATGTTTTAGACACTCTTGAGTTTATTCAAAAAATAAAGTAATTATAAAACTTTGTTTGACAATAAATTTTCTAAAGGTGCTGAAAACAAAAAAAACCCCTCAATTATGAGGGGCTTTATGAAAATTTTTACTAGGAAACTATTCTGCTTTTTTCATTGCAGCAGCCATAACTCCCGAAGCATCAAAGTAATCTTGTGCTATGTGAATTTGTCCTTTTCCATTAAAATCAAATGAGTGATACGCATTTGTTTTAATAACATTACCTGTCATCGTGTTTTTTGCAGTCCAAACCCCATAGGTCCTAACACTGCCATTTAAAACTCCCAAAGAATCGGTCCCTGGTAGCCATACGTTTGCTTCATATGTAATATCATCAAAATTATCCATCCAAGCTTTGGTATTAGCTATAAACCCATCATATTTAACTGGACTTACACCATGAAAAGGTGGATAATGAGTGATCCCTGGACATATAAGAGGTTTTTGGGCCTCCATATCTTCAGTTTTAAAAAGCTCAAAAAACTTTTGAGCAGTAGCAAGGTTATTTGCGTAAAGAGCACTTGTGTCTGGAGCTGAACTTTCAGCCTTTTGATCACATGAAACGAATGATACAACAATTGCTATTAAAAATGTTATTTTTTTCATAAATAAAAAGCTTTTAAAATTGAGTTACTTAAATTAAGATTTTTTTTAATTGATTCCTAACTAAAAAAATCTACTCACAATGATTTCATATATCCACCATCAATAGGAATACTTGTTCCTGTAATGTAATCTGACTTATCTGAGGCTAAAAAACAAACTAAATTTGCATATTCCTCTGGTTTTCCAAAACGCTTCATAGGAATCGTTTCCTTAATTGTATCCTCAATTTTTGAGATTTTCACTCCTAATTTTTCAGCTTTTTTGAAGTTTAATTGCTTTAGTCTTTCAGTGTTAAAATAACCAGTTAGTACATTGTTTATAGTAATATTAGATTTTGCAATGTCAACTGAAATAGTTTTAGACCAAGTTACTAATGCAGAACGCAGACTATTAGAAAGTACAAGATAGTTAAGAGGTTCTTTTACAGAAATTGAAGCTACATTAATAATTCTTCCCCATTTTTTATCCTTCATATTTGATAAGGCTAATAGACTAGTTTTAACCGCACATTTAAAAAGAAGATCAAAGGCCGATTGATAATCATCAATTGACTTTTCCAAAGCGTCTCCTGCTGCCGGTCCTTGTGTATTGTTGACTAGAATATCAATATGATTTGTTTCAAAAAAAGATTTTATTCTTTTTGAGAAATGACTGTAATTTGAAAAATCAACTTCTAAAAATTTATGTTTTTGGTTTTTAGATTTATCTAATTCATTAACGACTTTTTCTAGATTTGATTTATTTCTAGCCATTAAACAAATACTAGCCCCTGATTCGGCAAGTCTAGTAGCAATAGCCTTACCTATACCATTAGTGCTCCCACCAACTAATGCGAATTTTCCTGTCAAATCAATTTCCATAAGCTACTTATATTCATTTCTAGCAGGGCTAAAAACATCCATCAAAAGGCAAGAAGTTAATGCTTTACCAGAATGTTTACAATTTGAAGGAATATGAACAATATCTCCAGGACTATAAACTTTTGTTGCACCATTAAGTGTAAATTCAAATTCCCCCTTTTGAACGTACATCATTTGTTCGTGTGGGTGATGGTGTTCAGGGACTATGGCTCCTTTTTTAACTGTCCAAAATGCCCATGTTATTTGATTACCGTGGACCATTTTTCCATGAAAACCAGGTATTAACTCTTTACTATCAAGTGACTTGAGATTCATTTTTAGGGAAGCTAGATATTTATAATGTTTTAATATACAAAATTATGCGACCAAAGTCTAGTGATGCTTTGCACTATAGAAAATTCATCTAGTTACATTTTTACATATACATCTCCGTTTTTAATAAACTCAGTAAAATCAGAGTTGAATCTGAGTATCTCAACATTAGTTCTAGATTCAATGGATCTTTCTGAAAGGTCTACTGTAGAGCATGTTATGTAGTTATTAATAAATTGATATGTCTGTTGAGGTGCTAAAAGATCTGTGGAAAGGTTTGACCAGTTAAAGCCAATTTCAGAGCGTAAGTAACAAGGGTCGTTATATGATCCTTCATCTCCTTGAGCTTCAGATATTTCGCCTTCACTAAAAACTGCTTTTCCCGTCCCATCATTATTAAATGAAAAAATTATCGATGCATACCAGAACTGATCGTTTATTGTTGTTGTTATCCTAAATTGCCATTTGCCAAGGATAGGGTCTTCAATTAATTTATCTTTTGTACATCCAAGGAAACTTAAAAAAATGATTAAAAAAATGAGTTTTTTCAAACTGAATATTTTAGGTATATAAAAAAACAAAAATTAAATAAAATGGATATTACCACAAATTAATAGAATAAAATTTTTAAAAAAACAAACATAAATAAAAGCAATAATTATAGGCTAATCGATTCTTTAATTATTATAGCTAATAAACCTATAACTTGACGAAATGAAAAAAACACTTGACTTTAAATCAAAATATGTAAAAAGGGATGCATTAATACATCCCCATTATAAATTATGTGACCTCGGCAGGATTCAAACCTGCAACCTCTTGAGCCGTAATCAAGTGCACTATTCAGTTATGCTACGAGGCCT
>CAJWUI010000006.1 GCA_913047695.1 uncultured Bacteroidota bacterium
TTATCCACAAGTGTAGAGAACTTAATTTTTGGATATTTTTTTTGAAGATTCAAAAATCGAGTTGCTTTTTCCTTAGTAGGCTGTATAGCCAGTAATATGTGTTTCACTTTACACGAAATTAGCATTTCTAATTCTCCAAAAGTTGCACATTTAAATTCTCTTATGCCGTGTTCCATTTGAAGTTTAACGACTGAGGGCATTTTATAAGTTTTAACATGGGGAATCAACCGATTTACATCACCCGAAATAGAAATCATAGATTTAATGTTATGCTTTATTCTTTTAGGAAAAACAATTAATCCAGGGGTTAAAATCTTAGTTTCATCATTAACCTTAAACCAATTAATTTTTGACATCTATATTATTCGATTAAAAAAGCAGCTTCAACTTCAACTGGAATATTATTCGGAAGATTCATACCAACAGCGCTTCTTACACCAATTCCATTTTTTTCTCCAAGAACTTCTGAAAAAAGCTCACTAAATCCATTTATAACAAAAGGATGCATTTTAAAATCTGGAGTTGCATTTACCATTCCTAATACTTTTATAACACGTTTAATCTTTAAAGATTCTGAAGTGTGAGTTATAATTGTAGAAAGCATTGTTAGGCCAACCTGTCTAGCAGCAACTTTACCTTGTTCTTTATTCAGTTCAGATCCTACCTTACCATACATGAGACTCCCATCAGATAAAACAGGCCCTTGACCAGAAACATATAAATGATTGTCAACTATTAAAATTGGCCGGTATACACCCGAGGGCTTGGGTGCAGGAGGTAAATCAAGACTCATAGCTATGACTCGATCTTTTAAATGTATACTCATCCTATATTAATTGGTTTAAAATTATAACCCCAATAAGTCCTGAAATTCCTATGCTTGTTTCCATAAGAGTCCATGTGGAAAGTGTTTCTTTTACAGTTAAATTAAAATATTCTTTAAATAACCAAAATCCACTATCATTAACATGTGATAACATAAGACTTCCAGATCCAATAGATAATACCATTAATTCAGGACTTACATTTGTATTTTGAACTAAAGGTAAGACTATTCCAGCAGTTGTAAGACCTGCAACTGTTGCGGAACCGACTGAAAAACGAATAAGTGTTGCTATTATCCAACCAATTAATAGAGGAGACATTGAAGATATTTCAAGTATTCCACCAATATAATCACTAACTCCACTATCAATCAAAATTTGTTTTAGGGCTCCAGCACCAGATATAACTAAGAGAACCATTGTAATTCCCGATACTGCATTTCCATAAGTTATCATAATGTGATTCATAGTTTTACCTCTTGAAATACCTAACGAGTATGTTGCTAAGAGAAGCGTCAATAAAAGAGCAATTACTGGATTACCAATAAAATTTATACACTTTGATAAAAAACTCTCTGTTTGGATTAAAAGCGAAATCAAGGTAGAAAATCCGATCAATAATACTGGTAATAAAGCTGTGAATAGACTGTTAAATAAGCTAGGTAATTCGTTTTGCTTAAATACTCTCGTGGTCATAAACTCTTTAAGAGGGTTTGCTTCTACTTTAGGTAAGAAATGAGTTAATAAAGGTCCTGAAATTAAAATTGCAGGTATGGAAAGTAAAATACCATAGATGAGAGTCTTTCCAATGTCAGCTTCGAACATTACTGATAATGCTGAGGGGGCAGGATGTGGTGGCAAAAATCCGTGAGTAACTGATAATGACGCTAGCATAGGTAACCCAACACCAATCAATGAAAGACCAGTTACTTTAGCTATAGTAAAAACTAGGGGGACTAAAATGACAAAACCGACAGAATAGAACATTGTGATTCCAACGATAAAACCAGTTAGCATCACTGCTACTTTAGTATAATTAACTCCAAAAATTTTAATTAAACCATAAGTAATTTGTTGAGCTGCTCCACTTTCAGCAACAAGTTTTCCTAACATAGCTCCAAATCCTAAAATCATAACAAGGAATCCTAATGTATTTCCAATACCATTTTCTATAGAAGTTACAATATCATTTAATTGCATTCCTTGGGCTATTCCAATTCCTATTGCTACCAATATAAAAGAAATAAATCCATTAAATTTAAAAAGGGTTATTAGGAGAAATAAAAATAAAATTCCAATAAAAACAATTACTAAAGGCATGCTTATTATTTAAATTTACATGAATCTTAAATACAAATATTATAAAAAAAAACCTCCCTTTGAAGTCTTATCTATAACTTGCGCTTTTTACTTTAAAAATTGTTACACAGGATACAAATATTTTTTATAATTCTAATAAGTTTTTATAATTATTCTCAAGAAGAATTTATTCCGAATAAAATCGATGAGGGTCAAATTATAATCGATGGAGTTATATCTAAAAAAGAATGGAAAAATTCAATTTCTGTTGACCTTGATTATGAAGTTAATCCTGGAAATAATATAATTCCAAAAGAAAAAACTAAAGTATATGTTTTGTACTCCAATACTCATCTATATATAGGTTTCCATGCATTTTCAAAACAAGAGAATATAAGAGCCTCAGTTCGTTCTAGAGACGACTTAGGGATGATAAGTGATGATTTTGTGGTAATAGCTTTTGATACTTATGGTGATAGCAGAAATAATTACCTTCTTCTATCTAATGCCTTTGGAAGTCAATTAGATGCAAGAGCAATTAATGCTCTTACAGATGAAGATAGGTATGATATAAATTTTAATGTAGATCATGAAACAAGTGGGACGATTGTATCTGATGGCTACCAAGTCGAATTTAAAATACCATTTGCATCGTTACCTTTCCCTAATGGAAACAATCAAGAGTGGAATTTTAATTTTAGAAGAAATACTTTTAGAGAAGGTATACCAATAGAGCTTAGAAGCCAAACATATGATAGAACTGCTCCATGTCAAATATGCCAAACTACCGATAAGTTAATATTATCTGATATCAAAATTGACAAAAGAGTTGAGTTTTTACCTTACCTCGCGGGAAATATTACTGGTATTAAATCCAATTTATTTGATGAAATCAAATATCAAAAACTACAACCTAACTTTGGACTAGGTCTTAATGTCGATTTGAATAAGAACAGTACTCTAGAGGTGACTTTGAATCCTGATTTTTCTCAAGTAGAGGCTGATGTTACGCAAATTGATGTAAATTCTGCAGTAGCCTTAGAATATCCCGAAAGAAGACCTTATTTTAATCGTGGAACTGATATTGTTAAATACGTTAGTGGTGCATTTTATTCAAGATCAATAAATAATCCGTTAATATCAACAAAGCTGATTAGTCAAGGGAAAAAAGAACGTTTATTTTTTCTTACCGCACTTGATCAAAACTCAATTTATCAAATTGCAGGTGAAGATCGATCTTATTTGGGTAAAGGAGAAGAATCTTTGGTCAATGTTTTGAGATATCAACGCCTTCTTAGTAAAAATACACGTCTTGGTTTTTTATCAACAAACAGATATTATACAAATGGAGGCTATGGAAATTTATTTGGTACGGACGGTTGGTTTTTATTGTCAAAAAACTTGAGGTTTACTTATGAATTATTTCTCAATTTAAATAAAGAGCCGGTTGCAGACTGGATTGAATCAGAAGATAGTATTTTTGGTAGGTCAGTAGTATTAGATAATCAAAATTTTAATGGTAAATCTCTCTACTTTCAGCTTTATAGAAATACTGAAAAATGGAGGTCTTATTTAACTTATAGAGACTTTTCACCAAATTTTCAGGCCGATGTTGGGTTTGTCGTAAAAAACAACAGAAGATGGGCCACTCTTTATCATGCTTACCAAGTATTTCCAAATAAACCAGCCTTGCAATTTTTAAGTTTTGGAACAAAAGCCGATATGGTATATACCTACGAAGACTACCTAAAAACGATTAGTGTAGATGCCATTTTAAGTGTAAAAACTTTATTCAATACTGAAATTACTTATACCCTGGACTTTGATGCGTTTAAAAACTTTCTTGGTCGAGATTATAGAAATTTGGAGAGTAATCGATTTGTAATTCGAAGTAGCCCTAGTGAATCTCTTTCACTTAATTTAAATTTTACTGTTGGAAGAGAGTTAGCTTTTAATGAAGCTATCCCAGAAAAAGGAAAAGAATTAACTATCAACTTTATTCCATTAATACAATTAAGTAATAAATTGAGAATTTCACCTTCAATTAGATATGCAAGGTTAAAACATTTGGATAGCGATAGTTTTTATTACAATGGATCTATCTCAAGATTTTCAATCCGATATCAGTTCAATAATTTTTTTAATATTAGAATAATTTCTGAGTATAATACATTTTCTGATAGATTTTTTATTCAGCCGTTAATTCAATGGAATCCAAATCCATCAACTGTTTTTTATATAGGTGGCAATCAAAACTCATTAAGTGAATTTAATGATGACATGTATTCACTATTTCGAGTAGACCAAACTCAATTATTTTTAAAATTTCAATACTTGTTAGGTATTTAAAAAAATGGATTCAATATTAACAAAAAACCCTCCAAAAGTGGAGGGTCTTTAATGTAGTGTTGTCAACCTTAAAAATCAGCTAGGCGAACAAGCATTGTAGTATTTACTACTTTTCTTATGCCAGCAACTTTCTTAGCAAATTCGGAAAATCCAGGATCGGACAACATTTTCTTCATACTCGATAGAGAAGATTTTATATCGGGGGCACCAATCCATACAAAATGACTAAAATCAGCATTTTTACCTAAAATTGGCAAACCTAGACCATATGAATTTTCTTCAAAACCAAGTTTTTTTGCCATTTTTTGAGAAAAACTTTTAAATTCTTTAAGGTAAGCACCTGGGTTTGAAACATCCATTTGATAAATCATAAAAACATTATCCTCAGCCCAATCTTCTCCATTGTACCAAATAGGCATATTTAAAGATTGAGATACATCAACTGAATAGTCTGAAAGTTTACGCTCAAATAGTAACTGTGCTGCTAAAGATTGTCCATAGCTCATAAAAGCAGCTTCAAAAGCAGCCTCGTCTGGAAAACAAAATTGCACTGAATGAGTTGATTCATTGGTCCCATTTGGAAGATAGGCAAAAAGGGATTTTGTTGCTTGCATATTTTTTGCCCATTCAGTCTTCATCGCAGCAGTAAGTGCAGAAACAACCATTTCAGGTTCCTCAGCTTTTATATCTAGAAAAAGACAATATTGCGCATTAACTGATATCGTAGAAAGTGTTAGTATACTAAAAAATAATTTTTTCATTTTAAAAATATTTATGGTTAAATTCACAAAAACAATTTACAAATAAAATTGATAAAGAATATTTTGTATTTCAATTTAATGTTAATTGCTTTTGCGTAATTTTTTCAAATTGCAGACTTAGCTCTTTGAATCTATTATAAGCATCTTTACCTAAAACTTGGTCTGCTTCAGTTACCATGCTATAAAGATATTTAAACTGGTCAATTAGCATTGGCTGCATGTAATCACCTTCTCTAGTTTCTAATTTTTCTAAAATTGCTTCAAGGTCTTGTAACTTATTTTTCTTAAAATTTTTTGATAGTTTCAATAACTTGATCTCATTTGAAATCCTTGTTGCCTCTCTGATCTTATTGATTAATTTTAATTGAAATTGTTCAACTTCAACAAAGACATCCTGGGAGATTTCTGTATTTGGATCTTTTTCAACTGAAAATTCAGTTGAAATTTTATTGGCATTATCAATTGTTATTTCTACTACATAATTACCAGGCTTAACAAATGGTCCCACAATATTTTTTTCTTCATCTTCATCATATATTCCTTTATGTCTTAAATTCCATCTAAAACGATTGAAGCCTCTTTTGGTCGTCACTTTGTAGGTTACATCGGATGATAAGTCACTAAGTTGCATATTGTAATTATTTGACTCTTTAGCTTCACTCGAAATTGAATTAAAAGAGTCAATTATTTTTCCTTTTTCATCTAAGATAGAAATCAAAACATTTTGATACTTATTACTATCCAGATAATAGTCAATAAAAACACCTGCTTGTAAATAGTCATTAATTTTTATATCAGGAATGTTATATTGGTAACGAATCGCCTCGGAAGGATTTACAACTTTGGGTTTCGGTCCATTCAAATCAGATCTTAAAAAATTAATGTCATCCATAATCCAAAATGATCTTCCCATTGTTGATAAGACAAGGTCGTCTCTATGTATTTTAAGATCAGTTACTGGAGTAATTGGTAAATTTTTTTGAAATTTTACCCAGTTCCTTCCATCATTTTGTGAAACAAAAATTCCAAATTCAGTGCCTGCAAAAAGTAATCCTTTTTTTAATGGATCTTCCCTAACAACTCTCACTGGAAAGTCATCTGGTATGCCATCGACAATTAATTCCCAAGATTTTCCATAATTTTTTGTTTTATAAATATAAGGTGACCAATCTCCTAATTGATATCTTAAAATTGTGATATAGGCTGAAGATGGATCATGGCTTGATGGCTCTACTGAGTCCACTCGACCTCCTTTTAATAAATTTTTGGGAGTGACATTTCTCCAGTTTTTACCTCCATCAACAGTTAAATGTACCAAGCCATCATTCGAACCTACCCAAATTAAATCTTTCTGTAAGATTGACTCTCTAACAGAGTATATGGTACTATAAAACTCTTCACCTGTAATATCCCTGGTTATTGGAGATCCTGAAATAACTTGTTTTGATTTGTCAAATTCTGTTAAATCAGGCGAAATTATCTCCCAACTAATCCCTCCATCGGTAGTTTTATGAAGAAATTGAGAACCGTGGTATATAACATTTTCATCATGTGGAGAAATATGTATCGGAGATACTCTTTGAAATCTAAACTTCAAATCTTTTGGATTATGCCCATACATGTTTTGAGCTCCAACATAATATTGTTTTTCCTGTCCAGTCTCTTTGTTATATATACTAAATCTTCCCTTGCAATTTGAGTAAACAATATTTGGATTACTTGGTTTTGGAACAGCTGGACCAGTTTCACAGCCACCGGTTGAAAGTATCCATGCATTTGGTCCTGCCTGAATTGGATACGGAGGTTGGCTTGGTACAGAAACTGTGGTGTAATTATCTTGCTGACCTCCATATAGCCAATAAGGAAACTGTTGATCTACTTCAACTTGATAAATCTCTGCAGTAGGCTGATTAAATTGGGTAGTCCAAGTTTTTCCAGAATTAAAAGTTACGTTTCCCCCTCCATCATTTGATTGAATCCATATGTTATCATGATTAGGATTTATCCATATGTCATGATTATCCCCATGAGGTGTTTCTCTTATATCCCAAGTTTTACCTGCATCAATAGAAACCATAAACTTATTGGCACTTGAATAAATCACATCTGCATTTTTTGGGTGAGCATAAATATTGCAATAATAAAAGGGTCTATTTACCAATTCTTTTCTATGACTCATTACCTTGAAACTTGATCCTTTATCATAAGAAACATAAACGCCTCCCTGACCTTCTCCTGCCTCGATAAGTGCGTAAAGTCTATTTGTATCGGCGGGTGAAGTCGCCAAATCAATTTTTCCAATATTACCCTTTGGTAATCCTTTAAAAAGCTTTGTCCAACTTTGGCCTCCATCAACTGATTTGTATATGCCTCCATATTTTGATCCGCTCATTATTGTCCATGGTTTTCGATTAACCTCCCATGATGCAGCATAAATTGTGTTGGGGTCATCAGGAGAAAATTCCATATCTACAATTCCAATTTTATCAGATATGTAAAGAATTTTTTCCCAATTTTTGCCTCCGTCTATTGATTTAAATAATCCTCTTTCTGTATTTTGTTTAAATGGTTGACCGATTGCAGCAGCATAAACTATGTCAGGATTTTTAGGATGAACCTTAATTGCGCCTATTTGACCTGCACTCTTTAGTCCTATAAATACCCAGCTCTTACCCGCATCTAATGATTTGTATGCACCTTTTCCTACAATTACATTTGAACGTATTCCATCAGAACCCGTTCCAACATATATAATATCAGGATTTGATTGAAATACATCAATTGAACCAATTGAAGGAGATTCAAAATACCCATCGCTAATATTATTCCAACTCAATCCACCGTCGATAGTCCTCCACAAACCGCCTCCAGAGGTTCCCATATAGAATGTGAATTGGTTTTTGATAACACCACACACAGAAGTTGATCTTCCGCCTCTTGTTGGTCCTACATTTCTATATTTAATGTCTTCAAAATTTATTTTATGAAGTTCTTGGCAATACGAAAGGTTGCAAGTGAAAGTTAAAACAGCTAGAAGTAATTTATTTTTAAATTGATTAAACATTTACTAGAGATTTATAGATTCAAAAGTTAATTTATGAAAACTTAAAATTTATACTCTCCTTTTTTATAAATTAATCTAATAAATGTATTTACTGTTCTAATTATGAGTAATCCAGTTTATGTTCTTCTAATGCTTTGTCTTATGATAATTTTATCATTATATGTTGGCAGGACAAAATTAGGAAAGCAGTTAGGTTCAGCTCTTTTGGTAATATTGTTTACAGCAATAATTGCTAATCTGAAACTTATTCCGTCTGCTTCAAACAGTATTGAATTGTATTCTATAATTTTTGAATATATAGCTCCTATATCAATATTTTTTTTGCTCCTGAATGTGAATCTTGTTTCAATAAAAAAAGCAGGTCTACCAATGATCACATTGTTTATAGTTGGATCACTATCAACAACACTAGGAATTCTAATCTCATGGATAATTATTTCTCCTGAAAATGTATTAGGCTCAGATGCAAATGTAATTGCAGGAATGTTGACTGGGACCTATACAGGAGGCAGTGTCAACTTTAATGCAGTGGCATTAGAATATGGTTTTCAAAAAAAAGGAATTTTATATGCCGGAACAGTTGCCGTTGATAATGTTGTAACAACAATTTGGATATTAGCTACTTTGACATTTCCACTAATCTTATCAAAAATATGGAAGGGTAAAGTATTATTAAAACAACCTAGTTCTATTGAAAAAAACTTTGATGAAGATAAAATGGACTTGGTTTCTTTAGCAAGTTTGATCTTCCTTGGAATATCAGCTTTTTATATTTCTGAAATTTTGGCTAAAAAATTTAATAGTATTCCATCCATTTTAATCCTTTCAACAATAGGTATTCTTCTGGCTCAAACCAACTTTATTAGTAAATTAAAGGGAGGTCATAATTTAGGCTTATATCTAGTTCATTTATTTTTAGCAGTTATAGGAGCATATTGTGAAATAAGTGCTGTCTATGAGCTCAAAGAGATAGGAATTACTCTTTTTTTGTTCACAAGTGTTTCAGTGGTTATACATGGTATATTAATAATCATTATCGGTGGTCTATTTTATCGTGATTGGCAAATGGTAGCAATTGCAAGCCAAACAAATGTAGGTGGAGGAGCTTCCGCAATTGCACTTGCAGAGACTTTCAAAAGAAATGAACTGATTTTACCCTCAATTTTAATGGGCACATTAGGAAATGCTATTGGAACTTACCTTGGATTTTTTGTAATATATATTTTAAACAATATTTGAGATCTTTATATTAGTTATAAGCGTTATAAATTCAAATATTGATCCAATAAGTTATTTTCAAATTTATTGTCCTGAAATTGGGTATTAAACCGTTATCAAGATAATTTGAATTGTCAGTATATACCAAAAATAAATCTGATAGAGGAGCAAAACGCCACTGAAGCCTAGAATTAATGCCCAGTGTATTTGAAAAATTCGAAAACTGGATAAAACTGGCCCAAAAAATATTTTTAGTAAATGTGAAATCTAATTTTGGACTAACTAAAATTAAACCTACAGATTTTTGAGGTTCAGGCAGATTGATTTTATCATAGCTTAATTTTAGACTTGCTTGCAAAAGTTTATCTATCCTAAAATTGAAATTATTGCTAATTGAAAACTTTTCACCACTGAAATATCCTCCAAAACTAATTTCAGATTTAAATCTAAATTTTGTTCTATTTGTTGAGGTATATCCAAATTCAAATTGAGAGGTATCATAAGCACCTTCGGCTATTGGAGAATCATCATTTATACCTGTTGGATCAAAAGTGTTTTCTAAATATATGTAAGTGTTAACGATTGCTAAATCAATTCTAGATCTGTTTTTAAAATTTACAGAAAGATTAGCATTCAATCTTCTATCAGTAACTAAGTTATTTTCTTCAGGTTTGTCAACATAATATAACTCAGGACCTACTGCAATACTTTGAATTAATTCAGATTTCGGAAAAAAAAATCTATCATATTTTGTGTAATTTTTTTTAAACCCTTTTCTCCTTGAAAACCCTAGATCGCTTGTAAAATTTGGAGTTGTTCTTGTAAACACAGTCCTGAATCTATTTTTTATGTCATTGTAATTAAATCTGAAGCCAGTTGATAAACCCTCATTTTCTTCTGAAGGCGAAAATGTATTATAAAAAAAGACCTTACCTCTAATTTTATCATTTTTTGAAATAAAATTATAATCAAAACCTAATAAACGATTATAACGTTCTTGTTCTGATTCAAAGCTATCCTGACCTGTTTTTTCTCTATTAACGAATAAAAATTTTAAATTCGATTTATAGAAAACATTCTGTTGAAATGATAATACTGTATTGTTGTTAGATGGTATTAAATTCATCTCATCTTTCGCTGTTTGCATATTCAATAATCCAACTCTCAGACGTTTAGTGAGTTTTCCACTTAATCTTACACCAGCGTGAATTTTATTTTGAATTGTGTTTCCGTTTAGATCCTTAGTTACTCCAATTCGCCTTGTGAAAAATGGTCTATTCTCATAGAAATCTCCAAAGCCACTAAAAAGATCATTATTCTGAATAAAAAACTGTCTTTTTTCTGGCAGAGCAACAGCAAATCGTGTTAAGTTGATAATTTGGTCATCAACTTCAATTTGGGAAAAATCAGGGTTGATTGTAAAATCTAAATTAAGACCTGTTCCAATAAATACTCTTCCATCTCCGCCATATTCAAGATTATTAATTTTTTCATCGTTCTCAAAAATCTTTGATTTTAACAAATTAACATAAGGAATTATTGTTATCGGAGTTTTAGATTTACCCAAAGGTTTCTCAAAAACGAGTGGTTCAGTAAATGAAAGGTTTATAAATGATTGTTCTTGAGGTACCCTAAATAGAGTAGAAAATTCATTAGCAATAATTCTTCTTCTCGATACATTATATCTCCAGGACTTACTATTATTTGCAAATCTTATTGAACTTAATGGTATTCTAATTTCAGCAGTATAAAAATTTTCACAAACCTGAGTTTCTAAATCAAATTTTGCATCCCAATCCCAATTTGAGTCTTCTCCAAGTGTTCTTCCACCATTGAATAAGATTTCATCTTTTTTTACACCAACAGAATTTCCTCCAAAAGCATAAGCATTTGTTAAATCATTGAAAGTGTCCAATGTAAAAAGAAAAAAATCGGAGAACCTGCCCATGTCTCTTCTCAGACTCGATATAATACTTTCATCTTTACTCTCATAGCATTTAACAAATGCATAAATATTATTTGTATCATACAAAAATTTTATTTCCGTTTGTTTTAGAGCCTTAATAGTATCTGTCGGAAACCATTGCCAAAAGTTAGATCTTGATTCTGCTTTATCCCAGTCTGATTCATCATCAATACCATTGATTACAATTTTTTGATTTGTAAGTTTGACGTAAGTAGAATCAGTTAATTTTTGAGCAAATATTAAATCAAAACACGTGCTAAAAATCAAAAGAAAAAGATTTTTTTTTGACATGTTTCTAATTTATCTTAAAGGATACTAATTTTATTTTGAGTCATTAAAGTTTTTAATATTACGCTTTGCTTGTAAATGATGTCTGTCAATATGATATCGAAGAAATTCAAGCCTTTGATGAAAGTCTAATTCTCCAGAAATAGGATGTGCGTGGGCAATAACGCGTAACATATCATCTGTTAGTTTATTTCCAAATTCAAAAAGAATTTTTTCAAGACTAATAAATGAAGTCATCCAAAATTTAAATGACCCCCTAATCCGCGGAGCAGCGATGTCAGGAACTTTTTCTTTTTCTTTCCATGTTAAATCAATTACCTTTTCTATTGACAAATCTTTATTTTTTGAGTCATATTTAAGCTCTTTTTTACCCTCTAAAATTTCATTTAAAACTTTTGCCATAACTGCAATTCCCAAAAATTCTGCCCAATAAAGGTGTTCTGTTATTTCAATTATATTCCAAGAATATTCATTTTTTTTGAACTCTATATTATCCTTTGAGAGTATTTGTACCGTATTTAAATAACTAGCTCGCGATTTTTCAACAGAATTTATGAGAGCTTTGACTTGTGACATTTAAGAATATTTATTGGTATTGTTATTTGATTAAATATAGAAAGAAAGTTTTGATGTAATTTTATAAATGTAGTTTTAAAATATTAAGCAATATTCTAACAGATTTGAAAATTGATATAAAAACACACTGATCTTTAAAAAATGACAAAAAAAAATATTAGAGAAAAGTCTTTTTTTGAAAGAGTGCCACATGCAATAACAATAGTTTTTTGTATAATTCTTTTAGTTACAGCAATGACACACATACTTCCAGCTGGGACATATGAAAGGATAAATTTAGATGGAAGAAGTACTGTAGTTCCAGATTCATATAAAGTAATTGATTCAACCCCAATAGGAATTTTACAGATGTTTAAAGCTATACCTCTTGGATTTAAGTCTGCATCTGAAATAATTTTTATTGTACTTGCTGGAGGAATTATGTTCGGATTTGTGGAAAAATCTAAAGCGATAGAAAATGCCATTGGAACTCTGATAAAAAAAATGGGATTAAAGAGGAAATACTTGATTGTTGTTATTATGACATTTGCCTATGGCCTTTTAGGAGTTTCAGTTGGACTTGAAAATAACATCGCCCTAATACCTGTTGCTGCTGTTTTAAGTTTAGCTTTAGGTGGTGATTTAATTCTTGCTGCTGGTATATCAGTTGGCGCTATGACAATTGGCTTTGGATTATCCCCAATAAATCCATATACTATTGGTACTGGTCACAAAATAGCAGAGCTTCCAATGTTTTCTGGAGCATTTTTAAGAACTATTCTATGCTCTATCGGACTTGTTGTAATGGCATTATACAATGTCAGATATTTTAAAAAAATAATTTTAAATGATCAGGAAAGTTTAGCAATAGGTTTGAGTACAAAAAATTTAACTCTATCTAAACCTATTAAAGATTATTCATTAAGTATTACTAATTGGTCGATTATTGGAATTTTTGTTTTAGGCCTCGTTTTAATCATATATGGTGTTTTTAATTTAGATTGGCATATAAATGAGTTATCCGCTATTTTTTTGATAATTGCTTTTTTGACTGGATTATTCTCTAAAATGGGAGGTAATTCAATGAGTAAAATTGTTCTTGAATCTGTCGCTGTAGCAGCTCCAGGTGCGTTTATGGTTGGTTTTGCAACAACTATAAAAGTTTTAATGGAAATGGGAAATATTGGAGATACAATTTCGTACCAACTTTCAATTATTTTGGAAGGTCTTCCTCTTTACCTCTCAGCTATCTGCATGTCTATCTCACAATCTTTTATTAATTTTTTTATACCATCTGGAAGTGGGCAAGCACTTGCCACACTTCCAGTAATGATACCATTAGGGGAATCGCTTGGCCTTACAAGACAAATTACTATTTTAGCTTTTCAAGTTGGAGACGGTCTAACCAACCTCATAAATCCAACGCTTGGTGGTTTAATTGCAATGCTTAGTATGAGTAGAGTACCTATCGACAGATGGATAAGATTTATTTTTCCGGTTTTAATCGTACTAATTATAATTGCCTTTTTGGCATTAATAATTGCAGTAGCTATTGACTATAACTAATTTATGATGAATGTAGAAGAGATTTTAGCAAAACTGGTATCATTTCCAATTCTTGGTGGTCAAAGTAACATAACAATACTAAACTGGATAAAAGAATATCTAGAATCTTATAAAGTAGAAGTGAATTTAGTACCAAATAAAAGCGAAAATAAAGCCTCACTACACTGCAGAATTGGACCATCAAAAGATGGAGGGGTTATTTTATCAGGACATATGGATGTTGTTCCAGTAGAAGGGCAAAAATGGACTTCCGACCCATTTATTTTAACAGATAAAGGGGATGGAAAACTTTATGGAAGAGGTTCCTCAGACATGAAAGGCTTTTTAGCTTGCTGTTTGGCTGCTTTACCAGAAATGGTAAACGCAGATTTAAAAAAGCCTATATATTTTGCATTAAGCTATGATGAAGAAGTAGGATGTCTTGCAGCCCCAGATCTCACAGAAGCATTAAATAATTTTTATAAAGAAAAACCAAAATTTGCAATAATCGGAGAACCTTCGATGATGGAGCCTATTATAGGTCAAAAAGCAATCTACATAATGGATACCTATGTGAATGGTTCTGCTGGTCATAGTAGCAGAATCAAACAGGAAGTAAGTGCTATTCATGAGGCTATGCGTCTGATTTTGTGGCTTGAAAATAAAATGAACTCTTTAATCGATGAAGGTCATACCGATAATAGATTTGATCCACCTCATTCTTCCATTCATATAGGAGTCATAAATGGGGGTATAGCTCCAAATGTAATAGCTGATAAGGTTCATTTTTCTTGGGATTTAAGAACAATTCCAAAAGATGATATTTTTTCAATTTTATCTGAATTTGAGGAATATTGCAAAGAAAGAGAAAACCAATTGCGTGGAATTTATCCTGGTTTTAAAATAAAAAATATTGAGAATCATCCAGTAGTTCCACATTTAGATACTTCAGAAAACGATGATATTTTATCACTTATTAAAAAAATTTCAGGAAATTCAAATTGGGATACAGTCTCCTTTGCTGCAGAAGCAGGTCATTTCGCTAATCAAGGGTTTAATACAGCAATTTGTGGGCCAGGAGATATTGCCCAAGCCCACAGAGGAGACGAATTTATATCCAAAGATCAACTAAATAAAGGAGTCGAAATGATTCAAAATTTAATTAAGGAATTTTCCTAAACCAATGCTAAAAAATTTAATTAAAACTTATTTCTCCTTCTGAAATTTTTTTGTCAAGATTAAGAGTCTTCCTCATCCCATTTGCAATTATGAAAACAATATTAGTTTGAGAATCAAAACTTTCAGTCAAAAATTGATTCTTTATTTTAATTGAATCAATTTTAGGGATATTAGAAGCTTCAAGTTCACAAATAATTAAGTCCTCTTCAACTCGTTCGGTATTTTCAAATTTCTGCTCTATAAAGCTCATATTAATTTCTATCTCATTAACTATTATTGAGAATTTTGAAAAAATATATTTTTCAATATGTTGTTTTGCATTTTCATTAGGTGATTTTTTTAATATCCCTAAACTAAATCCGTTTTCATCAATAAATGTTTGTTCTAAATCATTAGCAAATAACTTTATCCTAATGGACAAATTTTGTTTTTCTGTACTATGCCTTATTGAAGTTACACTTACATAAAAGTCGTGCTTGATATCATGAGTTTTTAGAAAAAAAGAAGATAATAGCACTAAAGCTATCTTGGGAATCATTATTTTAAAATTTATAAACCGTATTTATCAATTAAATAAATTAGGCTAGCAATAGATGCAGTTCCTAATTCAAGCTCACGAGGATGTACTGAATCAAATGAATCATTATCCGAATGATGAATGTCAAACATACGCTGAGAATCTGGAATAAATCCGATTGTAGGAGTACCTAATAATCTATTTAATGGGTTGATATCTACACCTCCACCTCCTTTTTTAAAATAACTTATAGTGTTACGATCAAAATAAGGCAACCATGTTCTGAACTTTTTAATAGTAGATGCTTCAGCTGTGACTCCAAAGCCTCTTGGAGTAAAAGCACCTGCGTCACTTTCTAAAGCAATTAGATGATTCTCATTGTTTTTCTTTGCTAATTCAGCATATTTTAATCCACCGCGAGTTCCATTCTCTTCATTCATAAACATAACAGCACGTATAGTTCTTTTAGGTTTAATTCCCAGTTTTTGGAAAAGGCGAAGAACTTGAATAGATTGCATACAACCTGCACCATCATCATGAGCCCCTTGACCGACATCCCAAGAGTCAAGATGCCCTCCTATGGTAATGATTTCATTAGGAAACTCATTTCCAATTAGTTCACCAACCACGTTTTGAGAGGGAGCGTCTTGCAGAGTTTCACAATTCATTTTAATAAATAACTTAACATTTGGATTGTTTTTTAAAGCTTGTGTTAAAAGATCAGCTGATATAACGCCTAATGCAGCAGCAGGTATTTTCTTTATTCCTTCAACATACCTAGTAACCCCAGTATGAGGCACATCATCAAATGCTGTACCAATAGACCTAATCACAACGGCAACAGCTCCATATTTTGCTGCCTCTGCAGGTCCAGCAGTCCTTTGATCTACCGCACCACCGTATGCAGATCCAGTGGAAATTAAGCGTTGATCAGTTGGTCTATTAAAAAAAACAATTTTACCTTTTATTTTATCTTTTCCTAGGATCTCTAAATCTTCAACCCCCTTTACTTCAATAACTTTTGCAGAAACACCTTTTTTAGGAGTTGAAACAGACATACCAAGAGCAAGAACTCTTAGTTCATCATTTTGCCCAATAATTCTGGCTTCCTCTTTATCTCCTCGTTTCCAATTGGGGACAAAAAGATCTTGTTTATATGTTTTATCAAAACCATAACTATTCATAATCATTTCTGTCCACTCTACAGCTTTTGAAGCTCCAGCTGACCCACTTAATCGATGCCCAATATTGTTGCAAAGATGATCTAATAATTTATAAGTATCTCGACTTGTGAGGGACTCGTCATAAATCTGTTTTATGACTGTAGCATCTTCCTTGTTTAATTCTTTTGTCTGCGCATTTATAGAAATTAAGCTAAAAATAAATAAACAAGTAAAAAATAGTTTTTTTGAAAAGTAAAATTTTGTTTTTTTCATGATTGGGTCAAGTTGATTTTTTTTATGTAGATAGATTAAGCTAAATTAAAATTTAAACTAAATTATTTGTAAGAAAACATTCAAGATATTTTATCAAGAAAAAAATAACAACGGAGAATTCTAATTTATTTATTGAAACTTTTATTTATAGATATTTTTCAATTAGCCTTTTTGTGGCAAGAATTCCATCGTAATTATCAAGATAACCTGAAAAAGCACCTTCATATTCAATAGAAATAAATCCTTTGAAATTATAAGACTTTATTAAACTTATCATTCTCCCAAAATCAGTATTTAACTCTTCTCCATTTTTGTCAAAATTAATAGATTTTGCACTTATCCCTTTAGCAAATGGTAACATTTGCTCAACACCTTTATACTTGTCGTATTGATTTATGCATTTTCCATTGTAGTCAAAGACATTTTGACTTAATGGGTATCTTTCGATACAAAAGTTAGATGTTCCAAAATCAGGTAAAGTTCCAAGATATGGGTGGTTTATACTTTTGATTAAATTAACAAGCCAACTTCCATCAGCGGATAATCCTCCATGATTTTCGATAAGTATTGAAATATTTATACTTGAGGAATACTCTAATAGTTTATTTAAGCCTTCTTGACTTATTTTTTTTACCTCTCCTCCATTCATACTTTTAGACCACAAACCGACCCGAATAGAGTCGCATCCAATATTTTTTGCAATATCAATCCATTCTTTGTATTCTTCGATAGCCTGATCTCTAATTTTTTTATCAGAATCACAAATATTTTTAGTTTTCTTTGTTTGTAAATCATATAGATCAACAAGCATAATTGTATTTTTAAGGCCAAAATCATTGGTTTTATTAATTATCTCCTTAATAAAATTAGGGTCTTTTCTTTTTTCGATTAATGGAACGTTCCAATATTCAGCCGCTCCGATATTAAAATCCTCTCTAACCATCTTAGGAAAATCTAAGATCGACATTTTGCCACTAAATATTTTATTAGCCAACGATACACATTGCAATGCAATTTTAATATCACTATCGGGAAACAAGGATTTGAAAAATAAATCTTCTCCAAGTAGTGGTAAAAGTAATGGTGTAGCTAAAGCTTTCCTAATAAATTTACGTCTGCTATTCATCATATTTGTTTACTGATTTTAGTTAATCAAGTTATAAATATTTTTTGTTCATAATTTGAGAATGATTAAATGGTAACTTGCAGGAATAATAAAATAATGGAATTCGGCTCATACCAAATACTTTTTTTTAATTTTTACAAAGTCGTGAGTTAGAGTTTTTTATATTAGTGTATGTAATTATAAATCAATTTAAAATGAAAAAATTCTTATTACTTTTTTTAATACTAACATTATCCTTTTCAAATGCACAAGATAAAGGGTATTGGGTATGCTTTAATGTTAACGTCGATCCTGAAGGACAGGAGGCGTTTGTTGACGCCTTGGATGGTGTTTTTGAATCTGAAATTGGTTCTCAGTTTCCATTCACAGTGACACTAAATGAAATAATGTTTACTAGCCGTGATAATAAAATGACTCATCAACTTTGCTTTTTGGCGCCAAATGCTGAGGTTATGGATGTTTGGGGTAGTGGTCCGCCACCCAATGCTGAGGGAAAACTAATTCAAATGCTTTTTGAGCAATATGTAGAATTTGAAGACTCTATTTTAGGTTCTCCACTTATTTTTGACCCTTCTATTGCACTAAATATGGATTATTTTACTGTTTGGCAGCTTGCTGTACAAGATCCAGCAACTGTAGCATCAGCATTTGTGCAACTTGATAAGAATACTAAAAAAATGAGAACAGGAGTTTTTGGTCTTCATGAAGCTATAGCTGGGATGAGAGGTGGAGTAACACATTATTTTGTGGCTAGAGCTCCAAAAATGTCTGAGTTTTTAAATTCAAGAGAAAAAATTGTCAATTCAAAGGCTTTTGCAAATTATATATCTAAAACTAGACCTGTATCTGATATAGTTGGAAATTTTAGTGGCAAAATAATTAAAAGATATAATATGCCTCAGTAAATGTTTCTGAGAATTAAAACATTTAAATGCCTCCTTAGTAAATTCCAGGGAGGCTTTTTTTGGCTTTTTATATCTGACCGTACAATAATCGTACAAATACCCGAAAAAAAACCCTAACATATTAATATTTTATACATTAGGGAATTTACCTGCGGAGAGACAGGGATTCGAACCCTGGCAACGCTTACGCGTTGACAGATTAGCAATCTGCTCCATTACCACTCTGGCACCTCTCCAAATTAGGTCGTAAAATTAGTAGATCCCGCAAAATAAACAATTTTCTCATTAATATTATTCTGGATACTCAATTCTAAGCTGATAAACATTAATAAGCTTTTTGTATAAAACTTTTTTAACGGTTTCAATTTCTGAAAAGGTTATATCTGACAAATTAAATTGTTTTTCAGACATCTTACCATCAATAATTTTATCAATAAATAATTTTAAATCATTATGTGATGGCGCTTTTAAACTTTTTGAGGCAGCTTCAACAGAATCGGCCATCATTAAGATAGCTGTCTCTTTAGAAAAAGGTTTAGGACCTGAATACTTAAATTTATCTATATCAATATTTTTAGGTGTAAGTTCTTGCTGTTTTTTATAAAAGTAATAAACTAATGATGTTCCATGATGGGTCCTGATAAAGTCAATAATCCTGTCAGGAATTTTATATTTTTCTGCAATCATTATTCCTTCAATTACATGATCAATAATAATTTTAGCACTTTTTAAAGGACTAAGTTCATCGTGAGGAGAAACACTAGCTGTTTGATTTTCAGAAAAATATGATGGTGATTTTAATTTTCCAATATCATGATATAATGCCCCAACTCTAACTAATAAGGTGTTTGCTCCTATTTCATTAGCGGCTGCTTCAGCTAGATTTGCAACTTGTAAAGAATGATTGAATGTACCTGGCGCCTTATCTGAAAGTTCTTTAAGTAATATTGAATTGGTGTCAGTTAATTCTAATAGAGATACATCTGATACTAAACCAAAAATTCTTTCATATATGTATATTAAGGGCTGTACAAAGAGCATTAATAAACCATTTAACATGAATAGTCCTACAGGCGTAAAATTTAATTTTAAAATACTACCTTCTTGTATACTTGTAAATGCGAAATATCCTATGATATATACTAAAACAATCTGTCCAACAGATATAAATAAATTGGCTCTTCTATATAGTTGTTCAACAGACTGAATCGTAATTATTCCAGCTGTTATCTGAAGAAAAACAAATTCAAAACTATTGGGTACAATAAATCCTAAAAGTAAGATTGTAAGAACATGAGTGAATAAACCAAGTCTTGCATCAAAAAAAGCTTTAATTATTAGTGGTAGAATACAAATCGGTACTGCAAAAACATAATCTGTATTATAATTGGTAATTGCTGTAACTGCCATTATAACAATTAGAATATTGAAAAAAATGAATGTTAATTTTCGGTTATTTTCATAAATTTCAAACCTGTATGAATATAAAAATAATAGTAAAAGTGTAAAGGTGAGGACAATCAAAATACTGTATCCAAAAATTATCCAAAACGAATTTTGTTCTACTTGTTTACTAATAAACTCACTTCTTAGTGAGTCAAGTATTTTGTAGGTTTTGTCATCTACTAATTCTCCTTCAGCTACAATAAAATCACCATATGCAATAAACCCCTTAGATCTTGAAATATTTTGAAGCGATTGTTGTTTCTGTTTTTCGAAAAATTCATTATCCAAAGTAATATTTGGAGCTATGATTTCAAAAAAAAGGTCATTGAATGTATCCTCATATTCTTCGTAAACAGAATTCATTAATTTTTTCCTCAAAAAATCAAAAATAGCTTCAGGGCGAAATAATTGATTAATATTAATTGAAATTTCAGTTTGTTTTTGAATAAGAAAAATTGACTCATTACCCTTATGAATATAATTTGGGGGTAAAACTCCAAGCTCATATATTTCATTTAATTGCTGAACACCAAAATTATAAAGACTGTCTGCCTGAAATTTTAGGTCTTCTTTATTAAAGAAATTATAAAATTCTTGATCGTAATTTTTAAAAACATTGTCTCTTAAATTGATATTTGATCTCAAATAAGGTTTTAATCCTTTTAATACCTCATCTTTATCCTTATTTAATTCTTCACTGGTTTTCAATATTGAAAAATCAAATGGTGAATAAAAGTCAGGATATTGCCAAGCTCTTCCTTTCTGAAATTCATATTTAAATTGACCTCCAAAAGGAAAGATGTATAAAATTAAAAATGAGCTCGTCAGAATTAATATTGACTTATAAAACAATCCTTGTTTAGAAACAATGTACTTCCAAAATGATTTCAAATAATTTATTTTGATTCAAATCTACATAATCTTCCTATTATTACATATATTTTTCGTACTCCCTGAGATTTAAGGATACAAAGCTTTATTTTTACAAAACCTAACAAAATAAATTTTAAGTTATTTTGGATTACGGAATATGTAATTTAAGCATTGTGCCGATTAGAATAAGCAATTCACACCAAAGTGAGCTTATTTCTCAACTTTTGTATGGAGATTGCTTTAAATTATTGAAAGAGAAAGAAGGTTGGATTAAGATAATAACACTTTGCGACGAATATACAGGATGGATTGATAAAAAACAATTCTTAGAAATTAGTAAGGATAACGCAGAGGAAATTTCTTTTGAAAAGAATAAATATAGTAACCGGTTAATCGATTACATTGAAACATCCGATGGTAAATTAGCATGCTTATTTTTGGGAAGTAATGTTGGAGCAGCGGGGTTTCTTGGACATAAATTTGATGGACATTTTCAAGTGAAATCCAATAAAAAATCAAACTTGATCAGAATAGCATCTCTTTATCTAAATTCTCCCTATCTGTGGGGTGGAATAACACCTTCAGGAATCGATTGTTCAGGTCTTACTCAAATGACCTATAGGATCAATGGTCATTTTATTCCAAGAGATGCGAGTCAACAAGTTGAGTTAGGCGAAACTTTAAGTTTTATTGATGAAAGTCAAGCAGGAGATTTAGCTTTTTTTGACGATGATGAAGGAAAAATTATTCACGTCGGAATATTACTTGAAAATAATTATATACTTCATTCGCATGGTAAAGTTAAGATTGACAGGATAGATCAAACTGGTATATACAACTTAGATATGCAAAAACACAGTCATAAATTAAGAATTATAAAAAAAATATTTTAGAAAACACCTAAAAAATCTATTTCACTAAATCTTTCATTTTTTTAAACCCTTCCGTGTTTCCTAAAGTACCATATATATTCATAAGAGTTTTAACTGCTTCTTGATTTTGATTTATAGAAATAAGTTTTTCCAGAATTGGAACGCAATCTTTATAAAGATTCTCTCTTTCGGTTTTTAGCACATCATATCTTGCATTGTCAGCCCTTGAGTTTCCTAAACCATTCATCTCCTCTACGATTGAGCTTTCACCTTGCAATATTAAAGACACGAGATTCAAGTATCCAGATTCGAAGTTAGGGTCTAATTCAATAGTTTTTTTATAATACTTGGTAGCTTCTGTTTTGTTTCCTTTTTTATCATTAACAACACCAATATTGAAATAAAGTACAGCGTTCGTAGGATCTTGTTCAATCGCTTCTTTCATAAGCTCTTCAAAACGTTCATTTTCGTTAAGCTGAATGTAAAGATTGGCTTGAGTTATAATAAGATTTAGATCTTTGGGATCGGTTTCCCTTGCAAGCTTTACTGCTTCCATGGCTTTGTCATTTTCACCTTTCTGGGCATAAATTAGTGCAATATTTTTTATAATCTCAGGGTATCTTGATTCTGTAGTCTCTTCTCTAAAATCAGTGTATTCTTTAGTCTTTTTGTATATATTATATTCAGACTCTGAAAATTCAACCTCTTCATCCGTTTCAACAGATTTTGCAAAGAATCTTGATACAATACCTTCATATCTCATGTCTTTTAACATTTGATAATAAGTTAGTGCGGTATCAAAATTAGATCCATTTACCGCAGCTGATGCTGCATAATAGAGATAGTCTTGATTAATTTCAGGGTTAATACTGTAAGCTAGGTAAAGTTTAGGTGCAGAATCTGAATAACGTTTTTTAGCATTGTCTTCTATTGCACTATTAACTATATCAGAGGTTAATTTAATTATCTGGTTATCATATTCAGTATCTTTTCCACCCAAGGAATTATAATTCTTATACTTATCGTATGAGGATTGAAAATTGCCATTTTCCTGGTCGATTTTAGCTTCAAGGTATATTTTCTGTAACAATATTTTTTGGTCAGCTGATTCAAAAAGAGTTTTACTATTGACAAGTATTTCAGAAGCACCCTTAACATCTCCTGATTCAAATAGTTTTTCAGCTTTTTTGAGTTCCTTTTTTTGTGCGCTTATTACATTAAATCCTAAAATTAGGGCTATTAATATATATTTTTTCATTTCCGTGTTAGTTTCATTAATTTATTCAATAATTGTACCATCATTTACTTCTAGATCATTTACATCCTCTATCTTATCATCGTCTTTCATAACTTTTGCGACCGCTGCTATAGTATCCTCAGATTTTAAATTTATTAATTTGACACCTTGAGTTGCTCGACCCATGACTCTTAATCCGCTAATTTCCATTCTAATAGCAATACCTGATTTATTTATTATCATTAGATCGTCTTGATCATTAACATTTTTTATAGCAACAAGTACTCCTGTTTTTTCAGTTATAGATATAGTCTTAACACCTTTACCTCCCCTATTTGTTACTCTGTAATCTTCAAGGCTTGATCTTTTACCATAACCATTCTCAGAAACTACTAGTATGTTTGCATCCATATCATTTAATGCAATCATTCCCACTACTTCGTCTTCATCATCATTAAGTGTAATTCCTCTTACACCACTGGCCCCACGTCCCATTGGTCTTGTTTTACTCTCTTCGAATCTGATTGCTTTTCCTGATTTAACTGCTAACATTACATGACTGTTGCCTGTCGTTAATTTTGCCTCCAGAAGAACGTCACCTTCTCTGATGCTAATCGCATTTATTCCATTTGTTCGGGGACGTGAATATTGCTCTAATGATGTTTTTTTTACTTGACCTTTTCTAGTAGCCATTATGACATAATGACTATTAATGTAATTGTCATCTTTTAGATCTTGAGTACATATAAAAGCTTCAACTTTATCGTCTTGTTCGATGTTTATTAAGTTTTGTATTGCCCTACCTTTTGAAGTTTTTGATCCCTCTGGAATTTCATAAACACGCATCCAAAAACATTTTCCCTTTTGTGTGAAAAAAAGCATGTACTGATGGTTAGTTCCAACAAATAAGTCTTGGAGAAAGTCTTCATCTCTAGTGGTTGAAGCTTTTTGCCCGACACCACCCCTATTTTGGATCTTATACTCAATCAAAGGGGTCCTTTTTATGTAACCTGCATGAGAGATAGTAATTACAACTTTCTCGTTTGGAATCATATCTTCAATACTTAAATCACCCCCTGCATATTCAATTTTTGATCGGCGCTCATCTCCATATTTTTCTTTAATCTCAATCAGTTCATCTTTGATGATTGACATTCTACGATTTTTATTTTCAAGAATGTTTTTAAGGTCAGCAATTGTTTTGACCAAGCTTTCATATTCTGATCTTAACTTATCCTGCTCTAATCCCGTCAGTTGTCTAAGACGCATCTCTACTATTGCCTTCGCCTGAATATCTGAAAGCTCAAAACGATTAATTAAATTTTTCTTAGCCTCATCCGTATTATCAGACGCTCTTATTATCTTAATAACCTCATCAATATTATCAGATGCTTTTATTAAACCTTCCAAAATATGGGCCCTTTCCTCAGCTTTTCGTAATTCAAACTTAGTCCTACGGACAACTACTTCATGACGGTGCTCAACAAAATAATGAATCATTTCTTTTAGATTCAACATCTGAGGTTTACCTTCAACTAAAGCGATATTGTTAACGCTAAATGATGATTGAAGGGATGTATATTTATAGAGTTTATTTAAAACTATATTTGGGATGGCATCCCTCTTAAGAACATAAACAATTCTCATTCCATTTCGGTCGGACTCATCTCTTATTGAAGTAATCCCTTCAATTTTTTTATCATTGACTAATTCCGCAGTTTTACGAATCATTTCTGCTTTATTAACTTGATAAGGAATTTCATCTACAACTATACATTCTCTACCGTTAATTTCTTCAATATTTGCCTTAGCCCTTATTACAACTCGACCTCTCCCAGTAAGAAATGCTTCCTTAACCCCATCATAGCCATAAATTGTTCCTCCGGTTGGAAAATCTGGTGCCTTTATGATTTGTATTAAATCCTCAATTGAAATATCATTATTTTCAATGTATTCAATTATTCCATCCACGACTTCACTCAAATTATGGGGAGGCATGTTTGTTGCCATTCCAACAGCAATCCCAGAAGCTCCATTAATTAGTAGATTTGGAACTCTGGTAGGGAGGACTTTAGGTTCGTTTAAGGTATCATCAAAATTGAGTTGCAAATCAACAGTTTCTTTTTCAATATCTGCCATTAAATCCTCAGAAATTTTTTTCATTCGAGCTTCAGTATATCTCATAGCTGCAGGACTGTCTCCATCAATTGATCCAAAATTTCCCTGACCATCCACCAAAAGGTATCTCAGACTCCAATCCTGAGCCATACGGACCATGGTGTCATATACTGAACTATCTCCGTGTGGATGATATTTTCCTAGAACTTCTCCAACAATACGTGCGGATTTTTTGTAAGCGGTATTAGAACGAATTCCAAGTTCATGCATTCCAAATAAAACTCTCCTGTGAACAGGTTTTAAACCATCTCTAACGTCAGGTAGAGCACGTGACACAATGACAGACATTGAATAGTCAATGTAAGCAGATTGCATCTCGTCTTCAATCTTAATTGGAATAAGTTTATCACTTTGGTTCATCAATCATAAGTTTAGTAAAGCTAAAATACATAAACAGAGTACAATAAGTAATTATTATCCAAGGTAAAAACTTTAAATTATTAACATTATTTAGTTATATTTTGGTGGTAAATAATACAGCTCCTTTTTTTGAATTCTTAATATTTTTTTGTCAATTAGCAGTGTGAATGGAGAATGGTATATTTTTTGACCACAATTTTGAAATGATAAGCCTATGGATGATAATTTTTCACCTCGCGTAAAAGATGTTATAGCCTTCAGTAAAGAAGAGGCATTAAGACTCGGCCATAACTTTATTGGTACTGAACATCTTATGCTCGGTATTCTAAGAGATGGAGGAGGAAAAGCTATTGCTATTTTGAATTCAATTGAGGTAAATTTAGAGGAACTTAGACGCAAGGTTGAGATACTTAACCCTGCTGTAATTGACAATGTTCAGACATTAAATGATAAAAAAAACCTTCATCTGACTCGGCAAGCTGAAAGAGCCTTGAAGACAACATTTCTTGAAGCTAAATTATTTCAAAGCGAACTTATAAATACCGTTCATCTATTACTTTGTATACTTAGAAATGAAAATGATCCTACAACAAAACTCCTTTCACAATTAAGCATCGACTATGATATTGTTAAAGAACAATTTAAACTAATGCTTGCGAATGACTCTGCAACTTTCGAAGATTTACCATCTTCTTCTTTTCCAGACGAAAAAGATAGTGAGAGTGGCAGTAAAGAAAATCCATTCATACCAACTTCTGAAGCCAAAACCACGAAAAAATCAAAAACACCCGTTTTAGATAATTTTGGTAGAGACATAACTTCACTAGCTGAGCAAGAAAAATTGGATCCAGTAGTTGGTAGAGAGAAAGAAATTGAAAGAGTATCTCAAATTTTGAGTAGAAGGAAAAAAAATAACCCTTTACTTATAGGAGAGCCTGGAGTTGGGAAATCTGCAATTGCTGAAGGCCTTGCACTAAGAATAATTCAAAAAAGAGTTTCTCGAGTCCTGTACAACAAACGGGTCGTAGGTCTTGACTTAGCGAGTCTTGTTGCTGGAACGAAATACAGAGGACAGTTTGAAGAGCGAATGAAAGCACTTATGAATGAGCTTGAAAAAAACGATGATATAATACTTTTTATTGACGAAATACACACCATAGTTGGTGCTGGTGGAGCTACAGGTAGTCTTGACGCCTCAAATATGTTTAAGCCAGCACTGGCAAGAGGTGAAATTCAATGTATTGGAGCAACAACTCTTGATGAATATAGACAAAATATTGAGAAAGATGGGGCACTAGAAAGAAGATTTCAAAAAATACTTGTAGAACAAACTACCCCCAAAGAAACTCTAGAAATACTAAAAAATATTAAAGATAGGTACGAGAATCACCATAATGTAAATTACACTGACGAGGCTTTAAATGCGTGTGTGGATTTAACCAACCGTTATATGTCAGACCGTTATCTTCCAGACAAAGCAATTGATGCATTGGATGAAGCAGGTTCTAGGGTACATATAAACAATATGAGTGTTCCAAAGGAGATTGTTGAACTTGAAAATGAACTAGATCAAGTTAGGGATTTAAAAAACTCAGTTGTAAAGAAACAGAAATATGAAGAAGCTGCTAAACTCCGAGACGACGAAAAGCGTGTAGAAAGATCGTTATTAGAAGCACAAGAAAAATGGCAGGAAGAATCGAAGCAAAACAGAATTACTGTTGGCGATAACGATATAGCAGACGTAGTTTCAATGATGACTAATGTTCCAGTCAATAAGATTGTAAAATCGGAAAAAAATAAACTTTCAAAATTAAAGAGGTTAATACAAACAAAACTAATTGGCCAAGATGAAGCTGTTGAGAAAGTTGTAAAAGCAATTCAAAGAAACAGAGCGGGCTTAAAAGTTCCAGATAAACCAATTGGATCTTTCATTTTTTTAGGACAAACTGGAGTTGGTAAAACACAACTAGCCAAGATTTTGGCATCTGAAATTTTTGACTCAGAGGAAAACTTGGTTCGTGTTGATATGAGCGAATACATGGAAAAATTTGCAATTTCAAGATTGATTGGTTCACCGCCTGGCTACGTTGGATATGAAGAAGGCGGTCAATTAACCGAAAAAGTACGAACAAGGCCATACTCCGTCATTTTGCTAGATGAAGTTGAGAAAGCTCATCCTGACATTTTTAATATGTTGTTGCAAGTTCTTGATGACGGTTTTTTAACAGACAGCCTCGGAAGAAAAATTAACTTCCAAAACACCATAATAATAATGACGTCAAATATTGGAGCCCGTCAAGTAAAAGATTTTGGAAGGGGACTTGGTTTTGAAACATCATCTCAAAAAGCTCAATCAAAAGAAATTGAGAAAGGTGTAATTGAAAAAGAGTTAAAGAAGACCTTTTCTCCAGAGTTTCTGAACAGAGTTGATGATATTGTGGTCTTCAACAACCTTGAAAGAAAACATATCAGAAAAATTGTGGATATAGAATTAATCAAACTAATTGACAGAATTGTTAAGTTGGGTTATTTTATAGAGATATCAAATGCGGCAAGGGATTATATAACTGAAAAAGGTTATGACAATAAATATGGTGCAAGACCACTTAACAGAGCAATCCAAAAACATATAGAAGATTTAGTTGCTGAAAATATCGTCAATAACTCAATTTCTGAGGGTGACCAGATTCTGATAGATAAAAATAAAAAAGAAGATAAATTAGATTTGATTGTTAAAGAGAAAGTCGAAAACTAAAATTTAAACTCTAACTTTATTTTTATTTCAAACCTTTTCTACCAAATTGTTAATTGGCTAACAATAAATGTTATTTTTGCGATTATTTATTTAGATTCAGTTTAATACCATATCAACTATTTTATGAAAGTTCTAAAGTTTGGAGGTACTTCAGTTGCAAATCCAGATAGCCTTTCTTTAGTAATTGATATTATACAGAAAAGTGATCAACATCAATTAATTGTAGTTTCGGCTTTAAGCGGTATAACAGATCTTTTATCTATTATGGCTGAACGCGCTAGTAAATCAGAAAAAAATTACAAAGAGTATTTAATAACTGTAGAAGAAAGACATAAAATTCTTATCGATTATTTCATACCAGTCACAAATCATAGCGAAATTAAAAGCTTTTTAAAATCACAGATTAATGAGTTAGAGGAATTTCTAGAATCTCTTTATACACTTAATGAACTAACATCAAAAACTAATTCTAAGATATTAAGTTTTGGAGAAATTTTATCGAGTAATATTATTTTTAAAATTCTAAAACAAAAAGGATGCGATATTATTTTTAAAGACACGCGAGAACTAATTTTTAAGAAAAATATAAATGACCGGGAAGTTATTGATAATTTTCTGAGTGAAAAAAAAACAGTCTCATTTCTAAGTAAAAATAGAAACAAAATTATTTTGCTCCCTGGTTTTATAGCAAGTGATAATGATGGTAACACTTTAACGTTAGGACGTGGAGGATCAGATTTAACTGCTTCATTATTAGCTAACTATTCTAATGCAAGAAAATTAGAAATTTGGTCTGATGTCAGCGGAATGTTCACTGCAAATCCAAAACTTGTATCACAAGCATTACCTATAAGAAAATTGTCTTATCATGAAGCAATGGAACTTTCACATTTTGGTGCTAAGGTCATATACCCACCTACTCTTCAGCCTTTAATTAAAAAAAATATACCAGTAATTATTAAAAATACATTTGAACCAAATGCAAGAGGAACAAAAATAGACATGAAAGGTTCAAAAAAAGTTGATGGGCATGTCGTTAAGGGAGTCAGCCATATTGAAAATGTTGCCTTACTAAATGTAGAGGGTAGTGGAATGATTGGAATTCCAGGTTTCTCAAGAAGGCTATTTCAAACATTGTCTGATAAACAAATTAATATTATTATGATTACTCAAGCATCATCAGAACATTCAATTTGTATTGGAGTTAAACTGCAAGATGCAGACCAAGCAAAAAAAGTAATTGATGAAAATTTTGCATTCGAAATAAGTCTTCAGAGGGTAGAGCCAGCAAAAATTGAAAGTGATTTGACAAATATTGCGATAGTTGGTGATAAAATGAAAGAACATCAAGGAATTAGCGGAAAATTATTTAGTAGTTTAGGAGCAAACAATATAAATATTAGAGCTATTGCACAAGGTGCTTCTGAAAGAAATATTTCAATTCTGATCGATAAAAAAAATACTCAAAAAGCACTTAATACAATTCATGAAAGCTTTTTTGAAGAACAAATCAAAGAATTAAATTTATTTATAACCGGAGTTGGAAATGTTGGAGGTAAATTACTACAGCAACTTCTTGGTCAGCAGGATTATCTTTTAAAAAATTTGAGATTAAAAATTCGTGTAATATCGATATCTAATTCCAGGAAAATGATACTTTCAAAAAGTCCAATAAAATTAGAAATATGGAAAGATGAACTCGAAAAAATTGGTATTAAGGCAGATAGAAAAAAATTTTTCAGCCATATTAAAAAACTTAATTTACGTAATAGTATTTTTATTGATAATACTGCCAGTGAAGAAATAGCTAATGAATATGTAAGTTATCTTAAAAACAGTATTGGAGTAGTTACTTGTAATAAAATTGCATGTGCTAGTAATCTTGATAACTATAATAATCTAAAAAAAACAGCAAGACGATTTGTAACACCTTTTCTTTTTGAGACAAACGTTGGGGCTGCTCTTCCAATTATAGATACTATTAATAATCTTGTTGCATCTGGAGATAAAATATTTGAAATTCAAGCAATCTTATCCGGTAGCTTAAACTATATTTTTAATAATTATACACTTGAAACAACCTTTAAAAATATTGTTCAAAAAGCACAAAAAGAGGGTTATACTGAACCTGATCCTAAAATAGATTTAAGTGGAATTGATGTAGCTAGAAAAATATTAATCCTTGCTAGGGAAAGTGGTTTTAAACTTGAATTAAGTGATATTAGAAATAATAGCTTTTTACCAGAAGAAGTAATTGGAAGTAGTAATAATGATGAACTTTTTAAATCTATTAATAGAAACGAAAACCATTTCAGGTCGATTCTAGAAAATGCAATTGAAAAAAAGAAACGCTTAAAATATGTTGCTGAACTTAAAAAGGGAAAAGCCACTGTAGGTCTCAAGGAAATCGATGAAAATCATATTTTTTATGATTTGAAAGGAAGTGATAATATTGTTCTTTTTTACACCTCTAGATATAAGGATCAACCATTAATAGTAAAGGGTGCGGGAGCTGGAGCGGATGTCACAGCTGGAGGAATTTTTGGAGATATTATCAGAATAGGGAAATCATAATGATTAGTGAAGTCAAAATATTTGCTCCTGCAAGTGTTGCCAATGTATCATGCGGATTTGATGTACTTGGATTTTGTTTAGACCCTGTTGGTGATCTTATTCATGTAAAAATGAACGAAAAACCTGGCGTTTATATTGAAAATATTAAAGGCTATGATGTTCCTAAAAACCCACTAGATAATGTTGCTTGTGTTGCTGTAAATGCCTTATTAAAATCTTATTCTTCAAAAAATGGATTCAGCATAAGCATTGAAAAAAAAATAAAACCTGGTAGCGGAATTGGAAGTAGTGCGGCAAGTTCTGCAGGAGCTGTTTATGCGGTTAATGAGTTACTTGGAAGACCTTTTAAACGTGAAGAATTATTAGACTTTGCGATGGTTGGGGAAGCATTAGCAAGTGGTGAGTACCATGCTGACAATCTAGCACCTGTTCTTCTAGGAGGATTCACTTTGGTTCGAAGCATTAATCCAATAGATGTTGTTAGCTTACCGTGTCCACCAGAATTGATTGCAACAATAATACACCCTAAAATTGAGTTAAAAACAATTCACTCAAGAGCAATTTTAAAAGATGATGTTTCATTAAAGAAAGCAGTTGTCCAATTGGGGAATTTAGGTGCATTTATAAGTGCCCTTCATACAAACGATTACAATCTTATGTCTAGAAGCCTAAAAGATGAATTAATCGAACCTTCAAGGTCAATATTGATCCCAAAATTTGATGAAGTTAAAAATCGAGCTATTAAGCAAGGGGCGTTAGGTTGTGGTATTTCTGGATCCGGACCATCAATTTTTGCATTATCAAAAGGAATGCTGAATGCAAAAAAAGTTGGGTTAGCTATGGCGGAACCTTATAAAAAGTTAGGTTTAGAATATGATTTACATATTTCTTCTATTAACAAAAAGGGAATTAAAATTTTATAAAATTTGAAATATTTCAGCCTTAACAATAATTCAAAAGATGTAGGCTTTATTGAAGCCATAGAAAAAGGTCTTGCACCAGACCGTGGTTTATATTTTCCAAAAGAAATCCCTCGACTTAGTAATTATTTTTTCAATAACATTAAGAGATATACAGATTCTGAAATTGCTTTCCGAGTAATTCATCCTTTTATAGGCAACGATATCCCAAAAAATATATTAAAAGAAATTATCAAAAAAACTTTGAAATTCAATTTTCCAATAGTAAACGTTTCGAAGAATATTGCAAGCCTTGAACTATTTCATGGACCAACTTTGGCTTTTAAAGACGTTGGGGCAAGATTTATGGCAAATTGCCTATCTTATTCTAATAAAATTAAAAATAAAAAAATTACCATTCTAGTCGCTACATCTGGAGACACTGGAGGTGCAGTCGCAAACGGATTTTTTAAATTAAAAAACATAGATGTAGTAATTCTTTTTCCTAAAAAAAAAGTAAGTGTAATTCAAGAATATCAGTTAACTACATTAGGGGAAAATATCACCGCACTAGAGGTTGAAGGTAGCTTTGATGACTGCCAAAACTTCGTTAAAAATGCTTTTATTGACCCTGATTTGCAACAAAAAATTAATTTAACTTCAGCAAATTCTATAAATGTAGGAAGGTGGTTGGCTCAGATGTTTTACTATTTTAGCGCATATAGGGATCTTCCTAAAACAGACAAAAAGGTCGTTATTTCTGTACCAAGTGGAAATTTTGGAAATATTTGTGCGGGCCTTGTTTCAAAAAAAATGGGACTTCCAATTAACCATTTTATTGCAAGCACTAACTCAAATGATACAATACCAAGGTATCTTAATTCAGGAGAATATAAACCCGAAAAATCAAAACAAACAATATCCAATGCTATGGATGTTTCAGATCCAAGTAATTTTATAAGGATTCAGAAATTGTTTAACAATGACCTCTTTGGATTAAAAAAATTAGTTAGTGCTTACAGCTACTCTGATAAACAGACTGAAAAAGCAATAAGAGAAATTTATAAGTTTAAAAATTATATTATTGATCCGCATGGCGCTATAGGTTATCTCGGCTTAAATGATTTCATAAATTCAAAAACAGACCCCGAAAATTTCCAAGGTTTATTTTTGGAAACGGCACACCCAATTAAATTTTCAAAAACAATTGAAAACATCATTAATCAAAAAATTCAAATTCCAAAAGAAATAAAAAATATCCTCAAAAAGAAAAAAATAAGTATACCAATACAAAATTATAATCAATTAAAATCTTTCTTAATTACGAAATAGTATTAAATATTTATCAATTTGAAAAAAACTCCTCTTTATCATCAGCATAAGTCTTTAAATGCCAAAATGGCTCCTTTTGGAGGCTATCTTATGCCTATACAATACGACAGCTTGATAAAAGAACATCTTTCGGTTCGAAATAATTTAGGAGTATTTGATGTTTCACATATGGGGGAATTCAAAATCACCGGAGAAAACGCTATTGAATTTTTACAATACGTATGTAGCAATGATATTTCAAAAATTCCTATTGGAAAAGCTCAATACAACTATTTTCCTAGTGAATCAGGAGGAATTATTGATGATTTGATTGTTTATAAGTTGGATGAAAAAGAATACCTGTTGGTTGTAAATGCTTCAAATATTGAAAAAGATTGGAATCATCTTGAAAAAAATAATAAAGCATTTGGTGCTAAAATAAAAAATATTTCAGACCAAACTGCACTACTCTCTGTTCAAGGTCCTAGGGCTTTAGAGGCTATGCAATCTTTGACAGACTTTAAATTAAATTCTCTTCCATACTATGGGCTAGCTATTACTAAATTTGCTGGTTTTCAAAACATATTAATTGCAACTACTGGGTATACTGGTGCCGGAGGTATAGAAATTTTTTTCCAGCCAAATAAAGCAGAAAAAATCTGGTATTCAATACTTGAAGCAGGCTCAGCTTTCAGAATAAAACCAGTTGGGCTGGGTGCACGCGATTCTCTTAGAACTGAAATGGGATATTGTTTATATGGTAATGAAATTGACGAAACCACATCACCCATTGCAGCGGGTTTAGGCTGGATAAGTGAGCCAGAAAAAAGATGTATAAATTTTAAAAACATTAGTAGGCAGAAATCAAATGGTACAGAAAAGAAATTAATTGGTTTTGTTATAGAAGGAAGGGCTATACCAAGAAATGGTTATATTTTAGTTGATAAATACCAAAATCAAATAGGTAAAGTTACTTCTGGTACTCTGTCGCCTTATCTCGAAAAAGCAATTGGTTTGGGCTATGTTAAAAGTGATTTTTCTTCTCAATTAACTGATATTGGAGTGGTTATTAGAGGTAAGGTTTGGACTGGTAAAATAGTTAAAACCCCATTTATTTAATTTGAAAACATCAAGACCTATTCTAATATTAGGGGGAAGTGGTTTTATTGGTAATGCTATTTACAGTGAGCTGGCGCCTTTCTATAAAACCTTGGGAACTTATAATAATTCCAAAACATACGAAAATAACTCTCATTTTATCCATTTTGATCATGAAAACAATGAACTGCTTCCTATTTTAAGAGAATTCAATCCAAAACTAATTATATCTTCTCTAAGGGGGGACATAAACTCTCAAGTAGAAGTCCACATTTATATTAAAGAATATATTCAAAAAAATGATTGTAGAATAATGTTTATTTCTTCAGCCAATGTTTTTGATTCTTTCAGACATTACCCGTCTTACGAATATGACAAGACACTTTCAAAAAGTCATTATGGACATTTTAAAATTAAAATTGAAAATCAACTTTTAAATCTAAAAACTGGTAAGTATGCAATACTTCGCTTGCCTATGGTTTTTGGATTAAATTCTCCGAGAACAACAAATATCGATGAAGCTTTAAAAGAAAATATCCCCATAGAAGTATTCCCAAACACGATTATCAATGTAAATAGTGATATTCGCTTAAGCCAACAAGTACACTACATTATAAACCATCAAAAAACAGGAATTTTTCATTTGGGTAGTACTGATTTGATTTCACACTATGATTTCATAAGAAAATTAGTTAAAAAAAGGTATAAAGAGCTAGGAATCTTCAAACAAGTATTCACATCAAATACAACAAGATATTTAGCTGTTCTTCCAAAAGAAAATAAATTACCACACCATATTCAGCCTTCATATGAAGACGTTTTGGATGATTTAACAGTGTAGAATTGACAAAATTGATATATCAAAAAGATCCAAATTGTAGTTTCTATATCTTTGTGAAATAAAAAAATATATGGGTAGAGCTTTTGAATTTAGAAAGGCAAGAAAATTAAAGCGTTGGTCTACAATGGCTAAAACATTTACACGACTTGGAAAAGATATTTCTATGAGTGTCAAAGAAAATGGGGCTGATCCAGAAAGTAACTCAAGATTACGTGCACTGATACAAAATGCAAAGGCGGCTAATATGCCAAAAGATAATATTGAAAGAGCAATTAAAAAAGCAACTGAAAAAAACACTGAAAACTATAAGGAAATTATTTTTGAAGGATACGCACCTCACGGAATTGCAGTTTTAATTGAGACAGCAACAGATAACAATAATAGGACTGTTGCAAACATTCGCTCATATTTTAATAAAGCAGGAGGAAACTTGTCTACTTCAGGCTCAGTAGAATTTATGTTTGAACATTTTTGTAATTTTAAAATTAATCAAAATGACTTAGAAATTGAAAAAATTGAATTGGAATTTATTGATTATGGGGTCGAAGAAGTATTTTTAGATAATAATGAAATACATTTATATGCCTCATTCGATCAATTCGGTATAATTCAAAGGGAACTCGAAAATCGTAATTTAGAAATTATTTCCTCAGGCTTTGAGAGAATTCCTCAGTTAGTAAAGTCTTTAAATTTTGAACACCAGATCGAAGTTCTTGATTTAATAGAAAAAATTGAGGATGATATGGATGTACAAAATGTATATCATTCATTAGATATTAAAAAAACTAAAAGCTTTTTGCCTTAGAAAAACCATCGAATCCCCTGAATAAGGTTTCTAATTTTTTTAAATCCATAAATTTATTATTAGTACTATAAAAACATGGATGTACAATTATTTTTTTGTTGGAATAATCAAAAGTAACCGGTACAATTGGTATTTTTAATTCTTCCGCTATATGATAATAACCAGTTTTGAGTTGTTTGACTTTTTTACGAGTGCCTTCGGGCGCAAGAGCAACCCTAAACTTTTTATTTTCTTTAAATAACCTAACTATAGATTGTACCGAACCTCCTGATCCTGATCGATCTATTGGAATTCCACCTAAAAGCCTAAAAAACCATCCAAAATAAGGGGTGAACAATTCTTTTTTTCCAACAAAATTTATTTTTTCACCTAAAATACTCCTAACCATTAAGCCAACAAAAAAATCTACCCAGCTTGTATGTGGCACAACTGCAACGACGTATTTTAATAATTTTGGAAATTTACCTTCAATTTTCCAACCTAACAACTTCAGAAAAAAAAATTTTGAAAACAAACGAAACATATTCTTAGCTTTTCAAATTAAAATCTTCAGATGTAAAACCTATCAAATATAATTTTTTTGTTGAACGTGTAACAGCTGTATATAGCCATCTTAAATATTCTTTATTTGAACCATTAGGTAAATATGGCTTTTCTACAAAAACATTTTCCCACTGACCTCCTTGAGATTTATGACATGTAATTGAATATGCATACTTTACCTGTAAAGCATTAAAAAATTTATTCTTTTTAACTTTTATCAGTCTCTTAAACTTTGAGACTTCATCAATGTAGTCTTCCATTACATTTTTATAAAGGCGGTTTGAATCTTCGTGTGATAATGAAGCTGTCTCGATTTGAAGTGTGTCTAGCAATAAAACAGTATCAAATGATGGTTCTTCAGGATAATCCACTAAAAAAACCTGAGCTTCAGCAAAATAAAAGCCATAAATCTCTTTTTTAGATTTTATTTTGATTATTTGTATAATATCTCCATTAGCAATAAAACTCGGTTTAGATGCGGGCGATAGCCAAAAATAATTGTTTTTTATAACCATTAGTCGATCTCCTGATGATATGTCATTTTGAAGATTCAATATACTTTTCCTTATTTGTTCATTAAATAGATTAGCCCTTCTATTTGATCTTACTATAAATACCGTTTGATCTATTCCAGATATGTCATATGCTGACTCAACAGCTTCAAAAATATTAATTCTTTCGCTCAAATTTTCAATATCAGCAAATCCGCTTAGATTAAACGTAAACTGATTATATTTTTTTTTGTTAAGTTGATTCCTAATTAAAGTTGCATTTTTCAAAATACCTGAGTATTGATCTTGTCTAACAACAAAATCTAACTCTACAGTAAATACTTTATTAAAATAAAATTTTTCCAACAAGTCTATATCTAGTGCAGGACTTAATGTTAAATTAATTGGTGGGAGCTGTGCCGGGTCACCAACAAATATAAGCTTACAATTATATCCATTTCTTATATAATTTACCAAATCATTTAGAAGAGAATTATTTTTGTAAAACTTAGTTTGAGTACTTTCACTTCCGATCATAGAAGCTTCATCAACTATGAAAATTGTATTTTTGTATGTATTTTTTTTTAAATCAAAAACAACACTCCCTGTCTCTTCAGGTTTAGTGTTATATATCTGTTTATGTATAGTATATGCAGGGTAATTTGAGTATGCAGACATTACTTTTGCAGCCCTTCCTGTTGGGGCAATCATTACAGCTTTGTAATTGATTGTATTTAACTCATCAACTAAAGATCCTAACAATGTCGTTTTCCCAGAACCTGCGTGCCCTTTTAATACAAAAACTGAATTCAAATCTTTAGAGAAAATAAATTTTGATATCTCTTCAAACCACCGAAGCTGCGATTGGGTTGGTTTAAAATTTAGTTTTTTTTCAAGCTTTAAGGCAAAATTTTTAGGATGCATTAATAGAATCTGTTTGCTAAATATAATTTTTTTTAAAAACTTTTGTGATACAAAAAAAATTGTAGATTTGTTTTAAAGAATTTATTCTATATGAAATTAGGTATCCAAGCAGCTTTATGGATCTTATCGATTTTCTTTGCATACAAGATATATGATTCCATCAGCGGTCCAATAAAATTTAATCAAGTAAAAAATCAAAGATTTGCTTTAGTTATTGATAGACTTAAAGATATTAGAACAGCACAAATAGCACATAAAGATGTTAATGGTCAATTTTCTAACAATTTTGATAGTCTTGTAAAATTTGTAGATGAAGGAATTTTTACACTAATTGAAAAACGGGATTCATCGTATTTGGAATACGATCGTACATACAGGATTGATCTGTTAAAAGAAGTAATAGTTGTTGATACTTTAGGATTTGTTCCGGTTAAGGACTCGCTCTTTAAAAATAACAATTCCTATAAAAAAATGGCTTACTTGCCTATTGAAGGTTTAGAGGATAGTACATTTAATATTAAAGCTGAAATTATAAATAAAAATGGGTACAAGGTTCCAGTATTTGAAGTAAAAATTTCTAAAAACGTTTTACTTTTTGATCAAAACGAAGATCTAGTGAAACAAGAAAACGAAACTGTATCAGTTGACGGCGTCAATGGTCCTGAAATTATCCTTGGATCTCTAAGCAAAGTGAGCACAAACGGAAATTGGCCAACAATATTTGATGCTAAAAGAGAATAATCACTACCAAAAAAAAAGCTTATCAATACATTATTTTAAAAATGGCTTTTCATTTTGCACAACCAATAGTGTAGATTTTTTTTCTCACCCTGATGATTTGTCTGAATTCGAATATACTTTCAGAAACTTTTTAGACAACAATTACCAGAAAAACTTTGAATACTTCAGCATAGTTTTTTTTCAAAATCCCTCGGCTCTAGTACCCTATGTTTTTTTTGATAAACAAAGGTTAGATGATTACTTAAATCTTTATTTTAAAAAACCTAAAGCAGAGATCGTGATTTTCGATAAATTAATAAATCAAGAAAAAATAAATGTTTATTCGGTTCCAAAGAAAATTTATAATATAATTGACAAACTAGATATAGATTTCAATATTTTCCATTACAATTCATTACTTATAAAAAGAGTTTTAAACTTAAGTTCAACTAAAAAATTTTCAAAACAACTCTTCATACACTTACACTTCAATACAATGGATCTCTTTCTTGTAAAAAATAAAAGTTTATTATTTTATAATCGCTTTGTTATTAAAAAACAAAACGATTTTATGTATTATCTTTTTTTTCTTATTGAGCAGTTTGAACTTGAATCTCATCAGTTTGAGATAGTATTTTTAGGTAGGATAGATGCATTTGAGAGCTATTATGAAATAGTGAAGCATTATCATTCTAATATTGCTTTTTCTAACGAAGAGCCTCCCATAAATTTCAAGTTTTTAAAACATCATGCCCCTTATCTCTCATCTTCTTTTAACTGATGAGAATTATTTCAGGAAAATTAAAAGGAAGAAAAATTCACCCTCCAAAAAATCTACCTTCTAGACCTACAACTGACCGATTAAAAGAGGGTTTGTTCAATGTTTTACAAAACAGATTTGATTTTACAAACCTTAAAGTCTTGGATCTTTATTCAGGAACAGGCAATATAAGCTATGAGTTTGCCTCTAGAGGATCATTAAATATTACATCTGTAGATCAGGATAGAATATGTGTTGAATTTATAAAAAAAACATCACTATTATTTAATACAAAAATTAATGTTATCCGATCTGATAGTCTCACCTTTTTAAAAAAAAATAATAATAAGTTTAATTTAATCTTTGCTGATCCACCATATCAAATTCACTATGATACCTATAAAAAAATTATAAATTTAAGTATTGAGAAACTTCAAATTGATGGCATACTAATTATTGAACACAACAGAAAAATTGATCTTACAATACAACCCAATTATTATATGAAACGAAAGTACGGTGACAGTACCATTTCGTTTTTTAATTCAAATATCAAAAAAAAGCAGGCCTGTAAGCCGGATTCTGTCTAGTCCTATCATTTATCTGGGTGTAAAATTACTTTAACACTCTTGCCGCCTACCCCTCTATATCGAACGAGCCATTCTTTCATAGATATACTTGGCGTTGCACCACACAGAGTTTACATGATTTCACTACAGCCTAACTGTACATTCTTTCTGTTGCACTTTTCCTCTTCTCAAGAAGGACGGGTGTTACCCGCTATGTCGCTCTTTGGTGTCCGGACTTTCCTCTCCTAAAATTTAGAAGCGATAAGATAGCCTGCTAAACAAATTTAATCATTTGTTAATAATTTTAAATAAATATAATCAAGACTGTTTTACAAAAACTTTATTAGATTTATATATTTATTTACATGAAGCAATTCATAGTTTCAGCTTTAAAATACAGGCCAAAGTCATTCGAAGAGGTAATTGGACAAGACAATGTTACTTATACTTTAAAAAATAGTTTAATAACAAACCAAATTCCACAAGCTCTCATTTTTTCTGGACCAAGAGGAGTTGGTAAAACATCTTGTGCACGTATTTTAGCAAAAGAAATCAACAATTTAGAATCAAATAACTCGGAAGATTACACTTTTAATATTTTTGAATTAGACGCCGCATCTAATAATTCAGTAGAAGACATTCGTAAAATTAATGAACAAGTTAGAATACCACCTAGAATTGGTAAGTATAAAGTTTATATAATTGATGAAGTCCACATGCTTTCAAATTCTGCATTTAACGCATTTTTGAAAACACTAGAAGAACCACCAAAACATATTATTTTTATTCTTGCCACAACCGAAAAAAATAAAATTATACCAACAGTTCTATCTAGATGTCAGATTTATGATTTCAATCGTATTTCGGTCGTAGATATCCAATCTTATCTAAAAAAAATAGCTGTCAAAAGTAAGTTCAAATTTGAGGAAAACGCTCTATTTCTTATTGCCCAAAAAGCTGACGGATCTCTTAGAGATGCTTTGTCAATTTATGACAGGATGGTTAGTTTTACAAAAGCAGACCTAAATGAAAAATCAGTAGCTGACAACCTGAATCTCATAGATAACAAAACATACTGTAGTTTAGGAAAAATTATTTTTAGTAATAACATACCCCAATTAATAAAAAGCTATGACAAATTGAAAAAAAGAGGGATTGAAGATGCTCAATTTATTAATGGGCTTGCAAACTTTTTTAGAAACTTAATTTTGGCAAAAGATTTTAAAACTCTTCATCTACTTGAAGTTGGAGAAGAATTAAAATTAGAATATGCCGAGATTTCAAAAAAACTTTTACTTACTAAAATATTGGAGTCAATAGAATTAATAAATAAAAGTGAGATAAACTTCAGAAATGTCAGAAACAAAAGAGTTCATTTAGAGCTGACCTTAATGCGACTTGCTTCCATTGAATACGGTAGTGAAAAAAAAAATGATCAAAGTTCAAGTAATTATAAATCACCAATATCAAAAGCAAATAATAATTTAGAGTTGTCATCTGAAGTTCAAGAAAGAAAAGATATTTTAAATGACGCTTCGAATGATTTTATTAAAACAGAAAAAAATAAGAGCTCTAACATTAATTTAAAAAAAAATGAAGTAAAAGAGACTAAAATAGAAACATCAAATACAAATAGATTTGACAAAAATGAAAATCATAGTAAAATCTCAAGTTACTCACTCTCAAGTATAGAGGTTAAAAAAAGTTTAAAAGATATCAAGAAAAATAAAAATGAGGTTCATGATCTGGCAGAAGAAAAATTTAAACTTGAGGATCTAAAAGTTGTAATTCAAGAATATATAGAACAATTAAAAAAAGAAGGAAAACTAAACTTAACTTCAATTTTAAGTATGAATCCAGTCAAATTAGATAATAATAATGTCATTTTTACAGTTGCAAATGAATTGAATAGAGTAGAAATAAATCTTGAAAAAGAGAAACTATTGTCCTTTATTTGTAATAAGTTAAACAATTTTAAAATTGCGGTTCAAGTTAATATTTCCGAGATAAAAAAAGAAAAAATCATTTTTACTCAAAAGGAAAAATATCAACACCTTTTAGAGATCAACCCATCTGTAGAAACTCTAAGAAAAAAGTTTGACCTTGAATATTAAACTATTATTTAGATGTTAGGCTTGAAGTTACCCTCTGACCCACTCTGGGCAAGAATTGCGAAAAATAATTTACAAGAAATATTAACAGACCATGCTTACTGTGAACAAAAAGCAGCAAGCTCCGCAATCTCCCTTGTAATTTCTTTTCCAGAAAAATCAGAATTAGTTAAAATAATGTTGGAGATAGCCAAAGAAGAAATTATTCATTTTCAAATGGTTCACGAATTAATTTTAGAAAGAGGGTTTTCCCTCGGCAGAGAAAGAAAAGATGAATACGTAATTAAATTAAAATCATTTTTTCCTAAAGGAGGAGATAGAAACAATCATCTTGTAAATAGATTATTATATGGTGCATTAATTGAAGCAAGAAGCTGTGAACGTTTTAAAATTTTATCAACAGAATTGGAAGAAAAAAAATTACGATTATTCTATAAAAAATTAATGATAAGTGAAGCACATCACTATAATATTTTTTTAAAACTAGCTCGTAAATATGGTAAATCTAAAGAAAAAGTAAATCAAAAATGGGAATCATTATTAGAATTTGAAAAAAATCTTATTGGGGAACTAAATAATAAGGAATCTATCCATGGCTAGTGATTAATTTAGTTTTTTACATAATTCTTTGATCATACCGTCTGAAAGACCAACCCTTGGTACATAAACTTCTTTTGCACCACTCCATTCAAAAATTTTAAGAAATAATTCTGTCGCAGGAATTATTACATCTGATCTATCTTGATTGAGAGCAAATTTAATTATACGTTCTTCATATGATAGTGAATTAAGATTTTTATAAATTTTTCTTAATTTTTTGTATGTAAGAGGTTTATTATCTTTATTATTTGAAATTTTATGAAGCTTATTAATATTTCCTCCTGTTCCTAACAGAAAAATATTTGTAAAAGATTTTGTATTAGTTATTACCCATTTTTTTGCCTTAATCCAGGTTTCATTTTCTACACCGTCATTTAACAGACGTACTGTCCCTATTTTCAATGAAATTGATTTTAGAGTTTTTTGATTCTTTATAATACTTAATTCAGTACTACCTCCACCAACATCAATATATAAGATTGTTTTCTTAGGATCAATGCCATCGAAAACATTACTATTAGAAATTATTCTTGCTTCTTTTTTACCATCAATAATTTGAATATTTATCCCTGATTTTTTTTTAACTCTATCAATAACGTACTTTCCGTTTTTTGCTTCTCTAAGTGCTGCCGTTGCAAAAGCTAAATAATTCTTAACATCGTGTACTTTCATAAGATTTTTGAAAGACTTCATGGATCTGGATATCTGCTTAATATTATTTCTGGAAATTATGCCAGTTGTAAATGCATCTTGTCCCAATCTTATAGGGACCCTAACTAAACTATTTTTGAGTGTAATGGTTTCTTTTTTATACTCGATGACATTTGAAATTAATAAACGTAAAGCATTAGAGCCAATATCTATTGCCGCATATTTGGTGATCCTCATAAATTATCATTATTTCTATAGTACTCGTAAATATCTAATTGTGAACGAACAGGAGATTTATTATTCCTAATGAGTTGATTTTGGGTATAGCCATTTATTCTTCTTGCTTTTACATTATCATTCCAGGTAATGTCAAAAACATCAATAATTTGTTGTTGAAGATTTAAATCATATATAGGTGTTGCCACCTCTACTCTATTTTCTATATTTCTAGTCATAAAATCTGCTGACGAAATATAAATTTTAGGTTTATCAAGATTTGTAAAATGATATACTCTAGGATGTTCCAAAAACTTATCTACTATACTAATTACCTCAATATTTTCACTCATCCCTTTTACTCCTGGTATAAGGCAACAAATTCCTCTAACAATCATTTTGATTGGAACTCCAGCGTTGCTAGCCTCATAGAGTTTTTCAATCATTTTGAAGTTTGTTATTGCATTTAACTTTAATTTTATACCACTCGCCATTCCAGCTAGAGCATTTTCTATTTCCTTGTCAATCATCTTTACAATGAAGCTATTAGTATAATGTGGTGATACAATTAAGTGTTTATATTTTTTTAATTTGTAATGTACTTGAAGAAAATTAAAAACTTTATTTACATCCCTTAAAATTTTTTGATTTGCCGTAAAAAGTGTGTAGTCAGTATAAATCTTTGCAGTATCCTCATTAAGATTACCTGTACTTATAAAACCATAACGTATGTTTTTATTATTAATCTTTTTCTCAACTAAACATATTTTTGAGTGAACTTTAAGTCCAGGGATTCCGAAAATTAGCTCAACACCGGCAGCTTGCATCTGCTCAGCATATGTAATATTATTTGTTTCGTCAAAACGCGCTTGGAGTTCAATCTGAACCAAAACTTTCTTTCCATTTTTCGCAGCATTAATTAGTGACCTAGCAACATTAGAAATTTTGGATAAGCGGTATATGGTGATTTTTATAGTTATAACCTCAGGATCTAAAGCAGCTTCACGAAGGAACTTTATAAGGAAAGAAAAACTGTGATAAGGTGTATATAGTAAATAATCTTTAGCTTCAACAGCTTTAAAAATACTCTTTTCTAATGAAAGACCTTTAACTGGTAAAGGTTCTTTATTTTCATATTGCAAATCTTTTCTATCTAGTTCAGGTAAGTTCATGTAATCACGGCGATGATGATAACGACCTCCAGGAATTAGACTGTCATTCGTACCAACTCCTAAAAGATTTTTAATTACTTTTAATGTATCAGCACCGATTCCTTTATCGTAAACAAGCCTGACTGGTTCTGCTAAAAAACGATCCCTAACGCTTTCAATTATCTTATTAATATAACTTTTTGAAACATCACCTTCCATATCTAACTCAGCATCGCGTGTAACTTTTATCATATGTGCCTCAATTTTAACAAAATCAAAAAAATTGAAAATTAAATGAAAATGATACCTTATCAGATCGTCAAGGAACATGACGTATTGTTTTTTTCCTATTTTGGGTAAAACAATGAATCTATTCAAATCTCTGGGTATTTCAATAAGTGCAAATTGCGTATGCTCTGTTGTGCCCTTTGATTCAAAGCCGAGTTTGACAGCAAGGAAAGCTAAATTATCTGAAAAGTCTTGCTCAGAATTTTCTCTTACTATAATCGTCATTAATGTAGGACTAACTTTCTGTATAAAATACTCTTTCAAAAAAGCTTTATGTTCATCTAAAACTTGGTTTTCGTTTATAAAATAAATATGTTCTTTTTCTAATTTACTTTCGATTTCTGAAAGAATTTTCATACTTTCTTTCTGTTGATTAATAACCTTTCCAGTTATTGTTTTAAGTAGATCCGAAGCACTCTTCCCTCCAAAAATCTTCTTTCCTGATTTTTCAGATTGTGCAATCCGCTGGACAGTTGAAAATCGAACTTGAAAAAATTCATCCAAATTATTAGAAAAAATACCTATAAATCTTAATCTTTCTAAAAGTGGCACATGTTGGTCAGCTGCCTCCTGCAATACCCTAGCATTGAAATCCAACCAGCTTAACTCTCTATTGATATATCGTATTTTACTAAACATACTATCTTAGAATTTCCTTTGGCATCCCAAGTTTTAGTTTCCCATCAGAAATATTTTTCCATTTTATTTGAGAAAAGTTTAATTCAGCCCAAGCAGAAGTTGGTAAATGTATAGAATCTGTTTTGGACAAATGTGATATAGCCTCTGAAAATGCTGGATTATGCCCAACGCAAATTACTGAATTATAGTCATCTGAAATATTAAAAATAAAATCGAGTAATTTCGATAATTCAAATGTATAAAGTTCTTTTTTTAAAACAATTTTATTAAAACTCAACCCTAGAGAGTTTATCATAATACAAGCTGTGTGTAGAGCACGATTAGCTGGACTCGAAAAAATTAAATCTGCTCCAGATAAAACATTTGAGCTATTAAATGAAATCATTGTGATACGATTAATCCCCTTTTCTGTTAACGGCCTATCTTTGTCAGAAACATTAAAATCCCATGATGATTTTGCATGGCGTAATAAAACAAGCCTCTTCATTTTATGGAGATAGCCTTTTAATGTCCCAAGAATTTTTAACCAAAATACATAATATTCTGTCATGCAATCTATTAGCTCTTCCTTGCCAAAATTCAACAGATTTAGGTTTAACAAGATATCCTCCCCAGTTCTTAGGTCGCTTGATTTCTTTTGTAATATATTTTTTTTCCATCAAATCCATTTTTTCCTCAAGGATTTCTCTACTTTTTATTACTTTGCTTTGCTTTGAAACCAAAGCACTAATTTGACTTCCCCTAGGGCGAGATGAAAAATAATTATCAGAATCTTCAGAGGAAATTTTTTCGATTTCACCTTTTATAATGACTTGTCTTTCAAGAGGAGGCCAAAAAAAGGATAATCCAACTTTTGAGTGGTAGTCGATTGATAATCCCTTTTCACTTTTGTAGTTAGTATAAAAAATAAATCCCTCTTCCGTAAAAAATTTAAGTAAAACCACTCTTCCCTTCGGAAAATTATCTAGACCAAGGGTTGTTAAAGTCATAGCATTTGCCTCTTCAATATTCTTATTATTAAGTGCATCATCAAACCATAACTTAAAAAACTCCATAGGTTGAAAATTGACATCGGCAAGACTCAATTTACTTTTATCATATGATTTCCTTAAATGGCCTATATCCTTATTTTTCATTTTAATGCAATTTACAACCCATTTGTTTAAATCGAAAAACTTTTAAGATCTTCAGACAGAATTACAGATTTAAAAACTTTAGTGGCCTCTTTATAAAAGTCCTCTTTATCACTATAACGATTTGAATAATGTCCAAGCATAAGATTTTTCACATGTGCATCCTTTGCGATTTTAGCTGCTTGTAGTGCAGTGCTATGTTTAGTAATTTTCGCTAATTCAGAATGTTTTTCCAAAAAAGTAGACTCATGGTAAAGCAAATCTACACCTTTTATGAGTGGAATCAAATCAGGATTAAATGCTGTATCACTACAATAAGCGTATTTTTTTGGTGAATCAGGTTCTAATGAAATTTCCTCATTATCCAGAAAAGTACCGTCATCTAATTCTATAGACTTTCCTTGTTGAATTTGAAGATAATGATAATGTTCTAATTTGATACCTTTAATGGCATCTAGATTAATTTTTCGTTTTTTTGATGAGGTTATAAAAAGAAATCCGTTTGTATAAACTCTATGGTCAAGCGGAAGTGTTTTTACAGTCAAAAAATCATCTTTATATATAATTTCGCTTTTTTTTGATACTAATTCATGAAAATTAATAGGATACTCAGTCCATGATTTAGCTAATTTGAGTTGAAGTGTAATCACTTCCTTAATTCCTTTAGGACCATAAATATTTAAATCATCTTTTCGCCCTAATAGTCTGAGTGTACTTATTAAACCAACTAGACCGTAAAAATGATCTCCATGCAAATGAGAAATAAAAATATGCTTTATTTTGAAAAATTTAACTTTTGCCTTACGTAACTGGATTTGAGTTCCTTCACCGCAATCAATAAGAAAAAGACTTTCGTTAATTCTCAATAACTGTGAGCTCGTATGATTATTTTCTCTAGGTGTTGCAGAATGACATCCTAAAATTGTTAAATGCATAATCTTAATAGTCTAAATCACGTTCTATACGCTCAAATGAAACAAAATCAAATGCTTCTTTTTTAGTTGGTACAAAATTGAAATCATAATTGAATTTTACATCTGTTTCTGCAGAAATTATAATTACGAAACTTCTATTTATATTGCTTTGATGTACTGCAAGTTTTTTTAAAAACGATTCTTTAGGGATAACTTTAGAGCAATTAATTATAAGGTCTGATTTTGTAATTATTAATTCATTAAATGCGAGATTTTTTTGAGAGTTAATTTCACAAAAATCGATATAATTTATTTTTTCATTTATTTTTCTAATCATTAGATTTTATATTCAATTTGGAACCTAAAAGATAAATAATTGCCATACGAATAGCTACACCATTTTCAACTTGATCCAAAATAATAGAATGACTTGAATCAGCAACGTCGCTAGATATCTCAACCCCTCTATTAATTGGGCCAGGATGTAAAATTATAATTTCTTTTTTTAATTGTTTTATCCTTTCAAAATTTAAACCAAAATTTTGACTATACTCTCTATTTGAAGGAAAATAAACTGTCCCCATTCTCTCATTTTGAATACGAAGTATGTTTGCAGCGTCACACCAGTTCAGAACTGCATTTAAATTAGACGATACTGTTACTCCCATAGATTCAATGTGCTTTGGAATTAAAGATTTAGGACCGCAGAGTTTTACTTCTGCACCCATCATTTTCAGAGCATAAATATTTGAAAGAGCTACTCGCGAATGCATGATGTCACCTACAATTGCTACTCGCCTTCCTTTTAGACTACCAAATTTTTCCGTAAGAGAATATACATCAAGTAGTGCTTGAGTTGGGTGCTCGTGTGTTCCATCTCCGGCATTAATTATACAGGCATTTAAATTTTTTGATAAAAAGTGAGCTGCTCCTGGATTTGGATGTCTTAAAATAATCATATCAACCTTCATAGCTAAAATATTTTTTACAGTATCTGATAAAGTCTCACCTTTAGAAACTGAAGATAGACTCGCGGAAAAATTTATTATATCAGCAGAAAGCCTTTTTTCTGCAAGTTCGAAAGAAAGCTTGGTTCTAGTACTATTTTCAAAAAATAAATTTGCTATAGTAATATCTCTTAAACTAGGAACCTTTTTTATTGGACGATTAATCACTTCTTTAAATTGTGATGCAGTTTCGAAAATTAAATTTAAGTCTTCAGATTTTAGATATTTTATTCCTAAAAGGTTTGATACACTTAGATTTTTCATTCACTATTTTTCTCAAGATATACAATATTTTTAGCTGAGTTTTTTGACCATATTACTCTAACTTTATCTCCTTGTAAAGCATCTACTTGTGCACCCAAATAATCAGGTTGTATGGGTAAATGACGACTAAAACGTCTATCAATAAGAACTAATAATTCAATAGAGTTTGGTCTACCATAAGTGTCAATTGCAGTTAATGCAGAGCGAATACTTCTACCAGTATATAAAACATCATCAATAAATACCACATCCATTCCTTCCACTGATTGGTTCATTTCAGTTTTATTTGCATTTAAGGGTTTTTCGTTTCTCCTATAATCGTCACGGAAAAAAGTTGTATCCAACTTTCCAAGCTTTAGGTTTATAAAGCCTTGCTGATTTAACAATTTAACTAAACGCTCTAGGAGTAATGTTCCTCTTGGTTGAAGTCCAACTAATATTGTTTTTGAAAAATCGCCATGCTTTTCTTTAAGTTGACAACACAATCTTCTAAGTATAATCTCTATTTTTTTTTCATTAAGTAGTATCCTAGAAGTCATTTATAACGATATATAACAAAAGTATTGTTTTCTTGAGTATAAAAAAAAACCCTTTTGAGTAAGGGTCTTTTTTATGATAATTGAATGTCAAAGTGTTATTACTTATCATCTATTTTTTCTTTTAAGTTCGCAAGAGCATCAAGGTCTCCAAGGGTTGCCTTATCAGAATTTTTTGATAAAGTTTTAGCTATTGCTTTTTTGTTGTTTTTTAATTCTTTGTCTCTAAAAACTGCTGTATGTGATGCCACGACTCTTTTGAAATCTTTATTAAACTCAATTATTTTAAAAGTTGCTTTTTCACCTTTATTAAGCTTTGATCCATCTTCCTTTTCCATATGTCGAAGTGGAACAAAAGCAGTAATGTCCTCGTTAAATTGAATTGTAGAGCCTTTATCTAAAACCTCAAAAATTTCAGCCTCGTGTATCGAATTTAATTCAAAATCTTTTTCATACTTATCCCATGGGTTGTCCTTTGTGTGTTTATGACCTAAACTCAATTTACGCCCCTCAACATCTAATTCAAGAACTATAACATCAATTTTCTCTCCAAGAGTTAAAACTTCAGATGGGTGTTTAACTTTTTTAGTCCAAGACAAATCTGATATGTAAACTAAACCATCAATACCTTCTTCTAACTCAATAAATACTCCAAAATTAGTGAAGTTTCTAACTAGTCCCGTGTGCTTGGATCCTAAAGGGTATTTTGAAGTGATATCAGTCCAGGGGTCTGGTGTGATCTGTTTTATTCCAAGGGACATTTTTCGTGATTCTCTATCAAGAGATAAAACAACAGCATCAACTTCATCACCTACTTTAACAAAATCTTGAGCAGAACGCAAGTGAGTTGACCAGGACATTTCAGAAACATGTATAAGCCCTTCAACACCTTCTTCGATTTCAACAAAAGCTCCATAATCTGCAATTATAACAACTTTACCTTTAACTTTGTCTCCTTCTTTTAAGTCCGCAGAGAGTTTATCCCATGGATGATCACTTAATTGTTTGAGGCCTAATTGGATACGCGACTTATTATCATCAAAATCAAGGATTACCACGTTTAATTTTTGATCTAACTCCAGAATTTCACTAGGATGGTTAATTCTGCTCCATGACAGGTCAGTAATATGGATAAGCCCGTCAACACCGCCAAGATCAATAAATACTCCGTATGAAGTTATATTCTTTACAACACCCTCAAGGACTTGACCTTTTTCCAGTTGACCAATAATTTCTTTCTTTTGTTCTTCGATGTCAGCTTCAATTAGAGCTTTGTGTGATACAACAACATTTTTGAATTCATGATTAATTTTAACCACTTTAAATTCCATAGTTTTATTAACATATTGATCATAATCTCTAATAGGTTTAACATCAATTTGTGATCCAGGTAAAAAAGCTTCAATCCCAAAAACATCCACAATCATTCCCCCCTTAGTCCTACATTTAACAAATCCACTGACAATTTCAGAGTTATCATGTGCATTATTAACCCGATCCCAAGCTTTGATTACTCTTGCTTTTCTGTGAGAAAGAACTAACTGACCTGTTCTATCTTCGCGTGTATCAACGATTACCTCAACTTTGTCTCCTATTTTCAAATCAGGATTATATCTAAATTCATTTAGAGAGATCACTCCTTCAGACTTTGCATTAATGTCTATAATAGCTTCTCTATCGGTCATATAGACAACTTTACCCTCTAAAACATCTTCATCTGATGTATCTACAAAGTTTTCTTTGACAAGTTTTTCAAATTCGTCAAGCTGCTTTTCGTCAATTAACTCAATACCTTCAGCATAATTATGCCAATTAAAATTGTCTAAAAACTCTGATTTTTGTTTAGCATTAGAATTCGAAGACTTTTTATTGAGCGTATTATTTGTTAAGTTAATTTCTGGAATTTGCTGAAGCGGTTCTTCCTTGGCTAATGTCTTTTTTATGGTTGTTAATTTCGTAACTGCCTTTTTTGTAGTTGTTGATTTGGCTACAGCTTTTTTTGTTGCTGTTGACTTAGATGCTACCTTCTTTGTGGTTGTTGGTTTAGCCACAGCTTTTTTTCTTGCAGTTGTATTAGATGATCTTTTTTTTGAAGTTGTTGATTTGGCCGCAGCTTTTTTTGTTGATGTTGGTTTAGAAGCTGTTTTTTTTGAAGTTGTCGATTTGGCCGCAGCTTTTTTTGTTGATGTTGGTTTAGAAGCTGTTTTTTTTGAAGTTGTCGATTTGGCCGCAGCTTTTTTTGTTGCTGTTGGTTTAGACGCTGCCTTTTTTGTAGTTGATACTTTGGATGTTACTTTATTTGTAACTTTGGGTTGAGACGGTTTTTTAGCCATTTCATATTATTTTGTATTCCACCCCGCAGGAAAAACCTCAATTACTCGGATAGAAGATGTTTGTAAAATATTAATTGCTCTCGGTTTTTCTATCTAATTAAAAGCTTGCAAATATAATAGTAATAGATTGATATTCAAATAACAAAAGAGTTTTTTTAATTTAGATTTTATTTAATTTCTTTTTTATGTGCGACCACATTCTATTGTAAACATCGTCAATTGTTAGATCGCTTACATCAATTTTAACAGCATCTTCAGCCTTCACAAGAGGACTGCTTATTCTATCTGTGTCTAATTTATCTCTATTAATTAAGCTTTTCAAAACCTTTTCATAAGTCTCTTTATTATCCTTATTTCGTTGCTCAAAATACCTTCTCTTTGCTCTAACTTCGACATTTCCAACAAGAAAAAATTTACATTCTGCCTCTGGAAAGACAATAGTTCCTATATCTCTTCCATCCATAATAATCCCTTTGTCTCTTCCAAATTCTTTTTGCAATTTTACTAAATAAGACCGAAGTTCAGGTATTTTTGCTAGTTTACTAACCTGATTTGTTACGTGAGGTTTTCTTATTTCAGAACTAACATTTTCGTTGTTTAAAAAAATTAATTGGCCATCTTCTATTGTTTTAAACTCAATTTTAATCTCTGACAGAGACTGAATAATTTTTTTTGGATTAAGATTATTTTTAGAATCTAACCTTAAAGCAAATAGTGTAGCTGCCCTGTACATTGAGCCAGAATCAATGTGAATATAATTGAGTGAATTTGACAGACGCTTCGCTATTGAGCTTTTTCCTGTAGCAGCAAAACCGTCTATGGCAATTATAATTTTTTGATGATTTGCCATAAATATTTGTAGTTAATATTTAGTTGTAAGTAAATTTTTTGCTCCCCTGACCTTTTGGTTAGTAATTGAAATTTCAATTACATCTTTCATCTCTTTTACAAAGTGAAACTTGAGTCCTTTTAAATAAGATTGATTAATTTCTTCAACATCTTTTTTATTTTCCTCGCATATTATTATTTCCTTAATTTTTGAACGTTTAGCTGCAAGAATCTTTTCTTTTATTCCTCCAACTGGAAGTACTTTACCTCGAAGAGTAATCTCACCCGTCATGGCTAAATTCTTTTTTACCCTCCTTTGAGTAAGTAGCGATACTAATGAAGTTAACATGGTAATTCCTGCACTTGGCCCATCTTTAGGTGTTGCACCTTCAGGGACATGAATGTGATAATTATAATTTTCAAAATTAAATTCTGAAATACCTAATTGGCTCTTGTTTGCTTTGATATACTCCATTGCGATAGTAGCCGACTCTTTCATAATTTTACCTAAATTTCCAGTTATGCTTAAGTTTCCTTTACCAGGTGAAATGGCAGACTCAATGAAAAGTATGTCTCCTCCTACTGCGGTCCAAGCTAGTCCAGTCACAACACCAGCAACATAATTATTCTCATAAATATCTCTATACACTTTTGGTGGACCAAGAATTTTTTTTAGGTCTTTAATCTCTGGATTGTAATTATAATCTTGGTTCATAGCTAACGATTTTGCAGCAAAACGAACTGCCTTAGCAACTTGTTTTTCTAAAGCTCTTACACCAGATTCACGTGTGTAGCATTCTGTGATTCTTTCCAAAACAGATCTTTTTAACTTTAAATGCTTTCTTCCCATACCGTGCTCCTTGAGTTGCTTTGGCAATAAAAATTTCTGTGCGATAGATGTTTTTTCTTCTAAAGTGTAACCACTAACATTTATCATTTCCATTCTATCTCTTAATGGCCTACTAATAGTTTCTAAACTATTTGCAGTTGCAATGAACATTACTTTAGAAAGGTCATAACCCATTTCCAAGAAATTATCATAGAAATCAGTATTTTGCTCAGGATCTAAAACTTCAAGTAATGCTGAGGCTGGATCGCCTTGGAAACTTGCTGCGATTTTATCAATTTCATCTAAAACAAAAACTGGATTTGAGGTTCCAGCTTTTTTTAAATTTTGTAATATTCTCCCAGGAAGAGCACCAATGTATGTTTTTCTATGTCCTCTTATTTCAGCCTCGTCTCTCATACCACCAAGTGAAATCCGTACATATTTTCTCCCTAATGCTTCGGCAATTGATTTCCCTAAGGAAGTCTTTCCTACGCCAGGGGGTCCAAATAAACAAAGAATAGGTGATTTCATATCATTTCTAAGTTTAAGAACAGCTAAATATTCAAGTACTCTTTTTTTTACTTCGTCTAATCCAAAGTGATCTCTGTTGAGAATTTTTTCAGCACGTTTTAAATCAAAATTATCTTTTGAAAACTCATTCCAAGGAAGATCTAAAAACAGATCTAGATAATTTCTTTGAATTGAATACTCAGCAACTTGAGGGTTCATTCGTTGCATTTTAATCAATTCTTTATCAAAATGATTTTTTACCTCAATATTCCAATTTTTGTTTTTTGCTTTTACTTTCATTTCCTCAACCTCTTCTTCATACGATACACCTCCCAATTCCTCTTGAATGGTTTTCATTTGTTGGTGTAAATAATATTCACGTTGTTGAGAATCTATTTCTGAGCGAACACGAGATTGAATATCATTTTTTAATGCAAGTTTTTGATACTCCTCGTTCATATATTTCAAACACATAATAGCCCTCTGAAATAAATCTAATTCAGAAAGAATTTTTTGTTTTTCAACTACATTAACGTTCATATTTGATGCTACAAAATTTATCAAAAATGATGGTGTCTGAATATTCTTAATGGCAAAAGAAGCTTCAGAAGGAATGTTTGGGTTCTCATTTATTATTTGCAATGCTAAATCTTTGATTGAGTCAATTGTTGCTGTAAATTTTTTATCATTTTTTTTGGAAAAATTTTCTTTGACAGATTCAATATATGCCTTCATGTAGGGCTTATCCTCAACAACATTTTTAATTTTAAATCGTTTTTTCCCTTGTATTATTATCGTAGTATTACCATCTGGCATCTTTAAAACTCGTAAAATTTGTGCGACTGTCCCAATTTTATAGATATCTTCAAGGTTGGGATTTTCAACAGATTCATTTTGCTGAGCAACTACACCAATAATTTTATTTGTTGAATTTGCATCTTTAATCAACCTAATCGATTTATCTCTTCCAGCTGTGATTGGTATCACTACGCCAGGAAATAAAACCGTATTTCGAAGTGGTAAAATTGGAACAATATCTGGGAGAGATTCACTTTCGAGTGCTTCTTCATCCTCAGTACTCATTAATGGTATTAAATCGGCTTCTGATTCAATGTCTTGGAGTGACAAATTGTCAATATTTCCTAAAAAAGATTCACTCATTGGATTTTATAAGTCGTTTTGTCATATTATAACTCTAATTCTAATAAATGCCATAAAACAATCAAATGTCTATTCCATTTCAAATTATATAATACATATAGTCAATAGTTGTGCCATTAATTTTGTTGAGATCAGTTTAAAATTTATTTGATGACTAACTAATTTGTCAACAAAAAATCTTAATAAATAAAAATCTGAAATAACTTTTTATTTAATTATTCTTTAGGAATTCTACTTAACATCACCGCACCGAGCATAAAAAAAACTATAAAGAATAAAATTCCATTTCGCATGCTTCCTGATATTTGATCAACAAGTCCAAAACATAACATTCCGATGACGATTCCAATTTTTTCTGTTACATCGTAAAAACTAAAAAATGAAGTTGTATCTAACGTTTTTGGCAATAATTTTGAATAAGTGGATCTAGATAATGATTGTAGTCCACCCATTACCAAACCTACTAATCCTGCGATGGAATAAAATTGTGATGGCGTTCTTACATAATAAGCCATAATACACAATATAATCCAAATAATGTTTATAGAAATTAACACCCTTATATTTCCAAACTTTTCAGAAAATCTAGCAGTTAAAATTGCTCCAAAAATTGCAACAATTTGAATTAATAAAATACTTACAATTAAACCTAACGTTTTTTGATTTGAATCTGTCCATGCGATCTCTTCTTCGCCAAAATAAGCAGCCACCAATAAGACCGTCTGTAGAGCCATACTATACAGAAAAAAAGCAGGTAAAAATCGCCTTAACCTTGAAAGATTTTTTAGTTGAAAAAAAACAGATTTAAGTTTTCTGTAACCATTTAATAATATGTCCTTAGTTATTTTTGACTTATGATTACTCCTCGGCAAATAATAAAACGAATATTGACTAAATAAAGCCCACCAAATTCCTACAGAAACAAAAGAAAATTTCATCGCCTGGAGTGAGGTATCTGTTTTGTTACCCTCAATTCCAAATAAATTAGGTTGCATTATCATAGCTAAATTTGCAAGTAGCAAAATAACACTTCCTACATAACCGTAGGAAAATCCTCTGGCACTAGCTCTATCCTGCTGCTCGGGATATGCTATATCAGGTAGGTAGGAATTATAAAAAACTAAGCTAGACCACAAACCAATCATCGCCAAAAAATAAAAAATTAAACCTAAATAAATTGTTTCTAGTTCAAACCAATATAATCCGATACAAGATGAGGACCCTAGGTAGACAAAAATTTTCATGAATTTTTTTTTATTCCCTATATAATCAGCAATACCAGATAAAATTGGTGAGAAAGATGCTATGATTAAAAAAGCAATAGCAGTCAAAAAACTTATAACTGCTGTATTTTTTATTTGATATCCTAAAATATTTATTGTGTTTATATCAGAAAAAATTACACCAAAATAGATTGGAAATATAGCCGAGGATATTACAAGAGAATAAACTGAATTAGCCCAATCATAAAATGCCCAAGCATTAATAAGTTTCTTACTCCCCTTTTTTAAAGGAGTTTTTATACTCATCTTTTGATTTTTTTTTACCAAAATAACAAAATACTGTCATACTGAATTGATTAAAATAAAGTTTAATTTCAAATTCTGAATTTTAACTAAAAAAAGATTCATTATTTTTGAGCAAAAATTATTATGAGATTAATCCCTATTTTATTTGTCTTAATACATCTTATATCATGTAATGTTAAATCTCAAAACAATAAAAAACATGAAAAAAAATACGATGTCACCAAAACTGAGGACGAATGGAAATCAGAGTTATCAAAAATGTCATATTATGTTTTAAGAGAAGCAGGTACTGAGAGAGCATTTACTGGTATTTTAAATTACAACAAAAAAAAAGGCGTATATGTTTGTGCGGGATGCAAAGCACCATTGTATAATTCCAAACATAAATACGAATCAGGTTCGGGTTGGCCCTCTTTTGATAAAGGAATTGAAGAAAATTTAGAATACGATGTAGATTATAAAATTGGTTATCCACGATCAGAATTGAAATGTAATAAATGTGGAGGACACCTGGGGCACATGTTTAATGATGGTCCAAAAAATACTACTGGACAGAGACACTGCATAAATTCTGCTGCATTAATTTTTATTCCTGCAAATGAGTAGACAAAAAAAATTTCCTATTTCAAAATCTGAGGCAGATTGGAGAGAAGAGTTAATGCCAGATGAATTTCATATTTTGAGGAAAAAGGGTACTGAACTTCCTTTTAGTGGTAAATACATCAACCATTTTGAAAAGGGAATATACAAATGTAAAGGTTGTAGTGCCCCATTGTATAAATCTGAAAATAAATTTGACAGTCACTGCGGTTGGCCAAGTTACGATATGGCTATACCTGGTGCTATAGAATATGTTGATGATTTAAGCCATGGTATGCAACGTATTGAAATAGTTTGCGCTCAATGTGGTGGGCACCAGGGACACGTATTTAATGATGGACCTACCTCTACTGGAAAGAGATATTGTGTAAATTCTGCTAGTATTTCGTTCTCTGAAGAAAATAAATTTTAAAAAAATTATTACTCATATTTAGTAAATTTATAAATGAATTTAAATAACATCTAATGACTGAATACGACATCATAATTATAGGTAGCGGCCCTGGGGGATACGTAACTGCAATTCGATCTTCACAACTAGGTTTTAAAACTGCAATAGTAGAAAAAGAAAGCCTCGGTGGTGTTTGCCTGAATTGGGGTTGTATTCCAACAAAAGCTTTATTGAAATCAGCTCAAGTTTTTAATTATTTAAAACACGCCAAAGATTATGGGCTTACAATTAAGGAATATGACAAAGACTTTAAATCAGTAATTAATCGAAGTAGAGAAGTTGCTGCGGGAATGAGTAAAGGAGTTCAATTTTTAATGAAAAAAAATAAAATCGACATTATCAATGGGCATGGAAAAGTTCTCCCAGGAAAAAAAGTAAGTGTTTCTAACGGAAAAAAAACAAATGAATATGCAGCAAAGTATATTATTATTGCAACTGGTGCAAGGTCTAGAGAATTGCCTTCTATACCACAGAATGGTGAAAATATCATTGGTTATCGAAAAGCAATGACCTTAGAAAAACAACCAAAAAAACTTGTTGTTGTCGGTTCTGGAGCTATTGGTATTGAGTTTGCATACTTCTACAACACTATGGGTACAGAAGTCGTGATAGTAGAATACCTTGATCGAATTTTACCAGTCGAAGATGAAGAGGTATCAAAACAACTAGAGCGCTCATTTAAAAAGAGCGGGATTAAAATTTTCACAAACACGGAAGTTAAAAAAGTTGAAACAAAAAATAAATCCGTTGACATAACAATTAAAACAAAAAGTAAAGAGGAAATACTTAGCGCTGATACTGTTCTTTCTGCTGTTGGCATCAAAACTAATATTGAAAATATAGGGCTTGAAGATGTTGGTATTGCAACTGATAACGATAAAATTTTGGTAAATGATTTTTATCAAACAAACCTACCAGGTTATTACGCGATTGGTGATGTAACCAGGGGACAATCTTTAGCACATGTTGCTTCTGCCGAGGGCATATTATGTGTTGAAAAAATTGCAGGGCATAACACGGAACCTTTGGATTATGGAAATATACCAGGGTGTACTTATTGCACTCCAGAGGTAGCTTCTGTTGGGATGACTGAGGCCCAGGCTAAAGAAAAGGGATATGAAATAAAGGTTGGAAAATTTCCTTTTTCAGCTTCAGGTAAAGCTCAAGCAGGGGGAAATCCAGACGGATTTGTCAAAGTAATATTTGATGCAAAATATGGAGAATGGCTTGGTTGTCATATGATTGGCTCCGGAGTTACAGATATGATTGCTGAGGCAGTGATTGGAAGAAAACTAGAAACAACTGGGCAAGAAGTATTAAAAACTGTCCATCCACACCCCACTATGAGTGAAGCTGTTATGGAAGCTGTTGCAGATGCATACAATGAAGTAATTCACATATAAATTTAACATCTTATTTAAACTAAAATTTTATTATAGCTTTATAATAATTATTATGTTATTTAGGATATTATTTTCATTGAATATTAATCTATGAGACTGATTATATGCATTTTATGTTTTTCATGTTTAAATTTAAAATTTGCTTTTACTCAAGTTAAATATGAAAAAGAATACCGTATTAATAAGAGTAAGATCCCTGAAAATATGAAATCATATCTTAACACAATTACTTTTAAGAATAAAATAAAATGGTACAAAGATGAAGCGCTTAACAAATATACTTATGAAGCAAAAACTTCTCACAACAATTTAAATTTTAGCATCGAATTTGATTCATTAGGAATCATTGAAGATGTAGAATTTGAAATTCAATGGAAAAATATTCCTGAGCTTGCAAAAAAAAATATAGATATTTATCTAGATAGCATTTATCAGAAAAAGAAAATTATCAAAGTACAGATTCAATACACTGGAAAACCTGAAAATTTAATTGATGTAATAAAAGATGTTGAATTAAAAAATAGATTAACCAGAAAGTATGAAATTGTTCTTAAAGGAAAAGAAAATAAAAAATTTCAAATGATGGAATATTTATTTTCAAATGAAGGAAAATTTGAAGATAAAGCAATTATCATAATGAAAAATACTGATAATCTTGAATACTAACCTTAGACTAGGGATTTCAACTCTATTCCTTTTATTCGGTAACTTAATCTTATCACAAAACAAAACTTTTGGTGGCTTACCTCAGTTAAATATTAATAAGATTTTATCAGAAAAATGGAGAATAAACCTAAAAATTGAATCCCGAAATATATTTTATAAATCTATAAGGGAGTTTGAAAATTCTTACAAAATTCAGCATCTTAATACTGATTACAGTATCATTATTTCGAAAAGAATAGGTCTAAGTAGTTCATTAGCAGGAGGGTTATTATTTCGTTCAAGTGATAAATATTTTAAAAATAGATATATTCAGCAGTTAACATTAGTTAATCAATATGCTTTTTTTAGAATCGCTCAACGTTTTTTAGTTGATCAAACAATAAATGTAAATTCACCTATTGAGATAAGATTTAGATACAGGATGACATTTGAATTACCTTTAAATGGAAGATCAATTGATAATAAAGAATGGTATTTAAAACTCAATAATGAATTTCTTAATTGTTATGAAAATAAAAAATATAACCTAGAGTTTCGTTCCTCACCTCTTTTAGGATTTAAATTTTCAGATCAAAACAAATTAGAATTTGGTTTAGACTTTAGAAATGAACTAGTACTCTATAAAATATCAAAACACCAATTTTGGCTAAGCTTAAATTGGTTTATTATTTTGTGAATTTAACGTTTTCGTTATTTAATTGAAGATACTTTCAATAGCCATTCGATATGAATCCAACCCAAAACCAACAATTAAACCCTTTGCGACTGGAGTGATGTAAGAAACATGTCTAAAATTATCTCTTGCGAAGGTGTTTGTTATGTGAATTTCAATAACTGATGAATCAATACTCTTAATAGCATCTCCCATAGCTACGGACGTATGGGTATAGCCACCTGCATTAAGTAATATTAAGTCAGAAGTAAATCCAACTTCTTGTAAACGATTTATTAATTCACCTTCAACATTAGATTGAAAATAATCAAACTCAATATTTGAATATCTTTTTTTTAAATTCAAATAATATTCATCAAATGTTTGATTACCATATAAGCCAGGCTCTCGAGTTCCTAAAAGATTTAGGTTTGGACCATTAATTATGCTGATTTTCATTTTTATTATTTTAGTAAATGTATATAAATTCAAAAAATTGACACAAAAATTAAAATTATGAACTGGCAGAAAGCTCTAAGTGATTTTAGAATGTATCTTAGAATAGAAAGAGGTCTTTCTAATAATTCGATAGAAAACTATTGCTATGATGTTCAATCTTTTGAAAATTTTCTTATTTCACAAAAGATAGATGAAACACCAATAAATTGTGATCAAAAAACGGTTAAAAAATATATATATGAGACATCTAAGACTTTGAGTGGTCATACTCAAGCCAGAAGGATTTCTGGGCTAAGAATTTTTTTTGACTATTTAATTTCTGAAAAGTTTCGATTTACAAATCCCACTGACCTTATAGAAACTCCGAAATTAGGAAATAAATTACCCGATGTTTTATCAGTTAAAGAAATTGAATTAATGATAGATAACCTCGATTTAGTTCATCCCCAAGGACACCGAAATCGAGCTATTGTGGAAACACTTTATGGTAGCGGATTAAGAGTATCAGAAATAATTAATTTAGATTTATCAAATTTATTTTTCAAAGAATCAATTATACAAGTTTCTGGAAAAGGAAACAAACAGAGATTGGTTCCTATGGGTCAAGTTTCAAAAAAATATTTGAAAATTTACATAAATGAAATTAGGAGATTTCAAAAAATAGATAGTCAGTGCCAAGACCTATTATTTTTAAATCGAAACGGTCGTGGATTAACAAGACAAATGATTTTTACAATAATTCGATCTTTGGCCTCAAAAGCAAGATTAAAGAAAAAAATTAGTCCTCACACTTTCAGACATTCATTCGCGACACATCTTTTAGAAAATGGTGCTGATCTAAGAACTATTCAGGTTTTGCTTGGACATGAGAGCATTACAACAACTGAGATATATACACATTTAGATACACATCATCTAAAACAAATTATTAAAAAATTTCACCCAAGAAGTGAAAATCAATCTTCTATCACAAGACGAAAACCCTCTCCATGAATATTTAAAATCTGAACTTTTTTGTCTTTAATAAGATACTTTCGAAGCTTTGCAATATATACATCCATGCTTCTGGAAGTGAAATAATTATCGTCACGCCAAATTATATTCAGTGCTGTTTCACGAGGAAGTAAGTCGTTTATATGAATTACAAGTAGACGTAAAAGTTGATTTTCTTTTGGTGAAAGTTTAATCTCTGATCCATTCCTATAAGTCAAAATACGCAATTTTGAATTCAGTTTGAAATTACTGAAGGTAAATTCGAAAATATCATTATCAGGTACCAAAATTCTTTTCTTCCGATTAAGAGTAGCTTTAATTTTTGCCAGAAGAACCTCTGAATCAAAAGGTTTTGTCATATAGTCATCTGCACCTATCTTGAAACCCTTCAAAACGTCCTCTTTTAAATGTTTAGCAGTAAGAAAAAAAATTGGTACTTCATCATTTTTCTCTCTTATTTCTTTAGCTAAAGTAAAGCCGTCTTTATAAGGCATCATTATATCTAAAATACACAAATCAAAATATGATTTATTAAACTTCTCAAAGCCTTCGATACCATTCTTAGCAAGAACAATATCATAATCATTAAGAGTAAGATATTCTTTTAGAATTTTACCAAAGTTAGGATCATCTTCAACGATTAAGATTCTCTTATTTGAATTATTCATTACTATTTTTTTTTTCACATTTAATTAATAATTACTAGGAAGAAAAATGGTAAATGTAGTTCCAATACCGTTTTTACTGTTTAAATAAATTTTACCCTTATGTAGGTCGATAATTTTTTTTACATAAGCTAAACCTAAACCGTGTCCCTTGACATTATGAACATTTCCTGATTCTGCTCTATAGAATTTATCAAATACTTTTCGCTGAATAGTAGGGCTCATACCAATACCATTGTCTTTTATTTTTAAAACAAAATTTTCATCTTGATTGTAAGTTAATATGCTGACTTGAGGTTCTTTTTTACAATATTTTATGGAATTGTCAAGTAAATTAACGATTATATTTATGAGGTGGTTTTTATTTCCAATAACAACAATTTTTTTTGCTTTAAAATTTGTTACTAATTTACCTGAATTATCATTTAAAATTAGTTGTATATGGCCAACTGCCTCTTTTATTATCTTATGGATATCAATTTTAGTTTTTTGAAATGGCTCATTGCTCCTATCTAATTGTGATATACGTAATACATTTTCTACTTGTGATAACATTCTAGTATTTTCTTCTCGTATAGTTTTTACGTATTTAAGAATCTTTTGGGGTGTTTTAGATACTTTTGGATTTGATATAGCATCTAATGCTAGATTAATTGTAGCTATTGGTGTTTTAAATTCATGAGACATGTTATTTATAAAATCTGTTTTTATTTCAGATATTTTCTTTTGACGAATAATTTGGTATAGTGCACTTGAAGACACTAAAACTATAAAAAGAGTAAGAAATAAAGTAAGTCCGCCTACACTAACTATAGAAGAAAAAACATATTTATCTTTTTCTGGAAAAGATACTATCAACTCATATTTTCGTAAACTTTTTTCATCCTGAAAAATTGGTATCGAATATTTATAACCTTTCTGTATTTCAATGTAATTATTAGACATAATCTTAGTCGCTAATCCATTATCATATATACCAAATTCATAATTTGTGACTATCATTTTAGCGTCAAATTCTTTTTTCAGTACATAATCTAGCTCTTGAACATTAAGTCTTTTATGTATAGGTGTATTCGCAGTATAATCTTTAAATGTTGATCTGATTCTCTGATTTGCGATATTCATTCTTTCAATAGTTTTAATCTTTTCAACTGAAACAGCGATATTATTCTCACGATTAAAAACATCATTTTTGTTAATTATTGTTGTATTACGAACTTGTTTTACATCAGTTAAATTTGTTAAAGTATCTCCAAGTTTTGGGTCTAAATAAGGGGTGATTTTAAAATCCTCCTCAAGGATTCCGAAGGCATAGTAAGAAACTAGATTGTTTGTCTTATCTTCATCCAAAAACAAAAACACATTAGCAAAACTAGCATCATCTGGAGTTCCAATCGAATCTATTAATTTTTCATAAGCATTTATATAATCTGTTAACTCACGCTCTTGTATTTCTTCAGCAACTCTTATAAGAGATTGTTGTACTGCTAATGAAAACTCCTCTTCTTTATCGTTCCAAGCCGAAAAAATCCAATACCCTTGAAGTATTAAGATACCAAGGATAGAAATTATCATAAAGCTTACTAATGAAATGAAAAGATTTTTTTTCATCGATTAACTCTTTCAAAATTAAGAGGCAAAAAAAATTGAACTATGTTTTAACAAATAGTTTTTAATAAATCAAAAATAAATATTAAAGTTGTTTTAGTGAATACCCATTTTATTGTTTAACTTTTCAATAAGAATTTTTATTTTTTCAAATGTTTTATCCAAACTGATATTTTCAATAACATAATCTGCATATTTTTCTTTTTTTTTATCTTCCCATTGATGATTTATTCTCACAATTACATCAGATTCATTAATGGAATCCCTAGCCACAATTCTTTTTATTCTTTCATTTTTTGGTGCTTTAACTAAAATAATGAAATCACATGATTTATAGCTTCCACTTTCGATTAAAATAGCAGCTTCCTTAATTATTATGGGAAAATTTGCATGTTTATTTTTGAATTTAATAAAAGCTTTATGAACTGCTGGATGTACTATGTTATTTAAATTTTTAAGTAATTTAGAGTCAGAAAAAACTTTTTTTGACAACGCCCTACTATTTATGATTCCTTTTGGATAATATATTTTTTTACCAAATGATTTTATTATGGAATCTTTTAATTCGCCTTCCAAGAGTTTTTTGCCAACTTTATCAGACTCAAAGCAAGGATATCCATTATTTTTTAGATAATTTAAAATTGTGGATTTTCCACTACCTATTCCCCCTGTAAGTCCAACTATAATCATTTTCTTATTAGATAATTTACTTCGTTTGGTTCTAAAATTATTTGTTTTACACCAATAGGTTTTTTTTGGATGAATAATTCTAATTTTTGAGTTTGCCCATTTAATATTTGATTGTAATCAGCAATTAATATAAAATCTGAAACTCTAATATTTCCAATAACTGACATAGGTATTGTAGCCCTTATTTTTGTCTTAGGAGGGAAAAGCTTAACTTTAACACTCTCTGGTTTGTTTATCAGTTCAATAGGTATATTAAATTCTTTTTCAGAATAACGTGAAACCGAAAGTTCAATATCCACAATATCTTTAGAAAAATTTACACCTTGTATAGGACGAAGATTTATTTTTCTTGAAATAGATTTAAAAACATCTTCTTGGTTATACGCGACTGTTTCAGCATAATAAATAGAATCTAAAAGAATTTTTGGACCACGGACAAGGATACAATCCGGTTTGCTAATAGCATTAGAATCAGTCAAATATCCGGCTCTTAAATTTATTCTTGTTTTAGGAATAATTGGGATTTTCTTTTCACTTAGACGACTAAATTTTATTTTGACTAAAGACGGAGTAATTTGGTTAAGCAAGGTATTACTATACAATTGTTGTTGAATCAAAAATTTTTGATTTGCTAGATTTATACTGAGAAAATCTAACTCAAAATTTGCTTGAATTAGATCAATTTTTAAGTTATTATTGAACAATCTATATAAAATAATTTCAACACCACTAGCTGTTATAGAAGTGTTTAATTTTAAATTATTGTCAGAAATAACGATACTATCGGGAATATTTATCCATTCAATATTAAAAATTTGTTCAATTGTGTATGAATTTGAAAGTTTTGTACTGATCCAAAAAGAAAATGAAATAAAAACAAAAAATAAAAAAAAGTGCAGACGATTCTTAGAAGGTAATCTTTTTTTTAATCTTTCATTTCCTTCAATTTTTTTTAACATTTTCTAAAAATAAGATTCTAATCAGAAGGGTTTATAGAATCAATAATTTCTTGGCTAACACCTACACCCGAAAATCCACCATCGTGAAATAAATTTTGAAGTGTAACTTTTCGAGTTAAATCAGAAAACAAAGAGACTGTATAATCTGCACATTCCTTTGCTGTAGCATTTCCTAAAGGAGACATTTTTTCAGCATATTTAAGGAATCCATCAAGACCTGCAACTCCTTTTCCAGCAGTTGTTAAAGTTGGTGACTGAGATATTGTATTAACTCTAACTTTTTTATCTTTTCCAAAGAAATACCCAAAACTTCTCGCAATTGATTCTAAATATGCTTTATTATCAGCCATATCGTTGTAATTAGGAAAAGTTCTTTGCGCAGCAACATACGTTAAAGCAACAATACTACCCCATTTGTTCATGGCATCTTTTTGGTATAAACACTGCATCAGTTTATGAAATGATAAAGCAGAAATATCCCAACCTTTTGTCGTCCAGCCATAATCCAAATCAGTATAGTGCCTACCTTTTCTGACATTCAAAGACATTCCAATTGAGTGTAACACAAAGTCTAATTTTGATCCAAGAATTTCTTGTGATTTAACAATTAATTTCTCTAAGTCTTCAGTATTGGTAGCATCGGCAGCGATTACTTGAGATCCAGTATTTTCAGCAAGAATATTTATGTTTCCCATTCTTAATGCAACAGGTGCATTAGTAAGTACATAACTACCCCCAGCTTCAGTGACCGATTCGGCTGTTTTCCATGCAATAGAGTTCTCATCTAAAGCACCAAAAATTATTCCCTTTTTACCCTCCAAAATTTTGTATGACATTTTTTTGTTGTTAAATATTAAATATACGTTTTAATTAATTCATCAATTGTTTAGCATGCTGAATTGCTGTTTTTGTCACTCTATTTCCAGATAACATTTTAGCGATTTCTTCAATTCGTGAATTTTGATTTAAAACTTCTAGAAAGGTTATTGTTTTATCATTTTCCACCTTTTTCTTAACTCTAAAATGATGATTTCCTTTTGCAGCAACCTGAGGTAGATGCGTAATTGTAAATACCTGTAATTTTGTTGATATAGTTCCCATTACCTCAGCAATACTATTTGAAATTTTTCCAGACACCCCCGAATCAATTTCATCAAATACTAGTGTTGGTAATTTTTTATATTGTGATAATATAGCCTTAATAGCTAGCATGATACGTGATAATTCACCGCCCGAGACAACTTTTTTCAATGTTTTAAAATTACTTCCTCTGTTCGCACTAAACATAAATGAAATTTGATCGGTACCATTGTCATAGAACTCATTCCCTTTATTCAATTCAATTTTGAATTCAGCTTGTTGCATACCCATTTTATTTACTAAAGTTTTAAGTTCTTTTTCTAAAATTAATATGGTTTTTTTTCGATTAACTGAAAGTTCACCGCTATATTTTTTTAATGTATTTTCTAATTCTTTTTGTTTTTTTTCAAGGTATAGCAACTTTTCATCAAATTTTGAACTTCTATCAATATTTTTTTCAAGTTTTTTCTCAATTAATATTAAATCATCTACATTTTTTACTTTATGTTTTAGATATAGAGAGGTCAAATGATCGATTTGTGAATTCAATTCAATTAACTTTTCTGGGTTTATTTCTAACAAATCAAATTGAGATTTGAGATCCTCTAAAATGTCCTCTAATTCAATATATATATTGCGAATACGACCATTTAAGCTTTCATACCTGTTGGACTTTTCATACATTCCTAAAACGTTTTGACTTAAGTCATTGAATTTATCTAAAATTCCATAAGAATCTAATTCAATTATTTGTATAGAATTTGCGATCTTATTTTGAAAATATTCAATGCTATTAAGTTCATTTACTTTTCCCTCTAGTTCCTCATGCATTCCGATCTTTAGATTCGATGACCTTAACTCTTCCAGCAAAAAGTTATCAAGTTCAAATGTATTACGAGATTCAGATTGAAAAAAAAGAGCTTCTTTATATTCTCTGGTAGTTTTTTTTAATGATTTTAATGTTTTTTTATATTTAATTAGTAACTCATCATTGCCAGCTAAAGCATCTAAAACCTGAAATTGATATTCATTTTCTAATAAACTTTGAGTGTCATTTTGTGAGTGGATATCAATTAGATTAACACTAATTTTTTCTAACAAATTTAGATTTACAGGGGTATCGTTTACAAAAGCTCTTGATTTTCCTTTAGGTAAAATTTCACGTCTTAAAATTGTTTCGTCAGAATAATCTAGGTCATATGTCTCAAAAATTTTATTGAGAGAATATTTACTAATTTGAAATGTTGCTTCAACTATACATTTTCTTGATGAATCAAACATACAAGATAAATCTGCACGTTTCCCTAAAACAAGAGATAAGCCACCTAACAAAATTGACTTTCCTGCACCTGTCTCACCAGTAATGCATGTCATACCATCTGAAAAATCAACATCTAAGTCTTCAATTATGGCAAAATTTTTTATTTTTAATTTAGTAAGCAAATTTGATTTAGTTTAGATAAAAATATACAAAATTATGCTTTGATTTGTTTCCACCTCCCCGCAAAAAAAGGAGCAATTTTTTTTAAGATATCCTCAGTTTTCTCAAAATCTATCTTTGGTCCCTCTTTGAATAAATTGACTATTTCCTCTACTTTAGCATCAAAAAATAATTGTATTAAAAATGCATTAGGTCTTCTTTGAAATAGCGGCTCCAAGCCTTGAATCGCAAACATTAAAGCTGTTTTTCCAGTAACTGGGTCTTTCGTCATTTGATCTAATCCTAAACGATGATAATCATATAATGTTTGACGGTACTCCTTGAATGTATTTGATCTTAGTGAATCAACCAGCCAAAATCTGTTTCTAAGACCATCACCTGGTTTCCAACCTTTTCTACTTGTAGCTTGTGCGAGATTTACAACTTGTCTTGCCATTTCAAAATATTTATTACCTCCATTTTTTACAAAAGTATCAGCATCTAATCCGATGATTACAAAAGCATAAAAACTTATCAATGAAATTAAATTTGATTCAAAACTTGATTCATTATAAAAAAGTGGTTGAAACTCTTGGTAAGAGAAAATTATATCCTTATCTAAAAAATTTAAAACAGGAGTGTCATAATTTGTCTGGAAAACTGGTCTTTCAGATTGTACTTGGAGAGTCGCCTCAAATTGATCATTATTATAAGCTGACAGATTAAATACAAAAGAACAAGAGATTTTTTCTTGATTTAAAAGGGTTTGATCTGTCCATACTTGTGTATTAATAAATTCATTAAGAGAACGTTCTAAGGTTTTAAATATTTGCTGATTTGTTTGATTTACTAAGTCAGAATTTACTACCACTTGGGCACTTAATTCTTGAGAACTGGCTTGAAAGCAATGCAAGCATATCAGTAAAATGTAAATAAAAAACTTCATGAAGATAAAATTTGTTCAAATATACTTTTTGCACAATCTAATTTTGACTGGAGTGGAAATTTTTTGATAGAATGATCTGGTTTTATAAATGAAATCTTATTTGTATTTATTGAAAACCCAGCACCCCCATCATTTAAAGAATTCAAAATAATAGCATTCAAGTTTTTTTCCTTTATTTTAGCCTTTGCATTTTCATATTCATTATCTGTTTCTAACGCAAAACCCAAAAGAAACTGATTTTTTTTCTTTGAACCCATGTAAGCCAATATGTCTTTAGTTGGAACAAGATTAAGAGTGGTTTTAGTCTTGGTTTTTTTTATTTTACTTTTGGATGGAGATTCAATTCTAAAGTCACAGACTGCTGCTGATGCAATAGCAATATCTGACTGAGTATAATATTTCTTTACAACTTCATACATTTGGTCAGCTGTAATAACTGAATGAAGTTCAACTGAAGAAAGATGGTTAATTTTTTCATTGGTAGGACCTGAAATAAGAGTAACTTTTGCTCCCAATTTTGCTGCTACTTCAGCTAATGCAAAACCCATTTTACTAGACGAATGATTTCCAATGAATCGAACAGGGTCAATTTGCTCATAAGTAGGACCGGATGTTATCAATACTTTTTTACCAACTAAGGGTTGTTTTGATTGAAAGTGATTTATTAAGTATGATACTATTTCGGTCGGTTCAAGCATTCTTCCCTTTCCATCTAATCCACTAGCAAGTGGTCCTTTGCCGACAGGTAAAACAATATTACCATAAGATCTTAGTTTTTTTAAATTATCTTGATTCGAAGGGTGATGATACATATCCAGATCCATTGATGGTGCAACAAAAGTTTTACACTTAGCAGAAAGATAAACGGCTAGTACCAAATTATTACAACGTCCATTTGCCATTGAAGAGATAGTATTAGATGTTGCTGGGGCAATTATTAAAAAATCTGCCCACATTCCAATTTCTACATGGTTGTTCCAAACGGGATTATCTAGATCTATAGATTCAAAGGAAGATTTCACTGGATTTCCAGATACGGTAGATAGTGTTAATGGTGTAACGAATTCCTTAGAAGCCGGAGTCATTACAACTCTTACGTCGACACCTTGCTTTTTTAGTTCTCTTACTAATATTGGTGTTTTGTAAGCTGCTATTCCTCCAGAAATTCCTAAAACAATTTTCTTGCCTTCTAAAAGACCCATGATTGATTATTTTGGATCTTCAGTCTGGCGCGAATAAATTTTATCTTTTAACCACTCCTCAATAGCCATAGCGTGTGGCTTGGGTAATCTTTCATAAAATCTTGAAACCTCTATTTGTTCTTTATTCTCAAAAATCTCTTCTAAGCTATCATTATGTGTTGCAAACTCATCGAGCTTCTCATGTAACTCTTTTTTTATCTCTAAGTTTATTTGCAGTGATCTTTTAGCTATGATTGATAAAGCTTCGTAAATATTTTCAGTATTTGATTCTAATTCATTACGATTGTATGTTTTGGTTGTTTGTGCTGCTTTGGATTCTCTATATTTTGTCATGATTTCTTAATATATTATGTTACGTTTAAATTTTGAAGTTCAATGTTGACTTTTTCCATTTTCTTATTTAAATCCTCGAGGAACAAAGTCTCTGGATAGTAGCGTAAAATTAATTCGTATTGTTGCTTTAATTGTTTCAATCTCATTTCTTTTTTTGTAAAAATACTGTTTATAGCTATTTCATAGAGTGATAGAAACTTAATATACATGGATTCTTCTCTAAACTTTGTGCCTGGAAAACCAGCAATAAAATTTTCATTTGCTTTTATAGCTGCCCTGTAATCACGAATCGTAAAATATTGTTTTGCAATTTCAAAATCCTTTTTTTCTAATTTTTCTTGTAATTCGGATATCATCTGATTAGCGTCAGCAGAAAATTTTGAATTTGGATATAGATTTATAAAAACTTGTAGTTTTTCTATTGCGTTATATGTCTCTTCTTGGTCAAGACTAAATGTAGGGGATTGAAGGTAATAGCATTTTGCTGCTTTAAATGTTGCTTCCTGGATGCGCTCGCTCTTTGGATAACTTTTAATAAAATTTTCATATTGATATGCAGCGAGACTATAACTCTTTGTTTGAAAATAGGTTTCAGCGAAAAAAAAGATTATTCTTTGAGATTGTGGTCTTCCCCGATATTTAGGGATGATTTGTTCAAAAAGACGGTTAGCCTGACGATATTCCCCATTGTTGTAATATATTTCAGCTTGTTTATATTTTTCTGATGCATCATCGCTATTTAATAATTTCTGATATTCGCTACATGAAGAAAATATATTTGAAAAAAAAACTAAAAACATTAGAAAAATTAACTTCTTTTCCATGTGATAAAATTAATAAATATCTACAATAATTGAAATATTATTATTTACTACCCGAAACATCAAAAAATGAATTATTAAAAACCTTTTCTATTTTATCGACTAAATGTGAAGAAGCACTAACTAAAGGAAGGCGAACTTTTTTTGTACAGATTCCCATAAGTTCCATGAGTCCTTTAATTCCCACAGGATTACCTTCTTCAAATAGCAATTTAATCATATCCATTAAACGATGATTTAATTCATAGGCTTCATTTAGATTTCCATTTTTAATGTGGTGGAATAGATTTACAATGTTTTTAGGTAAAGCATTCGCCAATACAGATATAGTTCCGACTCCTCCAGCTAGAAGTATAGGTAAAGTCATTGAATCATCTCCTGATATAACTTGAACTTGTGGAGATGAGTTATTAATTATTTCTCTTGCTTGTGACAAATCACCACTGGATTCTTTTATAGCGTAAATATTTTCATAATCGTTACACAAACGAATAAAGGTTGATGGATTAACTGAACTTCCTGTTCTTGATGGCACATTGTAAACAATAATTGGGAGTTCACTAGAGTTTGCAATTTCTGAAAAATGTTGGTAAATGCCTTCCTGAGATGGTTTATTGTAATACGGAGAAACTGACAATATTGCTCCAAATGATGATAAATCCGTTTGACAAATTTCATCAATAACATTGTATGTACTATTACCACCAATTCCTATTACCATAGGCAACCTGTTATGATTAGCTTCTTTAACTATTTTAATAATATCTTTTTTTTCTTGGGTTGAAAGACATGGAACTTCAGCTGTTGTTCCCATTAGAACTAAATAATCAGCACCACCAGAAATTATATTTTCAACAATTGTAGGGATAGAATCATAATCTACTTTACCATAAACATCAAAGGGTGTAATCATTGCTACACCTAATCCTTCTAAATTCATTATTTTAAGAGAGCTTTTAAATAATTTTTTGATTCATCTAAAAAAGTTTGTTTATCTTCTATGTCAATATTAAGTATTATATCATTAATTATATGATTTACTTGGTAAAAACCTAGCCGTACTTTAGACGAACAGGAAGCACTTACAAGCTCTGGAAATATTTTGCTGATGGAAAAATAATTTATCAATAAATCAAACTTTTGATCAAAAAAAGACAACATTTCACTGTCAAATTTTCCCAACAATCCTACTTTTTCTCTTGAACAGTAAATAATTTTTCTAAATCTTGCTTTGGATTTTGAAAATTTCTTGTCACTAATTACAACCAAAGTTATTTTTTTTGAGGATATTTTCAATGAATCCGCGAGCGAGAAAAAAACTTTTTCATCAATCTCATTATTTGAGGTTAAAATCACCATTGAACTAAAAGACTTAATTTTCTCTTTAGATTTTGATTCAAGGATCTTTAATCTTTTATTTAATCTGTAGCGCAAAAAAATATTTTTAAAAAGATCAGTCATTTTAAATAAATATATCCTAACTACGAGAGAGTAAAATAAAAATCAATCTTTTAGCTAAGGATATTTTTAGTTATAAATATAACAATTTTAGGTGCTTATGAACTTTTTAAATTATCAAAGTCTTTTTCAGATAATATTGGAATATTTTGACTTTTCGCTTTTATCTCTTTAGATGGTCCAATGCCTTTCCCGGCAACAAGATAATCGGTTTTTGAAGATATTGAAGTTACTAAAATTCCACCAAGTTTTTCAATTTCATTTTTGATTTCCTCTCGGTTGTAAGCATCAAAGATTCCTGATATCACAAATCTTTTATTATAAAATGCTGGATGATTATAATTGGGGTTATTTAAAGTTTTCATTTTTAACCCAAATGATTCTAAAGATTTAACAAGTTTTAAATTATCTTGAATTGAAAAATAATTAATAATGCTTTGAGCAATTTTTTCGCCAATCTCTTCAGTATTTGTCAAGTTTTCTTTTGATGCTGATATCAAATTATCAATGGAGTTATATGATTTAGCAAGTTTTTTTGCTACTGTTTCACCAACGTATCTTATTCCAAGGGCAAATAGGACCTTTGAAAATGGTTTTTCAACTGATTTACTGATAGCGTTAACAATATTATTTGCTGATTTTTCAGCCATCCCATCTAAAGGTAAAATTTGTTCCTTATTTATTTTATATAAGTCTAAGATACTAGAAATTAAACCAGCATGATAAAACATAGCTACAGTTTCACCTCCTAAACCCTCAATATCCATTGCCTTTCTACTTATAAAATGCTGAATTTTTCCTATTTTTTGTGGTGGACATACATTTTCATTTTTACAATAATGTTGGGCTTCTCCTTTTTCACGAAACAGAGGAAAGTTACATTCTGGACAATTACTTATAAATTTTATTTTATCGGAGAAATCTCCTCTTTCTAATTCTTTAACCCCTGTAATTTTTGGTATTATTTCTCCTCCTTTTTCCACAAATACTGTATCTCCAAGTCTCAATTGCAATTTTTCTATCTGATCTGAATTGTGTAGAGAAGCTCGTTTCACCAGAGTTCCGGAAATCGAAATTGGTTTAAGCCTTGCGACAGGAGTTACAGCTCCTGTTCTTCCTACTTGAAAATGCACTCCTTCTAATATAGTTGCAGCCTGTTCTGCTTTATATTTATAAGCTATGGCCCAACGTGGAAATTTTGCTGTATAACCTAATATATCTTGGTGTTTTAAACTATTAACTTTTATGACCACTCCATCTATTTCATAATCTAATTTTCCTCTTTCAGAGTCCCAATATTTTACAAAATCAAAAACCTTATCTATTGAATCAACGAGTTTTGCGGAATTAGGAACCTTAAACCCCCATTCTCTTGCTTTTTTTAATACTTCGAATTGATCATACAAGTTTAGTTCATCACCTACTACTGAATAAATAAAGCATTTTAATGGACGTCTAGCAACTTGGCTGCTATCTTGTAATTTTAAACTGCCTGATGCAGTGTTTCTAGGATTGCTGTATAGAGCTTCACCTAATTCTGCTCTTCGCATATTCATTTTATTAAAATCTTTAATAGGTAAAATTATTTCACCACGAACTTCAAAAAATTTAGGATATTCACCTTTTAATCTTAACGGTATAGTCTTAATTGTTTTTATATTTTCAGTAATTTCATCTCCCTGTAAGCCGTCTCCTCTTGTTAAAGCTTTAACTAGTTCTCCTTCTTTATAACTAAGATTTATTGAGGCTCCATCAAACTTTAACTCACAAGAATAAGATATGGTAATATCATTACCTAAAACCTTAAGGATCCTTTCTTCCCATTTTATTATTTCATCTTTGGTGTATGTATTAGATAGAGAATACATTGGATATCGATGTGATGAGGACTTAAATGATTTGGTTATGGATCCTCCAACCCTTTGCGTTGGTGAATTGGGATCAAAAAATTGAGGATTTTCAGATTCTAATTCTACAAGTTCCTTAAGCATCAAATCAAACTCAAGATCTGTTAAAATTGGATTGTCTTCAACATAATATCTATGATTATGATCATGCAATTCGTTTCTTAAAAAATTAATTTTTTTTCGTATATCGTGCATCACAGAGATTTTTGAAGGCGGAGCATTCTAACTTTTTCAAAGATATCTATTCGCTGTTTTATTTTAAAATTATATGCAGTAATAAGTCTTTTCAAGTCTTTAATTAGTAAAGGATTAATCTCAAAATATATAAGTCCTGATTTTTGTAGGTTTAATTTTGCATAATCTAGAATTAATCTGTAAAACTTCAATGGGTCTTGATCATTGACGAATATTGCCTCGTGCGGCTCATGCTTGAGTACGTTTAATTTCATATTTTTTTTTTCTTTGTTTAACACATATGGTGGATTTGAAACTATAACATCAATTTTTAGGTTTAATGAATTCAAAAAATTAATATCCTTTTTAAAAAAATTAACCTTAACATTATTTTTCTTTGCATTTTGCTTTGCTAATTCTAAAATTGCATCATCATTATCAAGTGCATAAACTATGTTTCTTTTTAATTCTTTTGCTAATGAAATTGCAATACAACCCGAGCCAGTCCCTATATCAATAATATTTTTTTTTGGATAAAAATTTTGAAAATCTTCTATCACCCAATCCACTAACTCTTCAGTTTCTGGTCTTGGTATTAATACATTTTCATTAACGTTTAATGTCAATGAACGAAAAGATACTTTTCCAATTATATACTGAATTGGTTTTTGAGCCAAAAGATTTTTAATAGCCCGTTTTAGAAAGGTAAATTCTGATTTTTTTAAGCTTGATTTTGGATCTAAAGCAAGTTGTAATTCATTTCTTTTAAAAACCTCACTCAAAATTAATTTATAATAATATATGATCTCATTATTGTTATATGTATTTTCTAAATTCTTTAAAAAAAAATTTTTTCCCTCCATTAAAGTCATTCTTATTTATATTTTATGTGGATTATTAATTTTTTTCTCTGTTATTTTGAAAAATATTTATATCGATTTTAGTAAAAACATTTTGGTTTTCAAAATATTGACCGGCAAAACTTAATTATTAAAATATTACCTAAACATCCGTGAATTTTATTACTATTAAATTTTCAGAAATTAGATGATTTTAGTACAAACAAGGGAATTTTAATTATGGTTTCAAAAAAAATTACTGATGAATATTTCATGAGGTGCTGTTTGGATTTAGCTGAAAATGGTCTTGGAAAAACCTATCCTAACCCAATTGTTGGTGCATTAATTGTTCATAAACATAAAATTATAGGTAGGGGCTGGCATGAAAAGGCAGGTAAAAATCATGCTGAAATTAATGCTATTTTAGATGTAAGAGATAAATCGCTTCTTTCAAAAAGCACAATGTATATTAATTTAGAGCCATGCTCCCATCATGGTAAAACACCGCCTTGTGTTGACACTATCAAAAAATTCTTAATTCCAAAAGTTGTTGTTGGTTCAATTGATCCAAATCCAAAAGTGGGTGGTAATGGAATAAAAATACTTCAGAAATCAGGATGTATTATTAAGTATGGTATACTGAAAAAAGAAACTGACTTTGCCAATAGACGTTTTATTACTTATCATCAAAAAAAACGACCATATATCATTTTAAAATGGGCTAAAACATCAGATAATTTTATAGCTCCTTTAGATCAAGAAAAAAAATCAAGGAAAGTGTTTTGGATAACTAATGATTTGTCTCGGAAAATTGTTCACAAATGGCGCAGTCAAGAAGCAGCTTTACTCGTTGGTGTTCAAACAATTGTTAATGACAATCCTAGGTTAACTAATAGACTTTCTAAGGGAAATAATCCCTTAAGATTAGTTTTTGATCCAAACAATAGAACACCCCCAAATTCATTCATAATTGAAGATAAAGAACCAACTATTTTTTTTAATAAAGAAAAAGAAATGAATACAGTTAATGGTAAAAAGTATGCAATTATGAACCCATTTAGCCTTAAAAAATTTTTTGCATTTTGTTACCTAAACGAAATACAATCTGTAATAATTGAGGGAGGAAAGAAAACACTACAAAAATTCATTGACTTGGGCTATTGGGATGAGGCAAGAGTTTTTACAAGTACAAAAAAATTAAAAAATGGAATTGGCTCTCCAAATATTTATAAAAGTAAATCCTATTCAAAAAATATTGATGGAGATACATTAGATTTTTACTTCAACTAAATTTCTCGTTCAATATTTTTGGACATCTTGTAGGGCGCATTGTTTTTTTTGATAAAAAAGCCAAAACAGTTTCTCCTTTACATACGATTATATTTTTACTATTAACAACTACGTATTGGAATTTCAAAGTTGCTTTTGGAGGATCTATTAAGGAAACAGTAACTTTAAAACTTTCATCAAAAAAAAGTGGCTTTATATATTCAGCTGAGGCTCTAACTACAGGCATTAATACTCCACTTTCCTCAAGTTGTGAGTATGAGATATCCAAAAAATTTAACCACTCTAACCTAGCTAGTTCAAAATATTTTAAATAATTACTATGATGCACAAAACTCATTTGATCAGTTTCCGCATATCGAACACGAACTTCAACTGTAGTATAATTCATAAAATTTGGAATTCATATTTTTTGTGAGAAAATATTAATAAGTATTACAAAATTACTCCTGAAGAATATCTAAAAAAAAAACTTAAAATTCAATAGCTATTTAATTTTTTTTTATGTTTTTTTAATGAATATTTGTGAAGAACGAAACGGGTTCACATTAACCATAATTCTAATAAATAAAGAATAGAAAATAAATGAACATTAGTGCCTCCTCTGTTTGGGATAAATGTCTTTCTTTTATAAAAGATAACATACAGCCCCAAGCATACAAAACATGGTTTTTACCGATTAAACCTGTCAGGCTTAATGATAATGTTCTTAGCATAGAAGTTCCAAGTAAATTTTTTTATGAATGGCTTGAGGAGCACTATATAAAATTACTAAAAACCGCATTGCAAAAGGAGTTGGGAGATGAAGCCCGTTTAATTTATTCAATCCGGATGGAAAATACATTTGGTGGTAAGGTTGCATTCACTGAAAACATTCCAAGCAATAATAAAGCTGGATTATCTCCTCAAAACGTTGAAGCACCTCTTAATTCTCACTCACCTGAATTAAAAAATCCTTTTGTAATTCCAGGGATTAAAAACCTTCAAATTGAATCTCAATTAAATCCAAGTTATAATTTTGACAATTTTTTAGAAGGAGATTCAAATAGACTCGCTCGTTCTGCAGCACTAGCTGTCGCATCCAAGCCCGGTGGAACATCTTTCAATCCACTTTTGATATTTGGCGGGGTTGGATTAGGAAAAACTCATCTTGCCCATGCTATTGGTGTAGATATAAAAGAAAAATATCAAGATAAAACAGTTCTTTACATTGCAGCAGAGAAGTTTACCCAACAATACATTGAAGCTGTTAAAAAAAATACTCGTAATGATTTTATTCATTTTTATCAATTGTTAGATGTGCTTATTATAGATGATGTTCAATTTCTCTCTGGTAAAACAGGGACTCAAGATGTATTCTTTCACATATTCAACCATTTACACCAAAACGGTAAGCAAGTAGTTCTTACATCTGATAAAGCTCCTGTTGATATGCAAGACATTGAACAGCGACTTCTTTCCAGGTTCAAGTGGGGTTTATCTGCAGAACTCCAATTGCCAAACTTCGAAACACGTATTTCAATATTAAAAAATAAGCTGTATAGAGATGGTGTATCAATCAATGATGATGTTATTGAGTATGTAGCAAAAAATATAAAAACTAATGTACGCGAATTAGAGGGAGCCATAATTTCCCTAATAGCACAATCTTCATTTAATAAAGTTGAGATTACACAAGATTTAGCTCAAGACATTGTAATGAAGTTTGTAAAAAACACAAAAAGAGAAGTCTCTATTGATTATATACAAAAAGTGGTTTCAGATTATTTTCAGATGGACATAGAAACTCTGCAATCCAAAACTCGCAGGAGACATATTGTTCAAGCCAGACAACTAGCCATGTACTTTGCAAAAAAATTTACAAAGGCATCCTTAGCTAGTATCGGAAGTCAAATCGGTAAACGAGATCACGCAACAGTTCTTCATGCATGCAAAACTGTCGATAATTTGACATTTACTGATAAACAGTTTCGTAAATACGTGGAGGATTTAAGTCAAAAACTAACTCCATAATTATTTATCCCATGGGATTGCTTTAAATTCTCATGTATGATTAATATTTTTTTCCGTTTATTCATTTATTTCTAACAAATCAATATTTCAAGTAGATGAAAATTACGCCTTGATTATGGAAGGAAAAGAAATTAGAAAAGGTATCTTACATTTAATTCCGACTCCAATCGGAAACAACTCCACATTTCTGGTAATTCCAATTTCAGTAAAAAAAGAAGTCTTAACCTTATCCAATTTTATAGTTGAAAGTGAACGAAGTGCTCGTCGTTTTATAAAGAAAATAATTCCAGATAAAAATCAAGATGACTTAAATATTTTTCTATTAAATAAATTTACAACTAAAAGTGAACTGGGAAGTTATTTAGATCCCTGTTTGAATGGACTCTCTATGGGTCTTCTTTCCGATGCGGGATGCCCTGGAATTGCTGATCCAGGAGCCTTAATTGTTTCAAAAGCTCATGAATCTGGAATAATAGTTAAACCTCACGTTGGTCCGTCCTCCATAATTTTAGCCTTGATGAGTTCAGGAATGAATGGACAGAACTTTTCTTTTAATGGATACCTCTCAATAGAAAAAAAACAAAGATTAAAAGATTTAAAAAAATTTGAACAAATCGCGATCAATAGAAACCAAACCCAAATTTTCATAGAAACACCTTATAGAAATGATTCCTTTTTTTTTGATGCACTTAAAGCTTTAAAAAATAATACGAGATTTTGTATTGCATGTGATCTCAACCTTGATTCAGAATATATAAAAACACAAACTATTTGGGAATGGAAGAAAGTTAAAACTAACCTTAATAAACGCCCTTGTATATTTATTATTGAAGGAGGGGGCTAGCGAAATAATTTATTTCTATTTAACCACTCAGTGTAAAGCTTTTTGTTTTTATTGTGTTCTGAATAATTTTTCGAAAAAAGATGAAAACCTGAATCAGTTGGAGACGCAACAAAATAAAGATAATTATGGATTTCTGGATTTAGGACTGCTTCAATTGTAGATAGGCTTGGCATACATATAGGGCCTGGAGTTAAGCCCTTATAGCGATAAGTGTTATACGGCGAATCCAATTTAAGGTCTCTATATAAAACTCTTCTAATAATTTTTTTAAAGTTTTTTTCTTTCTTTTTGATGGCATAAATAACAGTTGGATCAGCTTGAAGTTTCATATTTTTTCTCAAACGATTAAGATAAACTCCTGAAATTATATTTTGTTCTTCAGAACGTAATGACTCTTTCTGGACTATTGATGCTAAAATATAAACTTCAATTGGACTTAAATTCAAGGCATTTGCCTTTCGAACTCTTTCCTCATTCCAAAATAAATTGTAGTATTCCAGCATCCGGTTTCTAAAATCTTCGGGTTTAACATCCCAAAAAAAATCGTAAGTATTTGGCAAATACATCGCAAGAGCCGTTTCCGAAGTAAAACCTAAAGATTTTAAAAACTTTTCATTTTTAAATGCATTTAATAATTCAACACTATCAGCCTCGATTTGTTTTGAAATACGCGCAGCCAAATCCTCTAAACGCTCTAAATTATTAAAAACAACCTTAGTAGTGAGGCGCTCTGTTCGAAGAAGATTAACAATATCGTTATTACCCATGTCTCTTTTAATTCTATACTTTCCGGGACGAACTTTTGAAAAAAATCCTTTTTTTTCAGCTGCTATTGAAAAATATTTTAAAGATTTTAATATTGGTTTTAAATGTATTAAAAGTGAATCTACGTTATCATCTCTGTCGATATAAACGTATGAATAGTTATTGCTAAATTTTGTGTTTGACCAAAAAAAAATCTGGTAAAAATGTATCACAAAATAAATTCCTAAAATTGAAAGTAGTAGACTAAATAAAACTAAAGCTCTTTTTTTAATCATCTTAAGACAATAATTTTTGATAAAGATATTCATCGTGAAAGCTATTTTGATAAAAGTTCCATGATTTTTTCAAACCAACTTTGACAAATCCCGATGACTCAAACAAACCTATACTGGCTATATTTTCAAAAGCTATATTCGCGTAAAGACAATTTATATTTAAATTTTTTTTTGAGTGAGTCATTAATAAATCAAGTGCTTTTTTACCTAGTCCTTTATCTCTAAATTTATCAATAATAACAATTCCAACACCTGCTCTTCTGTGCAAAGGCTCAAAATCAAAAAGGTCCACAAACCCCAAGGTTGAGATTTTTGGACTAGAAACAATAAACCTTTTTTGTTTTATTTCAAAGATATCATGTTTTTGTTCTGAAATAAAATTATAAAGTGTTTCCTTTGAAAATGGTTCCGTAGTATTTGAATATTTCCAATAATTTTCGTCATTTTCGATTTGCATGAGAATGCCGATATCATCTGGTTCAAGTGCTCTTAAAAAAAGATTATTGGAGTTCATATTTTGTATATACCAGAAAAAACATAGCTAGCTGGACCCTCTAAAAAGATATTTTCATATGTATCATTATGAAAATTAAAATCAACTTTTAGGCTACCTCCAAGAGTACATATATCTAATTTGGTATTCCCAGATGTCTCACCAATATGATGCAAAATAATTGCAGCTGCTACTGCTCCAGTACCACAAGCTAATGTTTCATCTTCAACACCTCGCTCATATGTTCTAATTAAAAAATTAGAATTATTTTTTTTCTGCAGAAAATTTACATTTATTCCTTCAGAAGCAAAATCTTTTGAATAACGAATCGCAGAACCTTGTTTCTTTACATCTATTTCATAAATATTATCAACTATTTTTATATAATGTGGTGATCCAGTATTTGTTACAAATGACTCATTGTGCTTTAAAAAATTTTTCACGTCATTAAACCCTATTCTAACAATATCCTTCGATAATAAGGAAGCTTCGTGGATACCGTCAATTGCATCAAATTTTGTTTTTTTACCGATCATTTTGTTTTTATAAGCATAAGACACAGCACATCTTGCACCATTCCCGCAAAGAGAGCTTAGTTTTCCATCACAATTATAATATTTCATCTCAAAGTCTGAACTTTGTGATGCTGATAAAATGATGACACCATCTGCCCCGATTCCTGTTTTACGGTCACACATTTTACTCAGCTGCTGAATGCTTAACTTAGTATACTTATTATTAAAGTCATCTAAAATAATAAAGTCGTTGCCAGCTCCTTGATATTTATCAAAATGTATCTCCATACTTAACAAATGTAGTCATTTTAAAAGGTGTTAAAGTGGAGTTAAAGCAAAATCATTTTTACTTAATTTAATTAAATTTGTCAAAAAATTTAGAAAAATGAAATTATTTATAAAAACTTTTGCGATAGCTATTTTAAGTGCTATTTTATCTGTCTTTATATATGACAATTACTATTTGAAATCGGAGACGGAAATAAATGACAGTTCCAACCAAAGTTTAATTCCAACTAGTTATAAAATAAATACATCAAATATTCCAGCTGAAAGTACTGACTTTACAGTTGCTGCTTCAAAAACTATAAATGCTGTTGTACATGTTAAAAATACAAGTTCGTCGAATTCAAACTTACCCACATTTTATAAATACTTTTACGATGAAGACGAATTACCGGAAAGAATTGGAACTGGTTCAGGAGTAATTGTATCTCCTGACGGTTATATAATCACAAATAACCATGTTATAGAAAATAGCAATGAAATAGAAATAACCACAAATCATAATAAATCCTTTAGAGCCAAAATAATTGGCACTGATCCTGATACTGACATAGCGGTTCTTAAAATTGATGCTGGCAAAAAACTCCCTTATATTTATTTTGGAAATTCTGATGCAACTAGAATTGGAGAATGGGTTTTAGCTGTTGGAAACCCGTTTAATTTAAATTCAACTGTAACTGCTGGAATAATAAGTGCAAAATCAAGAGATCTAAACAAAAGAGATGGTGTAAATGAATCATACATTCAGACTGATGCAGCTGTCAACAGAGGAAATAGTGGAGGTGCATTAGTAAATACACAAGGAGAATTAATTGGAATAAATACAGCTATAACTTCTGTTTCTGGGGGTTTTGTTGGTTATTCTTTTGCTGTGCCAAGTAATGTAGCTCGAAAAGTTTTTGAAGATCTCATCGAATTTGGTGATGTGCAGAAAGGTCTTCTGGGTGTTGTAGGTCAAGCATTAGATTCAGAAACTGCAGAGCGTTTTAATGTTATAGAAACAGAGGGCTTTTATATTACAGATCTAGAAAAAGGCCTGGGTGCAGACCTGGCTGGATTAAAGCCTGGAGATATAATAAAAAGTGTAGATGGTATTATGATAAACAAATTTGCTGATTTATCTGGGTATTTATCCACAAAAAGACCTGGAGAAAAAGTAGGCGTTTTATACATACGTGAGGGAAGAGAAAACAAAGTTAATGTCCAATTAGAAAAAATTAATCGTGCTATATTTTTTTACATGGAGGTCAGAGAATTAACCTCAAAACAGAAAAAAGAATACAATACTGACTATGGTCTTTACATATCCAACATGAACAACCGAAGGCTTTATCAAAATGGAATTGATAGTGGATATCTTATATTAGAAGTGAATGGAAATAAAGTCGATGTTCTTTCAGACGTAAAAGGCTACAAAATCAATGATTTAGAAAGTATCTTATTTTTGAATCCAGATGGTGAGAAGGAAAAAATAATATTACAATTTTAAAAATAGAATTATAATTTATCGTGGCTTCCAGTATTTTTAAACTCAAAACAAAATGTGATGCGGATCGATATTATTACATTATTTCCTAATCTAATTAAAAGTCCTTTTGAATCTTCTATACTCAAAAGAGCAATAGCTATGGGAAAGGCTGAGGTACATTTTCATGACTTAAGAAATTATGCTACAAACAAAAACAAACAAGTAGATGATTACCCCTTTGGAGGTGGTGCTGGTATGGTTATGATGATTGAACCCATTGATCGTTGTATTATGATGCTAAAAAAAAATAGAAATTATGATTCAATAATTTATCTGACACCTGATGGAGACCAACTAAATCAAAAGAAAATTAATACTTTTTCAACACTGAAAAATATTATCATGTTGTGTGGACATTACAAAGGAGTTGACCAACGTGTCCGCGATCACTTGATTACAGACGAAATATCAATTGGTGATTTTGTTCTATCTGGAGGAGAATTAGCAGCTACAATTTTATGTGATTCAATAATTCGTCTAATTCCTGGAGTAATTGGTGACGAATCGTCTGCTCTTTCAGACAGTTTTCAAGACGACCTTTTAGCACCCCCAATATATACTAGACCATCAAATTATAAAGGTTGGAAAGTGCCTAATGTTCTACTATCGGGAAATGCCACCATGATAAGTAATTGGAGAGAGGAGGAGTCTTTCAAACATACACAAGAACGCAGACCTGATCTTTTGAAATAATATATGAGATCTCCCCTAAAACAATAATTATTGTTTTAGGGGTGTTGTTTACATCAAAAAAAGTTTAATTTTGCAAATTGACTTTTTTATGTAAAAAAAATTAGATAATAAAAAACCCTTATTCATAATTTACAATTTCACCCTCATGGAACCCTTAATAAATTTTGTTCAAAACGAGTTTATAGCAAACAAAAACCTTCCAGACTTTAAAACCGGTGACACACTAACAGTCTATTATCAAATTAGAGAAGGAGAGAAAGTTCGTACTCAGTTTTTTAAGGGAACTGTAATCCAAATAAAAGGTCAAGGTCTTTCTAAAACATTTACAATTCGTAAAATGTCGGGAACAGTAGGAGTTGAGAGAATATTTCCTATAAACTTACCTACGATAGAAAAAATTGAAGTTAATAAAAAGGGTAAAGTCCGCCAATCACGAATTTATTACTTTAAAAACCTTCGTGGTAAAAAAGCGAGAATAAAAGAGTTATAATAATCTAAAAATATTTCCGTTTTATTTTAGGGAAGACCCTGCCTTGGTTTTACTAAATTTACTAAGGGCTTTTAAAAAAATAATATTTAACCTAATGTCAAAAATAAAAGTTGTTAACCCAGTAGTAGAGATGGATGGAGATGAGATGACCAGGATAATCTGGAAGTTTATAAAAGAACAACTTATACTCCCCTACCTAGATATTAAAATTGAGTATTTTGATCTTTCAGTTACATCACGTGATGCTACTGAAGATAAGATTACAATACAAGCAGCTCATGCTGTAAAAAAACACAATGTTGGAATAAAGTGTGCTACAATTACTCCCGATGAAGATCGAGTAAAGGAGTTTAATTTATCAAATATGTGGAGATCACCAAATGGGACAATTAGGAATATAGTTGGTGGAACGGTATTCCGTGAGCCAATTATTATGAAAAACGTGCCACGTTATGTTCAAGGATGGACAAAACCAATCTGTATAGGAAGGCACGCATTTGGAGACCAATACAAAGCTGCAGATACTGTAACAAATGGAAGGGGCAAATTAACAATGACTTTTACACCAGATGATGGGGGTACACCTAAAACATGGGAAGTTTACCATTTCAAAGAAAATGGTGTTGCAATGAGTATGTACAATATCGATTCATCTATATATGGATTTGCCAGGTCTTGCATGAACAGGGCTTTGGATAAAAAGTGGCCTTTATACTTATCGACTAAAAATACAATACTTAAGGCATATGATGGTCGCTTCAAAGATATTTTTCAAGAAGTATATGAAAATGAATTTCATGATCTTTTTAAAAATGCTGGCATAAAATATGAACACCGTCTAATAGACGATATGGTTGCTGCTGCAATGAAAATGAATGGGGGGTTTGTATGGGCTTGCAAAAATTATGATGGAGACGTACAATCCGATACGGTCGCACAAGGTTTTGGTTCATTGGGGCTAATGACATCAACCTTAGTAACTCCAGACGGCAAGACAATGGAAGCTGAAGCAGCACATGGAACTGTAACTCGGCACTATAGACAATATCAGCAAGGAAATGAAACATCAACTAATCCTATTGCCTCTATATTCGCATGGACACGTGGACTAGCCCACAGAGGTAAACTTGACAATAATAAAAACTTAATTGACTTTTGTTTGACACTCGAAAATGTATGTATTGAAACTGTGGAAAGTGGAAAAATGACTAAGGATCTTGCAGTTTTAATTCATGGAAAAGACACCAATAGTACGCATTATCTTACTACACAACAATTTCTTTCAGAGTTGAAAAAAAATTTAGAGTCTAAAATTGGATGAAGTCGCATATATTGATAAAGTATTGTTTTTAAATGACTTTTAAAAAAATCACCGAATCTGAATCTCATCACAAAGAGCTAGAGAAAAAAACTGTTAGTCAATTGCTAGATGGAATGCATGAGGAGGATATTAAAGCTGTAAAAGCTGTTGGAAGAGTCAAAAATAAAACTGCTAAACTAATTTCTATAATTGTTGAACACTTAAAAAAGGGTGGTCGCCTTTTTTATATTGGTGCAGGAACAAGCGGCAGACTTGGAGTTTTGGATGCATCAGAATGCCCACCTACATTTGGAACTTCACCAGACAGAGTAATTGGAATAATCGCTGGAGGCGATGATGCATTAAGAAAATCTATAGAAAAAGCAGAAGATGATACAAAACAAGCATGGAATGATTTAATTACATTCCAAGTTAATGATAAAGATATAGTAGTTGGTATTGCAGCATCTGGAACTACGCCTTATGTTGTGGGTGGTCTAAAAGAAGCTCAAAAAAATGGAATTACAACAGGCTGTATTGTATGTAATATGAATAGCCCACTCGCAGAAGTTAGTGATTATCCAATTGAAGTTATTGTCGGGCCAGAGTATTTAACAGGTAGTTCAAGAATGAAAGCAGGAACTGCACAAAAACTTATTCTTAACAGTATTACAACAGCTACTATGATTCAATTGGGCCGTGTCATAGGAAATAAAATGGTAGATATGCAGCTCTCAAATAATAAGCTTCAAAGTAGAGCTGAAAAAATTGTATTAGATATAACTGGAGCAGACATTAATTTAGTTAGAACTCAGTTAAAAATTCACAGCAGTGTTAGGAAAGCAATTGATGAGATTAATAAAAATTAATTTTTTTACTTAAAAATCACATTTATCAAATACAACATCTAAGTTGGACAAAAAATTATTAAAAAAAGGAATTAAACTTATTACAATTTCAATTTTGTGCTGCTTTATTGGTCCGATAATTCTTTATCAGTCATTTAAAAACCAGGAACATCCTTTTTATTTTTTTGTCCTGAGTATTGGATTATTATTTTTATTATTAGCTATTTATAATGGTTTTAAAGGTATTATGGCTATTGTTAGTGCTTTTATAGGTGAGAGAAAAAAGAGGAATATTTGATCCATCATTGTAACACTCAATAAGACCAACTATCTTTGTGAAGTTTTATTAAATAAAATGATAGAAATTTGTTTTCCTGATAAATCAAAACGTCCTTTCAAAAAAGGTGTAACTCCATTGGAAATTGCACAAAGTATTAGTGAAGGTCTTGCAAGAAATGTTTTGTCATCCTCATTTAATGGAAATATTATTGAAGTTTCTACACCTCTAAAAAAAAATGGAGATCTCAAACTGTTCACATGGAATGACATTGAGGGAAAAGCTGCATTTTGGCATTCGTCTGCTCATATTTTGGCACAAAGTATTTTATCCCTTTATCCAAAAGCTAAACTTACAATAGGACCCCCAATTGAAAATGGGTTTTACTACGATGTTGACTTTGGGAATTTTTCATTCACCGAGAGAGATTTGATTCCTTTAGAAAAGAAATTTTTAAACTTTGCTCGAGAAAAATTCGAATTCAAAATGCGAATGTGTTCAAAAGCCGAAGCTCTCAAATATTACAAAAAGGAAAATAATCCCTTTAAGTTAGAATTAATTGAAAATTTGAAAGACGGTGAAATTAGCTTTTGTGACCATGCTGACTTCACTGATTTGTGTAAAGGAGGACACATACCAAATACAGGCCATATAAAAGCAGTTAAGCTATTAAGTGTCGCAGGGGCATATTGGAGAGGGGACGAATCAAGAGAACAGCTTACCAGAATTTATGGTATTTCTTTTCCAAAACAAAAAGAGCTTAATGAATATTTAAAATTATTAGAGCAGGCAAAAAAACGTGATCATAGAAAACTTGGAAAAGAACTTGAACTTTTTACATTTTCAAAAAAAGTAGGACAAGGTTTACCACTCTGGCTACCTAAAGGGGCAGAGCTTCGCGAACGTCTGGAAAATTTTCTAAAAAATGTACAGAATTTGGCAGGTTACGAACAGGTAATTTCTCCTCATATAGGAAATAAGGAATTATATGTGACCTCAGGACATTATGAAAAATATGGTGCTGATAGTTTTCAGCCAATACAAACTCCAGCGGATGGAGAGGAATTTCTTCTCAAACCTATGAATTGTCCCCATCACTGTGAAATATATAAATCAAAACCTTGGAGTTATCGTGATTTACCAAAACGTTACGCTGAATTTGGAACTGTATATCGTTATGAACAAAGTGGAGAATTACATGGATTGACAAGAGTTAGAGGTTTTACACAAGATGATGCACATATTTTTTGTGCTCCAGAACAACTTGATGATGAGTTTAAAAAGGTTATTGATTTAGTATTATATGTTTTTAAATCCTTAGGTTTTAAAAACTTTTCAACACAGGTTTCCTTGCGTGATCCAGACAAACCTGAAAAATACATCGGTAACTTAAAAAACTGGGAAATGGCAGAAAATGCTATTATAAACGCAGCTATTGAAAAAGATTTAAATTATAGTGTAGAAAAGGGCGAAGCTGCTTTTTATGGACCTAAACTTGATTTTATGGTTAAAGATGCGTTAGGGCGAAGATGGCAGCTTGGTACAATTCAAGTTGATTATAACTTGCCAGAACGATTTAATTTAACATACAAGGGTAGTGATAATAATCTTTACAGACCGATAATGATCCATAGGGCCCCTTTTGGAAGTATGGAGCGTTTTGTTGCTATCCTTCTAGAACATACAGGAGGAAATTTTCCAATTTGGCTTACACCTACACAAGCCAATATACTTTGTGTAAGTGAAAAACATAAAAATTACGCGCAAAAAGTTTTAAAATTCTTTGAAAATCACGAAATTCGCGCCCTCATAGATGATCGAAATGAAACAATTGGGAAAAAAATTCGTGAATCAGAAGTTTCGAAAATCCCCTACATGATTATTCTAGGAGAAAAAGAAGCTCAAAGTCAATCTGTTTCTCTGCGTAAACATCGAAAAGGAGACATCGGTAACTTTGATTTAGATTCAGTTGTAAAACTGATCAAAAATGAAATAAAGGACAGCCATGCTGGCTTGAACGTTTAATTTAAAAAAGAAAGATATAGCAATACGACGAAGAAGATCTAGTGGTCCAGGGAGAATTTTCAAAGAAGACCCCCACAGGATTAATGAAAAGATCACGGCACATGAAATACGTCTTGTAGGAGATAATGTAGAGGTTGGAGTTTATACTCTTAACAATGCTCTACAGATAGCTCAAAATCTTCAGCTAGATCTTGTTGAGATTTCACCTAAAGCGTCACCACCAGTATGCAAGATACTTGAATATAAGAAATTCTTATATGAACAAAAGAAGCGAGAGAAGGCATTAAAAGCAAAATCAAGTAAAATTGTAGTAAAAGAAATTCGATTTGGTCCAAATACAGATGAGCATGATTATGAGTTTAAAAAAAAACATGCAGAAAAGTTTCTTAAAGACGGTGCAAAGCTTAAAGCTTTTGTTTTTTTTAAAGGTCGCTCAATTATTTTTAAAGAAAAAGGCCAAATATTACTTTTACGCTTAGCGCAAGATCTTGAGGAAATAGGAAAGGTAGAGCAAATGCCTGAATTAGAAGGTAAAAAAATGATAATGTTTATAACTCCAAAAAAAAAATAAAATAAGAAATTATGCCAAAAATGAAAACAAAGTCAAGTGCAAAAAAACGCTTTAAATTGACTGGCAGTGGTAAAATCAAAAGAAAGCACGCATTTAAAAACCACATATTGACAAAGAAATCAAAAAAAAGAAAATTAAAACTAACTCATTCAGGATTAGTAAATGATAGCGATGCCAAAAGCATAAAAGAACAATTACGCCTTGTATAATTTAAAAGGTGTTAAAAACAATTAAATTAACCTGAAGTAAGGTCTTTTAAAGAGTATTTTACCGCCTCCTTCAAAAAACAATTAGAATGCCAAGATCAGTAAATTCAGTTGCTTCAAGAGCGCGCAGAAAAAAAATTATTAAACAAGCAAAAGGCTATTTCGGACGTAGAAAAAATGTTTGGACTATTGCAAAAAATGCTGTTGAGAAAGCAATGCTTTATTCCTATAGAGATAGGAGAGTAAAAAAACGAAATTTCAGGTCCCTTTGGATTGCACGTATTAATGCTGGTGCTCGAGTAAATGGAATGTCATATAGCCAATTTATAGGAAAAGTAAAAGCCAAAAATATTCAGCTAAATAGAAAAGTGTTGGCCGATTTGGCTATGAATAATCCCGAAGCTTTCAAAGCTATTGTGGATAAAATAAAATAAGTCAAACCTTTCCAACTCAATTAAAAATTTGATACATGTTGGTTCTATTATTTTTTCACCATGATGAAGATTTACCATAACAGTAGGTGCCGCAAGTCTCGAGAAGCTTTACAGTACCTAGAAAGTAAAGGACTAGACATACAAATCATTGAGTACATGAAGAATCCGTTGACTGCAATAGAGTGGAAAGATCTATTTTTACAGATCGGCAAATCGCCTCAAGAAATGATACGTACACAAGATGTCTTATGGAAGAATGATTATAAAGGCCAAGCAATCGATAATGAAAAATTGCTTGGTATCTTTTCAAAACATCCTAAACTAATTAAAAGGCCCATCGTATTAAAAGGACAAAAAGGAGTTTTGGTTCAGCCTATAGAGGTTTTGAAAGTATTTATATCTTAACATTAACCTTCATCTACATATATTTAGGCTAACTGTTAAATCATCAACAAGTAATGAAAAAAAGACACTTTGCAATCTTGTTACTTTTTGGAATGCTTTATGTATATGGGCAAAGACCTGAAGGTTCACCAAAATATTTTATTACTGGAAAGGTAATTGATAAAGAAAATAATCAGCCACTAGAGTACGCAACAATTACCTTAAAAAATAATAATCGTCCCGATTATATTCAGGGTGGAATTACGGATGCTGAAGGAAATTTTCAAATTGAATCTTTCCCAGGACAATACGATATAAATATTGAATTCATCAGTTTTGTAACTTACATTATGAAGGGCGTATCCGTGAAGTCGAATCTGAATTTGGGAACCATAGCTTTAAAAATTGATCCAAACGAACTTGAGGAAGTAGAACTGGTAGGTGAGCAAACTCAGGTTGAAATACGATTAGATAAGCGCATCTATAATGTGGGTAAAGATATTACGGTCCGTGGAGGCAGCGTAGCCGACGTTTTGGGAAATATCCCTTCCATCACTGTGGATGTTGAGGGAAATATTGCACTGAGAGGTAATAACAATGTTCGAATTCTTATCAACGGGAAACCCTCAGGCCTTGTTGGTATTTCTGGACCTGATGGGCTTCGCCAACTTCCCTCTGAATCGATCGAAAAAGTAGAAGTTATCACATCACCTTCCGCTCGTTACGATGCCGAAGGTACTGGTGGGATTATCAATATAATTTTAAAAAAACAAGAAAGTTCTGGGTTCAATGGTAATTTTAACATAAATAGCGGTGTCCCTGAAACCTTGCGCGGAACAGCTACCGTTAATTGGAAAACAAAAAAGCTAAACCTGTTTTCTACCAATACTATTGGCCGAAGGACAAGTATTAGCAATGGATTATCTGAAAATGAGTATTTTGATGAAAAAGAAGCTAACTCCTATCTGTTTGAAACAGGAAAAATCAATCGAGAACGTGATCAATTATTTATTTCTCTGGGAGCAGAATATTTTATTGACGAGTACAGTAGCTTTACCCTAAATGGATTCTATCGAGACAATGAAGGAATTAATGATGGTGTTGTCAGCATTGATGAACTAAATTCCTTAGGTGGAAGCCCTATTTCTAGTGTTGAGCGCAAGCAATATGAACCTGAACTTGACGAATCATTTCAACTCTCAGGACTTTATGAAAAGAAATTTAATGACAAAGGGCATGAAATTAGTGCCACCTACCAGTACGAAAAGAGTACTGAAGATGAACTAGCACAAATCACAAGTCTTCAAACCTTTCCTTCTACAAGAATCAACGATAACGAAGAAGTGACCACACTAGAGTCGCAAAAAAGGATCTTGGCTCAAGTAGATTATGTCTACCCCTTAGATAAAAATACTCAAATAGAATTGGGATATCGTGGTACTTTTAATGCGATTGAAACCGATTATGAAGTTGCTTTTATAGAAAACAACATTCGTAGCATCGATACCGACCTAACTAACATATTGGTATATAAAGAAAATGTAAATGCTGCATATGCTCAGTTCGGGAAGAAAATTAATAAATTCTCCCTTTTACTTGGATTGCGAATGGAGGATTCCAATATTGTGATTGACCAAAGAACAACCAATGACTATACAAATAAACGATATACCAATTGGTTTCCTACAGTTAACCTCTCCTTTGAAATTGATCAAAAAGAAAGTATTACAATAGGATATGCCAAAAGAATTAGGCGTCCACGTGGATTTTTTTTAAATCCCTTTCCTTCCCGAAACAGTATCACTAACTTTTTTCAGGGAAACCCTGATTTGGATCCTGCTAGTACCGGGAGTTTTGATTTAGGTTACCTTAAGCGCTTAAAAAAATTCACTATAAATGGATCAATTTATTATCAACACACGACTAATAACTTTCAATTTGTTAATGAAGATACTGGGGAAAAAGTTATCCTGAGTGGTGACCCAAACGATCCTATTTCTGATCTTGTAATTGTACCCGTATTAAGAAGAGGTCCTATAAATCTTTCCAAAAATAAACGCTATGGAGGAGAGGCTAGTCTGACTTTTACTCCCAATCGAAAAATTCGTTTAAATGCCAATTTCAACGTTTATAGCAATGAAGTCATTGGAACTTACAATGGGTTTGTTTTTGACGCCAAAAATATAAGCTGGTCTTCACGATTTATTTCAAGTATTAATTTTGGTACAGGACTTAGCTGGCAAAATCAACTTTTTTTGCGTGGACCAAGGGTAACTGCACAATCCAAAAGCAAACCGTTGGGCGGATTGTCTACAGCAATCAACAAAGACATATTAAAGGAGAAAGGGACTTTATCCTTTCGGATTAGTGATGTATTCAATTCTCAAAAGTATCGCTCAAATACCTTCACCGATACGTTTAACAGTTATACTGAATTCCAATGGCGGCAACCCACCTATATTGCAACTTTAACCTATCGATTGAATCAAAAGAAAAACCAACGAAATCGCCGAAGCGGATATCAAGGTGATGACGATAGTAGTTATGGTTATTAAAAAAAGCATCTAAATACAGACGTTTTTTTATTCGTTTTATTTTTTTTTAGCTCGCCATTGGTCAAAGCGTTCCTTAGCAGCACCAAATAGCCAATAAGGTATTGCGAAAGTAAGAAGGAAAATCATCAACCAGAAGCCGATGGTAATTATACTCAAGAAAGCGAGAAAGCCTAAATACTGGTCAAATTCAAACATTAATCAAAATTATACAATAAAGGTAATTTTTTTTATTTATTTGTTAGAATCGAATAATAAAAATCTACCAAAAGAAAATATTCTACGTTTTATTAATGTTTATTTTTAAACCTAGTATTTTTATATAAAATTATTAAATATGGAGTACCGTATTGAAAAAGATACAATTGGAGAAATTAAAGTGGCAAAAGACGTTTATTGGGGTCCACAAACTGAGCGCTCACTAAAAAACTTTAAAATAGGTCCTTCAGGTTCCATGCCAATGGAAATAATATATGGATTTGCACAATTAAAGAAAGCTGCTGCTAACACAAATTTTGATCTGGGTGTATTATCAAAAGTAAAAAGAGATCTAATAGTTAAAGTTTGTGATGAAATTTTGGAAAGGAAATTGGACGATCATTTTCCATTAGTGATTTGGCAAACTGGATCAGGGACTCAAAGTAATATGAATGTAAATGAAGTAATTTCTAATAGAGCTCACGTCTTAGAAGGTAAAATAATGGGTCAAGGAGAAAAAACCCTTAAACCAAATGATGATGTAAATCGATCTCAATCATCAAATGATACTTTTCCCACAGCAATGCATATTGCTTGTTATAAAAAAATAATAGAAATAACAATCCCGGGTTTAATAGATTTAAAAAATGCAATAAATGATAAAGCAATTGCATTTAATGACATTGTAAAAATTGGAAGAACCCATTTGATGGATGCCACTCCCCTAACCCTAGGTCAGGAATTCTCAGGATATTCTACCCAACTAGAAAATGGTATAAAGTCTTTACAATTTAGCCTTAACCATCTTGCTGAAATAGCTCTAGGTGGTACTGCAGTCGGAACAGGGATCAATACGCCCAATGGATATGCTGAAAAAGTAGCTTCATATATTTCTGAGTTTACAGGTTTCCCTTTTAAAACGGCGCCTAACAAATTTGAAGCATTAGCTTCTCATGATGCTATAGTTGGATCTCATTCAGCTTTAAAGCAGATTGCGGTTTCATTAAATAAGATTGCTAATGATATTCGATTAATGGCATCAGGTCCTCGATGTGGTATTGGAGAGTTAATATTACCAGCAAACGAACCTGGGAGTTCTATTATGCCTGGAAAAGTTAATCCAACACAATGTGAAGCAGTGACTATGGTATGTGCACAAGTCATGGGGAATGATGTAGCAGTCACTATTGGTGGTACACAAGGTCATTATGAGTTAAACGTTTTTAAGCCACTTATGGCTGCTAATACAATTGAATCAGCTCAACTTATTGGAGATGCATGTTCTAGTTTCACTCAAAATTGTGTAAAAGGTATCAAACCAAATTACAAACGAATTAAAAATCTAGTTCAGGGTTCATTAATGTTAGTAACCGCTCTAAACACAAAGATAGGATACTACAAAGCTGCTGAAATTGCTAAAAAAGCATATGATGATGGAACAAGCTTAAAAGAAGCTAGTTTAAAGCTAGGCTATTTGACGGAAGAACAATTTAATAAATGGGTTCGTCCGGAAGATATGATAGGAAATGAAAAAAATTAATTTTAGAAAATATTCCAATAAGGATGCATCTATTTTTAAGTCTTTAAACCTTCAGTGGCTAGAAAGCTATTTTTTTGTAGAACCTATAGATGAAGTAATTCTCAACAATCCTAAATCAAAAATATTAGATCCTGGGGGGCATATAATTATGTTAGAGTTAAATGGCAAAGTTATTGGAACATTCACATTTATCAAGATACAAGAAAGTGTTTTTGAATTTAGTAAAATGGCTATTAATCCAATTTACAGAGGTCAAGGGCATGGGAACTCTATTATGAAGTTCGCAATTTCGTTTGCAAAAAAAAATCAATGGAAAAAAATTATTCTCTACTCTAATACCAAATTAGAGAATGCAATTCATTTGTATTATAAGTATGGTTTTTTAGAGGTAGAAATGGAGTCGAATATTCTTTATTCGAGAGGGAATATAAAAATGGAGTTAAGCATAAACTGATTGTTTTTAATATTTAGGTTTTTATCTTTTGCTAACTTAAATCCTGCCTCTCAAGGCATTAAAAGACCAAGCTATTGCATAAAATCCAATTCCAGCGATTGAAAAACCTATTGCATATTCTCGATATTTAAAAATGCCAACCAAAATAAGAGCAGTACCAATTATTGTCATTATCAATGCAGTAATACCTACTATTTTATTTTTGTTTAAGTTCATTATACTTTGTACATCAAATATCGAACATTTATTTAAAATGACACATATATAAATTATTACTTTAGTATTATCATTTATTTATTAATGGAACTAGAAAAAGAAAAAAACAAGGACTCAATGAAAATGGCTTGGGCTAACATTGAGTCTATATTTAGAAAGATTAAGTTAGGAGGTGGCAAAAGTCGCCTTGAAAAAATTAAAAGCCAGGGTAAATTAACAGCTAGAGAAAGAGTAAAAAATCTTGTTGACGATCCAAGCAAAATTTATGAAATTGGAATTTTAGCAGGCGAAAAGATGTACAATGAATATGGTGGATGTCCATCAGCAGGAGTTATAGTTGTAATTGGTAAAGTGTCAGGAAGGTATTGTGTAATTGTAGCAAATGATCCAAGCGTAAAAGCTGGCGCTTGGTTTCCAATGACAACTAAAAAAAATTTAAGAGCACAGGAAATAGCTATTGACAACAGGATTCCAATAATTTATTTAGTAGATAGTGCAGGTATTTTTCTTCCCCTTCAAGAAGAAATTTTCGCTGATAAAGAAAACTTCGGTAGGATATTTAGAAATAATGCTAAAATGAGCAGTATGGGTATTGTCCAGATTGCAGCTGTGATGGGAAGCTGTGTTGCAGGAGGTGCTTACCTACCAATTATGTCTGATGAGGCAATTATAGTTGAAAAAACTGGAAGTATTTTTTTGGCAGGGAGCTATCTTGTTAAAGCAGCTATTGGGGAAAATATTGATAATGAATATTTAGGAGGAGCTGACACTCACAGCGCTATTAGTGGGGTTACCGATTATAAATTAAAAGATGATAAAGCAGCTTTGGATAAAATAAGAAGCATTATTGATAAAATTGGTTCTTACCCCAAGGCGGGCTTTAAACGCTCTGAAACTAAAATTCCTGAAATCGAAAAAGATAAAATTTATTCAATTTTACCAAAGAAAAACACACAACCTTATGATTCATATGAATTGATTGACTCGCTTGTTGATAATAATTCGATTGATGAATATAAAAAAGAATATGGTCGAACTATAATCACTTGCTATGCTAAAATTGATGGATGGTCGATTGGAATTGTAGCAAATCAAAGAAATATAGTAAAAAGTAAAAATGGTGAAATGCAATTTGGTGGAGTAATTTATGGCGATGCAGCTGATAAAGCAACAAGATTTATAGCGAATTGTAATCAAAAAAATATACCACTGGTTTTTCTACAAGACGTTACTGGATTTATGGTTGGAAGTAAAGCAGAGCATTCTGGAATTATTAAAGATGGTGCCAAGATGGTAAATGCAGTTGCTAATTCAGTTGTCCCAAAGTTTACTATTATTATTGGAAACTCTTTTGGAGCGGGAAACTACGCGATGTGTGGAAAAGCTTTTGATCCAAGGCTAATAGTCGCTTGGCCAACAGCAAAAATTGCTGTAATGGGTGGAAGTCAAGCAGCAGAAGTGTTGCTACAAATTGAAAAATCTTCTGCTTTAAAAAATGGGGAGCAACTAGATGTAAAAAAAGAATCTTTAATGAAAGAAAAAATAAAAAGTAAATATGACGAGAAAACTGATGTAGTATTTGCAGCTTCTCAATTATGGGTTGACGCTGTAATAGATCCAGCAGAGACTCGATCATGGATTAGTATGGGTATTGAAATAGCAAATCAATCTCCAATAGATAGGAAATTTAATATGGGAATTTTACAAGTCTAATACTTTAAATGGATTTTGATTCATTGTTTCCTTTCGCTTTATCTTACCACCGTATGTTTGTATGAATTTTTTATAAAGGGTGATAGATTTTGGAATTTCATATTTCTCAAGCTTTTTACAACTCTTTATTTGATCACAAACTTTCTTAAGATTGATCTTAGAATTATCTTCAATAACTATAGTTAATTTTTCCTTTTTTGATTTAAAGCCTATTTTATCAATAAAAAAATGAAAGGATATTTTTTCGGATAGCTTACGTTCAACTTGCTCAGGGTGTATATTAAAATCATCCAATTTAATTATGTTATCTATACTTCCAATCAATCGAAATTTAGTTGGGCTATATAATTCTACCTGGTCATTTGTAATAAGGTTTTTAATGTCTAATCTAGGTGCATCGACAATTAGACATTTACGATTATCTTGCCGGACAAAAATCCCGGGTAAACATTTGAATTCAGATATAGGATCAGTCATCTTACGAACAGCAATATGAGAAAGTGTCTCCATCATTCCGTATGTTTCATAGGCATTTATTTTAGCTTTTATCAAAGCTTGCTGAAGAGCGTTTGAAAGATAAGCACCTCCTATTATCACCTTTTTTATTCTACCTAACTCAGGTATAGAGTGAAATGCCTGAATTGGGGTCATCGCTGCAAAATCATAAAATTTTTCATTTTTGTAAAAGGGTTTTTTAGATGGGGAAATTAGATCAATTTCAAGACCTAAAATTAATGCCCTTATTAACATCATTTTACCCGCTATATAGTTTGTTGGAAGACAATGAAGAGCTCTATCCCCAACACTTACCTTAAAAAAATCTCCAGTTGAAATCGCACTACTTACAAGTGACTGTTTTTTAACCAATATCTTATTTTTCTTTGATATTGATGTACTGAGATAAATTGAGTCAGAGTTATCAAGCCAATCTAAAATAAAGTCTCCCATAAAGGTTTCATAGAGATCTCCCTCCTTAATGAAATTATAGGCTACTTCCTTCAGGTTATTTCTATCATAATAATAACCATTAAGGCGAAAACGATTGTGGATTTTTGAAAATTTAGGTATTTCCATTTATCTAACTAGTTAATAATTTATTTTTCCAATTTGACAATTTGTATTTTTTTGAAACAATAAATAAAAATAAAGGGTATATGACTAAAAGAGGAAAAAGGACTTCAAATCCGATTGATGGTTCAGAGATATCCAAAAAGATTGATTCGGTCTGAAATGCAGTCCATGACGATGTTAATAACAAAGATATCAATAGGTTATTTGCTATATGAAAGCCCAAAGCTAACTCTATACCCCTGTCAACAATTGTTAAAATTCCCAAAAAAAAGCCCGTTCCAATGTAATATATCAAAATACTATAGCCAATTTTTTCAACTTCTGGATTAGATGCATGTAAAGATCCGAAAATGAAAGATGTCATAATTAATGACAACCATGGCTTTTTAAAAAATGAAGTAAAGCCATGTAAAAGATAGCCTCTAAAAATATATTCTTCAAAGCTTGCTTGAATTGGTATCAAAGTAATAGTAATAATAAAAAGAATTATAAAAGGTAATAATTTGAAATTCCATTGATAATCGGAAGGATTAAAAAGGTAATCCCCAATCAAAAGTAAAACTGTAATAAGACCCCATAAAAAAAAAGCAAAAAACATTCTCTGCCAATCGAAATTCTTTCTTGCAGTCGAAATAGTTTTTAATGACTTTTCATGTAATTTATTTACAACCAAAATCAGTCCAAAAAAGCCCACCAATGAAGGAATTAAGAGCAAAAAGAGTTGGAGATTTTTGTCCAGGCTTCTCAAAGCTAAAATTGGATCGCCACCAGCGGATAGTAACTTTTCCCCTGAAATAAAAAATGTCAATGGTAATTGGCCAAGTATTGAAAAAAATGTTATGATGAATGACCCCAAAAGGTACATCCAAAAGGGGTTTTTTGTAGATTCAGCCTCATTTAGAAACATAAATTATTTTTCTAAAGGTAGAAAGTTAAAATAATTCCCAAACAAAAAATAATTTGATAATAAATAGTATGGATATTATAGTAAACTAATTTTCTAGAATCATAAAATTTATAAAGGCCTACAAAAATGTACATACCATATATAATCAATAATAAGAAAATTAAGAAAAGAACATTTTGATAATAGAAAGTTTGAATCGAATCTTTAAAAAAATAAATTGTTGTAATGTAGATCACAAAAAGGTTGGCTAAATATATCCATCTAGAAAATTTTTTTCCAAATAAAACAACCAAATTAATTTTATTAGATTTTTTATCTGACTTTAAATCTGGAAACTGATTAATTAAAAGGATATTTGTTGTAAGTAAGCCTAGTGGGATACCAATCAAAGCAAAATTTTGCAAAAGTTGGAAAGAAATTTCAATTGAAGTATTTGACATTGCAAAAAAGCTTCCTAATGTCAGAAGTGGTCCAAAGGTTAAAAAAATAGTTAATTCACCAAGTCCCTTTCTAGAAGAAAATTTTAATGGCTCAGCTGTGTAAAAATATGCCATGAATAAACCTAAAAAACCAATTATGCCAACACCATATATGTTATCAAATGATCCTGTTTGATAGTATATATTGATTGAGAGAATTATAAGACAGGCCAAAGCAATTACAATCATTAAATTACCTAATATTCTTGTTTTCTTTAATGTTATTAGACCTAACTCTACTGCTCTACTGCCTCCCGAAATCTGAGCTCCTCTTAGTATTAATGATTTGTCACCAACATTAAAGTATTCACTGTTATTTTCATCAGTTCCCGATTTTACGTCGAAATAGTCATTGTATAGATTCCCGAAAATATGAGCACAAATTATTCCAATTATAGACAGAATAGCATTTGTTAATGATAATGAATTTGTTTGACTTAAAATCAACGAAACAATCACCATGGGTAATATAGATGCCAATGTAAAACCACCTCTTGTAATTGCAATTCCTTTAATAATTTTCGTAGTTAAGCTAATTGGAATGTTTACATTTTCCTCAATCTCTTTTGTAATGCCACAGTAGCCGGTTTGAGGTTCATCCTTACCATTAGCAAAATTAGGAGTGATTATAATTTCAGCATTAAAATACGATCCGTCTTTCCTTACAAAATTTGTTTTAACAATAGATTTTCCGTGTTTATTTGCTTCTTCGAGCCAGCCCAAAACATTTTGAATTACGATTTCTCCAGGAGAAAAAATTGAAACCCTTTTTATACCAACTAATTCATCCTTTGAGTAACCAAACATTTCAAGAGCTCCATTATTCATCTCCTGTATTACTCCTTCCATATCACAAATAATTACACTTTTCATATTTTTTGTTTTAAATTTTGAAACAAATATATTCTAAAAAATAATTTAAATTTTGTTAACGCTTCGTAAAAGTGGTTAGTTTACATAAAGATATTAATTCATCTTTTTGATTAACTACTTTTATTTCCCAGTATTGTATGGTTTTACCCCTATGAATTGGTCTAGCAGTAGCATAAACAAAACCATCTGAGATACTCTTTATATGATTGGCTGTTATCTCGATACCACGAACTTTTGTATTAGGATCTTTATTAAAAATATATACTGCTGCGCTACCTACACTTTCGGCCAATGCCGCTGTAGCACCACCATGAAGTATTCCATCTGGTTGATGAACCTTTTTTGAAACAGGCATTCTTGCTTTTAAAAAATCATCTCCAACATCGGTATAATATATTTCTAATGTTTCCATTAGTGTGTTTTTAGATATACTATTTGCAATTTCCAGAACTTGTTTTTTGTTCATTAATACATACAATTTTAAATAAGAAAACCTGCTTTTATGCAGGCTCTAAAAGTTTATTTATCTTAGGATAGAATACCTAATTTACTAGTCTTTCACTTCTTCAAAATCAACATCCTGGACGTCATCCCCAGATTTTTCTGCCTTTTGATCCTTTTGCGGATTTGTATTTTTTGCATCAGCTGATCCTTTTTCAGCTTGTGCTTTATACATTTCCTCTGAAGCATTTTTCCAAGCTTCGTTAATTAATTCCAAAGCTTTATCAATCGCCTGTATATCTTTTGACTCATGTGCTTTTTTTAACTCACCGAGTGCTACTTCAATTGGCTTTTTCTTTTCTTCAGATAACTTGTCCCCAAATTCGCTAAGCTGTTTTTCAGTTTGAAAAATCATTTGGTCCGCTGAATTGAGCTTATCTGCTTCTTCTTTAACCTTTTTGTCAGCATCAGCATTGGCTTCAGCTTCTTTTTTCATTTTTTCAATCTCCTCTTCTGTTAAGCCCGAAGAAGCCTCGATACGAATATCTTGGGATTTATTGGTAGCTTTATCTAGAGCACTAACTTTGATTATTCCATTGGCATCAATATCAAAAGTAACCTCAATTTGTGGGGTTCCTCTCTGTGCAGGAGGTATGCCATCTAAGTGGAACCTTCCTATTGTCTTATTATCATTTGCCATAGATCTTTCTCCTTGTAAAACGTGAATTTCGACTGAGGGCTGATTATCAGCCGCAGTAGAAAATATTTGAGATTTTTTTGTTGGAATAGTTGTATTAGCTTCTATCAATTTAGTCATAACTCCACCCATAGTTTCAATACCCAATGATAGAGGTGTAACATCTAGTAATAAAACGTCTTTAACATCACCTGTTAAAACTCCACCTTGTATAGCTGCACCAATAGCAACAACTTCATCTGGATTTACACCTTTGGAAGGCTTTTTACCAAAAAACTTTTCTACTTCTTCTTGAATTATTGGGATTCTGGTCGATCCTCCGACTAAAATTATTTCATCTACATCGCCTGTCGTTAATCCAGCATCATCTAATGCTTTTTTTACAGGGTTCATAGATCGTTTTACTAGAGAGTCAGCTAATTTTTCAAAATTTGCTCTGGTGAGTGATGTAACAAGGTGTTTCGGCCCTGAATCTGTTGCGGTAACATACGGAAGATTTATTTCAGTTTGAGTTGAAGAAGAGAGCTCAATTTTAGATTTTTCAGCAGCCTCTTTAAGTCTTTGTAAAGCCATGGGATCCTTTCGAAGATCAATTGATTCCTGTTTTTGGAATGTTTCAGCAAGAAAATCAATTATTACTTGATCAAAATCATCACCACCAAGGTGAGTATCACCGTTTGTAGATAATACCTCGAATACCCCGTCACCTAATTCTAAAATTGATATATCAAATGTACCTCCTCCTAAATCATATACTGCAATTTTTTTATCAGAGCCACCCTTATCGAGTCCATATGCAAGGGCAGCAGCTGTTGGTTCATTAATTATTCTTTGGACTTTTAATCCTGATATTTCTCCTGCTTCTTTTGTTGCTTGTCTTTGCGAGTCATTGAAATAAGCTGGAACTGTTATCACAGCTTCAGTAACCTCATGTCCTAGATAATCTTCAGCGGTTTTTTTCATTTTTTGGAGTGTCATGGCGGAAAGTTCTTGAGGACTGTACATTCGACCATCTATATTTACCCTGGGTGTATCATTATCACCCTTTACTACCTTATAGGCCACTGATTTGACATCATTTTTCGATTCTGAAAATTTATTACCCATAAAACGTTTGATAGACGCAATTGTTTTAGTAGGGTTAGTTACTGCCTGTCTTTTCGCTGGATCACCTACTTTAATTTCGCCGCCTTCTACAAAAGCAATTACAGAGGGTGTTGTCCTTTTACCTTCAGCATTTGGTATTACAACTGGTTCGTTTCCTTCCATCACAGAAACGCATGAATTTGTTGTTCCCAAATCAATTCCTATAATTTTACTCATTATTAATTTTTTTTTTTTAAAACTCAAGCACTATGCCACTAAAGATAAAACTGACAGTATGGCAGAGTAAATAAAATATTATATTTGTGCAAACTCAAGAAGTAAGAGATTAAAAAACAAATAATTTTTATCTAGATAAATAATTATGTCAAGTAATAAATATACTCGGATTACGACCAAAACACTACTAGAAATGAAATCTAAAGGTGAAAAGATTGCAATGCTAACAGCTTATGACTATAGTTTTGCTGGCTTAGTTGATAACTCTGAAATAGATGTCATTTTAGTAGGTGATTCTGCTTCTAATGTTGTCGCTGGACATGAGACAACTTTACCAATTACGCTTGATCAAATGATATATCACGCAACCAGTGTTGTTAAAGCTGCCAAAAGAGCATTAGTAATAGTAGACTTACCTTTTGGATCATATCAATCAGACCCTAAGGAAGCACTTAGATCCGCGATAAGAATAATGAAAGAATCTGGAGCTCATGGTGTAAAATTAGAAGGAGGGAAACAAGTTAAGGATTCAATTGAAAGAATAATCCAAGCAGGAATACCTGTTATGGGTCATTTGGGCCTTACCCCACAATCAATATACAGATTTGGATCTTATAATGTAAGAGCTAAGAAAAATATTGAAGCTAAAATGTTACTAAATGAAATAATTATGTTGGAAAAAATTGGCTGTTTTGGAGTAGTTCTTGAAAAAATCCCAGCTTCACTTGCTAAAAAAGCTTCAAAATCTATAAAGATTCCTACGATTGGGATTGGGGCAGGTGTAAATGTTGATGGTCAAGTTCTTGTTTTACATGATATGCTGGGGATGAACAAAGAGTTTAGTCCACGATTTTTAAGACGATATTGTGATTTAGATGAAATTATTTGTAAAGCTATAAAACAGTACAGTAAAGATGTAAAGTCTGAAAAATTTCCTAACAAAAAAGAACAATATTAATTTTTTGGATTTAATTAAGCGTATCATTTTTGAAGACAATCACATTATAATCATAAATAAAATTCCTGGTGAATTGGTGCAATCTGATAAAACTGGTGATACTTCGTTATCAGATTCAATAAAAAATTATTTAAAAATTAAGAACAACAAACCTGGTTCTGCCTATTTAGGATTAGTGCATCGTCTAGATAGACCAACAAGTGGTATTTTAGTTTTTGCCAAAACATCAAAAGCACTTGCTAGATTAAATAATCAATTTAAACTTAGGTTAACAAAAAAAATTTATTGGGCTCTTGTAGATAAAAAAATTCCAAAAACTTACACCAGCTTATCAAATTGGATGACAAGAAATAGAAAGAAAAATAAATCTAAAGCTCATATAAACAAATTGCCTGACAGTAAATTTGCACAATTAAATTTGAAGCGAATTAAAGAATTTAAAAAATATTGTTTGTTAGAAATAGAACTTTTAAGTGGTCGTCATCATCAAATTAGAGCACAATTAAGCAGCATTGGTTTTCCCATTCAGGGTGATATAAAGTATGGGTCAGCTAGGGCAAACAAAGATAAAAGTATAAGTCTTCACTCAAAGTCCTTATCATTTACACACCCAGTCACTAAAAAAAAACTAATTTTTGAAATACTCCCTATGAATACGGGGATATGGAAGATCGTTCTTTACGATTAATAGTGGACGCTTTTTCACGAATGATACTTGCAATAGGTACATTTTTGATTTTACTTTCTAGCCATGAAAGGATGTCTAAATACAAAAATGATCTCCTTTCATAGGGATCGTTTTCATATCCCTTTAATTCATTATATAATGATTTGAATGCAGTTTTTAATTCGTGAGGATAAATTTCACCCAAGCCTTTAACAAATCTAATCATAGCTTTTTGAACCTCATGTAAGTCATTCATCTTTATTAAAAATTTATATGTTTCCCTTAAATGAGTTTCTAGGTGATAATCAAATCCAGCTTCATAATGGGCGAAAATATTCAAAACCCTTGAGAAACATAATAAGTCCTCTCTCATTTTTAAGCTTTTATTGCTAATGATTTTATCCAAAAATAAAATACAATTTTCATAATCCTCAGATCCAAAGTAAATACAAGCAATTTTATAATAGAGCATCATTATGTGATGAGGATCAATTTGATTGCTGTAGTGTTTAATACCTTTTTTGATTTCAGTAATAAGTATTAATCCCTTTTCAAAACTACCCTCTAAAAAATGAAAATTCAACTTATTACTATAATAGAATTGAAAAGTCAGAGCCTTTAGGTTATCATTTTTTGGAAAATTATTATGTTTAGTCCAAAAAACCATTTGCTCTATGGTTTCATTGAACTTAGATGGATATTTTATTAAAACAAGACTTTCCATTAGATAATTATTCCCTTTTAAATAAAAAACTGGATGTATGTTAATCATAGCAGGTTCCTTATCAAACATTTTTACCCATTTTGAAGCATAGCGATAAGTTGATAAAAAATCCTGGGTCAAGAAGCTGTACCAAACATGAGCTTTATAGTACCAAAGTTTTTCTCTAAATCCCAATTTATCATAATCAAACTTTGGTAGATTTTCATAAAAAAATTGGGTTATTTCTCTATACTCTTGATCACTTTTTGCATAACCTGCTTTAATTAAACGCTCGTAAAGTTTTAAAGAAAGATTGGAAAGTTTGGTTGTTAAATTGTTTTGTGCACGAAGTTTTTCAGATTCAGCTACTAATGTCTCTGTACGATTACTCAAACTTCTTGTAATATATTGTGACTCTATGATTTTTTCTAACTCTACTATATCGTAAGCAACATACTTTTCTTGATGTTTATTTGCAAGCAATTTTGATTTTTCAAGAATTTTTAGGCTTTGCTTATACAACCCTTTTTGATATAAAATTGTAGCAAAATCTAACTGCTCTCTTATTAAAATACGGATATTTTTATGCATTGGATTCATTCGTAGGCTAATCAAAATTTGTTTATACAAATGTGCCTTCAGATTAGATAATTGTTGTTTTGTGACAATTCCCTTTTTTAAAATTACTTTTTCATCATAGCAATTCATTTTATCCAAAAGTTGAAATAAATTGAGAAATTTTGAATTCTCATTTGAATCCATTCTTCCCACATACAAGGTGAATTGCCTTTTTTCTGATTTAGTCAAAGACTTTATGAGAATAAATAAATTATCTTTCTGGTCATTTGTCATTGTAAATTATTTATATACAAATTACTAATAATTAGCATGTTAGGTGTTTGTTTTTCACAACGAATATTGTAATACAAAAATAGCTATTTTTATTATTGGAAAACATAAATTATATTTTAGTTTGATAGAAAATTTCAGCTTTGAATCAATAATATGGAATTTGTAGAAATATTTGACACTACTTTACGCGATGGCGAACAAGTTCCTGGCTGTAAATTAGATTCTTCAACAAAACTTACAATAGCGAAACAATTAGACGAGTTAGGAGTTGATGTATTAGAAGCTGGTTTCCCAATATCAAGTCCTGGGGATTACAGAGCTGTGGAAAATATTTCTAAGTTGGTGAAAAATTCTAAAGTTTGTGGTTTGACTAGGGCAGTGAAAAAGGATATTGATGTTGCAGCTGATGCATTAAGATTTGCAAAAAGAGCTAGAATTCATACTGGAATAGGTACATCTGAAAGTCATATCAGATTTAAATTTAATTCAAGTCCAGAAAAAATTATTGAACGTGCAACAGCCGCCGTTGCTCATGCTAAAAGTTATGTAGAGGATGTTGAATTTTATGCGGAAGATGCGGGAAGAACAAATAATGAATTTTTAGCTAAAATATGTCAAGCAGTAATTAAAGCTGGTGCAACGGTTTTAAATATCCCTGACACAACTGGTTATTGTTTACCTGAAGAATATGGATCTAAAATTAAATATCTCAAGGAAAATGTAAAGGGTATTCACAATGCTATTATTTCGTGCCACTGTCACAATGATTTAGGTCTTGCTACTGCTAATTCGATAGCAGGTGTTCAAAATGGAGCTAGACAAATTGAGTGTACAATAAATGGTATTGGTGAACGTGCAGGAAATACTTCTCTAGAGGAGGTTGTTATGATACTACGTCAACACCCAAAATTGAATCTTGATACAAGAATAAAATCAAAACAACTTTTATTTACTAGCCAACTTGTTTCTGAAAGTATGGCAATGCCCGTCCAACCTAATAAGGCAATTGTAGGTGCAAATGCTTTTGCTCACTCATCTGGTATACATCAAGATGGTGTTATAAAGAAACGTGAAACTTATGAAATAATAAATCCAAGGGATGTGGGTGTAAATGAATCATCCATAGTTTTAACTGCAAGATCTGGAAGAGCTGCTTTAGCATATCGGGCAAAAAAAATTGGTTATGAATTAGACAAGCTTCAACTTGACCGTGTATACGAACAATTTTTAATAGTCGCAGATAAAATTAAAGAAATAGGGGATGAGGATCTCCCAGAGATAATCAAAGCAAGTAATTTGAAGAAATAAAATCAAAACGTATGGCTAAAACTCTATTTGATAAAGTCTGGGACTCCCACGTTGTGAAAAGAATTAAAAACGGACCAGACGTTTTATTCATTGATCGTCACATGATTCATGAAGTTACGAGTCCTGTAGCTTTTCTTGGCTTAAAAAATAGAAGAATTTCTGTGCTTTATCCCAAAAGAACTTTTGCAACAGCTGATCACAATACACCTACAAAAAATCAACACTTACCCATAACTGACCCTGAATCAAAAAATCAGCTTGAAGCACTCGAAAAAAATGCAAATGAACATGGTATTTCCTATTGGGGACTTGGACACAAAAAAAATGGTATTGTGCATGTTGTAGGTCCAGAGTATGGAATAACTCAACCTGGAGCTACAATAGTTTGTGGTGATTCACATACATCCACTCACGGTGCTTTTGGTGCAATAGCATTTGGAATTGGAACATCCGAAGTAGAGATGGTACTAGCAACCCAATGCATTATGCAACCAAAACCAAAAAAAATGAGAATAACTATTGATGGAAAATTAAATAACGGTGTTACTCCAAAGGACATAGCATTATTTATAATTTCAAAATTAACAACATCAGGAGCAACTGGTTATTTTGTTGAGTATCACGGAGAAGTGTTCCGTGAGTTAAGCATGGAAGGCAGAATGACAGTTTGTAATCTCAGTATTGAAATGGGTGCTCGAGGAGGAATGATTGCTCCAGATAGTAAAACTTTTGAATACATTAAGGATAGGGAATTCACTCCAAAAGGAGATGATCTGTTAAAAACAAAAAAGTATTGGGGTACACTTTTCACAGATAAAGGGGCGAAATTTGACAAAGAGTTCTTTTTTAAAGGTTCAGAAATTGATCCAATGATAACATTTGGTACAAATCCTGGAATGGGAATTAGTATCACAAAATCAATTCCAAAGGCTAAAGATGTTGATAATGGTAAATTAACATATATAAAGTCATTAGATTACATGGGTTATAAAGAAGGTGAAAGCATGATTGGAAAACCTATTGACTATGTTTTTATAGGAAGTTGTACTAATGGACGTATTGAGGATTTCAGAGCTTTTGCAAGTATCGTAAGTGGTCGTAAGCGTTCTAAAAATGTTACTGCATGGCTTGTACCAGGTTCTCATAAAGTTATGGAAGCTATTAAGAACGAGGGATTGTTAGAAATCTTTAAAGATGCTGAATTTGAATTAAGAGAACCAGGTTGTTCAGCTTGCTTGGCAATGAATGATGATAAAATACCTCCTGGAAAATATGCAGTTAGCACTTCTAATAGAAACTTTGAAGGTAGGCAAGGCCCTGGTGCAAGAACACTTCTTGCAAGTCCACTTGTTGCTGCAGCAGCCGCAATAACTGGCAAGATAACGGATCCCAGATCTCTCATTTAATTAGTATGTCATACGATTCATTCAAAGTTTTAAAAAGTTCAGCTGTCCCATTACCTATAGAAAACGTAGATACGGATCAAATAATTCCCGCAAGATTTCTTAAAGCAACAGAAAGAAAGGGATTTGGGGATAACTTATTTAGGGACTGGAGATTTAATCAAGATAACAGTATTAAAAATGATTTTGTATTAAATAATCCAACATATTCTGGAAGTATATTAGTAGGAGGAAACAACTTTGGATCAGGTTCATCAAGGGAGCATGCAGCATGGGCAATATATGACTACGGATTCAGGTGTGTTGTGTCAAGTTTCTTTGCTGATATTTTTAAAAATAACTGTTTAAATATTGGCGTCCTTCCTGTAGAAGTATCACAATCATTTCTAAATCATATTTTTGAAGCTATTTATAATGATGCAAAAACAGAATTAAAAATTGACCTACCAAAACAATTAATAAGTATATGTAACTCAAAATATTCTGAAAAGTTTAAAATAAATTCTTACAAAAAAGAAAATATGATTAACGGTTATGACGATATTGACTATTTGTGTAGCATGAAATCCAAAATAAAAGAATTTGAATCTAAATCACCTTTATAGAAATATTCAATTTTAAAATGAATAAGCATTTAGAGATAATGGACACAACCCTTAGAGATGGAGAGCAAACCTCAGGAGTTTCTTTTTCTATTTCTGAAAAACTTACTCTTGCCCAACTATTACTACAAGAACTAAACATAGACAGGATTGAGATAGCGTCAGCTCACGTTTCTGAGGGTGAGGCAAAAGCAGTAAAAGGCATAACTGATTGGGCAAAATCGAACGGCTATATAAATCGAATCGAGATTCTAACTTTTGTAGATGATGGAAGATCAATAAACTGGATGAAAAACGCTGGAGCAAAGGTTCAAAATTTACTAACAAAAGGGTCATTAAATCATCTAAAATATCAACTAAAGCAAACCCCCGAAAACCATTTTAAAAATATTTTAAAATGTATTAAAATTGCTGAAAGTGAAGGGTTAAATACAAATGTTTATTTAGAGGACTGGAGCAATGGAATGTCTGATTCAAGAAATTACGTATATAATTACCTTGATTTTATATCTAATCAAAATATTACTAGAGTTTTACTTCCTGATACATTAGGGGTTCTAACACCTGAAATGACTTCTGAATATTTATCTGAGCTTGTAAACCGCTATCCTAATATACATTTTGACTTTCACGGTCATAATGATTATGATCTTAGTGTTGCAAATGTACTAGAGGCTGTAAAAGCCGGAGTTAAAGGGGTTCACTTGACTGTAAATGGTATGGGTGAACGTGCCGGTAATGCACCGTTAGCAAGTGTTGTTGCTGTAATAAATGATTTTCTTCCGGAAGTTAAAATAAATATTAAAGAAAATGCATTACATAAGGTTAGCCAGCTTGTTGCTACTATTACTGGATTCAGGATTCCTGCAAATAAACCAATTGTAGGTGAAAATGTTTTCACACAAACAGCAGGGATTCATGCTGATGGTGATCACAAGAGAAATTTATATTTTAATGATCTTCTTCCAGAGCGTTTTGACAGAAAAAGAAAATATGCATTAGGAAAAACATCTGGAAAAGCAAATATTCAAAAAAATCTCCAAGAATTAGGTTTAACCCTTAATGATGGAGATCTTAAGAAAGTAACTCAACGAATAATCGAACTTGGTGACAGAAAAGAGCGTGTCACAGCTGAGGATCTCCCTTTTATAATTTCAGATGTTTTAGGTGGTGAAATTCCTGATAAAGTAAAAATTGACTCTTACGTATTAACTCATTCAAAAGGATTAAGACCAACTACAAGTATTTCCTTAAAAATTGAAAATAAAATATTTGAGGAAAATGCTTCAGGCGACGGTCAATATGATGCTTTTTGGAATGCTTTAAACAAGGTTTATCAAAAACAAAAAAGGAGCTTACCTATTCTAGTAGATTATGCTGTAAGAATACCCCCAGGCAGTAATTCAGACGCTTTATGTGAAACCACAATCACTTGGCATAATGGATCTAATGATTTTAAAACTAGAGGATTAGACTCTGATCAAACTGTTTCAGCAATTAAAGCTACAGAAAAGATGTTAAATATAATACAACAATAGTACCCCTTATGGATTTTAAAATAGCCCTTCTTGCAGGAGATGGAATTGGACCTGAAGTAATAAATGAAGCTGTTAAAGTATCAGATGCAATTGCCGAAAAATTTAATCATAATATTGAATGGAAACCCGCTTTAGTGGGAGCTGCAGCAATTGACGCTGTTGGGGATCCTTATCCAAATGAAACCCATGATATATGTCTTACTTCAGACGCAATTCTCTTTGGAGCTATTGGACACCCACGGTTTGATAAAGATCCATTAGCAAAAGTGAGACCAGAGCAAGGGCTTTTAAGAATGAGAAAAAAACTTGGCTTATTCGCTAATGTACGACCAACTTTTACATTCCCCTCTTTATTAAATAAATCACCTTTAAAAAAAGAGCGCATTCAGGGTACAGATTTAGTTTTTCTAAGGGAGCTAACGGGAGGAATTTATTTTGGAGAGAGAGGTAGAAAAGACAATGGAAATACAGCTTTTGATACTTGCACATACAATCGAGATGAAATAAAAAGAATAGCTGTTAAAGGTTTTGAATTGGCCATGAAAAGAAAAAAAAAACTATGCTGTGTTGATAAAGCAAATGTTTTGGAAAGTTCTCGATTATGGAGAGAAACATTTCAAGAAATGGAAAAAGATTACCCAGATGTAAAAGTTTCATATGAATTTGTTGATGCCGTTGCAATGCGACTTGTTCAATGGCCAAACTCTTATGATATTTTAGTAACTGAGAATCTTTTTGGTGATATTTTAACTGATGAAGCATCTGTTATTTCTGGATCAATGGGTCTAATGCCTTCAGCATCTGTTGGTTTAGAAAATTCGTTATACGAACCCATACATGGATCATTTCCTGAAGCTGCAGGGCTCGGAATTGCAAATCCTTTAGCTACTATTCTGTCTGCAGCAATGATGTTTGAAATGAGCTTTGGTTTAAATAATGAGGGAGCAAATATTCGCGAAGTGGTAAATAGATCATTAACTGAAGGAAAAGTTACCAAAGATTTAGCAGAAGAGGGCAAAAATTTTTTGTCCACCTCTGATGTCGGAGATTATTTAATAGAACTGATTAAGTAATATTTATATTTGTAAGATAAAGTAGTTAAATGAAAGCCTTATTTGCCCTAATATTTTCAATTTCGTTACAAACATGTATTTCAAATACTTCTCCTTTTAATAATTCTGAAGTAATTTGGACCCCTCCAGAAATGAATCAAGAAGGTTTAAAAAAAGCATATTTTGCTTCAGGTTGTTTTTGGTGTGTAGAAGCAATTTATGAAAGTGTTAAAGGAGTTAAAGAAGTTTACTCTGGTTATGCAGGAGGTTTCACAAAAAATCCTAATTACAATCAAATTGGAACAGGTAGAACGGGTCATGCAGAGTCAGTTGAGGTCATATATAACCCAAATCAAGTTAGTTATGGTACTCTTTTAAGAGTATTTTTTGGTTCTCATGATCCAACAACTCCTAATAGACAAGGACCGGATTATGGATCTCAATATCGTTCGATAGCATTTTATACAAATGAATTCGAGAGAGAATCTATTATTAACTATATAAAAACTTTGAATAATGGTAATTATTTTTCAAACAAGATAATTACAGAGATTAAACCATTAGAAAAATTCTATTATGCTGAAGATTACCATCAAGATTATGAAAAAAATAATCCCGATAATCCCTATGTAAAAAACGTTTCCATTCCTAGACTAAAAAAATTTCAAAAACAATATCCAGAGCTTTTAAAGGAAATACATTGAAAATATATACCCTAGATAATGGAAACATAAAAGCGGTATTCTTATCATTTGGTGCCATTCTTCACGAATTATGGGTAAAAAACAGATATGGAAAATTCATAAATGTAATTCAAGGATTTAAAAATCTTAACGATTACATTTCAGATTCATGGTCGAGGGGTGCAGTTATAGGGCGTTATGCTGGAAGACTTATAAATCCTATAAAAGTAAATGGGAAATTATATGAAATTGAAAATGAAAAAGGTATTATGCTGCATAGCGGATCTGAAGGTTGGGGGAAAAAAAACTGGGCCTTAGTAGATTTAATAGAAAAACAAAAAGTTAAATTTAAATATGAATGTCCTGCAGGGACAACTGGATTTCCAGGAAAAGTTCAAGCTAACGTTTCTTATTCTTTAGAAAATAATAAATTAAACATTGACTATTCAGCTATTACTGAATCACCAACTCATATAAACTTAACAAACCATGCATATTTTAATCTCAATAAAAATGAATCAATCGGTAAAAGTTTCTTAAGGATAAATGCAGACAAATATTTAGAACTAGACAAAAGTTTAGTTCCTAGTGGAAAAAAACTATTAGTTAAAAATACAAATCTTGATTTTAGATATTCTAGGAAACTCGGTAAAATTCGGTTGGATGACTATTTTGTGGTTAATCAAACTAATAGTCCAGTGGCAGAATTTTTTGAACCAAAAAATGGAATAAATATGAGTGTTCTCACAAATCAACCTGGTTTAGTCGTTTTTACACCTCCACATTTTCAAGCGATTTGCTTTGAAACACAAAAGTTTTCCAATACCCCAAATATTCTCTCATTTCCCTCAACTTTAATAAATCCTCATGAGGTTTATCGTCATAAGACTTCATTTGTTTTTAATATTCAGAAGAATAATTAGTTTTTCCCACATCTTGTAAAATAAAATTCCAATTATACTTCCTACAATCATCCCGCAGATAATATCAAGTGGATAATGTACCCCAATGTATATTCTACTGTATGAAATTAGTCCTGCTGTAAAAATTAGAATAATATTTGCCATTTTAAAATGCCTTTTGACGACTCTTCCAAAGAAAAAAGCTAAGGCAAATGAATTAGATGCGTGTCCAGAAAAAAAACTGAATTTACCACCACACGATGATTTAACTAACCTAACCAAATCTTTTAATTGAAAATCAAAGCATGGTCTAAGCCTACCAACTTGAACTTTACAAAGGTTAGTCAATTGGTCTGTAACCAAAACCAGAATCAAACCAAAAATTACTAAGGAGATTATCTGTTTTCTTTTGATTTTTAAACTTAGTAATAATATTATCGAAACATAAACCAATACATTAGATCCCCGATGAGTCATTAACATCCAAAATTGATCGAATCTATTACTTCCTAAGCCATTGAGGAATAAAAATAATTCTTTATCAAAAGCAATTATTGACTCCATTTATATATTATATTAGTCCCATTTCTTTATCATAAAAACTTAAAGCTTCATTAATCAGCTGTTCTGACTCAAAATTTAAAATTTCCTCATCTTTTTTATCAAAATCTTCTAACCAATGAACTTCGTCATTTGTTATATTCATTATAAATCTTGGATATTCAGTATGTATAATGAAAATAACATTTTGTAATGAGGAGTTATCTGCTATGAGGAATTTAGGTAGTTCCATTCAAGATATAAATAAAAGTTTTTTTGTCAAATATCGAAATCTCAAAAAAAGGAGTAATGCGGAAGACGAAAGTCCAGATAGTAAACCAACCCATATTCCTACTGCACCTAATTGAGTATGAATTCCTAAAAAATATGAGATTGGTATCCCAAAAATACCGTAAGAAAAAAATGTTATCAGTGCAGGAATATTTACATCTTGAAGACCACGTAAAGCTCCTAAAACAACTGCTTGTATACCATCTGAAATTTGAAAAAATGCTGAAACAATTAATAAGGTAGATGCAATTTTAACAACTTGATCAACATCGGAAAATTGTAAAGGATTACTTCGATTTAAATATAGCCATGGTAAATTATCACTTCCTAGAAGGAATAACATACAAAAAACTACGTCTAAAATAAATACCAAGAGAAATATAGAATATGCAATCCGTTTTAATGATATGTAGTCTTTTTTCCCTTTTTGATTTCCAACTCTTATCATAGCAGTAACTCCAAGCCCCATGGCAAACATAAAGGTCATTGATGAAAGGTTTAAGGCGATTTGGTTCGCTGCTTGGGGGTTTTTCCCTAAAAATCCTGAAAGCCAGATAGCAACCGTAAAAAAAAGTACTTCAAAAAACATTTGAATTGCAGATGGAAATCCTAAACTAAAAATTTTTCTAAATAATTTAAAATTTAGTGAGATGTGTCTCAAGTTGGTTAGATAAACAGTAAAACGCCTATTAAATTTGACATAAAAAATTATAAAGAATAACATAAAAAACCGAGAAAATAGTGTCCCCAAGGCTGCTCCCTCTACTCCCATTTTTGGAAAAATCCAGAATCCAAAAATTAAAAAATAGTTTAATATAACGTTGGTAATGTTTCCTAAAAGTGTAGCATACATCGCGGGCCTAGTGAATGATAGACCCTCTGTGAATTGCTTTAAGCCTTGAAAGCTTATCAAAGGAACTAATGACAATCCAATCCATTTTAGATATGGAAAAGCTAATAGAGTGACTTCTTTTGGTTGTCCCATTCTAAATAAAAGTGGTTTGCAGAAAATGACAACACAACTTAATAATATTCCTAAGGATACGCATAGTATCAAACCATGAATAAAAATATTTTTTCCTAAAGTCACATTTTTCATGCCATCTGTTTCAGCAATTAAAGGTGTAATAGCTGTCGAAAAACCTATGCCAAGTGACATAGCAATAAAAAAGAAACTATTCCCCAGTGAAACTGCAGCCAATTCAGCTGTCCCTAACTGTCCAACCATTATATTATCTACAAATTGTACAAGTGTATGCCCTAAAAGACCAATTATAACTGGATATGAAAGGTTTATATTATAGTAAAATTCTTTTGTGTATTTTTTAAGCATTAAAATTGAAATAGTCACTTATAAGCCATATTGATCTACCAAATATATTAGACTTGCCATGGATGCAGCACCAAGCTCAAGTTCTCTTTTATTTACCGCTTGAAATACATCAGTCGCAGCATTGTGATAATCAAAGTATCTTTGAGAGTCAGTCCTCAAATAAGAAAGAACAGTCTTGTTTCCTCTTAGAGCACTAATAATAGATTCTTTATTTACTAGTGAAAATGTGTCTGATTGATATGGTTTAAAATAATTTTGCCAGCTATTAATTTTTTTAAGTTGATTGTTATCTGCTTCAAAAGAAAACCCCCGTGGGGAAAAACCTCCAACATCTGATTCAAGTGCAAACATATGTTTTTCATTATTTTGTTTTGCTATTTCAGCATATTTTTTACCACCTTTAACTCCATTGTTTTGACCCATGAACATTACTATTCGAATGGTTCTTTTTGGATTATAATTAAGTTGCCTAAAAATATTTAAAACTTCCATTGACTGCACTATTCCAGCACCATCGTCGTGCGCTCCATCTCCCAAATCCCATGAATCTAAATGCCCTCCTATGATAATTATATCTTCTGGAAATTTACTGCCTTTTATTTCGCCAATAACATTATAGGATGGTACTTCAGGATAATTTTGACAATCTTGTTTCAAATAAAAATATAAGTCATCGTTTAAAGATAACATAGAACTTAATAATTGAGCACCATTAGTACTGATTGCTGCTGCAGGAATCCTCATTTTGTTTGGAAGATCGCCATAACTCATGTTTCCTGTATGAGGATAGTCATCTGATCTTAAATTCATTGAACGTACGATAACGCCTACAGCTCCAAGTTTTGCTGCCCGGCTAGCCCCTTGGAACCTTATATCAACTATTTTTTCATAAGCTGAAAAGGTATCAATAAAACTTTTATGCATTGCATTATTGAAGAATACAAACTTACCTTCAATTTTTTCTTTTCCAAGAGATTCTAGCTCATCAAAACTTTTAACTTCGATAACTTTTGCTCTTAGTCCATAAGAAGGTGTTGCTATTGAGCCACCAAGGGCACAAATTGGAACATTAATACTCATTCCTGGGGCTGTAATAATACTAGCATACTCAAAACTTCCCCTAATCCATTTTGGGATCATAACCTTCTGCAAGTAAACTCTATCTAAACCAATTTTATTTAGCTCATTTTTCCCCCATTGGACAGCAAGTTCTGCATTATGTGTTCCTGGTAGTCTACCACCGATTTGATTACATAGAAAATCTAACCAATGGTATGATTTACCATTATTAAGGGCATAATCGTAGATTTTACTTATTTGTTCTTCATGAATTTGGTCCTGTGATAAAGATGTATTGAGGGACAAGACAAAAAATAAAATTAGAATTTTATGTATCATTTTATTTTGATGCAAATTGTTCAATATTTCTAACTGTAACGGGATTTTCTCCCAAAATCATTAATCTTTCGACAACATTTCTGAGTTCCCTGACATTTCCGGTCCAAGGATACTTCTTTAATTTAGAAATTGCCTCTTTGGAAAATTCTTTTTTCTCTAAACCCTGTTCTTTGCAGATCGATTCTACAAAGTGTTGAGTTAAAATAGGAATATCATCTAATCTTTTTACGAGAGAAGGAACTTTAATCATTATTACAGCTAGTCGGTGATAAAGGTCTTCTCTGAAGTTTCCATTTCTTATCTCTTCTTTTAAGTCTTTGTTTGTGGCTGCTATAACACGGACGTCAACAGAAATATCTTTATCATTGCCTACTCTTTGTATTTTTTTTTCTTGAAGTGCTCGAAGAACTTTAGCTTGAGCTGCAAGGCTCATATCTGCAATTTCATCCAAAAAAATTGTTCCATTATTCGCTGCCTCAAACTTACCTGAGCGATCTTTAACAGCCGATGTAAAAGCTCCTTTTACATGACCAAAAAGTTCACTCTCAATTAATTCAGATGGTATTGCTGCACAATTTACTTCAATAAAATTTTCAGATTTTCTATTACTTTGTTGATGTATTTGATGAGCAACTAACTCCTTGCCAGTCCCATTTTCGCCAATTATTAGTATGCGAGCTTCTGTAGTTGCTACCTTCTGAATCATATCTGTAACTTGTCTAATTGCAATACTTTCGCCAATTATCTGATACTTTTTAGCTACTTTACGTTTTAATTTTTTGTTTTCGATTCGCAGCGATTTATTCTCCAAGGCATGTCTTACAGCTGTTAGTAGTCTATTTAGATCTGGAGGTTTAGAAATAAAATCATACGCACCTAATTTCATTGCCTCTACAGCAGTGTCAATATTACCATGACCCGTCAACATAATGAACGGGGAGGAAAATTTAATTTTTCTTGTTTCCTGCAACACTTCAATACCATCCATTTTTGGCATCTTTATGTCACAGAGAACTAAATCAAATTTTTCTTTTTTAATGAGAGACAAGCCTTCTCTTCCGTTGGTTGCTTCCTTAACATCGAAATTTTTATCTTCATCAGACAATACACGGGTCAAAACTCTTCTAATTTGTTCTTCATCTTCTATTATTAAAATTTTTTTCATTAAATATTTTTTTTGAAAAAGTAATTTTGTTTTGTAAAAAAGAAATTTTAATCCTACGTGTAAAATTTTTAAATACTAAGTGTCTTTTTTATAGTTTCATTTAACCTCATTATTTAAAAATAAGCATTAGATTAATAATATTCAATATGGTTAAAGTTAGTATAAAAATACAAAACCCATCCTCGTTAGAGGATGGGAAAAAATTGCTATGAAAAAGAAAATGAATACTAAAAGTAATTAGCATTCATCCAAATATATTATTTTTTTTTTAATCCTAGCTTTTTAAGCAAACATATCTTTTACTTTCTCAAAGAATGATTTATCGGATTTCTCTGGATGGGGAGTAAAATTGGTATCTCCCTGCATTTTCTCAAAAAATTGCCTTTGTTCTTTGTTTAATGTTTTGGGTGTCCAAACATTTACATGAACCAATAAATCTCCATTTCCATAATTATTGAGACTTGGAAGTCCTTTACCCCTGAGCCTGAGCGTCTTTCCAGATTGAATACCTGAATCTAATTTAATTCTAGCTTTTCCATCAATTAGATCTAACTCCTTGGAAATTCCAAGTACAGCTTCTGAAATACTTATGTACATGTCAAAATGTAAATGTTGGCCTTCTCTAACAAACTTATCATGTCTAAGTTCTTCTATTAAAACCAATAAGTCACCTGGAACACCATTAGAGGGTGGGTCATTTCCTTTTCCATTAAGTTTAAGTTGCATTCCCTCTTCAACGCCTGCTGGAATCTTAATGGAAACTGTCTCTTCTTTTTTAATCATTCCATTACTATCCGAACCAGTCGGACGATTAAGTAACACTTTACCACTACCCCCACAACTTGGACATGGAGATGAGGTCTGCATGCGTCCAAGTATGGTATTAGCTATTTTAACAATCTGGCCAGTACCATTACAATTTGAACAAGTACCATATTTAACACCTGGAGCCTGTACTTTTCGAAGTACTTTAATTTTCTTTTCAATCCCACTAGCGATTTCTTCTAAAGTTAATTTAACCCTAATTCGCATGTCAGAACCCTTTGATCTTCCCTGAGCTCCACTGCTAAAGCCACCCCCAAAACTTCCTCCAAATGCACTTCCGAATATATCTCCAAACTGGCTAAATATATCCTCCATATTCATTCCTTGTCCAAAACCTTGTCCGCCTTCAAAAGCTGCATGACCGTATTGATCGTATTTACTACGCTTTTGTTGATCACCTAAAACCTCATAGGCCTCAGCTGCTTTTTTGAAGTTTGATTCAGCTTGTTTATCTCCTGGGTTTTTGTCTGGGTGAAATTCAATCGCCTTTTTCCTATATGCCTTTTTAATTTCTGATTCTGATGCATTTTTAGAAATGCCTAATATGTCGTAATAGTCTTCTTTCATTTTTATTGTCCAACAACAACTTTTGGATATCGGATTATTTTTTCTCCAAGCTTATAACCCAGTTCAATAACATCAATTATTTTGCCCTTTTGGTTTTCATTTGTGGCTTTTATTTGACTAATTGCTTCGTGAAGGTCAGGATTAAAAACATCACCAACTTCAATTTTTGTTTCCTCTAACCCATTAGATTTCAAGGAGTCATTAAATTTGTTATAGATAAGTTCAACACCTTTTTTATCAAAACCATTTATATCATTTTCAATTTGTAATACTGCCCTTTTAAAATCATCTAAAACAGGTATAAGTGAAATTATTACCTCTTGGTTAGCTGTTTTAAATAAATCGAGTCTTTCTTTTGCAGTCCTTTTTTTAAAGTTTTCAAATTCAGCAAATAGTCTTAAATATTTTTCTTTTTCAAGAGCAAGGTCTTCCTTAAGATTTTTTAGTTGGGAATCTGACTTAGGAACTCTTGCTTTTTTTGTGTTCTGTTTTTTGGATTTAGCTGTTTTATTAATGCCTACTTTTTTTGCCATAATTAAAACAATTTTTATTAATCCCTGTACAAAATTTTTGCCACGTTAAAAAAATGCCAAAATGTCATGGATTACTTTTTTTAACTAGGTCATTCATTGCTAACTCAATATTTTCATATTTAAAATTAAAACCTTTATCCTTCACTTTTTGTGAACTAATCCAGTGACTGTCCAAGACCAAGTGGCTCATTTCTCCAATTAAAATTTTCAAAAGGTATTTCGGAAATGAAGGAAGGAAAAAAGGACGTTTTAGCGCTTTTGCTAAAGTCCTAACTAGTTTTTCTTGAGAAACAGAATTTGGTGCAACCGCGTTAAAAATTCCATCCCAATTATCATTACAAGCTTTAAAGAATATTTCAACTAGATCGTTTATATGAATCCAAGGCTGACCCTGAGAACCATCTCCAAAGAATGTTCCCATTCCAAGAGTAGTTGGAATTTTTAAAGCTTTTAGAACACCTCCTGAAAAGGATAAGACTAATCCAATTCTTATTTTTGCCACAGGAATATTCAAATAACTGAAATTTTCAATTTCATTTTCCCAAGCAACCACTACTCTTTCCATAAAGGAATTTGAAGTTGAATTAGTTTTTTCTGTTTGAATCCTGTCAAAATCTGAGGGATAAATTCCAATTGCGGATGCTGATACAATGTTTTTTATATTATATGACTCAATATTATTTTTTAAACTCTTAAACAACAAATGTGTTGAGTCAATTCTGCTAGACAAAATATCTTTTTTATTAGATTTTGTCCATGGCTTTGATATTCTTGACCCCGCTAAATGAATAATCGAATCAACACCATCAAAACACTTTAAGTCTAAAATTTTTTTAGCAGGGCTCCAATAAAAACCACTTGCTCCTTTAATAGAATAAATTTTAGATTTTTTTGTTGTTAAAAAATTTACTTTTACCCCTGTAGAAAAAAATTTTTCTACTAATGCTTTACCAATTAGACCTGTAGCACCTGTAATAAGAACTTTCATAATTTTCTATCATTAATTATCTTAAATAATTTGAACTCAAGATATGCTATAAAATTAGTTCTAAAAATTAAGTTTTTATTCCTCTTAACATTTCTCTTTTCCCTGGTGGTCCTGGAAGCCGTTTAACATCAAATCCTGAAATTTTCAAACCGCGTCTAACGCTTCCTTTTGCACAATAACTAACCCAAACTCCCCCTGGTTTTAAAATATCAAAACATTTTTTCATAAGTTCAGGAGCCCATATTTCGGGTTGTGCGTGTGCTCCAAATGCATCATAAAAAATGATGTCATACAAATCACTCGCTATAAATTTTTCAAATAAAATTTCCTTTTTAATTATACTGAAATTTGTAGCTACCTGATGCTTGAGTTCCCATTTTAATTTTGAAAATTCTTCAAAATTTTTAGTCTGATATTTCTCTTTGAAAAATTGGTCATAATTTAATTCTTTGAGCTGTGTTATTGAAATTGGATATGCTTCCAATGAAGTATAATCAATTTTTTTTTTGATTTTTGAAGAATTTAAATATGTTAGAAATGCAATCAATCCGGTACCATATCCTAATTCTAAAACTCTGCACTTATCATTAGCATCGGAACTTACTTTGGACCAATGTATAAGTCCTTCATTAATATATACAAATTGAGATTCAGTTAATGCACCATATCTTGAGTGGTATAACTCTTTTAATTTCTCAATATATAAAGTTGGGGTTCCATCCTCAGTAGTTATAGCTACTTTATTAAATTTTTGCATAATACAAATTTGACTTTTTTTATTTATCTAGTTCAATTATATTCAAAATAACAGTTTAATCAATTAATAAATTATTACAAAATAGGTTACTTAATTGAATCAAAAAAAACTAATTTTGATTTAAAGATTATTATAAGTTATGATTGAGGTTGATAAAACATCAAAACTTTTAAAAATAGAGACTGCAACAAAATCTAAACTGACAAGTGTCGATTTCAATGATATTGTTTTTGGGAAGACATTTACTGATCATATGTTTATTTGTAAGTATGCTGACGGCAAATGGCAAAATCCCGCCATCAAACCCTTTCAACAATTAACTTTAGACCCTTCAGCAAGCGTACTTCACTATGGACAAGCTGTATTTGAAGGTATGAAGGCCTTTAAAGACGATAATGGAACTGTTTGGCTTTTTAGGCCAGATGAAAATTTTAAGAGATTAAATCGTTCAGCTCACCGTTTGCAAATCCCTGAGTTCCCTGAAAATTATTTTTTTGAAGGGCTGCAAAAACTTATAAGCTTGGACAGTGAATGGATAAAACAAGGTGTAGGTAATTCACTTTATGTAAGACCATTTGTTTTTGCTAGTCAAGCTACTGTACAAGCAATTGCGTCATTGGAATATACATTTCTAATCATCTGTTCTCCTGCAAAATCATATTATGATGGTGGAAAGATAAATGTCTTAGTAGCTGAAAAATTCAGTAGAGCTGCTAATGGAGGAGTTGGATTTGCAAAAGCTGCTGGAAATTATGCAGCACAATTTTATCCGACTTCAGAAGCAACGAAAAAAGGTTACCAACAAATTATTTGGACGGATTCCGAAAAACACAAATATCTTGAGGAAGCGGGGACAATGAATATTTTCTTTAAAATAAATGGAAAGTTAATTACCTCTCCTGTAAATGACCGTATCCTCGATGGGGTAACTCGAAAAAGTATAATTACTTTAGCAAAAGATAAAGGAATAGATGTTGAAGAAAGACCCTTAAGTATTGATGAAGTGGTTAAAGCTCATAAAACAGGTATACTTGAAGAAATTTTCGGAACTGGAACTGCTGTTGTTGTTTTACCCATTAGTAGTTTCTCCTACAAAGATGTGTCTTATAGCTTACCACAAAAAGCTGATTTGGCTGAAAATCTAAAAAAGGAATTACTAGCGATACAATATAATCAAATCGAAGATCGTTACAATTGGACAGTTAAAGTTGATTAGGGTTTTTTAAGGATTTTTTCAATATCTGGTTTAAAGTAATTAGGTCCTTTTAAGACTTTTCCATCCTCTCTATAAATTGGTTTTCCATCAATCCCTAACTTACTCATATTACTTCTTTGTATTTCATCAAAAAGTGCCTCTATTTTATCCTGAAATCCATGAGAAATTATCGTCCCACACAAAATATATAACATATCTCCCAAAGCATCACCAACTTCAATTAAATCATTCGATCTAACAGCCTGTAAATATTCTTCATTCTCTTCTTTCATTAAATTGTATCTTAATTCGGTAATATCAGAAGATAGATCTGCTTTTGGTTTGTACTCCACACTAAGTCCAAATGCTTTGTGAAATTCTGTAACTGCCTTTATTGGTTTATTAATCATTTTGTTTGTTTATAAATGGTATTATTATTTCTAAATTAGTTAAAAAAAAGGGAGATGTTTTCTTATGGCCAGATGATCTTTGGGATTTTATTTTTTTTAGCTTTCCTAGCAGTAATAATACTTCAATATAGAGTAGATAAAAAATCTCAACCCAATTACTTTAAGGGAAGCTATAAAGTACTATTAGGATTTATAATTGCATTTACGATTCTACTAACAATCAAAATTCTTACTCAGAAATGAAAGGCTTCTTATTAATTTTTTTAGGAGGTGGGTTAGGAAGTTTAACTAGATTTCTTATATCAAAACTGATCCCTGTTTCAAAAAATAACTTTCCTTTAAATACACTTATTGCAAATTTTTTTGGCTGTTTTTTGATAGGTTATTTAGTTGGATGGATTTTGAATAAATATGGATACCAGAATGAATTATATCTGTTTTTGGTTATTGGTTTCTGCGGTGGGCTGACCACTTTTTCAACCTTTAGCAATGAAAGTCTACTACTGTTAAGATCTGGCAATTTTGTAACTTTTTTAAGCTACATATTGGTTAGTATCATAGGAGGAATACTTTTGGCGTCTCTAGGTTATTATTTATTTAAATTATCAACTTCATATTGAATATATCTTTTTTTAAGGATATCTTAAAAAAGCCTTGAAAAATTTTGCAGCCTGTAATAATTTATGGCCTAAAATTTCAATTATATAAAAATGAAAAACATCAAGCTTTTTTCTTTGGGGTAAAATACTCCCTGCGCTATGTTTGATTCATAATCTTAAAATTAATTTAATCATTATGAAAAACAAACAAAGCTTTTTAATCTTTTGCCTTTTTGTACTGTTAAGTTTTACAACAACTACTGTTCTGGCACAAGATGATGATACTGCTGACGAGCCAACATTTAGCTTCAGCGGTAGTGTAGACACTTACTTCAGATCAAGTTTTTCTGAAGATCCAGCAAAACCTGGTACATCTTTCGCTGACTTAAATGGATTTGCGTTAGGTATGGCTAATTTTATTGTTTCTTATGAGGGAGTAAAATCTGGATTTGTAGCAGATGTAGTTTTTGGACCAAGAGGTTCAAGTGCAGTTTTTGGTTCAGTTAGAGAAAATTTTGATGGACCTGGTTACGGATTCTCTTCAGAAATGGTGAACCAGCTATATGCATACTACAATCTATCTGATAATGTAACTTTTACGCTCGGTAACTTCAACACATTTTTGGGTTATGAAGTAATATCACCAGTAGCAAATTTTAACTATTCCACTTCTTACATGTTCTCATATGGTCCATTTTCACATACCGGTGCAAAATTGGATTTTAGTGTTTCTGAAGATGTTTCAATAATGTTAGCTGTTATGAATGACACAGACCAAACAGAAGCTAATTATGATCGAGTCACTCGCTTTGGTGCCCAAGTAGGTCTTTATGGCCAATACCTTAATTATTTAGGCGGTGAAAATTATTCGCAAATTGACTTTACAGGTGGATTTGATGTATCCGACAGTTTCTTTTTAGGAATAAATGCTACAACAGCATCCTTGGAAGGGGATACAGGTTTCGCAGGGGTAGCTCTTTATCCTCAGCTAACAGCTAGTGATAGTTTTGCAATAGGATTAAGAGGTGAATTCTTTTCTGAAACAGATGGTTTTGGAGCCCTTGTTGGTGGTGGCGACGCAGACAACTTTTCAGTTACATTAACTGGAAGTTTTACTTCTGGAAATTTCATATTCAAGCCTGAATTTAGAATAGATTCCTGTTCATCTGAAATATTTGCTATTTCACCAACAGAAACTGCTGACAGTTTATCTTCTTTCGTATTTGCTATGATATATAGCTTCTAACTTTAAATTTTAAAATATGTTAAATACTTTACTAATAAATTTACCACTCTTAATTCAAGATACAGCTGCTGTTGAAGGAGACATGGGTATGCTATGGATATTATTATCCGGAATACTAGTTTTCTTTATGCAAGCAGGATTTACTTTAGTCGAAGCGGGTATGACAAGAGCTAAAAATGCAATTAATATAGCGATGAAAAACTTGCTTGATATCAGTGTTGGGTCAATTACTTATTGGTTAGTTGGCTACTCATTAATGTATGGTGATACCTCTAACGGATACTTTTTCTGGGGTGGATTATTTCAAGGAGAAGGAGCAGATTTGTTTTTCCAAACTATGTTTGCTGCCACAGCAGCAACAATTGTTTCTGGTGCTATAGCAGGTAGAACAAAGTTTGAAACTTATGCAATTTTTACTCTTGTAATGACTGCAATTATTTATCCAATTTCAGGTGGATGGCAATGGCAAGGTTCAGGTTGGTTAACTGAATTAGGCTTTATCGATTTTGCAGGTTCTTCAATTGTTCATGGTGTTGGTGGTTTTGCTGCCCTTGTTGGTGCCATAATGGTTGGTCCAAGAATTGGAAAATATTTTGATGGAAAAGTTATGCCTATTCCTGGTCACAATATGATATCTGCTACTTTAGGTGTATTTATACTTTGGCTTGGTTGGTATGGTTTTAACGGTGGTTCTAAGTTAGCATGGGGTGGTGATAACGCTACTGGCGCTTCAACTGTTGTACTTGTTACAAATTTAGCTGCAGCTGCCGGTGCTATGGGTGGTTTACTAACTACTTGGATTTATTTAGGCAAACCTAATATTGCTCATACTCTTAATGGTGCCCTTGCAGGACTAGTAAGTATTACTGCAGGTTGTGGTAACATGACTGCTGGAGGTGCTGTTATGGCAGGTCTTATTGGTGGTATTATAGTGGTTTTTTCTATTGAACTTATTGAAAAGAAACTCAAAGTTGATGATGCGATAGGTGCCGTTTCAGTACATGGTGTATGTGGATTTTGGGGTACTATTGTAATTGGACTTTGGGGTGTTGATGGAGCAGATGGCATTGGTTTATTCAATGGCGGAGGTGGAGCTCAATTTATTGCTCAGCTCATCGGGGCTATTGCATACATGGTATGGGCAATGGTGATGTCATTTATTGTATTTGCTGCACTCAAATACACATTAGGTCTGAGAGTTACCGAAGAAGAAGAACTTGGAGGACTCGATATATCTGAGCATGGGCAGATTGCTTATCCAGGTAAAAGAGCTAGAGAATAAAGTTTAGTACAGATTTCTTAATAATAAACCTCTTAAACAATTGTTTGAGAGGTTTTTTTTATATCGTTTATTTAAATTTTGTTTATTTGCCATTAAAACAAACAAATGAAAAAAATAGAAGCAATTATTAGGAAATCAAAATTTGAAGACGTGAAGCAGGCTCTCCACAGCGTTGAAGTTAACTTCTTCAGTTATTGGGATGTAACTGGAGTTGGAAACGAAAAAGAGGGACACGTATACAGAGGAATCAGCTATAGTACATCTGAGATTCAAAGAAGATTTTTGTCTATTGTTGTTAATGATAATTTCGTTGAAAGGACTATAGATGCAATCTTGAAATCTGCTGCATCTGATAAAGTAGGTGACGGTAAAATTTTCATTACACCCGTTGATGAGGCATACCGAATAAGAACAGGAGAAAAAGGCGGGACATCACTAAATTAAACAAATAAATAAAATGGATAATACTGCTCTTTTTACAGCTAACAACTTATGGATGATGATATGCACTGGACTCGTTTTCTTTATGCATTTGGGATTTTCTTTTCTTGAAATCGGTCTTACCAGACAAAAAAATACCGTAAACATCCTATTTAAAAATTTCTTTGTAATAACAATTGGTCTAATAATGTATGCGCTTGGAGGCTTTAATTTGATGTACCCAGGATTTGAAGAAGGATCAGCTGGCTTTTTGAAATTTGCAGGATTCGGAATTGCTCCACCTGACGGAGGAATGACTGCAGAATATGCCTCGGCTGGATATACGTGGTGGACGGACTTTCTTTTCCAAGGAATGTTCGCTGCTACGGCAGCAACAATTGTTTCAGGAGCAGTTGCGGAGAGAATTAAATTAAACAGTTTTATGATTTTTACAATGATATACGTGGGTTTAGTCTATCCACTAATTGGATCATGGAAATGGGGGGGTGGATTTTTAGATAGCTTAGGTTTTTATGATTTTGCTGGATCTACATTAGTCCATTCTGTTGGAGGCTGGGCTGCTCTAGTTGGAGTTTATCTTTTAGGAGCAAGAATAGGTAAATTTGATTCTAATGGCAAATCAAATGCAATACCAGGTCATAATTTACCTTTAGCTGCTGCAGGTGTTTTAATACTTTGGCTAGGATGGTTCGGATTTAATGGTGGTTCAGTTTTATCTGCAGATCCAGAATTAACATCATTAACACTAGTTACAACATGTTTAGCCGCGGCTGCGGGTGGAATTTCATCAAGTTTTGTCTCTAATTTAATGTACAAAAACTATGATCTAACCATGTTTATGAATGGCGTTCTAGGGGGGCTTGTTGGAATAACTGCAGGTGCTGATCAGATGGGTCCACTTGATTCTATTCTAATTGGTATTATTGCAGGTGTAATTATTGTATTTGGAATTGCTCTGATTGATAAACTAAAATTAGATGATCCGGTTGGTGCGATCGCGGTACATCTTATTTGTGGAGTTTGGGGTACCCTAGCTGTTGGAATATTTGGAGCGATGGCGAGTTTTGAACAAACAATAATTCAATTAATAGGCATTTTAATAGTAGGTGGTTTTTCAGTAATTTCTTCTCTCATAATTTTCTTTGTAATCAAAAAAACTATTGGGCTTAGAGTAGAAAAAGAAGAAGAGATTAAAGGACTTGACATGGCAGAGCACGGTATGGCCTCATATGCTGATTTTCGATTAAACCAGAATTAATTACCATTTTTTAAAAATAAAACTTGTGTATTCAATTTAAAAATTTGAATATATTTAAAATAAAAACATACTTTGTGCGTCATCTCTTTCTAATTATTTTGTTTTCATCTTATAGCGCCTTAGCACAAAGTGAAAATTATCTAGCCGAGGGACCCTACAGCCAATTAATTATTCGTGGAGCAACACTAATTAATGGAAATGGGGCACCACCTATTGGACCAGTTGACATAGTTATTGAAAATGATAAAATTACCGATATAGAGGTAGTTGGATCTCCAGGCGTTGAAATAGAAGAATCAAAAAGACCCAAGTTAAATCAAGGGGGAAAAGAAATAAATGCGTTAGGGATGTATATACTTCCTGGATTTATTGATATGCACGGTCATATTGGGGGAGAAGATCAAGGAGCAGACTGGGATTACGTATTTAAATTGTGGCTTGCCCATGGAATTACAACAATCAGAGAACCAAGTGGTCGAGGTGTTAAATATGCAGTTGATTTAAAAAAGCGTAGTGCCAAAAACGAGATTATAGCTCCAAGAATTTTCGCTTATACAAAATTTGGTCAAGGTTCAAAAAAAACCATTACTAGTAAGATTCAAGCTCGTGAATGGGTTCGGGAAAATGCAAAAAATGGTGCGGATGGTATCAAATTTTTTGGAGCTGAGCCGGAAATAATGATAGCTGCATTAGATGAAAATAAAAAATTAGGGTTAAGATCTGCTTGCCATCATGCGCAGCTTAGAGTAGCAAGATGGAATGCTCTAAACTCAGCTAGAGCTGGACTTACTTCAATGGAACATTGGTATGGCCTTCCAGAAGCATTATTTACTGATCGAACTATTCAAAATTATTCACCAGATTTTAACTACCAAAATGAGCAAGATCGTTTTGGGGAAGCTGGTAAATTATGGAAGCAGGCTGCTAAACCTTATTCAGATCATTGGAATAATGTCATGAATGAGATGATTAGTCTTGATTTCACAATAGTTCCTACATTTAACATATATGAAGCTAGTCGAGACCTTCACAGGGCCAGGAGGGCAGAATGGCATGAGGATTATACACTTCCCTCACTCTGGCGATTCTATCAACCAAGTAAAATCTCACATGGTTCTTATTGGCATTTTTGGGGTACAGAAGAAGAGGTTGCATGGAAAGAAAATTACAGTTTATGGATGACTTTTATAAACGAATATAAAAATAGAGGTGGGAGGGTTTGTACAGGATCTGATTCTGGCTTTATTTTTCAATTATATGGTTTTGCATATATACGGGAAATGGAGTTATTAAGAGAAGCTGGTTTTCATCCGCTAGAAGTGATAAGATCTGCAACACTAAATGGAGCAGAAGCACTTGGTATTGACCATTTAACTGGTTCAATAGAAATTGGTAAAAGTGCAGACCTAGTTATAATAGAAGAAAATCCTTTAAAAAATTTTAAAGTGCTATATGGTACTGGAGCTATAAAATTAACAAAAGAAAATAAGGTTGTCCGTGTTGGAGGAGTTAAAAAAACTATAAGACAAGGAGTAATATATGATTCAAAAAAACTTTTAAGCGAGGTGAAAAAAATGGTGGATGAAGCGAAAAAAAGTGAGAGCTTTATTTTAAAACAACCAGGTAAATAAATATTTTGAAGCGCCTCACATTACTTATGTATTGCCCAGATAAGAAGGGTATAATAGCTGACGTTACACAATACATTAATAGATTTAACGGCAATATTATTTATATTGATCAGTATGTAGACAGATTAGAGAAAGTATTTTTTATGAGAGTCGTTGTAGAAAATAACTTTAGTTCAAATTCATTTGATTCGTTTAAAAATTCTTTCAATCAAGAACTAGGCAAGGCTTACAAATTGAAATGTGATTTTTTCTTAGAAGATCAAATTCCTCAACTTGCAGTTTTTGTCTCTAAATATGAGCACTGTTTGTATGATATTTTATCACAATATCAGTCTGGTAAATTAACATGTAAAATTCATTTTGTTTTAAGTAATCATGAAAAATTAAAGGATATTGCTGAACAGTTTAAAATCCCCTTTTATCATATACCTATATTGAAGAAAAATACTGAAAAAGCGGAAGCTCAACAGCTTAAACTATTGAAAAAATATAAAATAGATTCTATTGTTTTAGCAAGATATATGCAAATTCTCTCTTCTAATTTCGTGAATATATATACAAACCAAATAATAAATATTCATCATTCGTTCCTCCCCGCTTTTCCCGGTGCTAAACCCTATCACTCAGCATTCAATAGAGGGGTAAAAATAATTGGCGCTACAAGTCATTACGTTACTGACGAATTAGACGGAGGGCCTATAATTGAACAGGATACAGTTCGTGTTTCCCATGAAAATGAAGTTGATGACTTTATTGCTAAAGGTCGTGATCTTGAAAGAATTGTTCTTTTAAGAGCTTTAAAACAGCACTGCGATAGAAAAATTATGGTTTATAATAATAAAACTATAGTTTTTAACTAGTTCTCAAAAGGAAAGATAAAAGCTTGTCATTGAATATGTCTGGTTGATCAATATTTACAACGTGTCCAGATTTTGATAGGGTTACAAGTTTGGAAGATTTATGATATTTTACTATTTTTTTTACGAAAGGTAAAAACATATAGTCTTGTTTTCCCATAATATAGAGTGTGGGAGTTTTAAACTTGTAAGATCTTATTTTAGTTAGTAAAGGAAGTAGTTTGTTAGTCAATTTATACCATCTTATAAATTCGTTGTGAGAAATTTTTTTTGCTTCCATGATAAACAACGCTCTAGATTTTCTATGATTCTTGTAGGGCATAACTACATAAGCAAAAAAGGTATAAATCCACATAAAGGGAAGTATACTTTGTGTTAATTTACCTAATAGCATTAAAATTTTAGATTGAAAATTTAGATTTAAGATAGCACCACCTAAGCCTATTTTTTCAATTCGGTTTTCATGTGAAAAGAGCATTTTTTGAATTATAATGCTCCCAAGAGAAATGCCAACAAAGTGTGATCTTTTTATTTTATTATGATCAAGAACTTCAACTAAATCGTTAACTATGTTTTCGAAAGTATATTCGGTACCTTCTGGTGAAGCCTTTGATTTTCCGTGCCCTCTCAAATCAACTAATAATACATTAAAATAATTTTTAAAAAAATGAACCTGATTACGCCATATTGTTGAGCTTCCACCTGCACCGTGGATAAATGTTATCCATTTTTTAGAATTATTAATTGATTGAAACTTAGAATAATACAACATCTAAATAATTTTAAATTGTTTTAAATATTCTGACATTTCTTTTTGCAAATTAAATGCTTTTTCAGCTGCTTTTGAACTAAAATCAGTACCCGAAGAAGCATATATAATTCCTCTAGAAGAATTAACTAGTAAACCACAATTAGAATTTATACCATTTTGAACAACTTCTTTTAAATTCCCTCCTTGAGCTCCAACTCCTGGAATTAGCAAAAAAGAGTCAGGAACAATCTTTCTGATAGCAATTAGATTCTCAGATTTAGTAGCTCCTACAACATACATTAATTTGTTTGAATTTTTAAATTTTGTAGTTAATCTCAACACTTTCTCATAAAGTGGAACCCCCTTATCTTCTGAAAATTGAAAATCTCTAGAGCCTTCGTTAGATGTTAAGGCCAACAAAACTGCGTATTTATCTTTATATGATAAAAAGGGTTCTATAGAATCTCGACCCATATAAGGGGAAATTGTAACAGCATCAACCCCAAAGTTTTCAAAAAATGCTTTTGCGTATCTTCCAGCCGTATTTCCAATATCTCCGCGCTTCGCATCTGCAATTATAAAATGATCTGGGTAATTTTTATTTAAGTAATCTATAGTTTTTTCAAAAGCTTTCCATCCCTTAAGACCATAAGCCTCAAAAAAAGCCAGATTAGGTTTGTAGGCAACAGTAAAGCTGTGAGTAGCATCGATTATACCTTTTGAAAATGAAAATATTGGATCCTTTTCATTAAGAAGATGTGGCGGTATCTTATTTAAATCAACATCTAATCCAACACAAAGAAATGATTCTTTTAATTTAATTTGTTGATAAAGAGAAGCTACATTCATATTACTTCACCCGCTTCCTTAAGCCTCTGAGTGTTTTGAAATAATTGTAACTCATCAATCATCTTATTGATGTCTCCATTTACAAAGTTTGGAAGATCATAAAGTGTTAAACCAATTCTGTGGTCTGTTACTCTTCCTTGAGGGTAATTATAAGTTCTTATTTTGGCTGAACGATCTCCTGAGGAAACAAGTAAATTGCGTTTTTCAGAATCCGAAGCAAGTTTTTTTGAAAGTTCGAGTTCATATAATCTAGATCGCAGCACTTTAAGCGCTTTTTCCTTGTTTTTATGTTGAGACTTTTGATCTTGACATTGAGCAACTATACCTGTGGGTTCATGAGTTAATCGGACTGCAGAATATGTTGTATTTACAGACTGACCACCCGGACCTGAGGAACAAAAATAATCTACTCTTACTTCATTCATATCAATTGATACATCGAATTCTTCTGCTTCAGGAAGAACCATAACAGTAGCAGCAGAAGTATGTACCCTTCCTTGAGTTTCAGTTTGAGGAACGCGTTGAACACGATGAACACCAGACTCATATTTTAAAATTCCATAAACATCTTCGCCGGATACCTCAAAAATAACTTCTTTGAAGCCGCCTACAGTTCCTTCACTAGAATCCATATCTGATACGACCCAGTTTTTAGATTGGCAAAATTTAGTATACATTCTGTACAAATCTCCAGCAAAAATGCTTGCTTCATCTCCACCTGTACCAGCTCTTATTTCAATAACAACATTTTTTGAATCGTCTGGATCTTTTGGAATAAGCATAAGTTTAATTTCTTCTTCTAGTTTTGGTAAATCAATATTTATAGATTCAATTTCCAGCTTTGCCATTGCTATCATTTCAGAATCTTTCTCAACCTTTAACAATGACTCAGCTTCCTTCAAGTTTGATAGAAATGTCTTGTAAATCTTAATTTTTTCTACAAGTAATGAAAGCTCTTTATACTCTTTATTTAATTCGATATAGCGTTTTTGATCAGAAATAATATCCGGTTGGACGATTAAGTCTGATACTTCATCAAAGCGCTGTTGAACAATTTGTAATTTTTCTAACATTGTATTACAAATTTACAAATTGTAAAAGTATTTCTAAATGTTATCAAGTGTCTAGCTCGATATTGTATTTGATTTCAAGTAGATCCTCCATTTTAATGGATAAAAAGGAAGGTAAATTTATATCAAAATCAGTTGGTGTTAACTTAAATTCTCCAAAAATAATCCACTTGGAATCTTGATTTTTATAAGATGCTGAAAATGTTTTTTTAATTTGCTTTCCATGAAAATCAAAAATTCCATTAATTATTAAATTTTCATTTTCAATCTTGATAGATTCAGAATAAAATTTAATTTCTGGATATTTGAGCGCTTCCAAAACCTCAAGAGCATGAGCATCCCTTCCTGAATTTTGACTATCAAAATCTCTAACATATAAAAGAATAGCAAGTTTTTGCAAAGTCTTTTTTTTAGGATTAAAGACAGCTAGGCCATTAACTTTGTCATTTGTTCCTTCCCATGAATGCAGTAAATGATCTCCTTCATATTTGATGTAAGATTTACTTTTATTTACCCTCAGCTGATCACTTTGACCATATGAAAGTTTTGCTAATATTATTAAAATGAATATTAAATTATGTCTCATTACTTAAAATTTAAAAACCAAAATTGCTGCAGCAAAGCTTCCAACCGCTGTATAAGCTGATATTTTGTGAACTTGTTTATTTCTATTTTTATAAATATTGGTGGCTAACATCGCTGAAAAATGAACAGATGCAAGATATTTGTGGGCTTTTATTGAACTCAAACCTTTTCTTTTTTTATTTGTCAGAGGAGGAGGGGCAAATAATGATAATCCAGCACCAGTGAAATAACTAATAGATGTTAAATTACCCACAGTTTTATGTGTTTTGTATAAGCCTCTTTCCCAATTATTATAAAGTTTGCCTCCTAAAAATCCCTGGGTCAACATCCCAGCAAAAGTTAAATAACCAATAATTTGATGTATTTTAAGCATCGATCTTCTAAGTTTTAATTCTTTTTCCCTTTGCTCAACATTTAATGGAAAAATACCTAGTTTTCTCATTAAACCATTATTACCCCAAAGTGCTCTTTGCGTAAAAATCATCCTGTTAGGTATTAGTGACTCATCTTTTACTGTTTCTTGTCGTAGAGAATTGAATAAATCCTCCCCTTGACTAAAAGATAACGAAGACCACAATAAAAAACTGCACAATAAAAATTTTTCCTTAAAATTAGTACGTAATAGTTCCATAATCGGTATCTAAGGTTAGTTTTTTATTTTTTGAAGATTCTACACGTCCAATTACTTGAGCATCAACAGAAAAATTTTTTGATATTTCTATTATATCTTCGGCGATTGACGGTTCCACGTACAATTCCATACGATGTCCCATATTAAAAACCTGATACATTTCTTTAGGTGATGCTCCTGACTCTCTTTGAATTAAATCAAAAATTGTTGGTGGTTTAAACAAATTATCTTTAACAATATGTAGATTATCTATAAAATGTAAAATTTTAGTTTGAGCACCACCAGTACAATGTATAATTCCATGTATTGACGATTTTGGAATCTCTTCAAATATTTTTTGTATTACAGGCGCATAAGTTCTTGTAGGTGATAGCACAAGACTTCCGATATCAAGTTTTAATCCATCAATTTTTTCTGTAAGAAAACGTGATCCTGAATAAACTAATTTTTCAGGTACTTTTGGATCAAAGCTTTCAGGATATTTTTTTGCTAAAATTTTAGTAAATATATCATGTCTTGCTGAAGTAAGTCCATTGCTGCCTATTCCAGAATTGTATTTACTTTCATAAGTTGACTGACCAAAAGACGAAAGTCCTACTATCAAACATCCAGGTTTAATATTTGAATTATCAATAATTTCGTGTCGAGAAATTCTTGAAGCCACTGTGGAATCAACAATTATTGTTCTTACTAAATCTCCGACGTCTGCAGTTTCGCCGCCGGTGGTAAAAATTGTTATTCCAAAATTTCTCAGATCGCTTACTAACTCCTCAGTACCACTAATAATTTCTGAAATAACTTCACTTGGTATTAGATTTTTATTTCTTCCAATTGTAGAGGAAAATATTATGTTTTTTGTCACACCAACACAAAGTAGATCGTCAATATTCATAACCAAAGCATCTTGAGCAACACCTTTCCACACAGAAATATCACCTGTTTCTCTCCAGTACAAATATGCTAAAGAAGACTTTGTGCCTGCTCCATCTGCATGCATTACTAGTGCATGATCCTTACTTGAAGTTAATATGTCGGGTATAATTTTACAAAATGCTTTGGGATAAAGTCCCCTATCTATATTTCTGATAGCATTATGTACATCTTCTTTTTGGGCTGAAACACCTCTTTTTATGTAACGCTGTGACATAGAAATTTTTTACAAAAGTAAGTTTTGTTTAGATATTAAATAGAACTATGTTTCATTTTATCATGATAATTTGAAATAAGAATCTCCAATATTCATCCATTCTAAATTCAATTATAATATTTCAGGTTGCTTTTACAATTCTACTATATTGTTCAATATACTTACTATTATTTTTATATTTTTTTCTGTGTTTTCTTAATAAGACTGATAATTATTAAATTTTTTGATATAAAAAATGGCGGGTTAATAAAAATTAAGCATTGTTAACTTATTTATATGATAATTTTTATTGAGCTAAAAAGAATAAGTTATTTTAGGTTAAAATTTAAAATAATTATGAGCAAAACAAAATTAGAATATATCTGGTTAGATGGATATCTACCGACAGCTAATCTTAGAAGTAAAACGAAAGTAGTTGAAAACTTCGGTGGTAAACTAAAAGACTGTCCTATGTGGTCATTTGATGGTAGTTCAACACGACAAGCTGAAGGAGGTTCATCTGATTGCCTTCTTAAGCCAGTTGCTTGCTACCCTGATCCAGTAAGAAAAAACGCATTTCTAGTTATGACAGAAGTTTTAAATGCAGACGGGAGTCCACACGAATCGAATGGGAGGGCCACAATAGACGATGATGATAATGATTTTTGGTTCGGTTTTGAACAAGAATATTTCTTATGGGATCCTGAAACAAATTTGCCACTAGGATTTCCAAAAGATCAAACACCACAAGGGCAATTTTATTGTTCTGTAGGAGGAAAAAATGCTTTTGGAAGAGATATTATGGATGAGCATTTAGATATTTGTCTTGAAGCTGGAATAAACGTTGAGGGTACTAATGCTGAAGTAGCTGCTGGCCAATGGGAATTCCAAACATTTGCTAAAGGAGCAAAACAAGCTGGGGATGAGATGTGGGTTGCTAGATACTTATTAGAAAGAACAGCTGAGAATTATGGATTGGCGATTGAATATCATCCTAAACCTCTTGGAGATACGGATTGGAACGGCTCCGGGATGCATGCAAATTTTTCAAATAATACTCTAAGAACATGCGGATCTAAAGAAACTTATGATAAAATTTGTGAAGCCTTCAGGCCTGTTGTTAAAGAACATATTGATGTATACGGTGCATTTAATGACCAGCGTTTGACTGGAGAGCATGAAACACAATCAATTGATCAATTTAGTTATGGTATCTCTGATCGCGGAGCATCAATAAGAATACCTATAATGACTGTTGAAAATGGATGGAAAGGATGGCTAGAAGACAGAAGACCAGCCTCAAACGGAGATCCTTATAAAATTGCGGCACGTATTATAAAAACCGTGAAGTCCGCCTAAAAAAATGCCCTCTGTAAACAGAGGGTTTTTTTTTAAAATAATCTACTTATAAAAAAAACGTAAAATGTTATTAGTATAACACCTTCAGACCTACCAAACCTCATTTTATTTGGAAAAAATACCAGTGGTAAAATCAAAAATGCTAAAGATACCATCCAAACTAGATCGCTGTTGATCAATCCTTTGTCTGATATATATATAGGTGATAAAATACTTGTTATACCAATAACACCAATCATATCAAAAATGTTTGAACCAATAAGATTCCCAACGGAAATATTATGCTCTTTATTTATTATTGCAATAATAGAAGTCGATAACTCTGGAATACTTGTACCAAAAGCGATTATTGATACACTAACTATTCTTTCACTTACACCAAGTTTAGTTGCTAAACTTACAGCCCCTTTAATTAGTACTTCAGATCCAAGCCATAATAAAAAACCTCCTACAACAATCAAATAAAATATTTTAACATAACTAGTGGTTTTATCATCATCAAAAAACTCATCTTGAGTTATTCTACTTTTTTGATAGAAAACTAAAAAAATCAAGTAGGCCATAAGAAATATTATAAAAACTACACCTTCAATTCGAGATAGGTTATCATTAGTTTTTATTAAAAAATAAAACAACAACGTGACAACAATCATAATTGGCCAATCGTATTTATAAAATACTTTTTCAATTTTTATAGGAGTAATAATTGCGACTATACCTAAAACTAAAGCAAGGTTGGCAACATTTGAGCCTACGATATTTCCAAGAGCTAAATCAGGAAATCCTTTAAATGCAGATTGGACACTTACGACTAATTCAGGTGCGGAAGTAGCAAAAGAAACTATAGTTAATCCAACAATAAACCTAGGTATTTGTAACTTTATTGATGCTGATAACGATCCATTAAAAAGAAACTCTCCTCCTTTAATGAGAAAGAATAAACCTAAAACAATTGCCAAGAATTCCATATAAAACCAGTGCAATTTACATTTAAGTTTTTGAACATTTTATTTTTTTTGTTAAAAAGGAAATTATAATTCTAAAATCGTTTAGGAATATTTTTATAAATCATACCTATATTTATACTATAGAAAAATATTAGAAATAAAACTTAAAAATTAATGTGAAAGGCCTCGTAGCATAACTGAATAGTGCACTTGATTACGGCT
>CAJWUI010000007.1 GCA_913047695.1 uncultured Bacteroidota bacterium
CCAAAAATTGACAAAAAATGGTCTTTTTTCATTTTAGTGGTTGATGCAATTTTCAACACGATATCTATGATATACAACTAAAATAGTAATATTAAAATTATCGGCGCTCCACCTTTATAAGGTTTAGTAGTAAATAGGCAGTTTAGATATTTTAATCATCAAAGCTTAACTATTTTAATTTTCATTAATTTCATTAAACGGAAAATTAAAAAACCGATGCATTCAATACCCCAAAACCGCGTTCGTTCAATAGACATACTTCGGGGTTTTGATATGTTGATGATAGTTTTGGCAGATCAATTTTTTTCTAAGTTAAATGAGGGTTTAGCCCTAGATATCACCGCATTTCTGTCACTTCAGTTTACACACCCCGAATGGTTTGGATTTAGATTCTATGACATTATTATGCCCTTGTTTCTTTTTATTGTTGGGTTGGTAATTCCCTTTTCAATGTCAAAATATCTAGAAATCTCTACCAACAAAAAATCTCTTTTCCTAAAACTAATCAGGAGATTTTTTATCCTTTTTTTGTTAGGATGGATTGTTCAAGGTAACCTTTTGGATTTCGACCTTTCAAAGTTTAAAATATTTAGCAATACACTTCAGGCCATCGCAGTTGGATATGTTTTTACCACAGTATCATATGTCTATCTCAAACCTACCCAAAGGTATTTTCTTTTTGCGGTTTGTTTGTTAGCATATTCCCTTTTATTAACCTTACCAATTATTCCAGGGATTGGTAGGAGTACCCTAAATCCCAATACCAACTTTGCTCTTTACGTAGATAATTTAATTTTCGGTTCTTTTGATGACGGGACGCAATACACTTGGTTTTTATCCAGTATAACTTTTACTGCAACCACCATGTCTGGACTTTTTGCAGGTGAAGTCATTAAAAACCAAAAAGATAAGTTCAAAGTAGTCAGAATGCTTTTTTCCTTTGGCGCTGTAGCCCTATCAATTGGTCTTTTAGGAAATACTTTTCATCCTATAGTTAAAAAAATATGGTCTTCTACTTTTGTATTGTTTTCTTCTGGAATTTGCTATTTCCTTATGGCTTTTTTTTATTGGCTCATTGATATAAAAAAGAAATATAAATGGGCATTTTTCTTAAAAGTTATAGGGATGAACGCAATTACAGCTTATGTAATTTCTCACGTTTTACCTTTTCCCAAAATTGCAGGTTTTTTATTTTACGGTTTAGCACCTTACACCACAAAATTTTATGATTTGATCACCGTAGTTGGAGGATTTGCTTTACTTTATCTATTACTTTGGTATATGTACAAAAACAAGACTTTTATTAAGGTTTAAACAATAATATAGTTGATTATTCTTACTATTTATCTCCAATGTTCTCAAGAAAATTCCAAATATTCTTACAAAAGCAGAAATGGAAATTTCCAAAAATAATTGAATTATCCATTAACTTGGCCTCATAATTCATTTTAAGTACTAAATTGTATATTGAAAATTATAAACTCAAAATCATTAAATATGAAAAAGTCTTTAACATTACTCGCTTTCGCGATATTTACTTTTGTTTCAGGACAAAATGATAAAAAAACCTTTCAAGATTTAAAGCAACTAGAGGGTAAATGGGTAGGAACTTTAAATCTTTCAAATGGAGAATCTAAGCCAATGAATTTACATTATAGTATCAGATCAAATGGTAGCGCACTTGTGGAGGAAAGCAATGAGGGAGGAACAGAAATGATGACTATAATAAATCTTCATAACGACAAAATTCTATCAACTCATTATTGTGGGGCAAGAAATAGACCAGTTGCAGAATTAAAGTCAAATAAGAATGGAATAATAAAATTTGTTACTAACCACAAACGAAGTGGATTAGATGTTAGCAAAGAGTCTTTTGTTGGTTCTTGGGAATTTGTTATAACCCCCAATGAAAAAGATAAATTCACTTACAAATACACTTCAATTGGTCCTTATTCTTTTGAAGCTGTAGCAAAAATGAATCGAGTGAAATGAAACACCTTATTTGTCTCCTATTTTTTATATGCGCATTAAGTTTTTCTCAGTTTGATGATGTCAAACTTTTACAAAAAAAATTTATAAGTGAAGAGATAACAGGAAGTAATGTTGCACTTGTTTATAAAGAAGGGAAGGTGGTATATATCAATATTGAAAACTCAGGTAAATTGGGAGACAAAAACATATCAAATAAGAGCTACAAACCCTATAAGGAAACTATATTTCCAATTTGGTCAATGTCAAAACCAATTACAACAGTAGCCACAATGATTTTATTAGAGAGGGGTTTGATTAAACTTTCAGACAATGTTTCAAAATATATTCCATCAATGAGTAAAATGAATTGTGAGACTAATACTGGAATACAACCCTGTAAAAAACAAATTAAAATTTTAGATCTTTTAACCCACAGATCAGGGTTTGGCTATTATGGAAATCCAGGATATGGATATGGTTTTACAAGTACCATTAAATATGACAATCTTGAAAGTTTTAGCAATGATTTATCGAAAGCTGTTTTGAAATTTGAACCTGGGTCAAAATACTTTTATGGAATAAATCAAGCAGTACTTGGGCGAATTATCGAAGTCGTTTCAAAAAAGAGTTTTTTTGAATTTTTAAAATATGAGTTGTTTGATCCTCTTGATATGCACGAAACGAAATTTTATTTAACAGAGGAGGAAAAAAGTAGGTTCCAGCCACTTTTTATAAATACAGGGTTACTTAAAGGGTACACATATGAACTAAACGAACTATCGTATGATGAAAATAATCAAGCTTATTTTGGTGGAGAGGGATTAGTATCGACACTGGGAGACTATTCAAATTTTTGCAAAATGCTTTTAAATGGAGGTACATACAACGGAAAAAGAATCATAGATCAGAATAGCATCAATTTAATGACTAGAAAGTATTCACAATCATATCCAGATGAAGAATTTGCTGATACCAGAAAATTAGGTTTTTATTACGGGTTTTCACTTTTTGTTTTAGAAAATCCAGAAATAGATGGTACTAATTCATCGAAAGGAATTTATGGATGGTCTGGTTACCACAATACTCATTTTTGGATTGACCCTGAAAAAAAATTATTTGCAATATTTCTTTCAAGGTCAAGGCAAAGTATATCCAATGTCGACATACAAAAGGAATTTAGGAGAGCTGTTTATATATCCATCAGAAATAAATAATCACTATACTTTTTAATATTTAGGTGAAGCGTAGGACATTTATGAAAGGAACAACAAGTGCAATTGCAGGAATTGGGTTTCCAGCTATTCACTCTTTTCAAAGTCAATTTAAAATAGCACAAAACCCTTTTGAAACATATGTAACTATGGATCAGGAAAAAGTTTGTTTTTATAGTGATGTGATAAGAGAAAAAATTAAAATTATACACATAGCTGACACTCATCTATACATGGATGACAGTAGGGGTTCGCCATATCAAAATTACAGTAGCCGCATGGCAAATGCTTACAATCAAACAATTCATTTCAAAACAGGAAAAAAAACAAATCCCGAAAAAGCTTTTGAGGAGGCAATAACATATGCTAAAGAATCAAAGGCTGATATTATTGCACTATTAGGGGATATTTTTAGTTTTCCATCTGAATTAGCAATTGAATGGGTTTTATTAAAACTGAAGGCTATTGATATTCCATATATTTATATAGCTGGTAACCATGATTGGCATTATGAAGGTATGGACGGTGAGCTAGTCTCTCTTCGTGATAAATGGATAAAAAAACGTTTACTCCCCTTATATCAGCGAAAGAATCCTTTAATGGCAGCATATGACATTAAGGGAATCAGGTTTTTGGCCATTGATAATTCAACTTATGAAATTAATAATGACCAATTAAATTTTTTTAAGGAACAAGTTGCAACAGGTTTACCTCTTGTTTTATTGATCCACATTCCAATGTATGTTCCTGGGAAAAGCATTTCATTTGGTTGTGGAAATCCATTTTGGGGTGCAAAAACTGATCGAAATTTTAAATTAGAAAGACGCCCTAAATGGCCTGAAAATGGCCATACAAAAACAACTTTCAAATTTTATAGAGAGGTCTTTCAATCATCGAACCTTATTGGAATATTTGCTGGTCACATTCACCGCAATTCGATTGAAATTATTAAAGGAAAACCTCAGATAGTTTCAGATGATAATGCCAGTGGAGGGTATCTTGACATCGATTTTATTCCAATGGAGGACAAGTTTAAAATCTAAACTAAACAATGAAATAAATTTTTAGTTTGGTACAAAAAAGGGAAAACTTATTGTTATTTTTTCCCAGCTTAATGAAATAGTCCCCTGTTGATTAGCAATTTTTTCAATTCTGTATGTCAGATTCTCCATTACTTCTTCTGAAATTTTTGGTTTTACATCGAATCTAAAAACATCATCAGCCTGATTGTATTCATCTTTACTGTGTTGTTTCCAATTTTTATTAAATATTAATGTCCAAAATTCTTTATTTGGTATAGTGAAAAAACCATACTTTCCTGCTTTCAGTAAATTATCATTTATTAATAAGTCTTTGTTGGTAGAAATCCAAGTTGCATTGTGAGCACCTGATTGCCAAATATCTCCGTAAGCCAATAGGCCTCCGTAAATAATCCTTCCCCTAACAGATGGTGACGAATAATCGATATGAATATGGGCGCCATCAATCATTGTCATTGCATATTTACTTGGGCTTAATTTTTCTTTTCTATTCGAAACCACTTCTTCGCCTTTTCGACTTTGATGCTTATGATCTGAATGATTTACTGAGTTATTTTTACAGCAAAGATGTGTAACCACAAGAAAGCATAAAATTATTTTTTTCATTAAATATTTTTAATCTCCGAGTTTTTTTATCTAACTCTAATAAAACATTAAATAATTCAATTTCATAAGTTTTACTATTTAGTAATACTTGAAACGACAAGTTTTATTAATGAAAAATAAATATACAAACCTATTGTTAATGAAATTATAAGTGCTAGAGTAATACAAAATCTCTGTACTTTATTGTTTTTTTTAACTAGTTTTCCCAAATTCATACTGATGTTCTCTTTTGTCTAGTTATTTTTTGTGTGAAATTACAACTTCCATGGGTAATATAATTATTTACTTTTTCAATTCCTGATGTTCTAATATTTCCGGAACATTTCCCTCTAGATCATCTATCAAAATATGTGGAGTATATTTTCTAATCCATTGATAAATCACGCCTCTTATAAATTCAGTTTGGGAAGGTTGCTTACCAAATTTTTCTTTTGCCTCACTGGAATTTATAGCATGTTTAATGTAGTCAGTAAATTGCTTCGAAGCATTAAATTTGACTTGATTGTTGTATTGAATTTTAGTTTTTGGCATTTAAGGTTTGATTTGGAACAATAATAATTCGATATTATTTATTTAATTATCTCGATCGGTTTATTTTTTTGTAAAAATATCAAATTATTTTTTAAAGGTACCTATTAAAATACCATTAAATATTCAAAATAAAAAAAATACAAAAAAATTTTTTCTTTTTTACTATCAAAATTGATTTTTTAGACGTATTCCCTTTTTAAAATTTCTTAATTAGGCTTATTTTATTCAAAATATGCATAATTTATCTTAATTTTTTGTGTTTTTTTAAAATAAACGCCCCTTTTTGTTTGATTTTTTATATTCTTATGGAAATACTTTTAAGTTAAATCGAATACTTCTTTGTATATTGATTAAGCTAAAATTTATTTTTATGAAAACAAACATTTTATTTATTGCAACAATTATGTCTATGCTTTTTCTAGCTTGTAACCCTCAACAAAATAGTACACCTCAAAAAGCAGAAAATCAAATAGGTATAATTAAAGGGGATGATTTTCGCTCCAATTCGATGATAACATTTATGGATGCTTATGTTAATAACAATCTAAGCAGCGTTGCTGATTTATTTACTCCTGATGCGAAAATAATGATAAATGATGCTGATTTGACCTTTTCTCAAATGACAGAAGGATTTTCAGCAGGTCATCAATATTTTGAAAATATTCGCCACGAAAATAGAGATGCTTTTACAATGCATTACGAAGATGGTAAACCGGCAGGAAATATTTTTACACATTGCTGGTATACTTGGAAAGCAACAAGTAAAAAAACAGGTGAAGAACTTTCAATAAGAGGCTATGCTTGGATGAAATGGAAAGATGATAAAGTTGAAACAGTTTATAATGCATTTGATCCTACCATGTATAACGCTTCTATGAATTGAAATAAGTGAATTTAATAAATTCAAATCTGTCATTTTTTGCGATCATTTTAATGGTTGTAAGTACTAGTTCAAACTGAACATGAGTTTTATTTATAGGGAATAATTATGCAAAAATAATTTATTGAGTAATTTGTATATTGTGATTTATTAATCATAAACTAAAGTAAAATGAAGAAAAAATATTTTTTATTACTCATTCTTTTATTTATTTACACAAATAATTTAATTGCTCAAAGAACTTTTGTTCTTCATGGTGTAAATGTTCCTTACCAAAATCAAGAAAATTTTGAAAGTCAAGAAATTGAATACAACTCTAAGTTAGCTCAGGACTACGTTGATAGTGGTAAGATGAGAGGATGGGCATTATTAAAAAGAGTTCAAGGAATTGGAGATGCAGAGGATTATAAATTCAACTATTTTTGGGTTCATGCTTTTGACAACATTGAACAAATGGTTGCCCATAAAGAGAGTCCTTTTTGGGAAAAATTTGAAGATAAATTCGGTTTCAAACCAAATAAGCTCAAAGGTAATGGAATCACAAAAAGTGGTATGTATCATTTTATGACCCAAGATGAATTCAATAATGGGCAGGGGAAGTATATAATTTTAAACGATGGAAAGGTCAATGATATACAAGCTGCTATTGAACTTGGAAAAAAGACAGGAAACATTTTCAAGAAAAACTCGAAAAAGACCGGCATGACAGGATGGGGGGTAGCAACAATCATAGCACCTCAAGACAAACACAATGATAGTAATATTTTCTATTGGGATATATATGATTCAATGGAAGGTGTGATGAAACATATGGCTAACCAAGGTGCAGTTTCGTATATACCGAATGATATGGTTGAGAAGTTTTTAAGTAATCTCCCAGATGGTTTCTCACACAGAAACATAACCGAAATTATTATTGGTACTTCTCCCAAACAATAAATCTTTATAAAATTTTGCTAAAGAACCCTCCCGGACAGGGGGGTTCTTTATTATCTAATATTTAAATACCAAATTTAGAAAGTGAGGCTCTCACTCTTTTAAGCTTTGCTTTAACCTCCATTTTGTTAAGTTCTTTATTAAAAGGCTCAACACTTACTGCTCCATTATACCCTTTATTTCTAATTATGTTTAAAAAATTTTCCAAGTCAATTATTCCTGTATCACCTGGCAACTCTCTCTCAAGATCCATCTGAGTAGCAATAGTTCTACCTAATACTCCATCGTTTAATTGTACAGAAATAATATCTTCAGCTTTTAAAAAATCAAGATCTTCATTTTTATCTTCAGCGCAATAAGTATGGTAGCTATCAAGCAAATAACCAACATTGTTTTTCTCAATGGACTTTATAAGCTCTTTTAATCCATTTATGCTATGTAAAAAAGGATATTTATCTCTTGCCATAAGTGTCTTTGGACCAACATATTCTAATCCTAATTTTAGACCTGAATCTTCTAGAACAGTCGCGACTTTATTTAATCGAGTTCTGTGCTGTTCAAAATTTCTCACATAAGTCAACGTTTTGTGAGTAGGCATGATCCAAGTCACTAAACTTGAAACATTTAATGAAACAATCGAATTTATATTTTCTACCAGAAAATCATATCCTTCTTTAAACTTCGACTCTGTTGTTCTAAATTCAATAGGTAGGCCTCCAGAGTCAAAAACAATTTCATTTTCTTTCATTTTTTCTAGATAAGCCATTTTATCACTTTCTTTAAATTGTATAAGTTCTCTCAAAGGTGGACTTATGGCTGAAAACTTGAACTTAATTGCATAATCTAGTAATTCTTTGGCGGTACATCTGATACCTATAGCTCCGGGACTCAATGATGCTTTTAAGCTTTTTTTAGAATCGATAAACTCAAAATAATTAATAAAATGCGGGCTTATTGCGGCGGCTGAAAAAGATTTAATAAAGTTTCTCCTTTTTAACATCATATCATAAATATATGTAAAAGTTGCTTTCAGTTGAAATAGTTATTTAAATCATATGAACTATTGTAAAAATATTGCACAGAACTTATTTGTATATTGTATCATATTAACCATAAATCACAATTTAAATGAAAAATTTTTTTACAATCATTTTCTTATCATTCATGACCTTTTCTTTTTCTCAAGATTATTTTACTCATGATTATAGATACATACCTGCGGATAAGCTTGAACATCATATTAAAATTGAAAAACACTTTTGGAGTAAAGTAGCTCAATTACTTGTCAAAGAAGGTAAGCTTAAGGGATGGGCAATGCTTCAAAGAGAAGGAGGTTCATCAAATGAACCGAATATTTATTTTTATATTGGAATTGGAGATAAAAATAATCTAGATAATTTCTATGATAATTATGCTAAAGCTAGAAACTCTGTTTTAAATTCAATTGGGGAAGATGCCGCAGAGCTTGTTAAAATCACTTTAAATGTTGAACCAACAAATATTTTTAATACTATAATGCAGAGAACAAATTCAGTATCGACAAAGAAAAATTACGAGTTGAATTATATCAAAATCAACTATGCTAAAGTAAATGGGAATATTGGCCAATTTTCTAACATGCAAAAAAATATGTGGGGGAGCTTTATAAAAAAAGAGATGGATAAAGGTAATGGAAGTCAAGTAATGTGGGCCACTGCAAGGAAGGTATCTCCAAATGGGAATGGTTATAATTGGAATTTTATGACTATTGATGGATATGAAACTTTATCTGACGTGTTAGCACCCTCGTGGAATTCTAACACAAAATTTCCTCAAGGATTAGATAAAATTAATTCAATGATGGAAGGTGGAACTTTCTACAAACAAGTTATTTGGAAAGTTTTAATGTCTGTGGACGGCGAGGGAAACTTTAGAATTCGTAACTAAATTAATAACCCTCCACCAGGAGGGTTTTTTATAAAAGTTCGTATTAAGTTAAAATATTATTAGTAATTAAATCAAATTAATTTAAGGAGTAGGCTACGTAAGAATCTCCAGATTTTGTTCCCATTTTTCCACCTCCACATGCAATAACAATATATTGTTTTCCTTCTAATTCATAAGTCATTGGAGTTGCATAGCCGCCGGCAGGTAATTTACTTCTCCACAACTCTTCTCCTGTGATTTTATCAAAAGCCCTAAAATATTCATCGTTAGTAGCCCCAATAAAAATTAGTCCACCTGCAGTAAGAACCGGACCACCATAGTTTTCTGTTCCTGTTTTTGAAAAACCAAGCTTTGTTAATTCATCGTACTCACCAAGTGGAACTTGCCAGACAATTTCACCTTTATTTAAATCTATCGCATTTAGTGTTCCCCAGGGGGGTTTAATTGCAGGATATCCATTCTCATCCATAAAACGCCCAAAATAGTTAACTGAATAGGGTGAAAAATTAGGATCAATTTCTTGTAATGATGTTACTTCAACTTTTATATTGTTGTCTTCTAGAAGGTAAGCGGTTAGTAGATCAATTTGAGTTTTTGAAATTTGAGGCATGGGCATCATGCTCCCTTTACCTTTGGAAATTGTAGTTGCTAAATTCAAAGCATTATATCGGTTTTTTAGATTATTTAAACTAGGGATATTAGACATTCCATTTAAATCAGCACCATGACATCTTGAGCACTGCTGATTGTAAATAACTTTGCCGTAATCTTTAATCTTATCTCCATTTTCTGAAGATGAAAAATCTACTTTTTTTGCAATTGATACCCATGGCATTTCGTTTGAGTTTACGTAGAGCCAATTACTATTAGGGTCATATGCTGCACCGCCCCACTCAGCACCACCATCTAAACCAGGAAATGTTACTGACCTAATTTTTTCGCTGTGTGGAATAAATTGTCCTTCTGAGTTTAAAGTTTCCCATACCTGTTTAACTGTCTTATCTAGTATTTTGTCTTTTTGAGTTGGAGTCCAAGCAAGCATAGCTTTTGCATTTGGGAACATGTCGTTAATCTGGTCTTTGGAAAATTCTTGTCTTGCAAAAGGAGGAATATGTGTTGGTAAAGGTTGGGTCGGCCATGATTTTTCTCCATCAAGTTTTGCTAATTTAACTGGTATTTCTTCTATTGGATATATTGGCTCCCCTGTTAATCGATCAAAAACAAACAAGTGTCCTGACTTTGTTACCTGTGTTACGGCTTTTATTTTACTTCCATTTCGATTTATTTCAACCAAATTCGGTGGGGCTGGCAGATCCCTGTCCCACAGATCATGGTGAATGAATTGAAAATGCCATACTCTTTCTCCATTTTTTGCATTTAGTGCGATCAGAGAATTTGCAAATAAATTTTCTCCTGATCTATTTCCTCCCCAGAAATCATATGATGCTGATCCTGTAGGGATGTAAGCAATACCTGTCGACTCGTCAAGAGTCATTCCAGCCCATGAATTTGCACCACCCATATGTTTCCAAGCATCTTTCGGCCATGTCTCATAGCCGTATTCTCCAGGATGTGGAATTGTATTAAACCTCCATACTAATTCACCAGTATTAAGGTCATAAGCACGAATGTGCCCTGGAGATGCTCCCGGACCCTCATGAACTCTTGAACCTTGAATTAAAATATTGTCATAAACCACTCCTGGTGTGTTGGCTATAACAATCATTTCATTGTGAGGGCGGCCTAAGTTTTTTCTAAGATCTACTTTTCCATTTTCACCAAAAGTTTTTTCAGATTTTCCTGTCAAAGCGTCTACTGCGTATATGTAGCTTCCTGAGGTGTAAACTATCCTTCCATCTTGCCCATCATCCCAATAAATTAATCCTCTATTGACACCCCACCAGCCTGGACCAGCATCCTTGCCATGATCAAATTCCCATATTTTTTTTCCAGTTTTTGCATGGATTGCAAAAAGGCTAGTTAAAGGATTTGTACCATATAGTATCGTATCAATAACAATGGGACTACATTGTATTTGAGTTGTATTTTTGGAATTTAGAATCCCTCCAGATTTATATTCCCAAATTTTCTTTAAGCTTTTTACATTTTTTGTATTAACCTGATTTAAACTTGAATAATGACTTCTTGATTTGTCACCTAAATATTCATTCCAGCTTTTAAAATCGTTTTTAACCTCAACGGTGTTGCAGTTCATTAATACTAGCAGAATAGGTAGAAAAATTAACTTTCTCATAACTGTAAATTAATTAATTGAAAAGTAAAATCATAATAATGAAGCTGATTTATCTAAAATGATCTTTCACCATTTATATCATATCGGGATAAAAAATTCCATACCAATTCTGAGGTGTTTTGCCCTTGGAAAGTAGTCATAAACCAGACGTGATCTCCACCAATATATTTGTAGTGTTCAACAGAAACCGAGTTATTTCCCTTATCATAAATATAATGCTCGATGGTGATATCTCCACTATTATCAAAATTTACTATGGGCTCTGGATTTGTTTTATTAAAATTAATCCAGTAGTCTATTGTATTTTGGACTGAATTATAAAAATTATTTCCATTGTAAGGTAAATCGAAATCATTTGTTCCGTGTAGATGAATCACTGGCATTGGGTGTGAGGTAGGTCCCATGCAGTCTAACATAGAACCTGATACAGATGCTACTGCAGCAATAATTTCACTTTTGTGATTGGCAAGCCCATAAGCCATCATTCCTCCATTAGAATAGCCTACAGCATAAACTCTTTCTAAATCGATATTATAATTAGATGAAACTTCCTCCACAAGAGTTTCTATAAATCCGAAATCATCAACATCACTCTTATTGTCTTCTCCACTAGGGCATGCATTCCAGTGAGTACTTCCGTCTAGATCAAGGCCTTGAGGATAGATTAAAATAAAAGTTTCAGCCTCTGCTAAACGACGCATGTCTGATTCATTCATATATTGATAGGCGTCACCACTAAATCCATGAAAATTTAAAACAACCGGAACTGAAAAAGAACCGTCATATGAATCAGGTATATACAAAACATACTCTCTATTTACACCCTGATGAATAATTGTTTGAAAGTCCGAGGATAAATCATCCGGTTTTGAATAGTTTTTTGTTTCGGTATTAACACAACTATTTATTAAAAAAACTGAAATAACTAAAAAAAATATTTTTTTTCTTATTGCCAGAAAAACTTTTAGGATCAAATGCATCATCAATTTATCTGAGTGAATTTTACTGGAAAATTAAAAATAATTATATTTGAATTCATCAAAGCAGCCTGTTAAAAATATTTATCGATGTAGCCGCTACGCTACCATTCTAACCAAAGCCCCTTCCAAAAAGGGGTTTGTTCTTTTGCCCTCCTAGTTCAACGGATAGAACAAGAGTTTCCTAAACTTTAGATCCAAGTTCGATTCTTGGGGAGGGTACAAAATCCTCCGATTTAGTTTGTGGTTTTTCTTTTATATTTGATTAAAACAAATAACAATGAGAAAACTTTTAATTGGATGTGATGTAATTTTTAAAAAGATGAGAACACCCTACATAGTTCTTCTTTTAATTCCTTTCTTCTCATTTTCGCAAAAAACAATTTCTGTAAATTATAAAAAGTGGGATCTTAAATCATTTCCGGAGTCTAAGATAAATATTGGCGGCTCCGAGGGTTATTATTATGATAATGTATCTGAGCCTCAAATGGATTTATATCTGCCAAAGGGAAAGGCTGTTACTGATAAAGCCATGATAATTTGTCCAGGCGGAGGACTTTATTTCTTATCCTATGTAAAAGAGGGTATAGAGGTAGCTAAAAAGTTAGCTTCAAACGGAATTACAGCAATTGTGTTAAAATATAGAACATACCCGAGAGAAGGCTCTGTTTTTGAATGGCATAAAACCTTTTGCTGTGATAATAAAATAGCAATAGATAGTGCTAAAACAATATTACCCTACTCATCAAAAGACGCTTTAAGTGCAATTGAAATGATAAGAAATAAGGCTAAAAAATATAACATTGACCCAAATAAAATTGGACTTATGGGATTCTCAGCAGGAGGGGCTGTGACAATGGAGGCTACATATAAATCAACTCCCAAAAATCAGCCCAACTTTATTGCCCCAATTTATCCATGGATGGATATAGTAGACAAACAAAATGTTCCGCAAAATAAACCACCAGCTTTTATCTCCTGTGCAAATGATGACCCATTAAAGCTAGCTGCACCAAGCGTACAAATCTATAAAGATTGGATCTCAGCCAATGCGAAGGCAGAGCTTCACATGTTTAGTGAGGGCGGACATGGATATGGTATGAATGATTTATCTATACCAGTAGGTAAATGGTCAGACTTACTGGTTGATTGGATATTGAGTTTGTGAAAATAATTAACAAACCAGTAGTTTTTTTAGTTTTTTTATTCATTTTTCTAATCATTTGTATATTTAATGACTAAATTTTGTAGCCATCAAACAAGCACTTAGCCTTTTAGTATTTTTACTTTTTCAGATTTCATTTTCCCAAGGGATTGTTCAGAATGGTAATACTATAGAGTGTGATGGTACTGCTGTCGGTGATAGTGCTTCAATAGGAGGTAAAACAATCTATGTAGTAGATAGAGATGCACTTATCTCAATTGTAGAAAATGGTGATTTCACTTTCACTCCCTCTGGATCTGCTTCGTCGACTACAGTTACTCCAACCGATTTAAGTTGTGTTTGTACCTCCAATATAACTGATATGAGTTTTATATTTAAAAGAGACGGAGTTTATGGGAAGTCAAACTTTAATACAGACATTAACAATTGGGATGTCAGTAATGTAACTAGTATGCAATCAATGTTTGAAGAGGCTAGTAACTTTGACAATCCACTCAATTACTGGGACGTTAGACTTGTTGAGAACATGCAAGCAATGTTCAAAAATGCAGCATTATTTAATAGAAGTTTAAATGATTGGGATGTATCAAATGTAAAAAACTTTGCCGCAATGTTTCAATCAGCATCTGTGTTTAATAAATCACTTGATAACTGGGTTTTATCACCACAGCTTACGAATCTAAACTATATGTTTTGGGAGGCTACAAGATTTAATCAACCTTTAGATAACTGGGTTACAACTAACATAAAATCACTTCAAGGCACGTTTAGAAAAGCAAGAGATTTTAATCAGGATTTAAGCACTTGGGACGTAAGTGAAGTCACCCGTATGGATAAACTTTTTTACGGTGCTGCTTCGTTTAATGGTGATATAGATAATTGGCAAGTGCAGAAAGTAATACGATTGTCTGAAACTTTTAGAGATGCAATTAGTTTTAATAGGAATATTTCTGGGTGGCAAACATTAAAGCTACAGTTTATGAATTGGACATTTGCAAATGCTGAAAGTTTCAATGTAGACATAAATAGTTGGGATGTTGAGGAAGTTGTAAATATGAATTATCTATTCAGAGATACTGACATATTTGACCAACCATTAAATCTGTGGAAAACATATAAGTTAAAATCGACAGAAGGAACATTTTATAAAGCAATAAAATTCAATAGACCTTTAGATGATTGGGATACAGATGAGGTTACAAATATGAAAAATATGTTTTTTGAAGCAGTTGAATTCAACAATGGTCAAAGTGGTGGGGTTTCTAACACATTAAGCTTTAATATGTCTTCGGTCAAAAACACACAAAGCATGTTTTGGAAAGCATCTAAATTTAACGCGCATCTTTCAGGTTGGGATTTAGGTGAAGTTACTGAAATGGCGTCAATGTTTCGTGATTCAAATTGGAATAATGGAGCGAGTGCTGGGGTCTCCACAACATTATCTTGGAATGTTGAAAAAGTTAAAAATATGAGTAATATATTCCTTAATAATGGTGCGTTTAATGCTAATATTTCTGCTTGGAACCCTTTAAGTGTTGAAGGCTTAAGCTCAGCTTTCGCAAATGCATCAGCTTTTAATAATGGGTTCCCTCCCGGATCTGCAGGGACAGCAACTATCTCCAACACATTAGATTGGAATATGCCCCGCTTATATAGTGAGGATACTCGGGCTGCCCGAGGTTTGGGATTAGGGAGTACTTTTTATAAAGCCACTGCATTTAATTCGTATGTAAATAATTGGAACGTTTCTTCTATTCATAACATAACCAACATATTTTATGATGCTACTTCTTTTAATCAACCTTTAGATAATTGGAATGTTGGGAATATAGAGTTTATGGAAAATGCATTTAGAGGTGCCACATCCTTTAATCAGCCCATAGGTAATTGGGATGTTACTTCAGTAGAAAAATTTAACAATATGTTTCTGGGAGCATCAACATTTGACCAGGATATATCATGTTGGTGTGTTCCTAATAACCCTGAAAGAAACAACTTTAGCAACGCCTCTCCTATAGATGCTAAACCAAACTATATACCTCGATGGAATCTGCCCTGTTCTCCCATTTTAACTATGGATGATTCTTTTTCCCTTGCCGGAGATGATACTTTGATTGGCCCAGGCGAGAGCATAACATTCACAGCTAGTTTTGACAGGGACATCGCAAGTACGGTATCATACAGCTTGAATGGAAGTTCAATTTCTTCAATGACTGCTGTAAACTCAACAACCTTCACAGTCTCCATAGCTGCAAATGATTTAGCTGATAATACTTATTTGTTTACAATAGAGACTACCGATTATTGTGGAGCTAGTTATAATCCTGCTGATGCTACTTTAAATGGAAGTGAAACAGCTACTGATACCATTGAATTTACTGTCGATAAAACACCTCCAAATGTTACTCTAACGCATAATCATCCAGACAACATCCTCTCAGGTAGTGATACTGTGGAAATTACCGCAACATTTTCTGAAGGAGTTGTATCTCCTACTTTAAGTCTTGACGGGTTGTTTGCAAATGCCGCAATGACCGGTTCCACATCCTCTGTTTGGACCTATAATATTGATATTACCACATTAACAGTACCCCCTTCAGGCGATGATTACTTTGTAACAATAAATGCCAGTGATCCAGCTGGTAACAACTATACTTCATCTACAGGAATTCAAGATGGTAATGAAACCTCTGTAGATAGTATCACTTTTACCATTGATAATACACCACCGACAGTAGTTTTAACAGATAGTGATCTTGATGATATTGTTTATCCAGCAGACTCAATAACAGTTACAGCAACATTTTCTGAAGCTATGACAAGCGCACCACAAATTAGTTTTTCAGGTGGCCCACAAGATATAAACATGTCCGCTACAAGCTCCCCATCAGTTTGGACTTTTGTGTTTGACTTTCCATCATACTCTCTTCCAAGTGGAATTTATACCCTCACAGTAAGTGGCACTGATATTTCAGGAAACCCGTATTCAGGGAGCGAAGATGTTGAACTTGATTACCAGTTAACAGCACCAACTCTAACCATTTCAGACACAATACTTGACTATGTTTTTGATCAGACATTTCCTCTAACTGCTACCTCAAGTGGTTCGGGAGCTTTATCTTTTAGTATTGCAAACCCATCGGTCGCAACTGTCAGTGGGTCTACAGGAACTATTAAAGCAGCAGGCTCAACAATTATAACAGTAAACCAAGCCGCATCAGGTAATTATGCGGCGGCAACAGCAACAGCAACCCTACTAATTAATAAAGCCGTTCCCTCTATAACCAGTTCAAATGTTCTAACAAAAATATACGGAGATCCTGTATTTCCTTTAACAGCCACATCAAGTAGTACCGGAAGTTTTACATATCAAGTCTCAGATACTAATATTGCCAATATTGTGAGTTCTAATGTGGTATCAATTACAGGTGTTGGAACAACAACAATTATTATTACCCAGGCTGAAGATTCAAATTTCTCAACTACAAGCAAGACTATAACACTTTTTGTTGATACAGCAGTACCTGAAATACAGAATCTCCCTTTCATAACTAAGATTTTTGAAGACATCTTTCCCGTATCAGAGATTTCAGCAACCTCGAGCAGCACAGGAATATTTTCTTATACCGTTTCGGACTCTTTAATAGCAACTGTTTCAAGTAATACGATTGTTACCACAGGGGCTGGAACGACAACAATATTTATTACCCAATTAGCCGATGGTTTCTATAAGTCTGCTACATCATCTATAACTTTAATTGTAAATAAGGCAATTCCTACAATAATTTTTAATGATGAGACTGTTACCTACGACAATAGTAGAGTTTTTGGTATTTCTGCCACCTCAAGTAGTACAGGGAGTTTTACCTATTCAGTAGCAGACACAGATGTTGCAAGAGAATCTACACAATCACAAGCAGGAACGATAAACCCTACGCCAAACAAATCAACTTTTAGAACCAATATAACTAGCCAAACATTTTCGTTCAAAACACGCAAATCTGGTCAAACTCAAATTACAGCCTTTCAAGATGAAGACAGTAATTATCTAGCAGCATCTGCTACTATGTCTCTTACTGTACTTAAAAAAGATTTGTCTGGTGACTGGTACCCTCCAACTTCAATATTTACAAGAGTTTATGGTATTCCACCTTTTGAAGTAATCCGACCAACTGTTGAATCAGATTACTCAGGGACATTTAATTATAGATCAGCAGATGCAAGTATTGCGAGTTTCTCTACATCAACAATTACTATTAGCAGTACGGGAACAGTTGCCCTTTTTGCTGATATATCTGGGGATGATAAATATAACGCCAAAACTGTAACAGCCACTCTTATCGTTGAAAAATCAAATCAATCAATAATTGTTGAACCATTACCAAATGAAAAGCCATTAAAAGATTTCACGTCCCTTACAGTATCTGCAACATCGACATCTGGTACTCCTGTAACAATTTCACTTGTAAGTGGATCTGCAGCAAGTCTTTCAGGTTCTGTAGGCAATTATTCATTAAATAACATTAATCAGACAGGCTTAGTAACAATTACCTTTACAGTTCCTGAAAGTCAAAATTATTACTCTGCAACAGTGACTGCAGTAATTGATGTTGTAAAAACTAATCAATCAATTACTGTAAGTCCAGTAGCACCTACTTTTATTTACTACCAGGAGAATTTAGTTTACACAATAAATGCCTTTTCTGACTCTTCATTGGCTGTAACATATGGATTAGTATCAGGCACTAATGCTACACTTTCTGGAAATGTATTAAATATTTCAGATATAGGGGAACTAGTTGTTGAGATAAATCAACCAGGGAATAATATCTATAATCCTGCAATCACAAAAATAGAAGTTATAAAAGTTATTCAAGGAATAACCAACTTAAGTAATTTTAATATACCGGATAAAAATGTTGATGATCCTGATTTTAGAATTCCACCACCAACTTCAAATAGACCCCCCTTTACTTTTAATTACACCTCCTCTGATCCAAGTGTAGCTGAAATTTCTGGAGATCAAATAATTATTAGACGCCCTGGTTCAACAGTAATAACTGCAAGACAAAACTCTAATAGCAAATTTAATACAGGATCCATTACTACAATATTTAATGTCTTTGACAATGATTGTGATGGTGACGGGATAGGAGATTTTGACGACCCTGATGATGACAATGATGGTATACCGGATGAGAAAGAGCTACAATATGGTACCGATATTTGTGGTTTCGATCCAGATTGTGATCAAGACGGTATCCCCGATTCATTTGATAATGACGACGATAATGACGGCTGTCCCGATGAAGAAGATTTTTATCCGTGTGACCCAACTAAGTGTGATGACGACTCCGACAAAGATGGAATATTAGATTCTCAAGATAATTGTATTTTTATATCCAACCCTGACCAAGAGGATACAGACGGTGATGGAGTAGGTGATACGTGTGATAACTGCCCTTTAGAAGCCAATCCTGACCAGGAGGATACAGATGAGGATGGAGTAGGTGATGCTTGTGATAATTGCCTATCAGAAGCTAACCCAGACCAAGAGGATATCGATGGTGATGCAGTTGGAGATGCATGTGACAACTGCCTGTCAGAAACCAATCCTAACCAAGAGGATTCTGACGGGGACGGTGTAGGTAATGCATGTGATAATTGTGTTGATGCTAGTAATCCATTACAAGTAGATTCAGACGGAGATGGTATTGGAGATGAATGTGATAGTGATCCTTTTAATTTAGAAATTAAAATTTCTGAGTTTGTTTCACCTAATGGTGACGGTATAAACGACTTTTTTGAGATCCAAAACATTGAAAATCACCCAAATAATGAGCTTCTAATATATACCCGATCAGGAGTAGTAATTTTCTCTACAAGAAACTACAGAAACAACTGGAGTGGCACTACAGACAATGGATTAGTCCCAGAAGGGAGTTATTATTTTACCGTAGATTTAGAAGGCGACGGCACTATAGACAGGCAGGGTTGGATATACATATCAAGATAGTTTTTCTAAGACTTTAGCAAAAAAGAAAAGATTCAACAAAACCACTATTTTCACATTCTTTTGGTTTTTCTACTTTTTATTTTCATAACTTTAATATTGGAAGTATACATGAAGATGAGAAGTAGACGAAGAAGATACCTGCAAGCAACACCTTATATTAACATGTTGGGCTGCATTTGGTTCACTGAAAATATGTTTTAGACGGTGTCTATTTACATACCTGTAATCATTTTTACGGTTGTGTATTATATAATTTCCATTTCCATTTATAAAGACAACGCCAAGTATCTATTATCTCCCTACAACAGTATGTCGCAAGCTCAAAGAAAAAAATTTGGTCTGGATAAATTTCTAATTTTTTTTAAAAATTTTTTTAGACAACAATCTGCTTACACATTTTTAATTTTCGTAATTTTTAAATGGTTATATAATGATAAAATTGCAATTTCAATTTATTCATTACTTATTACCCTAAGTCTAATTTATCTTGTTATTAAATCAAATAAATTCTATAGATAAAATTTTAAAAACCAAAATTATGCCTAAAGCAAAGTTAATTTTACCCATATTAATTTTAGTTGTATTCAATTTTAGTTGTTCTAAAGAGGACGATTTTTCATCTGAAATGGCAACTACAACTAACACTACAACTCAAACAGAAAATAGCAGCTCGAGCTCTCTATCCAACAGCGACAATAACACAACTAATCCTTTAACAACAATTACCCCTACTTCAACCTTTGCTTTAACAGGGAATATAACTTTCAAAAATTATCTACATGAAAGTCTTCCAAGTGAATGGATTACAGAATACAACATTATAATGCAAAATATGATTGAATTAGCACCAACATCTGTTGTACCTTGGTTTGAAGAGGAACTCAATATTTTTGCTTGGTTGGATGATATTGATAAGCCTTTTACTGTTTCTGTTCAAGACTGGGATGGTACGGAAAAATCGGTTACAGTAGAGGGCCAGTGCATATGTGGTTACGGTGATAAAAGATGGATGTCATTAGAAATGTTTTCTCCTGAATTTGAAGGTGAATTTCCAAGTAATCACAGATTTTCTGTTATAGTCCATGAGTACTACCATGTCTATCAATCTACACTTTCTGAAAGTTTTACACAGCCCAACGGTGGAGATACATTAAATCCTGAAGGATTTGACATATTATGGCTGGCTGAGGGTACTGCAGCTACGATTGAATCATTATACATTCAACAATATTATGGAGTAAATTATTTTGAAGAGGGTTTTGGATGGCTTGATTTTAACCAAGCCATTACAAACCCAACTGCTTTTGAATCAAGAGACGTTGAAGATACAAACTATGGTGGAGCAACATTTATGATACTAGCATTGGCGAAAGAAATTGAGGCTACAGGCAAAACACCCGAAGATGCATTTAATTTAATATTAAAGGAATTTTGGAAAAGTAATGCTAACAATCAAAATTGGAAAGTTAGCTTTGAAAATGTATTTGGATTGAGTTTAGAAACATTTTATTCAAACCTTTCCGGTTACAGTAATGATATTTCTCTTTATTATCCTCCAAGCGACCTAACACTTAAAAACATATTAAGAAACTAGGTTTTAATTTATTTAAAAGTAAATACTTACATAAAACTAATATTTATCAAACATAAAAACGGTATTGTAAGAATATCAATTTATGAACAATCAAATAGAAAAAAACTACGATATTATTGTTTTAGGTATAGGGAGTATGGGATCTTCCTCATGTTACCATCTTTCTAAAAGAGGTTTTAGAACATTAGGGATTGAACAATTTGATATACCTCACAACTTTGGTTCTCATAATGGGCAAAGCCGAATTATAAGAAAGGCTTATTTTGAACATCCAAGTTATGTGCCTCTACTTGAAGGAGCTTACAAGAATTGGGAAATCCTTCAAAAAGAATACGGGGAGCAGATATATTTTAAAACAGGACTTCTTTATTTTGGTCAAGAAGATCATTTGTTAATTAAAGGGTCTAGAAGGTCTGCTAAGCAATATGGTATTGAAATTAACCAATTCACAGCTGAAGAGCAGAAAGAAAAATACCCGCAATTTAAAATTCCTGAAACTTTTGTTAATATGCTTGAAAAAGATGCGGGTTTTATAACACCAGAAAGGGCAATTATAGCATTTACTAAACTTGCTCAAAATTATGGAGCAAAAATTAACACTAACGAAAAAGCAGTCAAGTGGTATAAAAAAGAAGATTCAATTATTGTTAAAACTAACAGGAACACATACCGGTGTAAAAAATTGGTTATTTCAGTTGGAGCTTGGATGTCAGAACTTTCTAACGTTTCAGATTTTAAGGTCACAAAACAAATTCTTGCTTGGGCAAAACCTAAAAATTGGGAGGACTTTACTCTAGAATCTTTTCCGTGTTGGACTTATGCTGATAATTCTACAAAAGGCATGTTTTATGGCTTTCCAATTCTACCAAGTTCTATTTCGCATGATGGTTATCAAGGACTAAAATTTGCGCATCATTTTAAAGGGAAAGAAACCGATCCTAACAATGTCGATAGAAGGGTGTCAAAAAAACAGGAAAAAGAAATTTTAGTGGCGATACAAAAATTTATTCCTAAGGGTATTGAATCTATCCATACTTCTAAAACATGCCTTTATACTTACAGTAAAGATGACGATTTTATAATTGATCATCACCCTACTAATGAAGATGTAATTATCACTGCTGGTTTTAGCGGACATGGTTTTAAGTTTACAAGTGTTGTTGGTGAGATAGTTACTGATCTTGTTGAAAAAGACAACTCTGATTATCCTATTGAATTTCTCAAGCTTAAAAGATTTAGCAAAAATTCTACATAACAGTTTTTAATTTAGAGAGGAGTTCAATTTTAAAGCAGCATCCATGTAACGGTAAATGTCAGGAGTAAAGTCACTTTTTGAGTCATCTTTAGGACCCTTACTTTTACCTAGGCGAACTAAAATTAAATTTTCATCAGGGAAAGTTATAACGTATTGACCTAGGTGACCTCGTTCCATAAAAACTTTATGATTTTTATATTCCTCCAACCACCAACCATATCCATATTCGTCACTTTCAGAAAATCGAGGTCTTAGTGATTTGGCTATAAAGCTTGAATCTAGTAGTACCTCGCCATTCCATCTGCCATGATCTTTATAAAGTTTGGCCAGACGCGCAAAATTTTTTGCACTAGAAGCAATACAACAAAAAGCTTTTTCAACTCCTTTTTCAGCACTGTCAACTTGCCAATAGCTATCAAATTCGTTACCCATTGGGTTCCACAGAGTTTCATACAAGTAGTCAGTTAAGTTTTTTCCAGTTGCATTTGCAATGACCATACCTAGCAATTGTGTAGCACCGCTTTTGTAATTAAATTTCTTTCCAGGTTCTATTTCTATTGGCTGATCTAGCATTAGTTTATTGAGATCTTTAACAAAATATGAGGCTGCAGTAACTGAAAAGGGGGAATAGTAAGCTTCATCCCAACGAAGACCTGAAGCCATACTTGACAAATCACCGACGGTAACTTGGTCAGAGAAGGGCCCTTTTAGTTCAGGAATAAAATCTTTTGCCTTTTGATCCAGATTATTGATGTATCCTTGCATGATAGCCTTGCCAAGTAGTGCAGATACATAACTTTTTGCCATTGAAAACGAATTACTTTTAGAGCTAGGTTTATAACCGTCATAATATTTTTCAAAAAATACACTGTCGTTTTTAATTAAAACAAAGGCTACTGTTTTTGTTTCTTTTAAAAAATCTTTGAAATTTTTATCTAGTAAAATGCTATTAAATTTTTTGTGCTTAGGCCATGGATTGGGGTTTTCTGAAGCAGGCAAAGTATGGTTATCGTATACCTTGTAATCAGATATGTAAGCGGTAACGTGACCAGTTAAATAAATTTTAGAAACACCACGCAGAATATAATTGTATTTTGAAATATATAGTAGACCTACAAGGATCAATATAATAAACCCTAAATATGAGAGAATTTTTTTTACCATTTGTTTGTGCAAATCTAATATTTTTTTAAAACCTAAATTACCTAACTACAGCTACAAATTTTAATTAAACTGAAGTCAACTTATTTTTTTAAAAACTTATATTAGTTCTATAGTAATTATTCGAATTCAAAGTAAATGAAACAATTTGACTGGGAAGGCGTAATGCCTGCAATAACAACTCAATTTGATAAAAATGGGGTATTGGATTTAAAGGCTTTTAGAAATAATTTGTCTAATCAAATAAAAGCAGGAGTACATGGGATCATACTTGGTGGTACATTAGGAGAGGCGAGTACACTCAAAGATTTAGAGAAAAAAGAACTTCTAGCAACTACTTTGGATGAAGTAGATGGGAAAATTCCTGTTATAATGAATATTGCTGAACAAGCTACCTCAAAAGCAGTAGACTTAGCAAAAGAACTTGAGGCTGAGGGTGCAGATGGATTAATGCTGCTTCCTCCAATGCGCTACAAAGCAAATGATCAAGAAACAGTAGCATATTTTTCATCAGTTGCATCATCAACAAGTCTGCCGATAATGATATATAATAATCCTGTTGATTATAAAATTGAAGTAACCTTAGATATGTTTGAGAAACTAAAAGAGCACAAAAATATATCTGCTGTAAAAGAGTCTACCAGAGATGTAACAAATATAACAAGGATGATTAACCGCTTTGGAGACCGTTTTAAAATCTTATGTGGAGTGGATACAATCGCAATGGAAACCTTACTTATGGGAGCAAGTGGTTGGGTTGCTGGACTAGTTGATGCCTTTCCTGAAGAAACTGTTGCAATATATACCTATTGTAAAACAGGAGAACTAGATAAAGCACGATCAATTTTTAGGTGGTTTTTACCTTTATTAGAGCTTGATATTTCTCCTCAGCTAGTTCAAAATATCAAATTGTGTGAATTGGCAACAGGAATGGGGACAGGTCATGTAAGACCCCCTAGACTTCCTCTTCAAGGAGAAGAACTTGAAAGGGTTAATAAGATTATTAAAAAAGGTCTTGCAAAAAGGCCTAAAAATTTAGATTACAAAAAGTACTTATGATAAAGGTTGGGAACTTGGTTGGAGGTATTTGGCAAACAAATCCAAAAGCTAAAACATTTCAAACGGCTAATCCAAAAACAAAAAAGTCTATTTTATATCAATTCGAAGAGGCCAATAAAGATCAAATCGATCAAGCAGTTAAGAAAGCAAGTTCAGTTTTTGAATCTTTTTCTGAAACCTCTTTTTCTAAGAGAATAGAGTTTTTACAAGAAATTCAAAAACAGCTCAACCAAAAGAAAGGTGAAATTTTAAATATTTATCAGCTGGAATCAGCCTTTTCTGGTGCTCGTGCTGAGGGAGAATTTCAAAGGACTTTAGGACAAATTCAAGAATTTATCGAGCTCTTGAATCTAGGATCTTTTATTAATCCAATAATAAATACTAATGGACCAGATTTAAGAAAAATGCTTTTCCCCATTGGACCCATTGCGGTATTTGGGGCAAGTAATTTCCCACTTGCTTTTTCAACTGCTGGTGGAGATACGATTTCTGCATTTGCAGCTGGATGTCCAGTTATAGTAAAAGCGCATCCTTTCCATGCAGGGACAAGTGCTCTTGTCGCTGAAGCTATCTTAAATGCAATTGAATATTGCAGCTTACCATTAGAAATATTTTCCCACTTAGGTGGAATATCTTATAATGTTGGTAGCGAACTTGTAAATCACTTAGCATTAAAGGGAGTAGGATTTACAGGAAGTTTTGTTGGTGGAAAAGCATTATATGATCTGGCCCAAAAAAGGGAAGAGCCTATACCTGTTTTTGCTGAGATGGGAAGTGTAAATCCAATTTTTGTTACTGAAACAAGATTAGAGAACGACAAAAATCTTTCAGATACTTTGGCACAATCAATTGTTTTAGGCACAGGTCAGTTTTGTACTAATCCTGGTATAATAATTTTTTGCGATTCTAAAGACAAAAGTGATATTGTTAAACAGGTGAATCAAAAATTCAAACAAATTGAATTACCTCCGATGGTTCATCTAAATATTGAGAGTAATTATCTAAAAAAAATTGAAGATCTAAAAAATATAAAGGGCTTGAAGATTTATAAACAATCAGAAAATATTGCTGCTTTAGGATTAATTTCAGCTTCAGTATTATTAGAAAATAAAGAACTAGTAGATGAAGTTTTTGGGCCTTTTAGTCTATTTGTAAAATGCAGTTCGATAGAGCAAATGAGTGAATTGGCTAAAATTATCCCTGGTCAACTTACTGGAACTGTTTTATCAGATAAAAATGAACAAGTTGGATTAAAAAAATTAGTAAACCAGATTAAAAATAAAGTAGGGAGATTACTTTTTGAAGGTGTTCCTACAGGTGTTGCTGTTACAAAAGCGATGCAACATGGAGGTCCTTATCCAGCTTCAACAGACGGACGTTTTACTTCAGTAGGTACCGATTCCATTTACCGTTGGCTAAGACCAATTGTTTTCCAAGATTGTCCTAATGTATTACTTCCATCGGCTTTAAAAGATAAAAACCCCCTTGCTATAGAAAGGTCAGTTAATGGACAAATGACTAAAAAGGCAATATGAATTCCAAAGAAAGGTTAATTTTTGATTGTATAGATGCCCACACACAAGGCAACCCAGTCCGACTTGTTAAAGGGCCTAAACCAAAGCTAAAGGGCTCATCTATGGGTGAGAAAAGAATTCATTTTATTAATGAATTCGATTGGATTCGAACTGGATTAATGTTTGAACCCCACGGACATGACATGATGAGTGGTTCATTTTTTTATGATCCAGACAACAAAGAGAATGATCTTGCAGTTTTATTTATAGAAACAAGTGGATGCTTACCTATGTGTGGTCATGGACTTATAGGTACATTAACAATTTTGTTAGAAGAAAACCTGATCTATCCAAAACAAAAAGGGATATTAAATGTAGAGACTCCTGCTGGACTTGTAAAATGTATTTACAAACAAGAGGGTATAAAAATTAGTGAAATAAAATTTAATAATGTACCTGCATTTTTAGCCGCTTCAGATTTGGAAATAGTCTGTTCGGATTTAGGAGCTCTCAAAATTGATGTTTCCTATGGAGGTAATTTTTATGCTATAATTGATATTCAAGACAATTTTAGAGGTATTTCAAAATATACTGCATCGGATCTAATCAAATGGAGCAGGGAAATAAGGGGAAAAATAAACAGAGATCACAGTTTTATTCATCCACTGGATAGAAAGATAAATGGATGCAGTCATATCCTTTGGGCTGGAGAGTCTACAAAAAATTTTTCGACAGCTAGCAATGCGGTATTTTATGGAGATAAAGCTATCGATCGTTCCCCCTGTGGAACGGGTACGTGTGCACGAATGGCACAATGGTACAAAAAGGGGAAATTAAAAAAAGGTGAGAAGTTTGTTCACGAAAGTATTATTGGATCCACTTTTATTGGAAGAATTGAAAATGAGATAAATATTGGGAAATATCAAGGTATTGTTCCTAGTATTCAGGGGAGTGCTCGAATTACGGGATATAATAAACTGATTTTAGATCCAGAAGATCCTTATGTTAAAGGATTTCAAGTAGTCTGATATGGTAAAAAAAAAAGTTGTTGTATTAGGGGGTGGCATAGTTGGTTTATCAACTGCTTATTATTTAATCCAGGAAGGACATGAAGTAACAATTATTGATAAGGGTAGATTAGATTCTGGAGCTTCACATGTAAACGCAGGTTATTTAACTCCCAGCCATATAGTTCCCATGGCTGCACCAGGTATGGTTTCAAAAGGAATGAAATGGATGTTTAATGCTAAAAGTCCTTTTTACATTAAACCGCGTTTTGATTTAGATCTGATTAGATGGGGCTTAAAATTTATAAAATCTTGTACAAATGACCATGTCCAAAGCTCAATGAAATCGATCCTTGATATAAATCTTTTGAGTAAAAAGTTGTACTTAGAAATGCTAAAATCAGAATCATTTGACTTTCACCTCGAAACTAAAGGTCTTCTAATGGCCTATAAAACTTCTCACGCCGAAAAAGAGGAATCAGAGATCTCGAAAAGGGCAAAAGATTTGGGAATTAAAGTAGAACAATTTTCAAAAGAACAAGTTTTAAAAATACAACCAGACATCGCTATGGATATTGCTGGAGCCTTTTGGTATAAGAGCGATGCACACTCAACCCCAGAGCTATTTGTTAATAATTTAAAAGATTATCTGATTAAAAAGGGCGTTGGATTTAAATTAGAGACTACAGTACAATATTTTCAAAAAAATAACAAACAAATTCAGAAAGTAGTAACAGATAAAGGAATTTTTGAAGCAGATGAATTTGTTTTGTCAACTGGAGCTTGGTCACAACAAATTTTAAATGACTTGGGCATCAAATTATTGATTCAACCAGGAAAAGGCTACAGGATAAATGTTTACAAATCTACAGGGATAACACTACCAGCAATTCTTTTAGAGTCAAAAGTAGCTGTAACACCTATGGACGGTTTTACTCGTTTCGGTGGGACAATGGAAATATCAGGAATAAATGATAGAACCAATATTAAGCGTGTTCATGCCATTGCAGATTCAGTAACAAAATATTATCCAACTCTAGAAATACCAAAAACTTGTATTAATGAAGTTCAAAGCGGTCTTAGACCACTTTCACCTGATGGCCTCCCTTTTATTGGCAGGCACTCAAAAATTAAAAATATGGTTTTAGCTACAGGTCATTCTATGATGGGATGGAGCTTGGGACCAGCAACAGGACGACTGGTTACTGAAGTTATCTCAGGTAGAAAAACATCAATGGATTTAAAGCCTTTCTTACCTGAGAGGATCTAATGAATTTTTAAATTAATTTTACAGCTTCTTCGGCAAAATAAGATGCAATCATTGAAGCTCCAGCACGTTTAAAACTTAAAAGTTGTTCCATCATTATTTGATCATGGTCTAACCAACCCCTTTCAGCTGCGGCTTTGAGCATTGCATATTCCCCACTTACTTGGTATGCAGCAAGAGGAGCAGTGATATTTTCCTTTAGATCTCTAATTATATCTAGATAGGCTATACCTGGTTTTATCATAATTATATCTGCACCTTCATCAATATCCCTTTTAGCCTCAACGATTGCCTCTTTTCTGTTTCCAAAGTCCATTTGATAGGTTTTCTTATCACCAAACCCTGGTGCAGAATCTAAGGCATCCCTAAATGGACCGTAAAAACCGGAAGAATATTTAGCACTATAGCTCATAATTACTGTATCCTGATAGTTTTCTGATTCCAAGAGTTGCCTTATTTTTAAAATTCTCCCATCCATCATATCGCTCGGGGCAACAACATCGGCACCTACCTCTGCATGTGATAATGCCATTTTTGATAAAACAGCAACAGTTTTATCATTAATAATTTTTCCCTTCTCTACAATGCCATCGTGACCATATGAGGAATACGGATCGAGTGCAACATCAGTCATTACAACCATATCTGGGACAGCATCTTTCACCTTTTTTATAGCGCTGTGCATCAAACCTCCAGAATTTAATGCTTCTGAACCTTTGTTGTCTTTTAATTTCTCAGAAATTTTAACAAAAATCAAAACTGATTTTAATCCAAGACTCCAAAGATTTTTAACATGTTCTGGAATTAAATCGAGTGTTATTCTTAAGTAACCAGGCATTGAAGGGATTTTTTCCCTTTTTTGTTTTCCTTCAATAATAAATAATGGAACAATAAAATCATCAGCACTTAATTTGTGTTCTTGTACTAATGCTCTAAGACTAGGACTACTTCTTAATCTTCTATTTCTTTGAATTGGATACATATTATTTATCGGTTTTCATTATCGTTTTGTTTTGAATAGTTCGGGTCCAGATCCATTTCTATTGAAACAGAATCTTCTTCATTGAATATAGGTTCTTCGATAGGTTGAGTTTTTTTAATTGTTCCTAATAGCATTACTATCATTGAAGTTAGGATAACGACAAGTAATACACGCTCATCAATAATACTTTTATCTAAATTGATGAAATTTATATCCTTTAACTGAATAAATAGTAGAATACTAATTAGACCTCTTGGTGACATATAGGCAAGTGGACTCGGTTTTAGTTTTAAACTTGTTATGGCAAAATATAAATAGCGAATAAAAATCATTACTATAATTATTAAAAGACCGTAAAATAGTGGGGCAACACTTAAAAAGTCAATTATTTTGATAGAAAATCCAAAAAACAAAAAGAAAAATGTACGGACTATAAAAGTTGATTCAGCCGTAAGGGTATGAAATTCATTTAGATCTCTTTCGGAGGCGTCTAGATCAAGGTTTCTTTTTAAGAATTTAGGCAGTAAACTCTTAACATTACTTAAAAATATACCAAAAATAAATATAGTTACAAGTGCTGGAAGATGAAATAATTTACCAAAAGCATAAACTAAAATGAGTAGTGCTAGAATTAAAAAGAATTTTACTTTACTATTTATTTGGCGCATTAATTGAAATAATATGTATGTTATAACAATAGAAATAAATATAACACCCACAATCTGAAGACCAAGTGCGATTAAAGGTTCAGCCCCTATAAGTGCTTGATTCGATTCGAGTTGGCGAAGAGCATAATTAAAAATCATAATTCCTAAAATATCTGAAAAAGTAGATTCATAAACTACAAACTCACGCTCTACTTGCAAGAGACTAGATGCTGAAGGAATAGCAACTGCGCTGCTTATAATCGCAAAGGGTATAGAAAATAGGATAGCACTTGCCGGTTCCAATTGAAGCACTAATTCGAATATTAGATTCAAGACAAATATATTTGCTATCAGAATAATAAAGGCTGCAAAAAAACCCTTAAGAATTAGCGGTAATTTCTTAACAGTTATCTCTAATTCAATGGCTCCTTCTAGAACAATTAATATTAACCCTAAGGTACCTAAGACTGGAATTAAATTTTCTAAGAAAGAAAAATTTTCGTAATCCGTGAATGAAACAAGAATTCGGATAATAATACCAGTTGCCATGAGTAAGATGACAGATGGAAATTTAGTTTTTTTAGCAAATGCATCAAATAAATAGGAGAATATTATTAGTAGTGGTAGAACAAATAAAATTGTAAGTGTGCTCATTGAAAACTTAGATAATAAATTAAAATACAAAAAATGTATTTATTGTTTTTTTGTGATTTCTCAAACCCAATTTTTTGGTTTTTTAAGTACATCTAAAAGTTTTTTTTCTCCACTTCCTTCTTTAGGTTTATGGTTGTACTGCCATTGTACTTTTGGAGGTAGACTCATTAAAATACTTTCGATACGTCCATTTGTTTTTAAACCAAAAAGGGTTCCTTTATCATGTATCAAATTAAATTCAACATAGCGACCCCTTCTTATTTCCTGCCAATTTTTTTGAGCTGGGGTAAAACGATGTTTCATTCTTTTTTTTAAAATTGGCATGTAAGCATCTAAAAAAGATTTTCCAACCGCCGTTACAAAATCAAAACGATCTTCTAAACTAAAGTCTTTATTTTTTTTTAGATAGTCAAAAAAAAGACCTCCAACACCTCGAGCTTCATTACGATGATGATTAAAAAAATAATTATCACACATCGTTTTAAATTCTGAATAATAGTCAGGGTGAAAATGATCACAAACATTTTTGCAGCTTCGGTGAAAATGTTTCACATCTTCTTCAAAAATGTAATAAGGTGTTAAGTCTTGTCCTCCACCAAACCACTGATCGATTATATTTCCTTTTTTATCATACATTTCAAAATACCTCCAATTACCGTGAACAGTAGGTATCATGGGGTTAAAAGGATGTATCACTAAACTTAATCCACAAGCAAAAAAATCAACTTCATTAACATTAAAATACTTTTCCATACTCTTAGGGAGAGGACCGTCAACTGCTGAAATATTAACTCCACCTTTTTCAATTACATTTCCATTTTCGATTATTCTACTCCTACCACCTCCACCTTCGGATCTTTCCCATAGATCTTCATTGAACTTTGCTTTACCATCAATAGACTCTAGCTCTTTTGTGATTTTATCTTGTAAGACCCTAATAAAATTGTAAAACTGATCTTTCATTTTATTTTAATAATAAGATTTTACAGCATCAACAAAAGCTTTTGCATGATCCACAGGTATATTTGGCAGTATTCCATGTCCAAGATTAACTATGTAGCGGTCTTTACCAAATTCATTGATCATTTTATAAACTGCCTCTGTAATTTCTGGAATAGGAGAAAGCAGTCGCGAGGGATCAAAGTTTCCTTGTAAAGTAACTTGTCCACCCGAAAGATATCGAGCATTCCTTGCCGAACAAGTCCAGTCAACTCCAACTGCAGAAGCACCTGATTTTCCCATATCGTGTAACGCAAACCAACATCCTTTACCAAAAATTATGACTGGAATTTTATTCTTAATCTCATCAATTATTTGTTGAATGTAAGGCCATGAAAAAATATTATAATCTTCTGGAGAGAGAATACCTCCCCACGAATCGAAAATCTGAATTGCGTTTACCCCAGAATTTATTTTTTGTTTGAGATATAAAATGGTAGTAGCTGTTATTTTCTGGAGTAAATCATGGGCAAGTTTAGGCTTACTAAAGCAAAATGCTTTTGCTTTATCAAAGGTTTTTGAACCTTGACCTTGAACGGCATAACATAGTAAAGTCCAAGGCGAACCTGCAAATCCAATCAACGGAACTCTTTGGTTTAATTCTTTTTGTGTTAGTTTGATCGCATCCATTACATAACCAAGATGCTCCTCGATATCAGGAATTATTAATTTCTCCAAATCAATTTTTGATCTTACTGGATTAGGTATCCACGGGCCTATGTTATCTTTCATTTCAACTTCCAATTGCATTGCCTGAAGCACTACTAAAATATCACTAAATAATATAGCAGCATCTGGACCAATTTGATCGATTGGCATAAGGGTAATTTTAGTTGCTAATTCAGGTGTCTGGCAGCGGGTAAAAAAGTCATACTTTTTCTTAAGAGCCATGAAATCCGGAAGATAACGTCCGGCTTGTCGCATCATCCAAACAGGAGGGCGAGTAACGGTTTCACCATTAAGTGCTTTTAGGAAAAGATTATTTTTTAACATAGTGCTTAGAGAAATAATTAATTATTGTCTGTAACAATTGATCTTCGTTTGGATGTTTTGCTTCACTAAAATTAGTGGTATACTTTCTTAAAGTTTCTGCAGTGCTTTTCCCAATACAAAAACCATGAGAATCTTTTGGCCATTTGTTTTTTTCAAAAAAACTTAGAACTGCTGAAGGGCTGAAAAAAATAATTCCATCATAAGAACTCTTAAATTTTTTATTTATAAATAATGTATCGTAAAGCTCATGAATTTCGATAGTCATATTATTTTTCTTAAATAATGACTCAATTTCAGATCTCCTTTTTCTACCACAAAAAAAAGAGAATGAATTTTTATTATATTTTTCAACTAAAAAATGGGCCAACTCATCAGCATTTTCTTTCATTCCAATAACGCTGTAACCAAACTTTTCTAAAAGTTCTCTTGTTTTTTCACCTACACAAAATGATTTTTTACCGATAATCTTATTTTTTAAAGCATTGTTTTTATTGGCTAGCCTAACAGCGTTTTGACTCGTAAAAATAAGCATAGACTGAATTTTTTGATTGGATAGATACAACGGTTGTATCTCAATAAGTGGATATTCTACTATTGAAGTTCCAATCTTTGCTAAATGATCCTTAGTAATAGGACTTAGTGTCTTTGTAGAGAGAAGTCTCATCACAATTGACTTTTAATTTTTTTCATCAATTTTGAGCCTCCTTTTTTCAAAACCTGAAAGGCCAATTTTTCTCCAAGGCCCTTAGCTTTATCTAGAGGAATCTCAACTTCTTGAAGGAGAGCCTCTTTACCCTCTATAGAGAAAATACCAGTTTTAAAATGTATTTTTTTGTTTTTAATATGTGCATAAGCCCCAACTGGAGCTGAACAACCTGCCTGAATGGTTCTAAGAAAATTTCTTTCAATCTCAGCACACAGCATTGTCTCTTCACAATTTAGCTCTTTAATGATACTAGCAATTTTTTCATTTTTTTTCATACTAGCTATCCCAATTATCCCTTGCCCAGGAGCCGGTATCATCCATTCTAAAACGGAGTAAGTATTTTCACTTAGCAGGTTCAAACGTTCTAGTCCAACTTTTGCAAAAATGGCACCGCCCCATTTAGATTTTTTTAGTTTTTTTAACCTTGTCTGGATATTTCCTCTCAAATTCTCTGTTTTGTGTTTTGGAAACTTTCTCATCCATTGAGCTCTACGCCTTAAGCTTCCCGTACCTACAATATCAGAAACATTCCAATCAACAAATTTTGGATTATGCACGACTATATCATAAGGATTATCTCTTTTTAAATAAGCGGAAATTTCAATTTCTTTTGGGAGTATTGTTGGGATGTCTTTTAAGCTGTGTATAGCAATATCTATTTTTTTGTTTAGAAGAGCAGTATCTAAAGATTTTGTAAAAACACCTTTAATACCCATGGAATAAATAGGCTCCACTAGATTCTTATCCCCAAAACTCTCAATAACAATTAACCTAGAAGCATAACCAATTTTATTTAATCGATCTCTAACTTGGTTTGCTTGCCATTGAGCTAATGCACTTTTGCGAGTTCCAATTTGGATCATCAATCAATTTTTGCAGAATTGAGCTCAAAAACATCTGTAATTAAATCTATTGTCTCTTCAGCTTGATTTGGATTTTCCCTTATGTAAGCAGCAATTTGTCCTGTAATTTTTTGTGCAATTCTTTGTTTTCTTTGAAATCCAAAACAGTTATTTAGGTACACTTTGACTTCCTCGTCCCTTTTTTCTGGAGAAATCATTTTTTCTTTTAGAGCATTTAGTGCAGGTATATATTTTCTGTGTTTAAGCCAGTTTAGAAATTCATTTTTGGTTTCGCTTAATATTACCTCAGCTTTAGGAATATGTTTTTTTCTTTTTTCAATGGTTATATCTGTAATTTGAGAAAGCTCGTCTAAATGAACTACATCAACATTTTCAATTTCACTGACTTTGGCATCTACATTCCTAGGAATTGAAAGATCGAGTATAAGCAAAGGCTTACTGTTATGGATTAATTCTTTAGAAATTGTTGAGTTCTGTGCCCCAGTTGCAACTATAAGTATGTCAGCATTATGAATGCAAGAGGTTAGCTCAGAATAGGGTCTAACAACTACAGGAAATTTATTAGCAATTTTATCTGCTCGAGACTGGGTTCTATTAATCAATGTGATTTGGTCATTTTGTGTATGTTTTACAAGATTTTTGCATGTGTTAGCACCTATTTTACCTGTACCGAAAAGGAGAATATTTTTATTTGATATGTTCTGAGTATTTTTAAGAATATACTGTACTGAAGCAAATGCTACAGAAGTTGCTCCACTTGAAATTTTTGTCTCAGTTTTTATTCTTTTGCTAGCATTTATAACAGCATTTATAAAATGTTCCAAATAGCCTTTGGCTAACCCCATTTTTTTTGAGCGAAAAAAACTTTGCTTTATTTGTCCAATAATTTCAAAATCACCGAGTATCTGGCTCTCTAATCCAGTTCCTACACGAAAAACATGATTTATCCCGTCCTCACCTTTAAGTGTATAACCAATTTGTTCAAAAAACTCTCTATCTCCATCACTATGATTACAAAGTAGGTTTATCAGAATTTCAGAATCAGGCACCCAAGCGTATAGTTCAGTGCGGTTGCATGTATTTACAACGATTAAGTCCTTAATTTTTTGTTTTTGAGCTTCTAAGAATAAGGCATGATGTTGGGTGTCATTAAGGCTAAATTTCCCTCTATGATCAATGTTTGCGGTTTTGTAACTTACCCCTACTACAAAAAAATGGTGCATCTCCATTATTCAATTCTATCAAAATCCATTACAAACTTAAGATACATAAATTAAAAAAAATAACGCTAAAAAGTTTTTAAATAGCTTTTTAGGTTTGATACTCTTTTTTATTAAAAATCAAATAAAAACCTTAATTTTGCTTGGAATCTAGTTAATATTATGCAGTTGGATTATGAAGGCAATAGATATGAAAAATAACGGTATAAGTTCTTCTTATCACATGGAGATAGAAAGGGGCTTTTATGTCCTTAGATTCAAAAACGATACTGAGAGAGTGATAAATGAAATACAGCCTGTTGACCAAGACATAATACAGTTTCATTTTTGTTTAAAAGGTCAAACCAATTTTATATATAACGAGGGAAATTATACTTTTCAAGTAAGAGAAGAACACTCTATGCTTCTATATAATCCACTTAAATCACTACCTATTAATGTTGAATTGTTACCAGACACATGGATGGTGAGTATTCTAATTTCAATTTCTAAATTCCATTCTTTATTTTCTAAGGATGCAGATCATATATCTTTTTTAAGTCCTGAAAATAGAGAGAAAAAATTTTATAATAGTCAATCATTCAAGTCTTCCATATCTGTAATATTGAGCCAAATTTTGCAATCTAGAATTCATGACAGCATAAAGGGACTCTACATAAAAGGAAAAGTATACGAACTATTGAGCTTATATTTTAATAAAATTGAAGATCCATCACTTGAAAAATGCCCCTTTTTAATTGATGAGGAAAACGTTCAAAAAATTAGAGTGGCAAAAGAAATCATTTTAAAAAGAATGACGGATCCTCCAACACTAGATGAATTAGCTATTGAAATTGGACTTTCGCTTAAAAAGTTAAAAGATGGATTTAAACAAATTTATGGAGACACCGTGTTTTCATATTTATTAGACTATAAAATGGATGAAGCAAGAAAAATGCTTGAATCACAAAAATACAATGTCAATGAAGTAGGTTTGAAATTGGGATATAGCACTTCTAGTCACTTCATTAACGCTTTTAAAAAGAAGTACGGAACAACACCAAAGAAATATTTGGGTTCTGTATCTTCGTAAAAAATTGAAAATGAAAGGAGTTCTACTTGTCAATCTGGGTTCGCCAGATAGCACAGAGAGAAATGATGTCAGGGATTATTTAGATGAGTTTTTGATGGATGAAAGGGTAATAGATTTACCCAAATGGTTTAGAAGTTTTTTAGTAAAAGGAATAATATTAAAAACCCGTCCAAAAAAATCAGCTGAAGCATACAAGAAAATTTGGTGGAAAGAAGGGTCTCCTCTGATTGTACTTTCTAAAAGACTAATGGATAAAGTTCAAAGTAAAGTGTCAGTACCTGTAACTCTTGCGATGCGATATGGAAATCCTACAATCAAAAAGGGCATGGAGATTTTGGTAAATAAGGGTGTTAAACACATTCTTATTGTCCCACTCTATCCACAGTTTGCAATGGCAACCACCGAAACAATATTAGTCCTAGCGGAACAAATACAAAATGAATTTTTCCCTGATTTAGAGCTCACCTCACTGCCCCCTTTTTATAATCATCCAGACTATATAAAGGTTTTAGGGAACTCAATTCAACAGGCACTCCAAGGAAAAAATTGGGATCATTTATTATTTTCTTATCATGGTGTGCCAAATAGACATATTAGAAAATCTGACGTTACAGAATCACATTGTAAAATGAACGGTAAATGTTGCTTTGAGGAATCACCAGCACATAAATATTGTTACAGGCACCAATGTGAGGTGACTTCTACGAAAGTTGCTGAATTTTTAGAACTCAAAAAAGGGAGTTATTCGACTAGTTTTCAATCTCGTGTTTCGATTTTAGGCACATGGTTAAAACCCTACACTGATAAGACTGTCAAAAAATTTGCAAAATCTGGAGTTAAAGAACTAGCGATTGCAACTCCTGCCTTTGTTTCAGATTGCTTAGAAACTTTAGAAGAAATTGGGATGGAAGCAGCTGAAGATTTTGAAGATAATGGGGGTAAAAAATTACATGTAATACCTTGTATTAATGATAGAGAAGAATGGGTAAATGTGCTTAGCCGTTGGATCGATGAGTGGGCACATTTGAAGGTTGAAAAATGAGAGGAGTCAATAAACAACCATTAGGATCTCTTCCAATATCTAAACTTTTGATTCAGCAGTCAATTCCAGCCTCAATTGGAATTTTGGTTATGTCTTTAAATATTCTGATTGATACAGTTTTTGTTGGTCAGTGGATAGGTTCGGAAGCCATAGCTGCTATAAATGTAGTTTTACCGGTTTCTTTTTTTATAGCAGCACTAGGGATGTCAATTGGAGTTGGAGGAGGTTCAATTATTTCTAGAAGTCTAGGAGAAAATAATATTACAAAAGCTGAACAAACTTTTGGTAATCAAATTACTTTAACTTTAATTCTTACAATTTTACTTGTGATTTTTGGTTTGCTATATACAAACCAAATTATTCCACTTTTTGGAGGAAAAGGCACATTATTTACTCTAGCAAAAACTTATTATGTTGTTGTTATGTATGGAGTTCCTGTGTTGGCTTTTTGTATGATGGCTAATAATACAATAAGAGCTGAGGGTAAACCAAAAAATGCAATGTATGCAATGCTTTTACCTTCAATATCAAATCTTACACTTGACTATGTCTTTATTAAGATTTTTAATTGGGGTATGATGGGAGCAGCGTGGGCAACTACAATATCATATGGTGTTTGTGCATTGTATATCGTATATTTTTTTATTTCTAAAAAATCTATTTTAAAAGTAAAACTAAATTGTTTCAAATTAAAGTTGAATTTAGTTACTGAGATCTCCTCCTTAGGCTCAGTTACTTTAATTAGGCAGGCCATGGTTAGTGTTACCGTTTTATTAGTAAATAATATACTTTTTGTTCTTGGAGGTGAATCTGCTATTACAGTATATGCAATTATAAGCAGAATGCTAATGTTTGCCTCTTTCCCAATTTTTGGAATTACACAAGGATTTCTTCCAATTGCAGGATATAACTATGGTGCTAAAAATTGGGAACGTGTTCGCGCATCAATTAAAACTTCAATAACATATGCTAGCATTTTAGCTACACTTGTTTTAATTCTAATTATATTTTTTTCTGAATCAATACCTGAAGTTTTTTCCGATAATGTAGATGTATCACAACAGACTCCAATTGCATTGAGATATGTTTTTATGGCATTGCCGATTGTAGGTATTCAACTAATTGGTTCAGCTTATTTTCAAGCTATTGGAAAAGCAAAACCTGCTCTATTACTTACATTGAGTCGCCAAGGGTTTTTCTTTATACCACTACTTTTTTCTCTACCCTTATTTTATGGTGTATTTGGAGTTTGGCTTGCTTTTCCAATAGCAGACTTACTTGCAACTATAGTTACAATCTACTTTCTTAATAAGGCAATTCGAAGAGAATTAATGTAGCTCTATTAACCGATATTTAATTAAAATAGAATTTTATTTTATAATTTTAAGAAGGTATTAGTTGAATTAAACTTAGTCTATATAACAATAAAGCAAACCGTATTGTATTATAATTATATCAAAGCTTTACACTTAATTTTTGTAATTACCTGGTTTGCTGGTTTATTTTACATTCCACGGTTATTTATTTATCATATTGAGGCATCAAAGAAAACAAATAGAGATTCAGATATCCTAATTCCTCAATTTAAAATTATGACAAAAAGGCTCTGGTATATCATAACATGGCCATCAGCCATATTAGCAATGACATTTGGAATTTGGTTATTAGTATTGGTTCCTTCATTTATTTTCCAAGGCTGGATGCATTTGAAAATAACTTTTGTTTCTGTTCTAGTTGCGTATCATATAAAAACTCATCAGATGTTTTTAAAACAACAAAATGACAAATTGAATTATACTAGTATATTTATGCGAATATGGAATGAGGGAGCAACTATTTTACTTTTTGCAATTGTTTTTTTAGTCATTCTTAAAGATAGTTTACACTGGATTACTGGCCTTGTTGGTTTTTTAGGCTTAATAATTGTCTTGATGTTGGGGATACGTCTTTACAAAAAAACTAGAAGAAACGAATGATTAATAAATTTAAATTTCCTAAACGGATTTCATTTAGAACACGACTTTTCATAGTAATGATTGGAATGCTAGTTATTGCTGGATTAATGATATTGGGAACAACAACAATTCAATATGAATCGCAAAGAGAAAATTATCATTTGGGTCGCCTTACAAGAAAAGAAATTCAGATAAAAAGACATATTGATTATTTATCTAGCAAACATGATTTGAGTAAAAAATCTGTTAATTATTGGAAAAAATACAGTTCTGATTTTGAAAAAATAAATAGTATCCATAATGTTCAATATTCGCTTTTTACAATAGATGGAGATCCGATTTTTATTTATCATTCTCCACTTGAAATTGTAGCTAACAATTACAGACTTGGGGCTGATTTACTTAAAAAAATAAGAGCTTCTAAAACGGGAAGTTATATCGAGCACTATAAATCAGAGATTGATAACTTTCATGCTTCTTATAATATATTAAGAGATCAACTTAATAATCCTTATGCAATTTTATTCTTTCCTTACTTTGAGGATGTTTCATTTTCAGAAAATGAGCTCAACACATTTATAGAAAATCTGTATCAGATATATGTACTTCTTTTAATAGGTGTAATTTTAATTGCATATTTCCTTTCAAGATTTGTAACTAGGTCTTTGGAAACAATTAAAGTAAGGATGGGTCAAATGAGACTAGAAAAAAAGAATGAGAAAATTTATTTAAAAAATGCAACTAGAGAAATCAATAGTCTAATTGTTTCCTATAATAAAATGGTTGATGACCTTGCTGACAGTGCTGAAAAACTCGCTAAGACAGAACGCCAACAAGCATGGCAGGAAATGGCTCGTCAAGTAGCTCACGAAATAAAAAATCCATTGACTCCAATGAGACTAACAATTCAAAGCTTTCAGAAACAATTTGATCCAAATGATCCTGAAAACAAACAAAAATTAAAAGACTTTTCTAGCTTATTAATTCAACAAATTGATACAATGAGTGATGTAGCAGAAGCATTTTCTGATTTTGCTTCCTTACCCAAACCTAAGATGAAAAAAGCGGATCTAGTAGAAGTAACAAAAATGGCGGTAAGCATTTTTGATAAAAAACATATTATTTTCTCTTCTGATAAATCACAAATTTTTCATAAACTAGACAAAACCCAGTGGATTAGAATTATAACTAATATTGTTCAAAACGCTCTTCAATCTGTTCCAAAAGAGAGAAACCCAATTATTGGAGTTCAATTGTCAACGGAAACGGATAAAACAGTTCTATCCATTACAGATAATGGAGATGGAATACCTGATGATATTAGAGATAAAATTTTTGAACCTAAGTTTACTACAAAAACTTCTGGGATGGGATTAGGTCTCGGTATTGTGAAAAAAATTATTGAGTCACACAAAGGATCAATAGAATATATATCCAAAAACAGAAAGGGAACAACTTTTACAATTACCCTTCCAAATTTTGGAGATTAGTTTATAATTTGTTTTTGGGTTGTATCTGTTAATGGATCAAAAAATACTACAAATCCTTTGGATCATTTGAAAATCATTTATGAAGATTTACAATTATTTTATTTCCTGAGAGGCATAGGGGAATAATTTTGGGCAGAAAGTCTCTAAGAACTTTTAGTACTCACGGAAATAATTTTAGAAATCAACAGTGATTATTATAGGCCTCTTTAAGATTTTCTGCAATGAGTTCCGCTGGTCTTCCCTCAATATGATGCCTTTCGATCATGTGTACTAGAGTCCCATTTTTAAACAAAGCAATACTTGGAGAGGAGGGAGGGAAAGGGATCATCATCTCTCTTGCACTATTTGTAGCTTCAGTATCAACACCAGCAAAAACTGTGGCCAAATTATCAGGCTTTTTATTATTTTGAAGAGATAAATGAACTCCAGGCCTTGCATTAGCTGCTGCACAACCGCAGATAGAATTTACAACAATAAGAGTGGTTCCAGGTTTTTCTAAAGCAATATTTACATCATCTCGCGTCAAGAGTTCATTGAAACCAATGTTGGTCAACTCCTCTTTCATAGGTCTTACTATTTCCTCAGGATACATATCTTTTTTTTTCAAATATAAGAATTAATGAAATTGTACTGTTTTGCAAGGACAATTTAATTTATCAAATTTGTAGAATAAATGATTACAGATTTATGATTAAATGGTTTGTTGCTTTTTTAGGATATTATTTTTTTAGATTTCCCGGAGCACTTTTTGGATTTTTCATTGGGAGTCTTATTGATCAACTTAATAAAAACTCAAATTCTTCCTTTCAGTCATGGGTTTCATACGGTTCCAAAACAAAAACATTTCAACTTAATTTGTTAGCCCTTTCGGCAACTGTCATTAAAGCTGATGGTAAAATTAAAACAGAAGAGCTTCAATTTGTGAGAAACTTTTTTATTTCAAATTATGGAACTCAACAGGCTTCAATAATATTTGAAACCTTCAATGAGCAAATCAAAAATGAAGTACAAAATATTCAAAAATTAGCAAAAATATTTGTTGAAAGTTCTCCTTATGAGACACGTTTACAAGTATTATATTTTCTCTTTGGAGTTGCTAAAGCTGATGGTAGTGTTTCTCAGAGTGAATTAAGTAAAATAGATCAGATTGCTTCTGCGCTTGGTATCCGGATTTCAGATTTTGAAAGCATAAAAGCAATGTTTTTTGAAGACTCTGATAGTGCATATAAGATTTTAGAAATTTCACCTAATGTTTCAGATTCTGAGGTAAAAAAAGCTTATAGAGAAATGGCCAAAAAATATCACCCTGATAAATTACAATCAAAGGATCCTGCGCTTATCAAGGGGGCTCAAGAAAAATTTCAAGAGGTACAGAAAGCATATGAAACAATTCAAAATGAGAGAGGCCTATGACTGAATATTTTTGGTTTTATACTAAGCTTGGGTTTTGGCATGTTATTGATTGGGAAGGTCTCGACCATTTTTATTTTATAATTACAATGGCAATTCCTTTCACATTTCTGCAATGGAGAAAGTTATTGTGGTGGGTAACTATTTTTACCATTGGACATACCCTATCACTAATAGGGAACTTTTATTTAAGAATTCCCTTTTCAGCATATTGGATAGAATTACTAATACCAATCACGATAGCAATAAATTCCATCTTCCTTTTTTATCCAAGCCAAAATAATTTTTCAAAAAGGAAATTACTTTATCCACTTTTAACAAGTGTTTTTGGTATAATTCATGGATTGGGTTTTGGAAGGTATTTTAAAATGCTAATTCCAGAAAAAGATGTGAGTATATCACTTTTTTCTTTCGCTCTAGGTGTTGAACTTGCACAGGTCTTAATTGTTATTTTAGTTTTATTAATTTCTTTTATTGTCTTAAAAATACTTAAGCAATCAAAAAATAAATGGGAATTTTTGATAGGTGCAATGATATTATCTCAAGCTTTATTCATGATTTTAGACCGAATTTAAATTAGATTTCAGACTAAGTGCTATATTAGTAGCAATGGTGCAAAAGAAACAAGAAAAGTACGACAGAGCTTATTTAGAGATGGCTAAAATTTGGGGGCAACTTTCATATTGCAAAAGGAAAAAGGTTGGTGCATTAATTGTAAAAGATAGAATGATTATCTCTGACGGATATAATGGCACACCATCTGGATTTGAAAACATTTGTGAAGATGAAGACAATTATACAAAGTGGTATGTTCTACATGCAGAAGCAAATGCAATTTTGAAAGTTGCGGCTTCTACACAATCTTGCAAAGGTGCTACTCTTTATATTACACTATCACCATGTAAAGAGTGTAGTAAATTAATACATCAAGCTGGAATCGTTAGGGTAGTCTATTCTATTGCTTATAAAGACTCTTCAGGGCTAAAGTTTTTAAAAAAAGCAGGTGTTGTTCTAGATCACCTCCCATAATTATAATCTATGAAAAATAATAATCTTTATTTATTGCTAATAATTATTCTCTCACTTTCCATAGGGTATCTTTTGGGATCAAATAATATAATAAATTCTTATTCATCAAATTCAGATAAATCAAGTGTTAAAAAACTCAATAGGTTAATTAAATATCTAACTCAAGATTATGTGGATGAGATTAATTCAGATAGCCTAGTAAATGTTGTTATTAAAGATATAGTTGATAAACTGGATCCTCATTCGGTATTCATACCTGCAGTTCAGAGAGAATCACTATCTGAAAGTATGAAAGGTAATTTTTATGGAATAGGTGTGCAATTTAGAATGTTACAAGACACTGTTGCAGTAAGTAGAGTATTAAAAGGGGGTCCTAGTGAAAAAGCAGGTTTATTGTCAGGAGACCGGATACTAATGGCCGATGAGGATACTCTTTTTCAAAAAAAATTGAACAGTAATCAAATTATTTCTAGATTAAAGGGGAACTCAAAAACACCTGTGAGGTTATCAGTTTATAGAAAAAAAGAAGACTCTATTTACAGTTTTGATATTGTTAGAGGTCCAGTACCACTTCCAAGTGTTAATGCATTATATATGGTAGATGAAATCACAGGCTACATTAAAATCACCCGTTTTTCACAAACTACTTATCCCGAGTTTAAAAATGCAATTACTTTTTTGAAGGCTAATAAAATGAAAAGACTCATAATAGATTTAAGAGGAAACCCAGGGGGATATCTTCAACCCGCTAAAAAAATAGCAGATGACTTTTTAGAAGCAAAAAAAGGTATAGTAATCGTTGAGGCCAATAATGGAAAAAGAGTGCAAACATTTTCTACATCAGGAGGTCTTTTTGAAAAAGGAGAGCTTTTAATCTTAGTGGATGAAGATTCTGCTTCTGCAAGCGAGGTTGTTGCTGGTGCTATCCAAGATAACGATAGAGGCTTAATCATAGGAAGAAGAACTTTTGGAAAAGGTCTTGTTCAGCAACAAATGCCTCTTGGTCAGGGAGACCAAGTTCGACTTACTACAGCCAGATACTACACCCCAACTGGGAGATCTATTCAAAGACCTTACAACTCTTCAAGTCGAACAGATTATTATGCTGAAGTTCGCAAACGACACCAAACAGGGGAAATGAATGACCCCTCAAAAATACCGATTAATGATAGTTTGATTTTTACCACACCTAAAGGGAAAACAGTTTACGGGGGTGGTGGTATTACTCCTGACATTTATGTTTCCGCTCAGGAAACAAAAGATGAGTTATGGAACGATTATATAATAAGTTCTAACCTTATTGATCTTTTTGTTTTTTTAGAGTTAGATAAAAATGTAATAAATTTCAACTTTGATAACAAACAAAAATTTTTGAATGAAGAGTTGCCGAATCCAAATCGATTTATTGACTCTTTTACAGAATTTTGCAAGAAAAATAATCTTCCTATTAAAGTGACAAAAAAAAATAAAAAAAACATTTTAAATTCTATAAAAGCCTTTATTGCTCTTCAAGTTTATGACGAAAACACATACTTTAAGATTGCCAACCAAAATGATAAATTTGTGATTAGAGCGATGGAGTTAGATTGATAAATGAAATACTATTTTTTATTCAGTCTTTCAGCGATCTTTTTTGATAGAATGAGAATTATTAATAATAAAATTGCACTAGCAGATGCTATAGCACATATGACAGCAACTGCACTTTTTCCAATTGTTGGGTTTGACCAATCCACCTGAAATAAATTAAATATGAAGATGCTTAAAGCAATTAGAATGAGTGTGTAATATAATACTTTCATGATTCTAAAATAGTTGGCTAATATTTGAAGTGAACAATTTTACGGCAATCGCTAGTAGAATAATCCCAAAAACCTTTCGGATTATGTTGATGCCTGATTTGCCTAAATAATTTTCAATGTATTTTGATGATTTTAAGATTATATAAACAAAAATAATATTTATAATGATGGCCAAAATAATATTTAAAACGTGATATTCTGCTCGTAATGAAAGTAAAGATGTCATTGTTCCTGCACCTGCTATCATTGGAAATGCAAGAGGTACAATTGAAGATGTTTCAGGAGCATCATTACGAAAAATAGATATCCCGAGTATCATCTCTAGGGCTAGAAAAAAAATAACAAAGGAACCTGCAACTGCAAATGAATTTATATCAATTCCAATTAGGTTTAGTATCTCTTCACCTACAAATAAAAATCCAATCATAATAATTGCTGCAATTATTGAAGCTTTTTCTGATTGAATGTGCCCTACTTTTTCTCTTAATGATATGACCAAAGGAATATTTCCAACTATATCAATTACAGCGAACAAAACCAGACTAGCAGTAAAAATTTCTTTTGCGTCAATCACTTCAATTTTTTTTGCAAATCTAAATCAGATATTCTAATCAAAAAATCAATTATTATATATTTTTACAAAAAAATTCTAATGATTTTAGTTAAGGATACTCTGATTTCAGACGATGTATTATCTGAAGAATTTGCATGCAATATTTCAAAGTGCAAAGGTCAGTGTTGTGTTGCAGGTGAAGCAGGTGCACCATTGGAAAAAGATGAGGTCAAATATCTCCAGAAAAATTATTCAAAAATAAAACCCTATTTAAGTAAAAAGGGGATAGAGACTATTGAAAAACAAGGAGTTTATGTAGATGGATTAGATGGTGATTTTGAAACTCCACTTGTTAGCGGAAAAGAATGTGCCTATGCAGTTTTTTCATCTAGCGGTGTTGCCTCTTGTGGCATAGAAAATGCTTACAGAAATAAATCAATAGATTTTCAAAAGCCAATATCCTGTCACTTATATCCTTTAAGAATAAACCAATTTAATAAGACATTGGCCGTTAATTACCATAAGTGGAGTATTTGTTCAGACGCCTGTTCATTAGGTGAGGCTATTAAAGTTCCTGTTTATCAATTTGTAAAAACAGCTTTGATTAGAAAATTTGGTAAAGATTGGTTTAATGCATTGCATGCAAGTGCAAAAAAGACCTCTTAAGAGTTTCCTAGTGTTTTGGGGGGTTGACAGAGACCTACTTTTTTAATTAACTGGTATACAATTATTTATAAAAAGATTTTTTTTAGATAAAAATCAAAAAATATAGTTTTTTGTTAAAAACTAAGCTCCATTGTGGAAAAGTTGCTCTTTCAATTTTGAATACAATTTAGAATCTTTGCTATTCATAATTCAACTTTCTTTAACCTAATTAATAAAACGACAAATGGCAGCAGTAGAACCTATTCTCCAAGAAAATGAAAATCGCTTTGTAATCTTTCCAATTCAACACCACGATATTTGGGAGTGGTATAAAAAAATGGAGGCAAGTTTTTGGACTGCTGAAGAAATTGATTTACACCAAGACCTTTCCGATTGGAATTCTAAACTCAATGATGATGAAAAGTATTTTATCAAGCATATCCTCGCTTTTTTTGCTGCTTCTGATGGAATTGTAAATGAGAATCTAGCAGAAAACTTTGTTAACGAAGTTCAATATTCTGAAGCTAAGTTTTTTTATGGATTCCAAATTATGATGGAAAATATCCATTCAGAAACGTATTCACTACTAATCGATACATATGTAAAAGATGATGCAGAAAAGGATAAACTGTTTAAAGCTATTGAGGTATTTCCAGCTATAAAAAAGAAAGCAGATTGGGCACTTAGATGGATTGAATCAGATTCTTTTGCTGAAAGACTTATTGCATTTGCTGCAGTAGAGGGTATATTCTTCTCAGGGGCTTTTTGCTCAATATTTTGGTTAAAGAAACGTGGATTAATGCCAGGACTAACTTTTTCAAATGAATTAATATCTAGAGATGAGGGCGTTCACTGCGACTTTGCTGTCCATCTACATAACAATCATTTAGTAAATAAAGTATCTCCCAAACGAATTAAGGAAATACTGTTAGATGCCCTAAATATTGAAAGAGAGTTCATTACTGAGTCCTTACCAATAAGTCTAATTGGAATGAATGCTAAACTGATGACTCAATATCTTGAATTTGTTACAGATCGTCTTTTGGTTGAGCTTGGTATCGAGAAAGAATTTAATGTAAGTAATCCATTCGATTTTATGGATATGATTTCTCTACAAGGGAAGACTAATTTCTTTGAAAAACGTGTAGGAGAGTACCAAAAAGCAGGAGTATTAAATAATGAAAAGAAAGACGAGAAAATAAGTTTTGATGCTGATTTCTAGTAATTCGTTTTGAAATTTTAAATCAATCTTCTTAATTCTAACCATAAATTAAAGCAAAACTTAAAATGTAAATTATGTTTGTAGTAAAAAGGGATGGTCGAAAGGAGCCCATCATGTTTGACAAAATCACAGCGAGGATCCGAAAATTGAATTATGGTCTAAACCCATTAGTAGATCCTGTTAGAGTTGCTATGCGTGTGATTGAAGGACTTTACGATGGTGTAACTACTTCTGAGCTCGATAATCTCGCAGCTGAAATCGCTGCAACTATGACTACAACCCATCCTGATTATGCGAAACTAGCTGCGCGTATATCAGTATCGAATTTACATAAAAACACAAAAAAATCTTTTTCCGAGACTATGGATGATTTATACAATTATGTCAATCCTAGGACAGGAAAAAAAGCTCCTTTACTCTCAGATGAGGTTTACAAAATAATCAAAAAAAATTCAGATAAACTTGACTCTAGTATTATTTATAACCGTGATTTTGGTTATGATTTCTTTGGTTTTAAAACCTTAGAACGTTCATACTTATTAAAACTTAATGGTAAAATTGTTGAACGCCCCCAGCATATGTTGATGAGAGTCTCGATAGGAATTCATCTTGACGATATTGAATCAGCACTAGAAACATATGAATTAATGTCTAAGCGGTATTTCACACATGCCACACCTACATTGTTTAACTCTGGAACACCTAAACCACAAATGTCATCTTGTTTTCTTTTGACCATGAAAGATGACAGTATTGATGGTATTTATGACACTTTAAAACAGACTGCAAAAATATCTCAGTCTGCTGGAGGGATAGGTTTATCTATACATAACATAAGAGCCACAGGATCTTATATAGCAGGAACTAACGGTACATCAAATGGAATTGTTCCAATGCTTAGGGTGTTTAATGACACCGCAAGATATGTAGACCAAGGAGGTGGTAAAAGAAAGGGTTCCTTTGCTATATATGTTGAACCTTGGCATGCTGATATTTTTGATTTTCTTGAGTTAAAAAAGAATCACGGAAAAGAAGAAATGCGTGCTCGAGACCTATTTTATGCTATGTGGACACCAGACTTGTTTATGAAAAGAGTCGAAGATGACGGCGAATGGACACTTATGTGTCCGAATGAGTGTCCAGGCTTGTATGATGTTCATGGAGATGATTTTGAAAAATTGTATGAAAAATATGAAGGAGAAGGAAAAGGCAGAAAAACAATTAAAGCTCGCGAGCTATGGGAAAAAATTCTTGAATCTCAAATAGAAACGGGGACCCCTTATATGCTATACAAGGATTCCGCTAACCGCAAGTCAAATCAAAAAAATCTTGGAACAATACGTTCCTCAAATCTTTGTACTGAAATACTAGAATATACCTCATCAGACGAGATAGCAGTATGTAATCTTGCATCTATTGCCCTTCCAATGTTCGTTAAGGATGGCAAGTTCGATCATAAATCACTTTTTGATGTTACAGTAAGAGTTACTAAAAATCTTAATAGGGTAATTGACCGAAATTATTATCCAGTAAAAGAGGCAGAAAACTCTAACTTCAGACACCGACCAATTGGATTAGGTGTTCAAGGCCTAGCAGATACCTTTATAATGTTGCGTCTACCATTTACTTCTGAGAAGGCCAAAGAATTAAATCAAGAAATTTTTGAAACTCTTTATTTTGCAGCCGTTACCGCATCTGCTGAAGAGGCGAAAAAAGATGGCCCCTATGAAACCTATAAAGATTCACCAATTTCTAAAGGTGAGTTCCAACACAACCTTTGGGGAATAAAAGATGAAGAATTAAGCGGCCGTTGGGATTGGGCTGCACTCAGAAAAACAGTAAAAAAACAAGGTGTAAGAAACTCACTTTTAGTTGCGCCTATGCCTACGGCTAGTACCTCACAAATTCTTGGCAACAATGAATGTTTTGAGCCTTACACATCAAATATATATACTCGTCGAGTCCTTTCAGGAGAATTCATTGTAGTGAACAAACACTTGCTTGAGGATCTAGTTGAAAGAGGACTTTGGAATGAGGAAATGAAACAGGAGTTAATGCGAAATAATGGATCAATTCAAACCATTGAAGCTATTCCAAGTGACATTAAAGAACTTTACAGAACCGTTTGGGAAATGAGTATGAAAGATATCATCGACATGTCTAGACATAGAGGATATTTTATTGATCAATCCCAGTCTCTAAATTTATTTATGGAAGGAGCAACTATGGCTAAACTCACTTCGATGCATTTCTATGGATGGAAATCGGGTCTTAAGACCGGTATGTATTATTTAAGGACAAAATCTGCCGTAGATGCAATTAAGTTTACCCTTGACAATAAGTCTAAAGAAGAAAAGGTTCCTGTTCAAATACCTGCTACCGCAATAACAGCAAATCAAGCTAATCCAGAATCAGCCCCTCAGCCTGTTGAACCTTTGTCTCCTGAAGAATTAAAACAGATGCTTTCAAAGGCTAAGGAAAGCGAAGATGATGATTGTTTGATGTGTGGATCCTAGATGATTATAACATAAATTCTGATAAAGCCCGCTGTCGCGGGCTTTTTATATTCCTGTAAATCAGTGTGCTGCGATCTAATGTTAAGATAATGTTACTAAAACATTACTTAAATATTTATTTTTTATTAACTTTGTGTTAACAAGGAAGTAACTAGTCTGAAAATGAAACATCTGATTTGTCTTTTTTTATTTACAACCATAGTTTTAAATGCTCAGGAAAATGGGACTAAACGAGTGTTTGTTCAAGAAGGTGAATCAGTAAAATTTACAGAATATCATGTAAATGGAAATATTTCACAAACAGGTTATTTTTTAGACGGTAAAAATCATGGGGATTGGGTAAGTTATGATCTTAAGGGGAATAAAATTTCGGAAGGAAGTTTTGAAGCGGGGAAAAAAGTTAACCGTTGGCTTTTTTGGAATGGTGATTCTTTGATCGAAGTCGACTACAAAGACAACAAAATTTTAAGAGCAAAGAAATGGATCAAGCCAGAACTATTGGCATCTAGATCTGATTAGTTTAAAGTTTTTTAACAACACCGTAGTATTTTTCAACCAATTCATATTTGTGTGTAATGAGGTCTTTTGTTCTTATTAAAAAGTTGAAGTATAGAGTAGTATTTTTCGGACTCGTCTCCTCACTCCTTGTTCTTTCAATTTGAGTATTTATTTTAGATTCAATAAGTCCAAATGAATTATTTTTCTCAAACAATACCTCTTCAAATTCTTTTTGATTTTGGATAGAATTAAATGCTTCTTTTCCCTCTTTAAAAATTTTATTTACTGATTCTTCAATCAATAAGAGGTCTTTAATTTGACTAAATGTTAATTTACGGTGGTTGTTATTAAGGTGATCATAACTAATTTTTGCCAAATAAGTCAGATCTTCGGATAGATCATGTAAGTAACCCAAAAGTTCAATATAAAATGTACTAGCTGGCAATGAACTTTCTTCAAGATTTCTAATAAAGTAGAAAAGATTTCCTTTTAAGTCTTCAATACTGTTCTGTAATTTTTTTGAATTCTTTTTTGCCTTTTCAAGTGGTTCCAAGTCATTTGTTGAGAGCCCTAATATTATTAGTTTATATACTTTGTAACTTTTTTTCAGTACAAGTTCTATTGTTGAACCACTTTGATCAATTACACCTTGAAAAGAGTTACTTTCAACAATAAGAGCAATTTCTTCTTCTCTTACGGACTTATTTTCTTTCCTATGATTAACATAATTTTTTCCTATTATCAATAAAATGATAAACATGATTACTGCGATTACCTGAACCCCTCCAATATTAAGAAGATACACTATAATACCACCAACAATAAATGCACTAAAAGCAGTTAAAAACCAACCTCCAATTACATTAAGTACTCCTGAGACTCTATAAACTGCACTATCTGAACTCCATGCACGGTCAGCAAGTGAAGTGCCCATGGCTACCATAAATGTCACATAGGTTGTTGATAATGGTAATTTAAGTGAGGTTGCAAAAGAAATTAAAACAGAGGCTACTACAAGATTTATACTCGCTCTAAGCTTATCGAATTCAGGAATATTACTAGCATTAATGTTTCCTTTCGGGTTGATTTGTTTGAAAGAGTTATTTAATACAAGCTGAGTTTTTTCAGGAATAGCATTTTTAATAATTTCATTTAGATTGATAAATATTCTAACTAAAATTCTTGATATAAAATTAGGTTTAAATCTTTCACGAGTTCCATATTGATTGGAAAGATCCAAAGAAGTTTTAACGACTTTTTTTGCTTTTGATGATAACCAAAGAGTTATTATCATTATTGTTCCAGAGACAAATAAAAAAATAGTAGGTGTTTGAACTTTTTGAGTTAATTGTATCATACTAAAACTCTCTGCTGAAACCCCAGAACCTAACCACGCTTTGTATGATTGAAAAGCAGCAATAGGAACACCTATAAAATTTACTAAATCATTACCAGCAAATGCTAGTGCCAAAGCAAAAGTCCCAACCCCAATAATAATTTTGTAAATATCCCATTTGATAAAATTGATTAATACTGAGAAAAAAAACCAAAGAATAAAGCTTATGATTTGAACTGAAAGAAGATTGCCTTCTATAAAAGAGTTTATTGTTTGGGAATTTAAAAGCTCTAGTTCCATATTTGAATATGGTGTACCTTTTATTCCTTTAATTAATATAAAATTAAAAATAGCAGCTAATGCAACTCCCCCAAAAAGACTATTTAACCAAGATGGTTTTTTTTCAAAATTAAATGTGTAAATAATTCGGGATATCCATTGTACTAATGCTCCGATAGAGAACGCTATAAATACTGAAAGTAAGATGCCCAAAATAATCTGAGTTGCCTTTTCTGTATTTATATAGGTTGATAAATCAGACAGCAGTTGATCAGACTTAGCTATTTTGATTATTGCCATTACAACAGCAGCACCTAGTAACTCAAAAACAATAGAGACGGTTGTTGAAGTTGGTAGACCGATAGTATTAAAAAAGTCTAATAATAAAATATCTGTCATCATTACAGCCATGAAGATGAAGATGATTTCATCAAAAAAGAATGCCCCAGGGTTAAATATTCCCTTTCTTGCAACCTCCATCATACCGCTAGAGGATAGTGCTCCAAAAAGAATGCCTACGCTAGCAAAAATCATGATTTTTCTAAACGAGAAAACCTTTGATCCAATAGCAGAGTTTAGAAAATTCACAGCATCGTTACTTACCCCAACTATTAAATCACCAATAGCTAATAGACTCAACAGGATAACTATAAATAAATATATGCTGTCCATAAGTTTATCAAGGTATTAAAATTTCACAGAGTAGCCTAGAGAATAAGTCCTTCCAATATTTCTAAATCTAAAATACTCCGTTATCTTGCCATATCCCTCAAATAAACTTTCTCTTTCGTCATTTAGTAAATTTCTTATTCTAAATGTTAGATTTGTATTGTTTTTAAATTGTTTGCTTAAATTAAAATTTAAACTGTTAAATGGCATGGTATAAACGTCAGGATAAAATCCATCTCCAACAACTTCTAAAGTTTTTCCTTGTACGTTAAAATATAAGCTTCCTCGAATTCCTTTTCGTTGATTATTGTAATCAAGTCCAGCATTTATTAAATATGGGGATTGACCCTGCAATGGTCTTGAGTCGCCTAAAGTTTCACCTTCTCTAAGCCCTAAACTCCTGAGCTTTAGCTCATCATCACTAAATTTTTCATCAGAAATGATGTAAGAACCATTAAAATTTAAATTTAAATTTTTAATCCCCTTAAACCAATCACTTAATTTTTTTCTTAATTCAACTTCGAAACCAATGACATTCGCATTTTCAAGATTGAGAGGTTTATAATTTGAAGTAGAAGCTGCTACAAATACAATTTCAATGGGATCGGTTAAATTTTTGTAAAACAGACTCATTGCAAAAAGCTGAGCATCCTCACTAAAAGATTCATATCTAAGATCAAAGTTGTCTATGTAAGTAGGTCTGATATTAATATTCCCAATAAAAAATAAATTTGAAAGGGGATCATAAATTTCAGCAATTGATGCTTCTTTAAAACTGGGTCTAGCGGTTGTTAATGAATAAGCCAGTCGCAAATTCTTGTTATCTGTTAAACTATAAATAAAATTTGTTGAAGGGAATAAGTTGTTTTCACTTATAATTTTATTATTGTCAAATACTTGTCCAAGTTGACTATTTTCACCAGTATAAAATACCTGGTAATTTTCAAATCGCAATCCAATAATAGACTTCAATTTTGAACTCAAATTAAATTCATTAGAAATATAACCAGCTAAATTTTGTTGTCTTGCATTAAAAATGTTTGCATCTTGTTTTATTGTTATTTGCGGATTTATATAAGTTCCATCAAGGTTTGTCGATGAGATTAAATTAGTGGGATTAAAAAGTTGATTTGGATCTCCACCATAATTTGCCCAATCACTTTCGGATGTAAAATTACTGCTAACTGAATATTGAGCAATCGAGAAGTCGCGTTCTTTGAAAGAACTATATCCACCAAACTTTAATACAGCATTTTCTCCAAGAAAGACAAAACGTTTTGTTAAATCAACTTTCCCAACAAGATTATATTCATCAAGTGTTCTCCAAATTCTTTTAGGTTCAGTATTTTCCTGAAAGCTAAAAATCCCCTCCTCATCTTGAAATGTTGTGTTTCTTACGTCTTTGTCATGCACTTTGGCAACTGTGCCAGAGAATTTCCATTCCAATTTTAATTTTGATTCATCAAAGTTGTGCAAGCCTGAAAGTATTCCATTTGAAATAGCTCTTTCGTTATATTCCAAATTAAATTTGTTAAAATCAACGAAATCGGAAAATCGAGTAAGCTGGCGAAAACTACCAGAGGTACTTTCTCCGTTTTGAATATGAATCGCATTAAATCTGAACTTTGAATTATTTGTTTTATAGGTCGTTCCGAAAAGACCGCTTAATATTATGTTTTCTCCTCCAATGGTACCATATTGAAGTCTATTTTCTTCGAAGTTTAGTTCGGACCTGTCAGGACTAAAATTGAAAATATTATCCTGTGAGTTTTCATAGACGGTTTGTTCTCTTCTGTATGATAGTGAGCCTAAATATCCAAAAGAGTGGCCGTTTTCAAAGTTAAATTGGTTTCCATAGTTGACTGCTAAATTATAATTCATACCACTTAGGTCATTTTTGGGAGCCATTACAGGATTAAATTGATTTGAAACTCTATTGATAGTATTTAATCCACTAACTGAATTATTTAGTCTAGGATCAAATACATTTCCCAAAAAAGAATTAAAAATTTTATTTTTTCTTGTCCCGTCATCAAACCCTAAAAAATCAGTTCTACTCCCTTCATAGGATAGATAATTGTTATTAAAATGCATATCAGGATTAAATGATGTACTAATTGAAATTGAAATTTCTTCTTTAGATGGAAAGTCTTTAGTTATAATATCAATTACGCCACCTGTAAAATCTGCTGGAAGGTCAGCTCTTGCTGACTTAATAATTAGAACATTTGATAATAAATTGGTTGGGAACAAATCCATCTGGATTGTATTTCTGTCTGGGTCTAAACCAGGAATGTCTACTCCGTTAAGGATTGATTTCGAATAACGATCACCAAGACCTCTAACATAGACATATTTACCTCCTTGAACAGATACTCCAGGTACATTTTTTACAGCACTTGCAATATCATTTGCTCCTATTTTTCTAAATGCTTGAGCTGAAATGCCATCTAATAAACTCGCTGATTTTCTTTGAATTTCCAATACAGAAGATTCAGTATTCCTTCTTGCATCTACCGTAACAACAACTTCTTCTAGTCCTTGAGCTACTGAGTTTAAAACTACGTCTATATAAGTATAGTCATTATCACCAACATTTATATTATTTAGCTCTTTGGTTTCATATCCAACAAAAGAAAAAATTAGACTATAATTTCCTGGAGGTAATTCAATATCGTATTTACCATCAAAATCTGTAGTTACACCATTAGCAGTTTCTTTGACAAGTACATTTGCAAAAGGTAAGGGTTCATTGAAGTCTCCATCGATTACATTTCCAATAATTCCATACTGACCAAATAATTTAAATGATATAGTAGTAAAAAAAAGTATTAAATATTTTGGCCTGTATTGCATAAATTAACTCATTCTTTAAAAATTATTAATAACTATCTCATATAAAAAGTCCATGAAAAAGTAGAATCATCGGATAACCCATTACCCTCTTTTTGAACTGTAACAATTTCAGCAAAAATAGAGGCGTCTATTTCAAATGTGCTCTCATCGGATTTGTCATCAAAAATTTTATCGACTGATTCTACATCTGAACAAATATTTCCATTACCATCTAGTGGATGTAATATATCTATGTTTGCAAAAGTTAGAGTTCCAGCTGTATATGTTAAAGCATCAGCAGAAGCATCTAACTCCACATCTTTACCACCAGCAAAATCTTTGAGTAAAATGTTTAATATATCACCAGTTGCCCCTTTTCTAAAATCAGCCATCTCACCATCTACACCTTCAGCATCACAGTCATCAGTTGCACCAATTACTGTTGCATTTTTAAGGGTAAATCTTCCAGGTGCTGATCCCTCAGGGCCATCAATTTCAAAGCCATGATCTGAGGCAGCAGTTAAGACAACTAGAGCGCCGTCTATTGTTCCAGCATACCCTTGGTCTATATCTATTGCATCATCGCCTTGCCCCCAGACAAGAAGATTTGTTGCTTTAACAGTACCACCAAAAAATTCAATTCCATCATCGACATTTCCCAAAACTTCAATTTGATTGACAGTAGTACCAGATCCAACCCCACCTAAAGTCAAACCATTAATTTCGTTACCCTCACCAATTTCAGCTCCTCCATGACGGATAGAAATATATTGAAAAGAACCAGAGTTGTCATCAGCTACTGAGCCGCCATAAAGTCCATTAGTATCTGAGGTTGGTATACCCTCAATTTGAAGTTCAGTTACATCACTTTTAAATGAACAAGGTGCTTTTCCTAATATTAAAAGTCCTCCCCAAAGACCTCGAGTATCAACTTTTAAAGCCGGACCACTTTCAGGATAAGTACCCCCAACTTCAATGTTGTCAGCTGCGGCAGTCATTATGATTGGATTATCAGCTGTTCCGTTTGCGATTATTTTTCCGCCTCTGGCAACTATTAATGTTGAGGCATCAGCACCGGTTCCTGGTGCTGCTTTTATAATTGTTCCAGCAGGTATGGTCAATGTTATACCATCAGTTACAGAAACTCTCCCTTTAATTAGCCATATCTTTGAAGCATCTAGGGTTTTATTTTCTGTAATGTTACCTTCAAGAGTTGAATCTGCGAATGGATCTACTTCATCTGTATTTGTTTCAGTTACAGTTTCAGTAACAATAACATATTCAATAACTGGGTCTTCTTCAGAACATGCTATAATTAATAAAGTAAATAGATAGAAAAAAGATAGTTTATAGTTTTTCATTTATATTGTAATTAATTATATAACAAATTTATTTTACCACCATAATTATTTTTTTATCAGAAAGTTAACTTTGAGTATCATAGAATTAAATAAATATTAATTAAAATTAATTTTGATAATCTTAAATTAATATAAGGATGATGTTTGGTAACTTTACCTTATGATTTGGGAATCACTTCTTTCATTAAAACGTTTTGGAGATACCAACAAGCGCCTTAGAATTGAGCAGGACAATTTGCGTTTGGGATTTGAAGTAGATTATGACAGAGTAGTTTTTTCAAATGCATTTCGAAGTCTTCAGGATAAAACACAAGTAATACCTTTTTCCAAAACAGATTTTGTTCATACTCGACTGACACATAGCCTTGAAGTTTCAGTTGTTGGAAGAAGTTTAGGGCGAATGGCCGGCCATGCCATCTTGCAGAAACACCCACATCTAAAACAATCATTAGGATATCAATCAAATGATTTTGGTGCTATAACTGCTGCAGCTTCTTTAGCTCATGACATAGGAAATCCCCCATTTGGGCATAGTGGTGAAAAAGCTATTGGCCACTTTTTTAGTTCAGGAGAGGGTGTAAAGTACAAGAATAAGTTAACTGATAAGGAATATCAAGATTTGTGTGATTTTGAGGGTAATGCTAATGGGTTTAAAATTTTAACTGAATCAAATCTAGGAACACAAGGTGGACTTAGACTTAGTTATGCCACTTTAGGAGCATTTGTTAAGTATCCAAAAGCTAGTTTACCTGTAAAACCTACACCCCACGTAGCGAACAAAAAATATGGCTACTTTCAATTACAAAAAACATTTTTCAAAGAAGTAGCAGATGAATTATCATTAATTGATGGAGAAAAAACTTTTCGTCATCCATTGACCTATTTGGTTGAAGCTGCAGATGATATTTGCTACACGATTATTGACTTTGAAGATGGAATCAACTTAGGATGGATATCAGAAGAATTTGCATTAGAATATTTAATCAATCTAGTAAAAGACCAAATTGATTCTAAAAAATATGCACAACTTGCTTTTAAACCGCAAAGATTAGGTTATTTAAGAGCACTTGCCATAAACAGTATGATCAAAGATGCTGTCGATACATTTGTTAACAATGAACACAGTATACTCTTAGGAACTTTTAGTCAAAGCCTTTTGGAAAAAAGTAGATTTAAACCTCAGATTGAGGATATTATTAAAATAAGTGTTGAGAATGTTTATCAATCAAAAGAAGTAATTCAAAAAGAGGTCATGGGGCATAGGGCTATAACCACATTACTAGAACACTATTGTGAGGCAGCGGTAAGAAGCTTCAACAATAAGGCTAATGTTCATGATAAATTGATCCTTTCTTTAGTCCCAGAGGGAATTTCAATGGCTGGGAAAACACTATATGAAACTTTATTGAATTCAAGCTGTTTTGTTGCAAGCTTATCTGATGGTAAGGCATTGAGAATGGCAAAAGATATTGGAGGTTAAATAGATTCGTTAATTATCTTTTTACTGATTACCTTTAACGAAAATTGTATATGCGCTGGCTAATAACCCTGCTACTTTTAGTTTTTTTTCAGTGGTATAGCTACCAAGCTTTAAAAACTGCCATATCAAACCGTTGGATACTTTATGGGTATGTATTTTTTACTGTAATCATTGTAGGGAACCTTTTATTTTATACTTTGATTTTAGAAAGAAATACAACTAACGAACCCCGCCTTATGTATGCAATTGGTTTTTTTCTTTCTCTTTTAATTTTTCAACTGCTTGTAAGTGTAATACTTCTAGCTGAGGATGTTTTTAGGATTCCCCAAGCTTTATATAGTTTTTTAAAAAGGGTACCAGAGCAAACAAAATTTATTCCTTCTCGCAGAAAAATTATTTCTCAAATTGCACTCGGTCTAGCTTCAATCCCATTCGCATCTCTTTTATACGGCATGTACCGTGGAAAATATAATTATAAAGTTTTGTCCTATAAATTAGAATTTGAGGACCTCCCTGATGCATTTGATGGATTCAAGATTACACAAATTTCAGATATACATAGTGGGAGTTTTGATAATCAAATTAAAGTAAAGTATGGTGTAGATTTAGTAAATAAACAAAAATCAGACTTAGTACTATTCACAGGTGATCTTGTCAACAATCGTGCAGATGAAATCAAGCCATGGATTAAAATATTTAATAAAATTAAAGCAGAATTTGGTATTTTTTCAATTTTGGGTAACCATGACTATGGTGATTATATGCGCTGGGAAAGTCCAGCTGCTAAGAGAAAAAATATGGAAGATTTATATGATGCTCACAACGAAATGGGATGGGATTTACTACTTAATGAATCTCGTTTTATAGAAAAAGATGGAGAGCGATTAGCTATAATTGGAGTTGAAAATTGGGGATCTGGATTTAAAAAAGCGGGAGATCTTAACAAAGCTCTCAATAAGGTTTCCGAAAAAGATTTTAAAATTCTGATGACCCACGACCCTTCCCATTGGGAAGCACAAGTTATTCCGCATCCATTTAAAATTCATCTTACTTTAAGCGGGCATACTCACGGCATGCAATTTGGAATTGAAATACCTGGAATTATCAAATGGAGTCCAGCAAAATGGCGCTATAAACAATGGGCAGGAGTATATGGTGAAAACAAACAGTATTTAAATGTCAACAGGGGGTTTGGTTACTTAGCCTACCCTGGGAGAGTCGGAATGTGGCCAGAAGTTTCAGTCATAACTTTATCAAAGTCAAAATCAAGCATTTAATTGATTTTTTTACATTTGTTTTAAATTTTTAAAGTGAATGTCAAAATTCGGTGAGCTTTTAGATGAAAAAATTCCAATTCTTCTTGCATTTTTTAGAAGTCAAGAAGAGGCGTCGCAGGACATGAATCCCATTTTAAAAGATGTGGCTGCTGCCATGGGTGATAAAGGCAAGGTAATTAAAATTGATGTTGATAAAAATCAACAATTATCAGAGGCATTAAGAGTTAAAGTGCTACCGACACTTATGATATATAAGTTAAGTGAAATGGTCTGGCGTCAAAGTGGTGAACAAGACGCTAATACATTAATTAGTCTTCTGAAAGATCATATAGATTAATAAATCATTCTTTTTTATTTTTTTCATTCAATCTAACTACGTTTTGATTGTATTGAGTTTCTAATTTTTTAAAAAATTCAGAATTATCATACTTATTTACGATTTGAAGAAAATAATTATAGGCAACCCACTCATTTTCAATTCTATCTTTTAGTTGCGCTCGATTTGAAATGGGGAATTGGGTATACAATTCCATTCTTTCACTATACTCATTAGCGATTTGTATGCTTAAATTTTGTGCTGATTGTATATCACCAATAATGAAAAAACCTTCTGCTACATCTACAAGATTTGTATAAAACTCGTAATCTCCATAGAGATATTTAAAAGGACGAATAGCAGTTGTGAAATTATTTAAAGATGGCTTTAACTCTGATTTGTCAGCGTGTTTTAATTCAGCTTCAATAAGAGATCTGTAACGTTCAATTTCAGTTACAATTTCCTCACCTAACTCATATTGTCTTTCTGCGGATAGAGAATTAAAATATTTAAGCCGATCAAAATACTTATAACCAATTTTTTTCGATAAACCTTGTGCAACTTTAACATCATTTATCCTGTAATAACCATCAACAAAGGGAACAAGTAAACTATAATAACCAAAATAGTCTAAAGGCATTTTTTCGATAGCAAGATCCATTACTTTTTTTGCTTTTTCAGTTTTATTTTCATTTATCAATTGTTCTGCTAAACGAGCCATATTACTTCTAAATGAAATACTATTTTTTCTTGTTTCAGGATCATGATAGATATCTTCCCGCTCGGAATTACCCCAATTCCAATTAAGTACAATGTCATACATTAAATCACTATCTATTCTTCCCATTAGGTAGGGATTTTCTTTACCTAGGTTAGTTTCAATCGGAACCAATTTATAAACTAGTCCTTCCAGTTGGAGATATTTTTTCATCCATATGTATTCAGAATCTGAATAACTACCTCCTGTAAAATAAATAGGTCTTTCCCAGTCATTATTAGCCAGAATATCTAGCATCATCATTTGGTTTTTCAAAAGAGCTGTTTCTGGAAGATCTATATCTATATGTGACAAAATTTTGTCAGCATCCTCAGATTTGACAACACCGCTTTTCAAAACATTTTCCTTATTCACCGGAACACGAATTTTTCTTGTGGGATAAAAAACGCCTTCTTGCTGACTTTTAGGTAGCTGGTTGGGATCACGACCTGTTTTGGTCAAAAAATCTTTAATCTTAGTGCGTGGGTGATCACTTGAAATCCAATTCATAAAGTCTTTAATATCCCATCTTACTGAATCCAAAACTGGCTGATATCTTATCACATCTCTTACTCCATATGCATACAAGTCATGTGTCATTTGTGAAGGTATAGGTTCACTTTCATAAGTTTTTCTCTTCATCTGATCTATATACCAATCGGTACCTAATAAACTTGAATTTATAGTACGCACATCGGTTCTGTACCCTTCAATGTCCTGAGCATACCATAACGCAAAAGTATCGTTATCACCAATTGTAAAAATTATTGCTCCTTTATCTTTTTGAATTGATTGCAAGTATGAGCGCGAAAGCGATTGGGCGGTGTAACGGTTTGAACGGTCATGGTCGTCCCAGTTTTGAAAAGCCATTAGAAATGGAACAGCTAACAAACATGTCAAGACCATAAGTGGTGAAGCGATACGATTTGAAATATATCTACTTATTTTTTTGATTATCCCCATGCATCCCAAACCAATCCAGATGCTGAAAACATAAAAGGAACCTACAAGGGCATAATCTCGCTCTCTCGGTTCAAATGGTCGCTCATTAAGGTATACTTTCAATGCAACACCAGTAAACAGGAAAAAAAGCATTAGAACCCAAAATCTTTTTGGATCTTGGTTATACAAAAAATATAATCCAACAAGGCCTAGAAGAAAGGGTAGAAAGAAATATGTATTTCGGGCCTTATTATTTAAAGCATCATCATTTAAATTTTCTTGATTTCCAAGGCGGATTTTATCGATAAATGGTATTCCACTTATCCAGTTACCATCAAGAATATTATATTCCCCTTGGTTGTCGTTCTGTCTACCTGTGAAATTCCACATAAAATATCTCCAATACATATAACCTAGTTGATATTCTATGAAAAATCTCAGGTTAGAAAAAAAAGAGGGCTTTTCAATATCTAAATATGGACTGAAAGTTTTTAAAAATTCATGAAATTGATCTCCATCAATTGATCCATCTGAAATATCTTCACGGAATTGATCAATCCTATTTTTCAATTGTGTATTAGAGCGATATTCTTGTTTAATCCTAAATTCTAAAGGTTCTGTAAAATTCATGTAGTTACCCGCGTGTTCACTACTCCAAAGGCGCGGTAGTATTCCATTATGAGCGCTATTAGAATTATATCTGGCATCTTTCCAAAAATTAACAATCTTATACCTCCCTGTTTTATAATCTCTTTCATATTTGGGTTTATCGTCTATATATGGTCTTTCAGGATCTTGCCCAGCATATACATCAGAAAACATTGGTCCATAAAAAAGTTTAGTTTCGGGATATTGTTCTAAATTATAATAAGCTAAAAGTAGGCGTGCATCTGATGGAGAATTTTCATTAATTACAGTATTTGCATTAGCACGGATAGGAATCATAATCCATGATGAGAAGCCTAAAAAAACAAATAGTATTGCTAAAATTCCAGTATTTAAGTTTACAAGATTACGTTTTTGAGAAAATTTCAAACCAAAATAGAACAATCCAATAAGAATCAAAGCAGCTATTATTGTACCACTATTAAATGGAAGCCCCATTGTATTTACAAAAAACACTTCAGCTTTTCCAAAAAATGCTAAAGTTGAGGGGAGTAACAATTTGAAGATGATAAGTAAAATTGCTGTTGAAATTAGGTTAGCATAAATAAAACCTTTGAGTGTTATCTGTTTGTAATTTTTAAAGTAATAAATCATTCCTAATGCAGGAATAGTTAAAAGGCCCATAAAGTGAACACCAAATGAAAGACCTATGACAAAAGCAATCATTAATAGCCATCGGTCTCCCCTTGAAGTATTCATTTCTTCTTCCCATTTTAATCCCAACCAAAATAATATTGAAAGAATCAGTGTAGCCATTGCATATACTTCAGTCTCAACTGCGTTAAACCAAAAACTGTCAGAAAAGCAAAACGATAACGATCCTACTGCCGCACTACCAAAAAAACCTATGTGATCTGGAATTGAATCTAAATTTTTAAAAGAGGGAAGTTTTTTTAATAAAAGTGTTAGTGTCCAAAAAAGAAATAGAATAGTAAATGCTGATGAAAAAACAGACATATAATTTACCATTAAAGCTATTTTTTCTGGTCCTGAAGAAAATAATGCAAAAAAGGCACCCATCATTTGAAAAAATGGGGCCCCAGGGGGATGTCCGACTTGAAGTTTGGCAGAGGTTGAGATATACTCTCCTGCATCCCAAAAACTTGCAGTTGGTTCAACTGTACTTCCAAATGTAAATAGGGCTATGGCAAAAACTGACCATCCAAAAACCAGATTCAAAATTCGATATGATGCATTTGAGTTTTGCATTAATTTTTTTTACGAATTTAATGATTAATAGAGGAAGAGAAAATGTATTTTGAACTGTATGGTTTTTTTAATAAAACTTGGTGTAAAAAAAACTTTCACATAAATTTGCAGCTTAATTGGCCTATGGTGTAACTGGCAACACGTCTGATTTTGGTTCAGAAGAGTCTAGGTTCGATCCCTAGTAGGCCAACTACTTTAAGTCCTCCTAGATTTTTTTATATAAAATAATTGAAGGCCCTAAGATCGATTTTTATTTTCCTAGTTAAAACTTTTTTAGTTTTTTATTGAATCTAAATATTTTCTATTCATAAAAAAACCATTTTTTATAACGGCACGTATTTTTCTTGTGTTCCTGATGTCAATCAAAGGATTCTGATTTAAAATTATCAGGTCAGCAATATAGTTTGGTTTTATCCTTCCTAAGGAATCATGAAGATTGAAATATTTTGATGGATTTATGGTAGCTGCCTTTAAAGCCTCCAAATTAGTTAGGCCAGAGTTGGTTAATTCTTCAATTTCTTGATGTAAACTTAAACCAGGCACTAAAAATCCAATTGGAGTATCCGTTCCTGCCATAAATGTAATTCCCTTTTTGTGCATATATTTCACCATACTGGATTGCCATTTAGTGAAATCCATTCTTTCCTTATCTTCTTTAGCTTCCAGTTGGCGGATAGTTTTTCTCCAATTTTCTCCAATGTTTTTTGGAAGAAGATTTAAATATGAATCATATTCTTTAGATTTATAACTTTTCGAGGCAAAGTTTTTATAAAGTTTCAGAGTGGGAATTTGCCATGTGTCATTTTTTGCCAGGATATCTACAACATTTTTAATTTTGGAAGAATCAAGATTATAAATAGACCTCATACGTTGTTTATTATGTAATAAGGACCTAAGACTGGCACCCCTTAAAGCGGATTTATTCTTTAAAATTGCTTTTCTTTCCTTTAAAAGATTATTGGTCATTTTGGTCATTGAAAGTTCAATATTCCTAAAATGTTCTATGCTATTTAAGCCAGAGCTAGATGCAATTTCTACATTTATGCTAAGAGGAACATGACCCGTAAGTTTTAAATTATTTTTTTTAGCTAACTCTGTTAGAAGCTTAAATTGTGAGGGACTTAACATTTCATATGCTTTGAGAAAATCAACTTTATTTTCAATTAGCATTTCCACATTTTTTCTTAATTCATCGTCATCAACATTTCTTATTGAAAGTACCGGATGAGTATGATCACTGCCATCATATACATTGAATTTCCCGTCTATTAAAGGTCCTGCAATTTTTAAACGAGCTTTTGTTTTAGGATTTTCTAATGAATTTTGTTTATAGCTATTTACAAAATCAAAGGGTCCTCCAGTATCCCTTAGACTTGTTATACCATGTAGTAAAAAAAGATCCATCATCGAATCGGCCAATTCTGTTTGATATGCAAAATGTACATGTGTGTCCCAAAGGCCAGGGATTAAAAATTTAGACTCACCATCAAATATTTTATTTTTCTTAGAAATTTTAATTTCATTTGAATTAAAAATTTCAGTTATTTTATTTTTAGTAATGACGACAGTCTTGTTACTGCTAAGACCATCAATGGGATCAATTATGTTAATATTTTCAATAACGTAGGAGTTTTCAAAAAAAATAGTTTCTTCTGAGCAAGAAAAAATAAATAATGAAAAAAAAAGAATAAAATTTTTCATGAAAAAGACATCTTGTTTAATTTGTTATTAGTTAAATATTAAGTTTTTTAAGCTCTAAAACAGCATGATCTACTGCTCTTGCAGTAAAAGCCATGTATGTCAAAGATGGATTTTGGGTCCCTGAAGAAGTCATAAAAGCGCCATCTGTGACAAACACATTTTTGACGGAATGTATTTGATTGTATTTATTTAAAATAGATGTTTTAGGATTATGACCCATTCGTGCTGTTCCCATTTCATGGATTCCTTTTCCAATAGGTGCGTTTGAATCATTAATAGTCACATCCTTACAACCTGCGTTTTCAAGCATTTCAGCTGCCTGAATTTTCCAATCTGCCTTCATCCTTTTTTCATTCTCTTTGAATTCAGCGTCAAAAACTATTTTGGGTAAACCATAAGAATCAATTTTATTATAATCTAAAAACATACGATTTTCATGATAAGGTAATACTTCTCCAAAACCTCCCATTCCGATACTCCAATCTCCAGGTTTTAAAATAGCATTTTTAAGATCAGAACCATAACTAAGTTCTTTGATTGCTTTTGACCAATCTCCTCTACTTGCACCTCCTTGATATCCATATCCCCTTATAAAATCAAAATTTTTTGATTTTCCACCAATATTTCTAAATCTCGGTATGTAGAATCCGTTTGGTCTTCTGCCATAATAATAGCGATCCTGAAAGTCTTCATATTTTCCTGATGCACCACTTCCTAATTGGTGGTCCATAATGTTATGTCCTAATTCTCCAGAATCATTTCCAAGGCCATTCGGGAATCTATCTGATTTAGAATTCATTAATATAGCGGTAGAAGCCATTGATGAGGCACATAAAAAAATAATTTTCGCTTTAAACTCAGAAATTTTTTTTGTAATTGTATTAACTACTCTTACTCCTGTAGCTTTCTTTTTGTCTTTGTTATAAATTACCTCTGAAACAACCGAGTTTGGATGTAATGTTAGTTTCCCAGTTTTTTCTGCTACCGGTATGGTAGACGAGTTAGAGCTAAAATAAGCGCCATAGGGGCAACCCCTGTCACACCTATTTCTGTATTGGCAAGCTGTTCTTAATCCACTTTTAGTTCCTTCAGTAATGTGAGCAACTCTACCAACAGTTAAAATTCTATCTCTGTAATTCTTTGCTATGGATGATTGTAATTCTTTCTCTACACAATTTAGTTCCATGGGTGGCAAAAACTCACTATCAGGGAGTTGAGCTAGGTTTAGAGCCTCACCACTTATTCCAATAAATTTTTCAACATAAGAGTACCATGGTGCAATCTCTTTATACCTTACTGGCCAATCAACGGCTATACCATCTCTCAAATTTGCTTCAAAATCATCATCACTCCATCGATATGTTTGTCGTCCCCAGATTAAAGAACGACCACCTACCTGAGTTCCTCTGATCCAGTCAAAGGGTTTAATCTCATCGTAGTCATATTCTGAATCCTTATTGTAAAAATGTCTATTGCCCTCATGAATCCCCCACCTCTTTTGTTTATTGTAATTTTTTAATTCCTCTTGAGTGGTTCTTCCACCATGTTTTACATCCCATGGGTCAAGATTCATTGTAGGATAATCTTCGATATGTTTAACCATTCGTCCTCTTTCAAGTACCAATGTTTTTAATCCCTTTTCACAAAGTTCTTTAGCTGCCCAACCACCACTTATTCCAGATCCAACAACTATGGCATCAAAGTTTTTATTCATTCGAGTTTGATTAAATCAAAGATTAAATTAGTTGTTTTTAGTCTAAAATAGGGAATATTTAGAATTTCACTCAATCAGACTTTAGATTATTTTAGTGATCTTATTTCTTCTTTTATTTTGGGGATTAACATTGGAGGGATACTCAAACTACTTATGCCTAAATCAATAAATTCATCTAAGTAATTAATATTAGAAGCTAGTTCCCCACAAATGCTAATTTCTTTTTTCTTGGGAATTACCTCTAAAGCAAAATTCCGAATTATTTTTAAAACACTTTGATTACCAGATTCAATATAATGTGAAACATTTTTGTTTGTGCGATCCGCAGCCATCAAGAATTGAGCAAGATCATTAGTTCCAAAAGAAAAGAAATCTGCTTTTGAAATAAAATCATTAGGATTTAAGGCTACATTTGGAACTTCAACCATAATTCCAACAGGAGGTAATTTTTCAATAATCTCACCCTGTTGATTTAACTCTTTTTGTTCCTTATGAATTGCAGTTATAATTTTATCCAAATCATTGGAATTTGTAATCATTGGGCAAAGAATTTTTATATCAAAATCTTTAGAAAGTTTTAAAAAAGCTCTTATTTGTGGTTTTAAAAGAGTGTCATAATAAGAAAAACCTAAACGAAGGGCTCTTTGACCCAAAGCTGGATTTTCCTCATTTTGTAAAGGCAGGTAAGAAACCTTTTTATCACTTCCAAAATCAATAAGTCTTAAAGTGTGAGTTTTTTCAGGTAAGTTTTTTAGAATTTTAGAATAAAGTTCAAGCTGTGATTTTTCGTCTGGCATTTTATAACTTTCAAGAAAGCAAAGTTCAGTTCTCAATAATCCGATCCCGTCAGCGCCAAATCTTTTTGCTTTTAAAGCATCATCCAGTGATCCAACATTTGCCATAATATCAACTTTTTTACCAGATTTTGTAATTGCTTCATATTTTGACTTAATGAGTTGATTTTTATTTATGGATTTTTCCTTTAAAATCTCTTTCTCAAATTTTTGACTAATCTCCTTTTCAGGATTTATATGAATGCATTTATTTTTGCTATCCAGTATTATTTTATCTCCGTTTCTGACAATATTAACGACATTTTTTACTCCCAATATATAGGGAACACCTAATGCTTTGGCAATAATTGATGAATGATCTGTAACTCCACCTTCCGTTGTAATAATGCCTAATAAGTTTGTTTGATTTATCTCTGCAATTTGGCTAGGGTCTATCTTTTCAGCAATAACTATTGAGGGATTGTTAACTTTAGAAATAACTTTTTCATCACCTAGTAACGATTTTAAAACCATATCCGAAAGCATTTTTAGATCTTCGGCTCTTCTATTGAGATACTCATCATCAAGGCTTTCTAATTCAGAAATAAAATTTCGAGTTACTTGATAATACGAATATGCAGCGTTAAAATTTTGTTTTTTTATTAAGTCTCTAGTCTGATCCAAAACTTCTGGATCGTTAACAATGCTGTTAAATGCTGTGTAAATTTCAAGCTCTTTTTCCGAAAGGTTTGCAGAAAGATTTACTTTTTGAGAATCTATTTTTTTTATTGTCTTATCTATAGCTTTTTTTAGGTTACTTATTTCATTCTCTGAATTAATGCCTGTTTGTTTTTTAATCTCAATAGGATCATTGGAGTATAATATCTGTGCTTTACCAATAGCTAATCCCCAACTTGCTACTATTCCTTGAAGTGTTTTGATAGTCTACTCTTTGAAATTATTTTTAATGTATGATAATAAAGCTTCGTGTGCTTCTTTTTCGTCACTTCCTTCAGCTATGAGCATAATTTGGTCCCTAGATTTAACACCAAGAGTCATTAATGATAATGTGCTCTTCGCACTTACTTTTTTACCATTAAATTCCACAAAAATATCAGAATTAAATGTAGAGGCTTTTTTCGCAAATAAAGAGGCTGTTCTTGCATGAAAACCAATTTCGTCCTCAATATTTATTGAAAAACTAATCATCAAACTATTTTTTAATTAACAATTCTGCTTTGTCCATAATAAGACTAGGTTTTCGCAAAGCCTCATTTACACTTACATCCAAAATGTTTTTCCCTTTAAAACGATCCTTACCTGAGATAGAAACCATTTTTGCAATTATAACAACATCCGCTTGTTCAATTTGTTCTTTTGAGATCTTCACCGGAATTTTATGCCCTCCTTGTTCTTCTACACATATTTCGTGACCTCTGGTTTTGGCTTCTTTTTTTAAAGCTAAAGCTGCCATTTTACTGTGTGCTACTCCAGCTAGGCAAGCTGTAATTAACGCAATTTTCATAATTATTTATTTAGGTTTCATTTAATTCAGTATCTGCAGCATCAAGCGCATCAATATCTCTATTACTTATGCTTTTTAGAAAATTTGCTGTCAGTGCAGTAACTAGAGAACCGATTACGACACAAATAACAAAGATTAATGGCTTATCATAAAAAAACCATTGTGCAATTCCCAAGACAGGAGTACTTAACTCTAATAAAAAAATACCAGCTATAGTACCTCCAATTGTGCACCCCAAAACAGTAGCTATTGTTACACGTATAATGTCACCCACTGCTAGTGGGATTACAATTTCAGTAAACCCTCCAATTATTGAATATATCCAGGAACTCTTCGCATAATTACGCTCTACTTTTGTGTAAAGTTTTGGTTTTAAAAATGTTGCTAAACACATTCCAAGAGGAGGTATGATAACAATACTTCCACAGATCCCTAATGGTACATATAAATCTAAATCCATAACTGCTGTTGCAAAGGTACTTTGAGTCTTACTAAATGGACCTCCGTAATCAATACCTCCCAAAAATCCCATAACTGCCCCCATAATTGCTGAGCCCTCTTCGCCTAAATTAGAAAGGAAAGAGGAAATAACTTCCATAAGCCAGGCAATTGGTGGACCAAGGAGATATACCATAAAGACTACTACTATAAGTGTACTAAAAACTGGAGCTATAAATCCCCAAGTGCTCTGAAGTATTTCTGGAAGTTCTAATTTCATAAGCATGTAGGTAGCATAACCTACTAAAATCCCACCGAGTAGTGCTCCTAGATAACCTGTATCAATTTGTTGGGCTAAAACACCTACTATGAATCCAGGAGCAATACCTGGAGTATCACTAATACTGTATGCTGTGTAGGCAGCCATAATAGGCACAAAATAAGTTAAGCCTATCGTGCCAACATCTTTAAATATTTTCCAAATAGAACCATCTTCGTGACTTCCGCCCCCCAAAACAGCTAGACTTCCTACCATACCCCCTATAAGAAGAATTGGCAGCATATAGGAAACTCCAGTTCTAAAGTGAGTTCCAGTTTCTCTAAAAATATTTCCTGTTTCTTTCCAAAAATCCATAGTATATAATTTATTGAAATGTTTTTGAAATTTCTTCGACAGATTTAGCTTCTTCCCAAGACTTTCTTACTTTTTCCTCTAATGCTAAGCTAGCTATCTGAGACATCAAATCTATATGAAGATTATCTTCCTTTTTATTTGAATGTGGTATTGCAAGAATTAATATAAATTTAACTTCATCATCATTTTTATCCCATTCCAAACTAACGGTTCGGCAAAAACCGAAGCTTACTTTTTTAACCGCTTTTGAAATCGCATGAGGTATTGCAATATTATAACCACAATAAGTTGACAATAATTCTTCACGTTTTAAAACAGCATCAAAATATTCTCTTCTGTCAGATAAACATCCTTTATCGTCTAATTTGTTTACAAGAAAATTTAAAGCGTGAGATTTATTTTTTAATTCTGAGTTAAGCTCAATAAAAGCTGGAGAAAGCAGATTCATTTTTTAAAATTTAATGTTGGGCTTTTTCAATAGCATTTCTACATTTTATCATCGCCTTTTGAATTCCATCAGGATCTTTAAAAATGGCGGATGATAGAACTACTACATCTGGATTACATGAAATAAGAGGATTTAAATTATCTTCCCTTATTCCACCATCAATAGCAATTTCACAATTTGGATTTTTTTCATCAACTAGCTTCCTTGCTCTTTGTAAAAGATCCAAGCATGATTTTCTCCAACCCCAATTATCTTTACCATCGGTTTCATCTACCCCATGAACTACAACGTGTAATCTATCAATATCATAAATTGACTCTTCAACAAATGAGAGTGGGGTATAAAGACCTATTGTTAGTCCGATCTTCATATTTCTTTCCCTACACCAATTTATTATGTAAGCAAGTGGAGCCCCAATGAAATGTTCAGCAGGTATTATTAGCATGTTTGTTCCAACTTCAGCTAACTTGTCAATAAATAATAGATCACAAGTTTTAGTATAAATATGACATTCTATGGGTAGTTTGGTTTGCTTTCGAATTCCACTAATTATTTGATGTCCACCCATAAGTTGCATATTTTTTAAATCATGCATATCAGCTGCATCTGAGTGAATGTAATCTGCTCCAGCCACTGTGACTTGCTTTACTAAATCTGCAATATTTCCATAGTCGACATGTGCTAATCCAGCAGCTATTTTGATTTTCCTCATTGATATTTTATTCTTCGATACTTTGACTCATTATACTTAATATTCTCTCACTATTTTTTGGATCTAACTTTTTCAATAAAGGATGAGAAAGAATTTCTTCTTGTTCATTTAAAGTAATTGCAGCACGAGATTTTGATCTAATTAAATCAGTAGTTTTTAATAACCCAATTACTTCATTAGTTAGTGCCTTTGGAGTTTTTTCTATTCCTAGGTAAGAAGCAATATTTCTGAATTTTTCTGCAGCAATTTTTTCCTTGTATTCCAGGAATGCAGGGTAAACAATAGCTAGAGTTTCACCATGAGCTATTCTCTGACATATTCCACCTATTATTTCACCTAGTGGATGAGGTAAATCTGCACCACCATTTGATAAGCATATACCAGCGGCTGTATCCGCCCAAGCTAATTTTGTTCTATATTCAATAGAGTCAGGTTTTTGAATTACTTTTGGTAAATATTCAACAACTAGTCGAATTGTTTCGAGAGAAAGATATTCTGTTAAAGGAGACGTATTTTGTCCTAGATAGCTTTCAAAAGCATGAGTAAAAGCATCAAAACCTGTCGCAGCTGTTACCCTAGAAGGAACAGAAAGCATCAATTTGGGATCTATTATTGCAACTTTAGGAAAGAGATCTCTATGAAAAAGTGTAATTTTTTCTCTGTTTTTAGTATCACTTATAACGGCTGCTTGAGTACACTGTGAGCCGGTGCCTGAGGTTGTCGAAACTGCAATAAATGGTAGACTTGAATTTTTTGAGGCAATATATTCAAATGGATGATTATAGTTTGAAAAAGCATTATTCCAATTGACTATCCCATTTGATTCATATAATAAAGCAATTAATTTTGCAGAGTCCATCACTGATCCACCACCTACGCCTAAAACAAAGTCTACTTTATTTTCACTTGCAATTTTAACCCCCCTATTGATACCTTCTAAAGTTGGATTAGGGACAATCTCATCAAAAAAACTTACAGAAACACCTGTGGAATCAAGTAGAATTTCAATTTGTTTGTAAATAGCCTTTAAACTTCCATCTTTTGGTCGAGATACTACTAAACATTTTTTACCATAAAGAGGTGCAATTTGCTTTAAATTTTTAAGACTTCCACTACCAAAAATAAGTTTAGTGGGGGTGAAAAAATTAAATGATGAAGTACCCATGTTTCTTATTTTATGCTATCATCTCAAACTTTGCAGTAAAATGACGTAAACTAATAATAGGACCTTCATAGGTAAGTTTTAATCCCTTCATTTTATCTCTCCTTTTAAAGACATCTTCAAGAGCATTAATTACAACATCCATATGTCTATTTGTGTAAACTCTTCTTGAAACCGTCAGACGTACTAGTTCTAAATCAGGGAAAATTATCTTTCCAGTTTCTTTATCTTTTTTTGAAAAAGCACAGGAACCTAGCTCAACACCCCTAACACCAGCTGTCTTATACAATTCTATTACTAGAGCTTGACCAGGAAATTCTTTTTGAGGAATATCGGGATAAAATTTTTGTGCATCAATATATACCCCATGTCCACCCGTAGGAAGAATAATAGGTATTCCTCGTTTAAATAATTCTTCCCCAAGATATTGAACTTGTTCTATTCTATATTTAAGATATTCTTCATCAATTCCTTCTTGCAGTCCAATTGCTAGTGCTTCTAGATCTCTTCCACTCATACCTCCATAAGTAACAAAACCTTCGTTGATAATTGCCAATTGATTAATCATTGGAAATAATTCTTCGTGTCTTGTACAAATGAATCCACCTATGTTTACTAATCCATCTTTTTTAGAACTCATTACGCATCCATCTGCATAAGAGAATAATTCTTTGGCAATTTCTTTAACCGATTTATTTTCATACCCTTTTTCTCTTTTTTTTATAAAGTAACAATTTTCTGCAAATCTTGCAGCATCTATCATTAAAGGAATATTATTTGCTTTAGCTATTGATGAAACGCTCCTGATATTTTCCATCGAAACAGGTTGTCCTCCATTTCCATTTGATGTAACTGTAATTATAATAAGTGGAATATTTTGACTTCCCTTTTCTGAAATAAATTTTTCAAGTTTTTCCAAATCCATATTTCCCTTAAATGGATAAGGATTTGAATTAGCTGTTCTGCCTTCTTCAATTATGAGATCTACAGGTATTGATCCAGCAATTTCTGAGTGACCTTTAAAACTGTCAAAATGTAAATTACCCAATATATACCCACCTTTGGAGGCGTAAAGTTGGGACATTATGAAGTCTGCAGCTCTACCTTGATGGGTAGGTTGAACATATGGGAAACCCATTATATCTTGGACTGAATCTCTGAGATGATAAAAACTTGAACTTCCTGCATAAGACTCGTCACCTGTCATTATCCCCCCCCATTGCTTACTACTCATCGCCGAAGTACCACTGTCTGTCAACATGTCTATAAATACATTCTCTGCAGGTATTTTAAAAATATTGAAATCTGCTGCTTTAACTAGTTTCTCTCTTTCTTCTCTTGTGGTTTTTCTTATGGGCTCCACCATTTTTATTCGAAAAGGTTCTGCGTCATCAAGAAAGTTCATATGATATTAATATTAGTTACACATTTATTGGTAACTAAAATTACATTTTTCTCGCTTTTTGATAGCTTTTTTTAATTAATTTTAAATTTTTCGCAGATGGAAAGACGTAATTTTTTAAATCAAATTGGACTTTTAGGTGGGATATCACTTGCAGGGCTATCAATCGAACCATGCATTTCATTTTCAAAATATAAAATGGGTCTTCAGCTTTTTAGTGTTCGTGATGCTATGGAAAAAGATCCAATTGAAACCCTTAAAAAATTAAAGCTAATGGGATATGAAGATTTTGAAACTTATGGTTTCGATCCAAATACTAATAAAATTTACGGTTTAAATGTTTCTGATTTCAGTCAAATTTTAAAGGATTTAGGTCTTTCAACCACTAGTGGTCATTTCGGATTTACTGATTATTTTAATTCTAATGAAGATAAACTTAAGTGGTTTGTTGATAGTTGCATAGAGGCATCTAAAAAACTTAAAGCGTCCTATATAACCTGGCCATGGGTACACCCCGATCAGCGTAATTCAGAAAGTTTCAAAATTTTAGCAAACAAGCTTAATCAGATTGGAGAACAAGTAAATTCTGCTGGTTTAAAATTTGCGTATCATAATCATGGGTATGAATTCGAAGATTGGAACGGAACAACAGGTCACGAAATTTTAATTAGAGTAACAGATCCAGATTTTGTCAAACTCCAGATGGATATGTATTGGGTTGTACATTCAGGGCAAACTCCAAAAGAGCTGGTTGACCAACACCCAGGACGTTATACAATGTGGCATATAAAAGATATGGATAAAATTACGAGAGATTATAGTGAATTGGGTAATGGATCAATTGACTATGCTAAAATTCTTCCTGATTCTGAAAAAAGTGGATTAGAATATTATTACATAGAGCAAGGGGGCAATTTTAAATATAATTCAATGAAAAGTGCAGCAACATCTGCAAAATTCTTTAAGAAAAATCTTCAAAACCTAATCTAATTTTTTATTTTACTTTAAAAGCTCCTTTTAAATAAGTTCTTGCTTTTCCACCGATCAATACTCGATCTCCCCTGTTATGGCATAATAATTCCCCACCTCTTTGAGATAGTTGTTTAGCTTGCATTTCCTCTTTGTTTAATTTTTTTGCCCAGTAAGGTATCAAAGAGCAATGTGCAGAACCAGTAACAGGATCTTCAAGTAAAGTAGCTCTTGGAGTGAAAAAACGAGAAACAAAATCAACATTATCTCCTGGTGCTGTTATTATAACTCCACCAGTACCTAGATTTAAAGTATCAAAAATATTTCTTTCAATTTGAATATTTTTTACATCTTCCAAGTTCTCATAAACTAAAACAAAGTCCCTTGATTTAAAAACCTCTTGTGGTTTTTTACTTAAAGATTTTTCTAAATTCGATGGAAGTTCAGATTTTACTGGCATTCGAGAAGGAAAATTCAAAAAATAATAATCTTTTTCTACATTAACACTAACTTTTCCACTAAGAGTCATAAAAATTAGGTTTGACTCAGGATTTTGTAAATGTTTTTTTATAACATGAGCAGTTGCAAGAGTAGCATGTCCACAGAGGTCCATCTCTAGGTCAGGAGTAAACCATCTTAAATGAATTGCATCTTTATCTTGAACGAAGAAAGCAGTCTCAGGCACTGCATTTTCTTTTGCTATATTTAAAAGTATTTCGTCTTCTAACCATTTATCTAAAGGAACCACACAAGCCGGATTTCCTTTAAAAATTGAAGTGGTGAATGCATCAACTTGATAGACAGAATAGGTCATTGTTAAATATAATTACTTTTTGAATCTTATTGGAAAGAACTCAATCAAATCCTTGTATACCTTGAACCGTTGTGTATTTTAAAGTAAACTTCTTTTCTGGATTAATAATTTTATAAGCAGCTTGAACAGCAAGTGTTGCCTCATGAAAACCACATAATATCAGCTTCAATTTTCCCGGGTAAGTGTTGACATCTCCAATAGCAAATATTCCTGGGATATTGGTCTGGTAGTCAATCGTATTATCAACTTTAATTGCATTTTTCTCAATTTCTAAACCCCAATCAACAATAGGTCCTAATTTTGGAGACAAACCAAATAGTGGTAACCAGAAATCAACTTTAACAACCTTTTTATTTCCATTTTTTTGTTCTATTTCAATTTCTGACAAAACTTTTTCACCTTTAAGGCCTACCACCTCTGCATTAGTATACAATTCTAATTTACCTTCATTTTTCAATTCATATATTTTCTCCACGGAATCCTTATGAGCTCTAAATGATTCACTTCTATGAACTAATCCGACTGATGTATTACTTTGATTTGCAAAAAATATGGCCCAATCTAATGCTGAATCTCCTCCACCCGAAATAAATACTTTTTTACCCATAAATAAATCAGGTTCTTTGACAATAAATTCAACCCCTTTTCTCTCAAATTGTGTTAAATTTTGAATTATTGGTTTTCTTGGTTCAAAGCTTCCTAAACCACCGGCTATCATTACAACAGGAGCTATATGTTCTGTCCCTTCTCTAGTTGTGACTATAAAACATCCATCTTTTTGCTTTTTTATTTTTTCAGCCCTTTCACCAAGAGTAAAACCTGGTTTAAAGGGTTTGGCTTGTTCCATTAAATTGTCAACAAGTTCACCGGCCAAAACAGTTGGGTAGCCAGGGATATCATAGATTGGTTTTTTTGGATAGATCTCTGAAAGTTGTCCTCCAGGATTTGCGATTGCATCAATTAAATGGCACCTGAGCTTCATTAGGCCAGCTTCAAAAACCGCAAAAAGGCCAACTGGACCAGCGCCGATAATAATAATGTCTGTTCTAATCATAGCTTTTACCAAAATTCAAATTTCTTTACTATTTATTGAAATAACTAATCTTAAATTCTATAGACCGCTTATGTAACTCCCAAGCGTGTCTTTGAACTGAAAACCTTCAAGAGTTCTGTATTTATTTAAACGCTTGTTGGCTTCAAGTCCCCAAAGAAGAAATTCCATCATAAAATAGATATCATCTTTTTCGCATTTAGGGTGATGTTTTTTTATAATATTTTGGATATCTGGAATCATTTCTAAGGTGTCTCTGTATGCACTCTCACTTAGGGTGTCCTCTAGAAAGATTTCATTATCACTTAAAAACCATCCTAAAAGTTTATCATATGGACTTTTTTGATCTTCCTTTTCAAGTTTTTTAATCTCAGGGAAATAAGAAGGAAAAAGAGTTTTGCAAGCCTCAGAAATTAAATGATAGGAAATTTGTTCTGCGCCTTCCTGCTCACCTTCATATACTAATTCGACTTTTCCGTTAATGGACGGAATAATCCCTAAAAAATCTGCCATACGAATACATGCATTTTTTTCTCCATTAATTAAAATTCTTCGCTCCGCAGTACTTATTAGATTTTCAAATGCTGTAATACTCATCCTTGTACTAACTCCACTTTTAGAATCAACATAATCACTTTTACGTGCTTCAAAACTTATCTGTTCAAGAATGTCTCTTGCCAACTCAGGAACATGAATTTTTGTTTTGTTGGTGTTTTTAATGTTTGCTTCTTGTTTTGTAATTGCTTTAGCAATTTCGATCGAGTGTGGATAATGTGTTAAAATTTGTGAACCAATTCTATCCTTAAGTGGAGTTACAATGCTACCCCTGTTAGTATAGTCTTCTGGGTTGGCAGTAAATATGATCTGTGTTTCGATGGGAAGCCTCAATTTAAATCCACGAATTTGGATCTCTTTTTCTTGTAAAATTGAAAAAAGAGCTACTTGGATTCTCGCCTGTAAATCGGGTAATTCATTTAAAACAAATATACATCTATGGGCTCGAGGTATCATACCAAAATGTATAACACGCTCATCAGCATAAGAGAGTCTTAAGTTAGCTGCCTTAATTGGGTCTACATCTCCAATTAAATCAGCAACAGTAACATCTGGTGTAGCAAGTTTTTCAAAAAAGCGATCATGACGATGTAGCCATTTAATTGGAGTTTGCTCCCCTCTTTTAGAAATTAATTCTTTAGCCTCCTGACTAATTGGTGAAAGTGGACAATCATTTATTTCAGAACCATCTACTACAGGTATCCACTCGTTTAATAATTCGGTCATTTGACGAGCTATTCGAGTTTTAGCTTGACCTCTTAATCCAAGGAGATTTATATTGTGTCCAGATAATAAAGCTCTTTCGATATCAGGAATTACTGTATTTTCATACCCAATTAATCCGTCAAATGTACTTAAACCGTTAGTTAGGCGTTGTCTCAAATTACCAGCTAATTCTTGCTGTATGCTTTCTGATTTATAATCAGTTTTTTTTAATTCTCCTAGTGTTGCAATTTTTGGTGAATCCATATTTGTAGTTCTTATTCTAGTTTTTTTCTTCTGTTTTTGTTGTAATCTTCGAAAATCATTTGTCCTAAACCTTTCAAACCAGTAAAGAAAGCTTTTCCTTTATTAATTTCTGTGAACGTGCGAACGAATTGTTGAAGGTAAGGGTCTTGTGCTATCATGAAAGTTGTTATAGGAATTTGTAATTTTTTTGCTTGCCTTGCCATGTTATAGCATTTTTCTACAATACTATCATCTAGTCCAACACTATTTTTATAGTAATTACCATCAGGCATTTTTAGACAACTCGGTTTGCCATCAGTTATCATAAAAATTTGCTTATTAGTGTTTTTCTTTCTTCTAAGTAAGTCCATAGCCAGCTCTAGTCCAGCAACAGTATTAGTGTGATACGGACCGACTTTCAAATATGGTAATTCTTTTAAAGAAATTGGCCATGCATCATTACCGAATACGAGTATATCGAGTGTATCTTTAGGATATTGGGTTGTTATCATTTCAGCTAGAGCCATAGCTACTTTCTTAGCGGGTGTAATACGATCCTCTCCATAAAGTATCATACTATGGCTTATATCTATCATCAATATTGTGCTCATCTGAGTTTTAAAGAAATTATCTTCAACTACAAGATCGTCATGTTGGATCGAAAAGTCGTTACTTATTGACCTAATCTGAGCATTTTTTATACTTTGGGTTATATCGATTTTTTCTAGTGGGTCTCCGAATTGGTAAGCCTTGTATTCGCCTGTATTGTCTTCTCCTTGACCTATTTTTTGTGTTTTGTGATTCCCTGTTTTAGATTTTTTTAATTTTCCAAAAATCTGTTTAAGGGCGTGTTCTCTTAGAAGCTTTTCGGTTTTTGGGGCTAACGACAATCCCTGTCCATTACCACCTTTTTGATTATTTAGTTTTATATATGATTTTTTGAGCAAGTCCTCTATGAAATCATTAATTGTATAGTCTTCATCTGTAAGCTTATATTCCTTATCAAGTTCTCTGAGCCAATCTATGGCCTCATCAAAGTCGCCAGAAGTGTGAGTAATGAGCTCCTTAAATATTTCGAATAAACGTTCAAAGGGGGTCTGAACTTTTTTTTGATGTTTAGTAAAACTTAACCCAGTACCAATAGCTTGCAATTTCATAGCCGCCAAAAATACAATTTTTTTGATCTAGAAATTTAAATTTCAGTTTAATTTCCAAAACTGTTATCAAACAATTATATAATTAATAAATAAAATCAATAAAATTTTCAAAATGTGAAAATCAGATAAACATAATTTCAAATTTCTAATAGAAAACAAAAAATTGGTCATATAAACAAATTCACCTATATTTGAAATATATTAGTGATTAATACCAAGGAGACTTAAATGTCCCCTTTTTTTTTATATGAGTTTACGTTTAAAATTAGAAAAACTATTGTCAGAAATATTAGGTGAAAATCCTTCACTGTTTTTGATAGAATTAAAAATTGGTGCCGATAATACTATTAATATCATTCTAGACGGCGATAATGGAGTTACATTAAACGATTGTATTAAAATAAGTAGGTTTATTAAGCATCAATTAGATGATGATGAAGAAGATTTTTCTCTTGAAGTTGCATCTTCAGGGGTTGGTAATCCTTTAAAAAATAGCAGACAATTTCTAAAGAATATTGGTAGAAAACTTAAAGTAGAACTGTTAAATGGTTCTTCATTGCATGGGTTATTAGATACTGCTGATGATTTAGGATTTACATTAAAATGGAAACAAAGAGAACCCAAACCTGTTGGTAAGGGTAAAATAACAGTGGAAAAAAAAGAGAAACTATCGTATGATGAAGTTATTAAAACAATTGTTCTAGTCTAAAGTAATATTAAAAATGGAAAATTTTGCCTTAATTGATTCTTTTTCAGAATTCAAAGATGATAAGCTAATCGACAGAGTAACATTAATGGTTATTTTGGAAGATGTATTTAAGAATACCTTAAAACGTAAATTTGGATCTGATGAAAATTTCGATATTATTATTAATCCAGATAAAGGAGATTTGGAAATATGGAGAAACAGGGTAGTAGTTGAAAACGGTAAAGTCGAAGATCCAAATCAAGAAATCGAACTTAGCGAAGCAAAAAAAATTGAACCTGACTTTGAAGTTGGAGAAGATGTTTCTGAGGAAGTAAAATTAATCGATTTAGGGAGAAGATCAATTCAGTATCTAAGGCAAAATCTTGTTGCTAAAATTTTTGAACATGATAGTACAAACATTTTTAAGCAATTTAAAGATCGAGAGGGAGACTTATTTACCGCGGAGGTTCATCACATTAGAAATAGAGAAATCATTTTATTGGATGACCATGGAAATGAAATTATACTCCCAAAAGACCGTCAAATCCCAAGTGATTTTTTCAGAAAAGGGGATAATGTGCGTGGAATTATTGAAAGTGTTGAATTAAGAGGCAATAAGCCAAGAATTATATTGTCAAGAACCTCACCGGTTTTTTTGGAAAAACTATTTGAACAAGAAATACCTGAAGTTTTTGATGGACTTATTACAATCAAAAAAGCTGTAAGAATCCCAGGTGAGAAAGCAAAAGTTGCTGTTGATTCGTATGATGACAGAATTGATCCAGTTGGTGCTTGTGTTGGGATGAAAGGATCACGAATTCATGGTATTGTAAGAGAATTAGGAAATGAAAATATTGATGTTGTAAATTACACAAATAATATTCAGCTTTTTATTTCTCGGGCATTAAGTCCTGCAAAAGTCAGCTCATTAAAAATTGATGAAGAAAATAAACAAGTTGAAGTTTTTTTAAATCCGGAGGAAGTTTCAAAAGCCATTGGTAAAGGAGGATCTAATATTCGGCTTGCGGGAAAACTTACAGGGTATGAAATTGATGTTTTCCGTGAAGGTGTTGAAGAAGATATTGAGCTCAAAGAGTTTAGTGATGAGATAGAAGATTGGGTTATCGAAGAATTTAAGAAAGTAGGATTAGATACTGCAAAAAGTATTTTGGAACTTGACAAGGTCGACTTAATGAAAAGAACTGATTTAGAGGATGAGACAGTTGATGAGGTCTTACGGATACTAAAAGAAGAATTTGAAGAATAGAAACGAAAAAATTAATATTGTTTATAAATTTTAATCGAAAAAATGGAAAGCAATCCAAGCATTAGACTAAACAAGGTTTTAAGAGAGTTGAATATCTCTCTTGATCGCGCTGTGGAGTTTTTGAATCATAAAGGTATTGAAGTTGATGCTCGCCCAACTACCAAGATTACCACCAAAATTTATAAACTTTTATCTGACGAGTTTGAGACTGATAAAACTAAAAAAGTTGAATCTCATGAGATTAGTGAAGAGAAAAGAAAAGAAAAAGAGACCCTTAGAATAATTCAGGAGAAAAAAGAACAAGACCGGCTTGATAAAATAGCAAGAAGAGAAGAACTCAAAACGAACAGGATTTCTATTGAAAAGCCTAAAACTTTAGGTAAAATTAATTTGGATGAGATAAAGAAAAAAAATTTTGAAAGTAAAGAAAAAAAACCTGTAGACATATCAAAAGAAAAAAGTGAAATATATCAGAATAAATCGCAAACACAATCCCAAGTTAATGGTGGCATACAAGTTAACAACAGAGAAACTAAATCCTCTGAAAATAGCGCTTTAGAACAGGAAGAAAAACTACAAACAAACTACCAGAAGTTATCCGGACCTGTAACAACCGGACAAAAAATAAATTTGGATAAAGTCTCTGAAAAGGAGAAAACAGTCGAGGACGCAAGAAAAAGAAAGCGAAAAAGAATAAGTAAAGATATAAAGAGTTCAAAAGGAAGTGATCAATTTAAAAGAAATACTCATCGTCCAGCTATTCCTAAAAAAGAAGAGCCATCTGATGAAGAAGTACAAAAGCAAATTCGAGAAACTCTTGAAAAACTTCAAGGAAAGTCCGCTAAATCAAAGGGAGCGAAGTACCGAAGAGATAAAAGATCCCTGCATAGGCAAAAATCTGAAGAAGAGCTGGCTCAGATGGAAGCCGAAAGTAAAATCTTGAAAGTGACTGAATTTATTACAGTTGGTGAAGTAGCAACTATGATGAATGTTTCCTCTACAGATATCATTTCAACATGCATGACATTGGGTATTATGGTTACAATGAACCAGAGGCTGGATGCGGAAACACTTACTATAGTAGCTGAGGAATTTGGTTATGAAGTAAGTTTTGAAAAAACTGAACTTGAAGAAAATATTATTGATGAGGATGAGGATGTAGACCATAATTTAGTTTCCCGTGCACCAATAGTTACTGTTATGGGTCATGTTGACCACGGAAAAACATCTCTTTTGGATTTTATAAGAAAGGAAAATGTAATAGCTGGTGAATCAGGGGGAATAACACAGCACATAGGAGCATATGGCGTTACTCTGGAAAATGGTGAAAAAATAACTTTTTTGGATACCCCAGGGCATGAGGCGTTTACTGCTATGCGTGCCCGAGGTGCGCAGGTAACAGACATTGCAATTATAGTTGTAGCTGCTGATGATAACATAATGCCTCAAACTAAAGAGGCGATTAGTCATGCACAAGCTGCTAATGTTCCTATCGTATTTGCAATTAACAAGATTGACAAACAAGATGCCAATCCAGAGAAAATTAAGGAAGCATTGGCAGGAATGAATTTAATGGTTGAGGATTGGGGAGGAAAAATACAATCTCAGGATATATCTGCAATTAATGGAAGTGGAATTAATGAGCTCTTGGAAAAGGTGCTCTTAGAAGCTGAGTTATTAGAATTAAAAGCAAATCCAGATAGAAAAGCTAAGGGAACTGTTGTCGAAGCCTTTTTGGATAAAGGGAGAGGATATGTTTCAACCATTTTGGTTCAAAACGGGACTTTGAGCATGGGGGATTATATACTTGCAGGAAAACAAAGCGGAAAAGTTAAAGCGATATTTAATGAAAGAGGAATTAATTTGGATAAAGCGCCACCTGCTACACCAGTCTCTATTTTAGGTTTGGATGGCGCACCTCAAGCTGGAGACTCATTTTTGGTCTTAGACGATGAAAGGGAAGCTAAGCAAATTGCTGCCAAAAGAACTCAACTTCTTCGTGAACAAAATGTCCGAACACAAAGGCATATTACTCTTGATGAAATAGGCAGAAGAATTGCCTTGGGGGATTTTAAAGAACTTAATATTATCCTTAAAGGAGATGTTGATGGGTCTGTTGAGGCATTAACTGACTCACTTCAAAAACTTTCTACTGGAGAAATTGAAGTAAATATCATTCATAAAGGTGTTGGAGCAATAACTGAATCTGATGTTTTGTTAGCCTCAGCATCTGATGCAATAGTAATAGGTTTTAATGTTCGTCCAATGGGAAATGCAAGGACAATAGCCGAAAAAGAAGAAATTGACATTCGCTCATACTCAATTATATACGACGCCATAAACGATGTTAAAGATGCTATGGAAGGATTGCTTTCCCCAGAGATGAAAGAGGAGATTACTGGAACTGTCGAGATTAGGGAAACATATAAAATTTCTAAATTAGGAACGATTGCAGGTTGTATGGTAACTTCTGGGAAAATTCTTAAGAATTCTGGTATCAGAATTATACGTGAAGGAGTTGTAATTTACAGCGGCGATTTGATTTCACTTAAAAGGTTTAAAGATGATGTGAAAGAGGTCACTAAGGGATATGATTGTGGTTTACAGATCAAGAACTATAATGATATCAAAAAAGGTGACGTTTTAGAATGTTTCCAAGAAATTGCGGTAAAGAAATCTCTTTAATTAGTTTTTTTTAACAAAAAAGCATCGGGAAAAACTTTCCTGACAGTATCTAGAGTTTTTAGACCAATTAACTTATCCTTATAAAACCCCGCTTGCACTTTATAGTTAGGGGTCTCAAAGCTCAAATCGACTGGTAGATTTGGAAATTCAGCCTTACATTTATTTGATATTTCATCTGCAGTTGTGAGGTTACCATAATATAATTGTAGTGTAAAATAAGTTTTTTCGTAGATTTCTCTGTCTAGTTTAATTTTTTTGTTCAAAAGACTATCAATTTTATCATTTTGTTTAATGTTGATTTTTAAGTTTTGAGAAAAAACAGGATGTACAAAAATTAAAAACATCAATAGAAATAAACTATTTGAAAGATTATTAATCATCAAACAAAAAAACAAAATTTTCTAATTATCAACTATATATTTAACAAACTATCTTTCTTATTTAGAATTAATATAAATTACGAAATTCTACAATCCTTAGCTATATAAAAAGCGGTCTATGACTTATTTTTGTTATGGATTTTAGATATATGTTTTGGGGAATAATTTATACTCGAATTATAGAGAAGTTTTTTTAGGATTTATTAAACCTCTATTTTTCTTTTTTGTTTTTTTTACAGCCTCCTATAATTTTATTATTTCAGCTCAGGAACTAACCTCTGCAGACAATACTGCAGCAGTACAAGCTGGTAAAAAGCTTTTTAATACAAATTGTGCTGCTTGCCATAAGCTGAATAAACGCGCGGTGGGGCCAGCACTTAAAGGTGTTTCAGAAAAATATGACAGAGAATGGTTATATAGTTGGATAAAAAATAGTACTGCAATGGTAAAATCCGGTGATCCACAAGCGGTTGCAGTCTATGAAGAATATAATGGGTCCGTAATGACATCATTCCCCCAGCTATCAAACTCCGATATTGATAATATTTTAGCTTACACAGATTATGTTCCTCCTGCACCTGTAGCTCAAGTAAACGCGTCTGGTAATGTAGGAGCAAAAACAGTTTCGTCTTCTTCGAGCATAAGCAACACAATTATACTCATTGCCTTAGCACTTGTGTTTACAATCCTTGTGATAATGCTTTTCTTAGTTCAAAAAACATTGATGCGAATTGCAAAGCTCAGTGGTGTAGACATAAAGCCTGAACCGAAACCCAAAAGGACTCCAATCTGGATGGCTTTTGTTCAAAATCAATTCCTCGTTCTGATATCAGTTGTTTTACTTTTATTCAGTAGTGCTTATTTTGTTTATGGTTATTTTATGCAAGTTGGGGTTGATCAGGGATATATGCCAATTCAACCAATACATTACTCGCACAAAATTCACGCAGGGGCGAATCAAATCGAGTGTAAGTATTGTCACTCATCGGCAAGAGTTTCAAAACATTCAGGAATACCTTCGTTAAACGTATGTATGAACTGCCATCAAAACATTGCGGAATATAACGGAGAAGAGGACTTAGAAAATGGTTACACTAAAGACTTCTATACAAAAGAAATAAAAAAACTTTATGCTGCCGTAGGTTGGGACGAAGAAAATCAGAGATATACAGGCGAATCCCAACCAGTAAAGTGGGTTCGCATACACAACCTTCCTGACTTTGTGTATTTTAATCATGCCCAACATGTAGAGGTTGGGGAGATAGCATGTCAGAAATGTCACGGTCCAGTAGAAGAAATGGAAATTATGTATCAGCACTCATCATTAACTATGGGTTGGTGTATAAACTGTCACAGAGAGACTAATATTAAAGTCGAAAGCAATGAATATTACGCCAAAATCCATGAGGCACTCTCCAAAAAATATGGAGTAGAAAAATTAACTGTTGCTCAAATGGGAGGCCTCGAATGTGGAAAATGTCACTATTAAATGAATTTAAGGAAAGCTTATGGCATTGAATAAAACATATTGGAAAAGCATAGATCAGATAGATTCATCTAATGGGGATTTAAAGAAGCTAGAACATAATGAATTCGTCTCAAAACTTCCTGAGGATTTTTTAAGTGATGAAGAGTCACTTGATAAAAGTAATACCTCTCGGAGAGATTTTCTAAAATATGCTGGTTTTACTACTGCTATGGCAACAATTGCAGCTTGCGAAGGCCCTGTTATTAACTCAGTTCCTTATGTGGTACAACCTGAACAAATTCGCCCTGGAATTGCTAATTACTATGCCACTACTATGGCTGATGGTTATGACTTTGCAAGTATATTAATTAAAACAAGAGAGGGTAGACCAATAAAAGTAGAAAGTAATTCTGACGCACCGACACTTGGCTGTGCGAACGCTCGAGTTCATGCATCAGTACTTTCTTTATATGACAATATGCGTTTAAAAGGGCCCATAGCATTTGGCAAAGAAGTGTCATGGGACAATCTTTGTATTCGGGTTGAAAATCGATTAAAAGAGATGGCTAAGGCCAAAAAGGATGTAGTTCTTTTAACCCCAACTATACCAAGCCCGACAACAAAAAAAATCATATCAAGATTTACCAAATTATTTCCAAATATTCGTCATGTCGTACATGATGCTATATCCTCTGATTCAGCTCTTAATGCATTTGAAACTTTTTATGGACAAAGGGCATTAGCAGATTATGATTTCTCCAAATCAAAAATAGTAGTTTCTATTGGCGCAAATTTTCTCGAAGATTGGCAGGGTGGAGGTTATGAATCAGGTTATGCTAAGTCAAGAGTACCTATTAAAAAAAATAAAAAAGCTAGTATGTCAAAGCATTTTCAATTTGAATCAAATATGTCTCTGACAGGATCCAACGCAGATTATCGTTTACCTTGTACTCCATCGGATCAAAAAAATATCTTAGCTTATATATATGATAATTTAATTCTTGGATCACCAGGGCAATTATCAGAAAAATTAAAACCGTTAGCTGATAAAGCCTTAGATAAACTTAAAAATTACGGTTCTGACGGAGTCATAGTAACTGGCATTGAAGATGAAAATGCGCAAGCAGCTGTTTTCGCAATTAATACATTTCTCAATAGTAAGTCTTTTGACCCTCAAAGTCCGAAACTAATTCGTCAGGGTAACACGAAAGAAGTACTTAGTTTGCTCAAGGAAATTGAGGAAGGAAACCTGGACGGTCTTATCACTGTCGAGGTTAATCCAGTTTTTACTTTTCCTAACGGTGAGTTGCTTTCTGAAGCTATAAAAAATCTAGAATTTTCTCTAAACTTTACTTCAACTAGTAATGAAACATCTTCAGTTTCTCAGTTTGTAGCCGCTGTTCCTCATTACTTAGAATCTTGGGGAGATTATGAATTCAAGCCTGGGCATTTTGCATTAGCTCAGCCAACAATTAGACCCCTTTTCAACACCCTACAATTTCAGGATGTTTTAAACAGGCTAATGGGGAGAGATCTGAAGCTTTACGATGAAATTAAAACTCACTGGGAAGAAGAAATTTTAGGGATAAATTCTTGGAGTAAAGCATTACACGATGGATTTTTTTCTAAAGTGACCTCAAAAAAATTAATATCTCCAAACTTTTCAGGTCTAAACTTAGAAAAGTTAAGAGAATCAAAAGAAGAGGGGATTAGCCTCGTGCTCTATTCTAAAATAGGTATGGGTGATGGGCAACAAGCAAATAATCCATGGCTACAAGAATTTCCTGATCCAATTACAAGAGTTAGCTGGGACAACTATCTAACTATATCCAAGTCGGATGCAGACAGAATTGGTTTGAAAAATACAAATACCTCAAATGGAGCCCTAAATGGGAGTTATGCAGCTATCAAAGTAAATGGGAAAAGCCTTAAAATTCCTGTCATAATTCAGCCTGGTCAGGCGTTAGGAACTGTTGGTTTATCATTTGGTTATGGGAAAAGGATGGGCTTGAAGGAGGAAATGCAAACAGGAGTCAATGCCTATAGTTTTTACCATGGCTTTAAGAATGTACAATCTGTAGAAATATCAAATGTTGAAGGAGTGCACGAATTTGCTTGTGTTCAATTACATAACACTTTGATGGGTAGAGGTGACATAATTAAGGAAACAACCTTGGAAATTTTCAATACAAAAGACAAAAAATATTGGAATCCAATGCCTCATGTTTCCAAAAATCATATGGAATTCGATGTTACTTCAAAAGAAGTCGACATGTGGCAAGAATTCGATCGTTCTATAGGACATCACTTTAATCTTTCCATAGACTTAAATGCTTGTACTGGTTGTGGTGCATGTGTTATCGCTTGTCATGCAGAAAATAACGTACCTGTAGTTGGTAAGAGAGAGGTGAGAAAGTCAAGAGATATGCATTGGTTACGCATTGACCGCTATTATTCATCTGCCGATACATTCAGTGGTGATAGCGAAACGAAAGATAATATCTCTGGAATTGGTGATTCTTTAACCACATTTGGAAAAATGGAGCAAGCAGCAGAAAATCCACAGGTCGCTTTTATGCCAGTAATGTGTCAACATTGTAACCATGCCCCTTGTGAAACAGTATGCCCTGTAGCGGCTTCATCTCACGGTAGACAGGGACAAAACCATATGGCATATAATAGATGCATAGGTACAAGATATTGCGCTAACAACTGCCCTTATAAAGTTCGCCGCTTTAACTGGTTCCTTTACAATAAAAATGATGAATTTGATTACCATATGAATAATGATTTAGGGCGAATGGTTTTAAATCCTGATGTTGTAGTACGCTCAAGAGGGGTAATGGAAAAATGTTCAATGTGCATTCAAATGACACAGAAAACTATTTTAGATGCAAAATTGGAAGGTAGAGAAATCAAGGACAGTGATTGGAACTGCGCTTGTTCAAATGCCTGTGATACAGGAGCTATGGTTTTTGGAGATATAAACGATAAAGAAAGTAAAGTTGCAGAATTACACGAGGACGATCGAATGTACCATTTACTTGAGCACGTTGGAACGAAACCAAATGTGATGTACCAAGTTAAAGTAAGAAATACCGAAGATGTTTGAAAATAAATAGACATTTAAAAATATGGCATTACATTACGAAGCACCAATAAGAAAACCACTTGTAACAGGAGACAAATCGTATCATGACGTTACTATCGACGTTGCTGCACCTGTTGAAGGAGCAGCAAACATGCAGTGGTGGACCGTTTTTGGAATTGCTTTAACTGCATTTTTATGGGGTTTAGGTTGTATAATTTATACCATTTCTACAGGTATAGGTACTTGGGGACTTAATAAAACAGTTGGTTGGGCTTGGGATATCACCAATTTTGTTTGGTGGGTAGGAATTGGTCACGCCGGGACTCTAATTTCTGCTGTACTATTACTTTTCAGACAAAAATGGAGAATGGCGATAAACAGATCTGCTGAGGCTATGACAATTTTTTCAGTGGTTCAAGCAGGATTATTTCCTATTATTCATATGGGTAGGCCATGGCTAGCTTATTGGGTTTTGCCCATTCCTAACGGATTTGGATCCTTATGGGTTAATTTTAATTCACCTCTTCTTTGGGATGTATTTGCTATCTCAACATACCTTTCAGTTTCACTAGTTTTCTGGTGGACAGGATTACTACCAGATTTTGCCATGATTAGGGACCGCGCTGTACTCCCTTTTCAGAAGAAAATTTATAGTCTATTAAGTTTTGGATGGACAGGAAGAGCCAAAGACTGGCAACGTTTTGAGGAAGTATCGCTAGTGCTAGCTGGTTTAGCGACGCCATTAGTTCTTTCAGTACACACCATTGTATCTTTTGATTTTGCTACATCTGTTATCCCTGGTTGGCACACAACTATATTTCCACCTTATTTCGTTGCAGGTGCAATATTTTCAGGATTTGCTATGGTAAATACTTTACTTATAATTATGAGAAAAGTATCACATCTAGAAAATTATATTACCGTACAGCATATAGAATTAATGAATATCGTTATAATGATAACAGGTTCAATAGTAGGTGTAGCATATATTACTGAACTTTTCATAGCTTGGTATTCAGGTGTAGAGTATGAACAATATGCATTTTTGAATCGCGCTACAGGCCCTTACTGGTGGGCTTACTGGGCAATGATGACATGCAATGTTTTCTCTCCTCAATTCATGTGGTTTAAAAAACTTAGAACAAGTATCATGTTTTCATTTATCATATCGATTGTTGTAAATATTGGAATGTGGTTCGAGCGCTTTGTGATTATAGTAACCTCTCTTCACAGAGACTATTTACCTTCCTCATGGACTATGTTTTCTCCGACATTTGTTGACATAGGTATATTCATTGGAACAATCGGATTTTTCTTTGTTCTATTTTTACTCTATTCTAGAACATTCCCTGTAATTGCACAAGCTGAGGTAAAGACTATACTTAAATCATCTGGTGAGAAATATAAAAAATTAAGAGACGTAAATAATGAGTAGTAACAGATTTATACACGCACTTTATGATGATGATGATACGCTTTTGAAAGCGGTCAAGAACATTCGTTCTCAAAAGTATGAAATAGATGAGGTATACACTCCTTTCCCTGTTCATGGCCTTGATAAAGCACTTGGAATTGAAGAAACCAGAATTGCAATCATGGCTTTTATTTATGGCTGTATTGGATTAATAGTAGCCTTTATTATGATGGACTTCATAATGATAAAAGATTGGCCACAAAATATTGGTGGAAAACCAAGTTTCAGTTTTTTAGAAAATATGCCTTCTTTTGTTCCTGTTATGTTTGAAATGACAGTATTTTTTGCTGCTCATCTTATGGTTATAACTTTTTATTTAAGGAGTAAACTTTGGCCTTTTAAAAAGGCGGAAAATCCTAATCCATTAACTACTGATGATAAATTTTTAATTGAGATTGAACTTAATGATAATGAAAAGGGGCTTACTACTCTTTTAAAAAAATCAGGTGCTGTTGAAGTCTCTATAATCGAAAAATCAGAATAAATGAAAAATAGAATTATTCTTGCCGTTATTTTTCTAGGTATATTATTCAAATCTTGTGCAGATCAGTCTCGGCCAAATTATCAGTATTTTCCTAACATGTACGAATCTGTCGGTTATGAGACCTACTCTGAGTCAGATGCTTTTAACAACGGTATTGAAGCGCAAAAGCCAGTTGAAGGGACAATCGCTAGAGGTTGGGAACCTTATGGCTATCCTGACACAAATGAAGGATATGAGGACGCAAAATTAAATTTAATTTCTCCACTAGAAATTAGTGATACAAATTCTAAAAATGGTAAGGAACTTTATGGAATCTATTGTGCGGTTTGTCATGGAAATAAAGGTGATGGACAAGGAATTTTGATGAAAAGAGAAAAGTTTTTAGGCGTTCCTAGCTATGCAGATAGGGAAATTACTCCAGGGAGCATTTATCATGTTTTAATGTATGGAAAAAATGCTATGGGATCTCATGCAGGCCAAGTTAATTCAGAAGAGCGGTGGCAAATTGCTCAGCATGTTATGGAATTAAGAACAAAACTTAAAAAGTAATATGGAAAAGCAAATGATGTACATATTTCCAAAAAAAATTAAAAGTCTATCCGTCTATTTGATGGTAGCAGGCTTTTTTGGTTTGGTTTATGGATTTCTGAGTGCACCAAAAAATATAGAAGAATCGAAAGCAATTATTGCAACTAGCCACGGTGATCATCATGGTGGTGAACACAATGCGCATACTTCAGGTTTGCATGGAGCGTCCCCAAATATTAAGAATGCAACAAATTATAGTGGTGGTGATATGCATGTAAGTTCAAATACAGAAATTAAAAATGCTGAAATTCATTCTGAAGACCATGATAATGAACATGATGAACACGTTTATCATCAACTAGCGAATAAGCCCTGGGCTGCTCTTTATGTATCTGCTTTTTACTTCTTTATGATTTCACTAGGTGTTTTAGCATTCTATGGAATACAACGTGCAGCTCAAGCAGGGTGGTCACCAGTCCTTTTCAGGGTCATGGAAAGTATTACAGGTTATTTGTTACCTGGAGGATTAATAGTTATTGTAATTTTATTTCTCTCGGGGCTACATTTAAATCATCTTTTTATATGGATGGATCCTGAAGTAGTTGCCCATGACAAACTAATAGCGGGAAAAGTTGGATATTTGAATACCCCTTTCTTTTTAGCAAGGGCAATATTTTTTCTTAGTGGTTGGTCTTTATATAGATTTTTTTCTAGGAAGTTTTCTTTAGCCCAAGACAAGGCTTCTGATATCTCAAATCATAAAAAAAACTTTAGAATTTCTGCGGCCTTTTTGGTATTCTTTATAGTTACAGAATCAATTATGTCTTGGGATTGGATAATGTCTATAGACCCTCATTGGTTCAGTACATTGTTCGGATGGTATGTCTTTGCAAGTATGGTTGTTTCTGGGGTTACAGCTATTGCTCTTATAACAATTTATCTAAAATCAAGGGGCTATCTAGAATTTGTAAATGATAGTCATATTCATGATCTGGCTAAATTTATGTTTGGTTTTAGCATTTTTTGGACTTATTTATGGTTTTCACAATTTATGTTGATTTGGTTTTCCAATATTCCTGAAGAGGTTACTTATTTTATTTCTAGAATCGAAGATTATAATTTACCCTTCTTTGGAATGCTGGTAATGAACTTTATTTTCCCATTACTTGTTTTAATTAATAGTGATTATAAAAGGAAGAATTATTTTGTGGTAATGGCAGGAATAGTTATCCTTTTAGGGCACTATATTGATATATTCAATATGATTATGCCATCTGCCGTTGGTGACAAATGGTTTATTGGGGTTCCTGAGATAGGAGGTTTCTTATTTTTTTTAGGACTATTTGTCTTTATAGTTTTTAAAGAATTAACAAAAGCTCCTCTTCTAACAACAGGAGACCCATATGTTCAGGAAAGTAAAAATTTTCATTACTAATAACTAAAAATAGATGAATATTGTATTAGCATTTTCCGTTCTTATCTTGATTGCAATAGCAATCTGGCAGGTAACTAAGATATTTGAACTGTCTCAGGGAAAGAAAATATACACTCAAATTGCTGATGACAATGATAATAACTGGAATGGTAAATTGATGTTTGCATTTTTAATTTTCATCTACGGAATCACTATTTTTTCTTTCGTTTCATATGGTGATGTATTGCTACCTCAGGCAGCATCTGAACACGGTTCTGATTATGACAATCTAATGTGGGTCTCATTTGCTATTATCTTTTTTGTGCAAACAATTACACAGGCACTTTTGCATTATTTCTCTTATAAATACCGAGGTGAAAAGGGGAAAAAAGCGTTATTCTATGCTGATAACGACAAATTAGAGGCAATTTGGACAATAATCCCTGTAATTGTTTTAGCAGGATTGATTTTAGTCGGCCTTTATACTTGGACAGATATCATGACTGTTGAAGAAAATGATGATGCATTAGTAGTAGAGCTATATGCCCAACAATTTAATTGGAAAGCTAGGTATGCTGGAGATGACGGTGTTTTAGGAGATGCTAACGTACGTTTTTTACAAGATTTTGATGGAAAAAATTTAGTTGGAATTGACGCAACTGATCCAAACGCTTTTGACGATGTTGTAGTACAAGAACTCCACCTTCCTGTTGGAAGAGAAGTTATTTTCAAAATGAGATCACAAGATGTTTTACATTCGGCTTATATGCCATTTTTCCGAGCACAAATGAATTGTGTTCCAGGAATGATAACGGAATTTGCTTTTACACCAAATAAGACGACAGAAGAAATGCGTCAGGATCCTGACATTATTTCTAAAGTAAAAAAAATTAATAAATTGAGAGCAGAAAAAAGTAAAGAACTAATCTTAAATGGAGATGTCGCTTTAGACCCATATGAATTTGATTTTCTTTTACTTTGTAATAAAATTTGTGGTGCATCACACTACAATATGCAAATGAAAATAATTGTAGAATCAAAAGAAGAATACGCCAAATGGATGTCTGAACAGCAGACCTTTGCAGAAGTAATTCAATAATTAAACTATAAAAAAAGTAAAGATATGTCAATAGCAGTAGCACACACAGAAGAGGATCACGGACATCATCACAAGGAAACATTTGTTACAAAATATATTTTTAGTCAAGATCATAAGATGATCTCTAAGCAATATTTAATAACAGGTTTATTCATGGGTATTATTGGGATAGCAATGTCCCTTTTGTTTCGTTTGCAATTAGCGTGGCCAGAACAACCATTTAGTATTTTTGAAGTTCTACTCGGAAAGTGGGCACCAGACGGGGTAATGGATCCAAATGTTTACCTTGCTCTAGTCACTATTCATGGAACAATAATGGTATTTTTTGTATTAACCGCGGGTTTAAGTGGGACATTCAGTAACCTTTTAATTCCCTTGCAGATTGGGGCTCGTGATATGGCATCAGGATTGCTCAACATGATTTCATTTTGGCTTTTCTTTCTTTCAAGTACAATAATGGTTATGTCACTTTTTGTAGAGGCTGGACCTGCTGCTGCAGGATGGACTATCTACCCACCACTTTCTGCTTTACCACAGGCGCAACCTGGTTCAGGAACTGGAATGACATTATGGTTAGTGTCGATGGCAATTTTTATTGCATCTTCTCTGTTAGGTTCACTTAACTACATTGTTACTGTGATTAACCTTAGAACCAAAGGGATGACTATGACTCGCTTACCTTTGACCATTTGGGCATTTTTTGTAACTGCAATAATTGGTGTTGTTTCATTTCCAGTACTTCTTTCAGCTGCTTTACTTTTAATTATGGATAGAAGTTTTGGGACCTCATTTTTCCTTTCGGATATATTTATTCAAGGCGAAGTACTTCACTACCAGGGGGGATCACCTGTACTTTATGAACATTTATTCTGGTTTTTGGGTCACCCAGAAGTTTATATTGTTTTGCTACCAGCCCTAGGGATAACATCTGAAATTATAGCTACTAATGCCAGAAAACCAATTTTCGGTTATCGTGCTATGGTTGCTTCGATTTTAGCGATTGCATTTCTATCTACTATTGTTTGGGGGCATCACATGTTTATTTCAGGAATGAATCCATTTCTTGGATCTGTATTTACTTTTACGACGTTACTAATAGCTATTCCATCCGCTGTTAAGGCTTTTAATTACATTACAACCCTTTGGAAAGGAAATCTTCAGTTAAACCCTGCAATGCTTTTTTCTATAGGATTAGTTTCAACTTTTATAACTGGAGGTTTAACAGGTATTATACTAGGTGATAGCACCCTTGATATTAATGTACACGATACTTATTTTGTTGTAGCTCACTTTCATCTAGTTATGGGAATTTCGGCTCTATATGGACTATTTGCTGGGGTTTATCACTGGTTTCCCAAAATGTTTGGGCGAATGATGAATAAAAATATGGGTTATTTACATTTCTGGGTTACTGCTATTTGTGCTTATGGAGTATTTTTTCCAATGCACTTTATAGGGATGGCAGGTCTACCAAGGAGGTATTATACTAATACCGCTTTTCCATACTTTGATGATCTAGCAGACATCAATATATTGATTACAGTTTTTGCCTTAGTTGCTGGCTTAGCTCAACTTGTATTTTTATATAACTTCATACATAGTATGTTTTATGGAAAAGAAACAGTTCAAAATCCATGGAGATCAAATACTTTGGAATGGACTGCACCTGTAGAGCATTTTCATGGAAACTGGCAAGGTGAGATACCACATGTGCATCGATGGGCATATGATTATTCAAAACCAGGTCATAAAGATGATTTTATGCCTCAAAATATACCACTTCAAAAAGGAGAAGAGGAATTACAACATTAGTTTTTAAAAATTATTTAAAAATTAAATTTTTAATTCCTAAACACGTGCCGTTTTATTTATAATGCCTTTTTACATGAGCGAGTGATTCGTTATATTTGAGAAAATGAATGAGCATCTAGATCCTACTGACAAACAATTTTCTGGGGAAGACAACGAAATTGATAAGGCATTAAGGCCTGTAAGCTTTGATGACTTTGCAGGACAACAGACCATTTTAGAGAATTTAAAAGTCTTTGTCACTGCAGCAAAGCAAAGAGAGGAGGCTTTAGATCACACTTTATTCCATGGGCCACCTGGTCTAGGAAAAACAACTCTAGCTCACATTTTAGCGAATGAATTGGAAGTTGGTATTAAATTAACCTCAGGACCAGTTCTCGATAAACCCGGGGATCTAGCTGGTCTGTTAACAAATCTTCAACCTAGAGATATTCTTTTCATTGACGAAATTCACCGATTAAGTCCCATCGTAGAGGAGTATTTATATTCCGCTATGGAAGATTATAAAATTGATATTTTAATTGAGTCAGGACCCAATGCGAGAACAGTCCAAATTAACTTAGAGCCTTTTACTTTGGTTGGTGCAACTACTCGATCAGGACTTTTAACAGCTCCTATGAGGGCCCGTTTTGGGATTAGCAACCGTCTAGAATATTATACCACCGAACTTTTGGCCACAATTTTAGAGAGAAGCGCAAATATACTCAACGTAGAAATAAATCACGAGGCTGCAATCGAGATTGCCGGAAGAAGTAGGGGTACACCAAGAATATCAAATGGTTTACTTAGAAGAATAAGAGACTTTGCACAAATAAAGGGAAATGGTAAAATTGATAAGAAAATCACTCAATATGGCTTAAAGGCCCTCCAGGTTGATGCTTTCGGATTAGATGAAATGGACAATAAAATCCTGACCTCAATTATTGATAAGTTTAATGGTGGTCCTGTTGGGATCACAACCCTTGCAACAGCTGTTTCTGAAAATGCTGAAACAATAGAGGAAGTTTACGAACCCTTTTTAATACAACAAGGCTTTATTGTTCGGACACCAAGAGGTCGCGAAGTAACTACACGCGCCTATGAACATTTGGGAAGAATAAAGAATAGTCAAAGAGGACTTTTCTAAAAATTCAATTATATAATGGCTTTAAATATCGAAAAGAATACAAAACTTATAAAAGACAAGGCTGTAGATCTTGGATTTATTTCTTGTGGAATTTCAAAAGCTGATTTTTTGGAAGATGAAGCCCCTAGATTAGAAAAATGGTTAAATCAAAATCATCACGGGCAAATGGGATATATGGAAAACAATTTCGATAAAAGACTTGATCCAAGATTACTTGTTCCTGATTCAAAAAGTGTCGTCTCTCTTCTTTTCAATTATTATACTGACAAAAAGCAGGAAGATAGTCAAGCACCAAAAATTTCATCATACGCCTTTGGAGAAGATTATCATTTTGTAATTAAAAGGAAATTAAACAAATTAATGAATTACATTAAAACAGAGATTGGTGATGTTAGCGGAAGAGCTTTTGTTGATTCAGCACCAATAATGGAGAAGTCTTGGGCATCAAAAAGTGGTTTAGGATGGATTGGAAAGAATACCAACCTAATATCAAAAAAGACAGGCTCTTTTTTCTTTATTGCCGAGTTAATAATTGATTTAGAATTAGAATATGATAGCTCGACTACTGATCATTGTGGAAGTTGTACCAAATGCATTGACGCCTGTCCTACCGAAGCTTTAATAGCACCGTATCAAATTGACGGCAGTAAATGTATCTCTTATCTAACTATAGAGCTCAAAGATCAAATCCCAAACGAATTCAAAGATAAAATGGACAATTGGGCGTTTGGATGTGATATTTGCCAAACGGTTTGCCCATGGAATCGTTTTTCGAAAGAGCATAAAGAAGAATCTTTTTCACCAAAAGATGAGCTTATAAAAATGACAAAAAATGAATGGAATGAGATTACAGAGGAAGTGTTTAATACAGTATTTAAAAACAGTGCTATTAAAAGGACAAAGTATAATGGTTTAAAGCGAAATATAAAATTTCTAAAAAATTAGACACCCAACATTCTTTAGTATGAGTGAAGAGTTAAATCATAGATCTGAAATGCTTCGAAAAACTCGGATTGTTCATGAGGAAAAACAAATCCTTAAACAAAACACCTTAATCTTATTATATCGTTAATTTCTTAACAAAATATTAAGAATTTAAAAAAAACATCACTATAATTGTAGGTTGATTAGTTAAAATCAAACAGAATTTAATAAAGAATAATTTAAATTAATTTAAAACCAAATGATGAAAAAAGAGTTCTTAAAAAAATTCTCATTTCTTTTTGCTTTTTTGCTTAGTGTGGGAATTTTCGCTCAAACAGTTACGGGTGTCGTAACGAGTGACGACGGTCCACTGCCAGGTGCTACGGTTCTGGTTCAGGGGACAAATGAATTCGCTACAACTGATTTTGACGGTAATTTTACAATTGAAGCTGCTCAGGGAGACATCCTGATTGTTTCATTTGTTGGTTATCAAACTCAAGAAGTTGCAGTTGATGGCGATAGCTTAACCATTACAATGGCTCTAGGTAATTTACTAGACGAAGTAATTGTAACAACAGGTTACGGTACTCAATCTAAAAGAGATATTACAGGAGCTGTATCTACAGTTGATGCGGATGATTTGACCGCTATCCCTGCTACGACTTTCTCGCAGCAATTGCAAGGTAGAGCGTCAGGTATTTCAATTGTTAGTGATGCTACTCCTGGGGGTGAAGCATCTGTACGTATTCGTGGTTTTGGATCTATTGGAAATAATAACCCACTTTACGTTATCGACGGTGTACCATCTCAGTCTCAAGGAAACCTTAATCCACAGGACATAGAATCATTACAGATTCTTAAAGACGCATCTGCTGCTTCAATCTATGGGTCAAGAGCTGCGAATGGTGTAATTATTATTACAACCAAAAAAGGTAAGGTTGGAGAACCAAGAATTAGCGTTAGCGGATATTATGGCTGGCAGACTACTGACCGCAACGTCGAGGCTCTTGACGCTGCAGGACTTGGAGAGTATCTTTACCTAGCTGACTATTATGCAGGAAAAACTCCTTCTCATGGACAGTATGGTTTTAGTGGTACCCCTGAAAATCCACAAATTTCAATACCTAACTATGTTTTCCCTAGTGGTGCTAGTTCAGTTGATGAATCACTATACTCATTAACTCCTGACAACATATACGCGATCACTAGATCAGCTGATACAAATTGGTGGGAACTATTAACCAGAGACAATGCACCAATAAGACAGTATTCTCTTGATGCGAGTGCTGCTAATGAGAAATCACAATATGCATTCAACCTAACTTACTTCAGCCAAGACGCTGTAGTTAAGTACCAAGGCTATGATAGGGTTTCAATTCGTGTAAACTCTTCAACAAAAACTCTTGGTGATGCACTAGAAATAGGAGAAAACTTCACAGTTTCTTTAGACAACAGAAAAGGTGGTTACGGTAATGACGGCGAGCAAAATGCTGTGTCAGGTTCATACAAGCACCATCCACTTCTACCTAACTATGATATAGCTGGTAACTTTGCCGGTTCTCGTGGTTTAAATTTAGGTAACAACTTTAACCCATATGCTACTCAGTCAAGAAACCAAGATGATAGAGTGAGGAGGGCTAGAATTTTTGGTAATGCATATGTTCAGTTGACTATTGCTGAAGATTTTAAGCTAAAATCTAGTTTTGGAGCTGACATTAGTACAAGAAGATTTTTAGATATAGGTAGACCACAACCTGAATATGTTGAAGGAAACTTCATAAACAGCTCAAGAAGTGGACAATCTTGGGGATATGAGTGGGTATTTACAAACACTCTGTCTTGGGCAAAAACTATCGGAGATCATGAAATAAGTGCATACGCCGGTGTTGAAGCGATTGAAGGATTTTCAGAGTTTTTTGGAGCAGGTAGACAACGTTTTCCTTTTCAAACGACTAACATCATAAGCTACTTAGATTTAGGTAACCAAGGAACGGCGAGTAACTTTGGTAATATTTCTAAAGACTTTTCGCTTTGGTCACAGTTTGCTCAAGCCAACTACCAATTCAAAGAAAAATATTTAGCTCAGGTGACTGTTCGTAATGATGGATCATCAAGATTCTTACAAGCAACAAATAGTGCTGTATTCCCTGCATTCAGTGTTGGTTGGAGAATTTCTGAAGAGGACTTCTTATCAGGTGTTTCTTTTATAGATGACTTGAAACTACGTTATGGTTGGGGTAAAACTGGTAACCAAGAAATTGGTGACTACAATGCCTACACAACCTTTAGATCAACAGCTTATAACTCAGGTTATCCTATAGACGGAAGTAGCTCAAGTCCTGCATTAGGTTTTGACCCTTCACAGTATGGTAACCCTAATGCAAAATGGGAAGCGACTACATCTAACAACATTGGATTAGATGCCTCTTTATTTGACCAAAAACTATTTTTAGAATTGGATGTTTGGAACAGGACTACTTCAGACATGCTTCTTGTTGTTCCAGTAATTTATTCAGCTGGTGACGCTGGTGCACCTGCGGTAAATATTGCAGAGATGTATAACGAAGGTATAGATTTTGCTTTCGACGTTCAAGAAGATTTTGGAGACCTTAACGTGTCTATTGGTGGAAATATTTCTGCATATGTGAACGAAATTAGAGGATTAGATGAATTCGATACACCGATTTTTGGTAGTAGTCGACGTGTGCCTGCACTAACTAGAACTGGTGTTGGTGATCCTATATCCTCACTATATGGTTTCGAGGTTGAAGGTATTTTCCAATCACAAGCTGAAGCCGACGCTCATGCACCGTATGGTACATCAGGCTATAATGCTCCTGGTAAATTTAAATATGCTGATATAAATAACGATGGTGAGATCAATGATGACGATAGAACTGTTATTGGTAATCCTCACCCAGACTTCGTTTTCGGAGTTAACTTAAACGTTAGATATAAAAACTTTAATCTAAATGTATTTGGTAATGGTGTAGTTGGTAATGATGTGTATAACTATGTGCGTTATTTTGCTGACTTTAACACATTCCAAGGAAACAGATCTGTAAGAGCACTTAGAGACGCTTGGCAACCAAGCAACCCGTCTGCTCCAAGATCACAGTGGACAGCTGCTAACCCTGACGCTACGTCTCCAATAATGGATGCTAACGACCAGATTAGTAGTAGAACTTCTTCATACTTAATTGAAGATGGTTCTTACTTTAGATTGAGAAACGTACAACTTACTTATTCTTTTGATGACTCTATAAATGATGCATTAGGTATAAGTGGAGGACAAATATACTTCCAAGGTCAAAATTTATTGACTGTTACTGATTATTCAGGATTAAATCCAGAAATTCAGACAGGAAATGACATCCAATTAGGATATGACGGAGGATTTATGCCTGTCTCAAGAACACTGATTGTAGGATTGAATCTATCATTATTTTAATTTTTAATTACTTGTAAAATGAAAAATTTAAGAATTTTATTACTTGCATCACTAGCAATTTTCTCACTGACAGTTGCTTGTGACGACGAATTCCTAGAAAAAGAGCCACAGGCTTCTCTTTCTGGGCCGGCTTTAGCAAATGCTGAAGGAGTAGAAGGAAAACTAATATCAGCTTACAGAACTCTGCAGGGTTATGGTATGGCAGGTGCTGGTGGACCTTGGTATTACTCAACATGGTCGTGGATTCACGGAGCGATTTCATCTGATAACGCTCTTAAGGGTACTGATGCTGGTGACCAGCCAGAGCACTCTTCTGTTGAACGTTACGACTTTAACACTTTCATGGTTCACAACCGTGACAAATGGCGTTCTGGATACTGGGGTATCGCAAGAGCTAACGATGTTATAAACAGCGTCGCAGCTGCAGAGGATATTGATCCTGCTAGAGCGACAACTCTTGTTGGTGAAGCTAAGTTCCTTAGAGGGTGGCAACACTTTGAAATGCAGAAAATGTACAGAAATCCAAAGTATGTTAGTGAAGCGAACTTTGATTTAGGTAACCTAGATGCCTCTAAAGTTCCAAATTCTGGTAAGATTTGGGCTGGTATTGAGCAAGATTTTACTGAAGCAGCAGCTGCACTCCCAGCAACTCAAACTGAAGTTGGAAGAGCTACTAGCTGGGCTGCTAAAGCATACCTTGCTAAAGCAAAAATTTACCAATCTGACTGGGCTGGTGCTGAGCCAATCCTAATGGATATTATAAATAACGGTCCATTTGAATTGGTTGAAAAGTATGAAGACAACTTCTTAGTTGCTACCCGTAACAACAAAGAATCTATTTTCGAAATTCAATATGCTGTATCTAGTGCTAATGACGAATCTGGTAACAAAGATGCTGGATTAGCGCATCCATATATTGCTCCATGGGGTTGTTGTGGATTTTTACAGGCTCCTCAGGATTTAATTGATTTTTTCCAAACTGATGCTAACGGTTTACCTCTATTAGATGAGTCATGGAAAACCAATCATATTACTAATCCTACTGGTGATAAAATTGGAGAGCCAATCGGAGATCCTAGAGTAGATCCTAGACTTGATCACACAGTTGGTCGTCCAGGTATTTTATTTAAAAATCACCACATCATGCAAGTTGATTACATCCGTGATTTAACTTATGCAGGACCTTACTTCTCAAGAAAACACATTGCAGAGCCAGAAGGTTTTGGAATTTCTGGATGGGGTAACATATCTGCAAATAACTTTAGAATCATGCGTTTAGCACATGTAATTTTATGGGCTGCTGAAGCTAAAGTTGAATTAGGGAAGCTTGAGGAAGGAAGAGCTTTAATCAACCTTTTAAGAGCAAGAGCTGCAAATCCTGACGGATTTGTTGAGGGTGCAACGCAAGGTGCTACACGTGTAGAATTTACTAAGACGGGGTCACCTGCTGCGAACTACGTAATAGGTGAGTACACTGCTGCTTGGACTGATCAAGCCGTTGCTCGAAGAGCTGTTCGTTACGAATCTAGACTCGAAACAGCAATGGAAGGAAACCGCTTCTTTGACTTACAAAGATGGGGAACACAAGCTCAAGTACTTAATGAGTACATCGCTAGAGAATCTAGATATAGAGTTTATCTACAAGGTAAGTCATTTGCTTCACCTAAAAATGAATTCTATCCAATTCCAACGTATGCAATTGATAGATCATTCCTAGATGGTGAGCCAACTCTTACACAGGATCCTAATTACTAGAAATTAAATCCTTTGATAGTTCAAAACCGCGGAGTATATTTGCTCCGCGGTTTTTTTTTTGCTATGAAACATATTACGCTTACTTTAATAATCATTTCGCTTTACTCCTGTTCAAAAACAGAAACACTGTTTAAGCTTTTAGACTCTGAGCAAACAGGTGTAGACTTTAATAATAAGATCACAGAAACAACGGAATTTAATATACTTACTGATGAATATATCTTTAATGGTGGGGGGGTAGCAGTTGCAGATTTTGATAAAAATGGACTACCAGATCTCTTTTTTACTGGGAACATGGTAAGTAACCAACTTTATCTTAACCAAGGGGATCTTAAATTTAAAAAAGTAACTGAGCAAGCAAAATTGGATTCTTCCCATTTTTGGTCATCTGGCGTAGCAGCAGTAGATATAAATTCTGACGGTTTAATGGATATATATGTAGCTTCATCTATGCAAAAAGGGAATAGAGAAAATAGACTATATATAAATCAGGGCAACGATAATGATGGAATACCAATTTTTAAAGAAGAAGCTAAAAATTATGGAATAGATGACTCTTCAAATAGTATGGGGGTCGCATTTATTGATTTTGACCGAGACGGAGACCTAGACTTGTATGTTTTAAATAATGAACAAAATGCAACTCTACCAACAAATTATAGAAAAAAAATATTAGACGGCTCAGCCCTTAGCAATGATAAATTTTACAAAAACAATGGTAACGGAACTTTTTCTGACATAACACTGCAAGCTGGAATAGTATACGAAGGGTTTGGATTAAGTGTGACACCGGTTGATATTAATAAAGATCAATGGATCGACTTGTATATAACCAATGACTATCTAACAAATGATCTTTTATATATAAATCAAAAAGATGGAACTTTTAAAAATGAAATAGAAAACTACCTTTCACACCAAAGTAAATTTTCTATGGGTTCTGATGCCTCAGATTTTAATAATGACGGATACACTGACTTAGTTACTTTGGATATGCTCGGCGAAAGCCATGAGAGAAGAAAAACAACGATATCTAAAAGTTTTTTCTTTCAAAATGTACTCAACAAAAAGTGGGGATATCAAGATCAGCACATGCGAAATATGTTATTTAAAAATAATGGATCAAGTCTACCATTCTCTGAAATAGGTCAATTTTCAGGTATTTATCAAACAGATTGGAGCTGGTCTCCCCTTTTTGCTGACTTTGACTATGATGGTAATAAAGATTTGTTCATAACCAACGGCTTTCCGAGAGATATAACTGATATGGATTTTGCAAATTATAGACTTAATTACGGTTCTTTTACACCGGTAGCAACTTTATTGGACTCGATTCCGATTGTTAAAATACCAAATTATGCATATAAAAATAACGGAGATTTAACTTTCGAAAATGTAAGTAAAAATTGGGGGTTAGGCATATCTTCCTTTTCAAACGGAGCTATCTTTAGTGATCTTGACCTTGATGGTGATATTGATTATGTTGTTAATAATATAAATGATAAGGCATTTGTATTTGAAAATAATTTATCTCAGCAAGAAAACCCACCAAATTATATACAAATTGAACTTAAAGGTGATAAATTAAATCCTAAAGCCTTGGGTGCAAAAGTCGTTATACGCCTTTCAGATAATTCAATTCAATTTCAAGAACAACAGACATCTAGAGGATATATGTCTTCAACTGATCCTGTAATGTATTTTGGATTGGGAAAAGAAAAAAGTATACAATCGATTGAAATTTTGTGGCCAAATGGTTCTGTTTCAAAAATTAATAATCCTGATCTAAACAAAAGAATAAGCTTTAGTCAAAGTGATGGGGTTAAGGGCAGTAATCTTCTTTTTCCTTTTATAGAAGAAAAAAAGTTACTTCCCTACAATGAAGTATCAAGTAAATACGATATAAATTACTTTCATAGTGAAAAAAATGTTCAAGACTTTTTTAAACAACGATTATTACCGCATAAATTATCACAAAACGGACCATGTATTGCCGTAGGTGATATAAATGGTGACAACCTCGAGGATTTTGTGGTAGGTAGCTCTTCTTCATTTTCACCTAGGATATTTACTCAACAAAAAAATAGTAAATTTCTTTCTACGGAATTGTTTCAAAAAGAAGAAGAAAAAAAGTATGAGGTTGAAAGCATGACCCTTTTTGATGCTGACCAAGACGGTGATTTAGACCTTTATCTAGTTTCAGGAGGTAACGAGTACGACAAGGGCTCTATATGGTACCAAGATAGATTATTATTTAATGACGGTTCTGGAAATTTCGAAAACAAAGAAAATAGGCTACCAAAAATTCTAGTTAACGGTTGCATTGCAAGGCCGTCAGATTTTGATATGGATGGGGATCTTGATCTATTTGTAGGTGGCCATAATATACCTGGAGCTTATCCTTTAGCTGATAATAATTTTTTGTTAAGAAATAATAATGGGTTTTTTGAAGATGTCACAAAGAGCTTTATCCCTTCAATCGAATCGTTTGGTATCCTAACCGATGCTCTTTGGACTGATTTTGATGGTGATAATAGAAATGATTTGGTTCTAGTAGGTGAGTACAGCCCTATTACGGTGTTATTAAATAAGGAGAAAGGTTTTGTAAAACTGAAATCAAATACTCTTGAAGATACTAACGGTCTTTGGCGGTCAATTGAATTAGTTGATTTTGATCATGATGGTGATCTAGACTTTATATTAGGAAATTTAGGAAAGAACAATATGCTGTCTTTAGCACCTGAAACTCCATTATATATATCAACAAAAGATGTTGACAAAAATGGAAGTGTTGACCCTTTAATTTTTAACACACAGCAAAATAGTGATGGTAAATTAGACGTATATCCGATCCAATTTTGGGATAATTTGACCCAACAAAGTCCATTATTTAGACAGGAATTCAATTCATATCATTCTTTCTCAAAAGCAAACTTTGAATATTATAAAGAGAAAGGATTTATTGATAGTGATAGTATTTTATTGGCAAAACATTGTGAATCTAAATGGATTGAAAACCTTGGAGATGCTAATTTTAAATTAAACAATCTACCAGATTTATTGCAGTTAGGACCTATAAATGACTTTCTTGTTTTAGGCTCTGGGAAAAATCGTAGAATTTACATTGTTGGTAATGACTTTGGAGGTGCACCATTTGAAGGTAATACTGATGCATTACAGGGGTCCATTTTATATTGGGATGAAAACGGAGAGGAAAAGATTATTAGCGCACAAGACTCTGGTTTTCACGTCTTCGGTGATGCTAGAGAAATAAGCAGTATTAGACTTAAAAATGGCAAAATTTTGATTTTAGTATCACAAAATCAGAACAAGTTACTCGCATTTGAACAATCCTAGTTTCAATTTAAGTAATTAAATACCATTTATTCTGCGTAACGATTAACTTATTTAACTCAAAAATATTATTTTTGACTTGCTTAAATGTGTTGGAAACTGAATTTTGAATCATTTTAATTAATGAATTAAGAACCAGTAATGATAAATGTAATGAGGAAAACCAGAGCTTTAATATTTACAGCCTTATTAATCCAATTATCTTGTAATATACACGATAACAAGGAATATCTCAATAAACTGGATGATCCTGAATTATTTCAGTCAGCAATGCAAAATTTAACAAATGTCATCGTTTATGATATTTTTTCACCTCCAGTTGCATCTAGGGTTTACTTATATCCAACGATTGCTGCATACGAAATCATTGCTAAATATAATCCTGAAAAATTTATCAGCTTATCTGGGCAGGTTAAGGATTTAGGAAATATACCAAAACCGGGAGAAGTAACTATAAGTCCGAACCTTGCTGCAATATTTTGTTTCAATATTGTTGGGAAAAAATTGATCTTTTCACAAGATAAAATGGAATCATTTGAAAATGAATTAAACAAAAAACTTATTCAGTATGAAGTCCCAAAAAATGTAATCAGAACATCTAATAATTATGCAAAAAAAGTAGCAAAATTTATTCTAGAATGGGCCTCTAAAGACATGTATAGCCAAACCCGTACCTTTCCTAAATATTCTATAAAAGATGAGGACCAGTATTGGAAACCAACTCCACCTGACTATATGGATGGCATTGAACCTCATTGGCAGGAAATAAGGACAATGGTTTTAGATTCATCAAATCAATTTCCACCAAAAGATCCATTACCATATAACTTAAAAAAAGACAGCCCATTTCATAAACAGTTAATGCAGGTTTTTAATATTACTAACGGGCTTACTAAAGAACAAGTTGAAATTGCAAAATTTTGGGACTGTAATCCTTATGTTACGCATCATAAAGGACACTCCATGTTTGCTACAAAAAAAATCACCCCCGGAGGGCATTGGATAGGAATAACTTCTGTAGCTACACGTAAAGCGAAAAGTTCATTTGCTGATACAATAAATGCATATGCAAATGTTTCAATTGCTTTATTTGATGCATTTATAAGTTGCTGGGATGAAAAATGGAGGACTTTGGTAGTGAGACCAGAAACATTGATAAATGAATATTATGATGAGGAATGGCTACCCTTGTTACAAACCCCCCCATTCCCTGAATATACCAGTGGACACTCAGTAATTTCAAGAGCAGCAGCAGTAACTTTAACAAAAATCTACGGAGATAATTTCAGTTTTATAGATACTACGGAAATAGCTTATGGGTTACCTGAGAGAAGCTACAAATCTTTTATGCATGCTTCTGAAGAGGCAGCAATTTCTAGACTTTACGGAGGAATTCACTATATGATGGCAATTACTGAAGGTGTTGCCCAGGGCCAAAAAGTAGGTTCATATATTGCTAACAGATTACAAACAAAAAAATCTCCAGAAAGCTTATTAACCCTTAACACAAAAATTAGTGAAAAAAAGCCTTAGTTTTTGGCAAATACTAACCATGAACTTCGGTTTTTTTGGAGTGCAATTTAGCTTTGGTTTACAACAAAGCAACATGAGTGCAATTTATAGGTATTTAGGTGCTGAGGAATCAGAGCTACCTATTCTATGGTTAGCAGGACCGGTAACAGGTTTAATAGTCCAACCTATTATTGGAGCAATAAGCGATGGGACATGGTCACCAAAATTTGGTAGAAGGAAGCCTTACTTTCTTTTAGGTGCTATAATTGCAAGTTTAGCTTTAATTGCTATGCCTTACTCTAGTTCAATTTGGATGGCTGCTGGTCTTTTATGGATTTTAGATGCCGCAAACAATATAGCTTTAGAACCATACAGAGCCTTCATTTCTGATAAATTACCAAAAAAACAATTTTCATTTGGCTTTTTAGTGCAAAGTTTTTTCACTGGCCTAGGAACCACAGTTGCCAATTTCACACCTGCTATTTTGGTATCCTTTGGCATATTAGCTCTAACTGATAAAATGAACAATGGTATTCCAGTTTCAACCTATTGGGCATTTGGGATCGGTGCTGCAGCGTCTATTATAACTATTCTAATTACGGTTATTACTACCTCGGAATATCCTCCAACATCAGAGGACTTAAAAGAAATACAATCGTCAAAGGGTAACAAAAATTTATTAATAAAGACTTTTCAAGATATTATTTTTGCATTCAGAAACATGCCTGTAGCTATGAAACAATTAATACCGGTTATGTTTTTTCCATGGTTTGCAATGTTTTGCTATTGGCAGTATTTAACTTCAGCTCTTTCACTCTCCTTATACGGTACATTAGATGAAACAACTTCATTTTTTAATAAGGCACAACTTTTGACAGGAAATTTAAACGGTACATATAATATTATTTGTTTTTCAATAGCGTTTGCAATGATCCCAATTGCTAAAAAAATTGGGCCAAAAAAATTGCACTTTTTTAGTTTAGCTATAGGAGGTTTTGGACTTTTATGTATGCCATTACTTAATGACACAGATATTTTATTTGTTTTGCCCTTTGGAAGTGGAATTGAAATTCCCCAAATATACCTTTTTTCATTTTGCATGGGTATTGCTTGGGCATCTATGATGGCTATGCCTTATCAAATGTTAGCATCATCTATCCCAACAAATAAAATGGGAATTTATATGGGTATATTCAATATGTTTATCGTGATCCCCATGATTATTCAAATTTTTTCTGTTCAGTATATTATTTATGACCTATTAGGACAAAATCCAATAAATATTATACGGCTGTCAGGAATATTTCTTATTGCTGGAGGAATTTTTTCATTATTTGTTAGCCTTCCTGCAAAGGCAGATTCAATTTAATTGAGTAATTTCAAGATAGTAATATTAACTCATGTCAAATCAGCAACACAGAAGGGCTGCACTAGTTTATCATGCCAAACCTAAACCAGGAAAAACAAAAGTTGTTCCGACCAAAAATTATAATACTCAAAGAGACTTAGCATTGGCTTACTCCCCTGGTGTTGCTATTCCTTGTACTGAAATAGAAAAGCAAAAATCTGATGTTTACAAGTATACCAATAAAGGGAATTTGGTTGCCGTTATCACCAATGGTACTGCTGTACTAGGTCTAGGTGATATTGGTCCATGTGCATCTAAACCTGTCATGGAGGGTAAAGCTTTACTTTTTAAAATTTTTGCGGGAATTGATGTTTTCGATATAGAATTAGATGCTAAAGACCCAGAAAAATTTATTGAAGCAGTTAAGTCTATTTCACCAACATTTGGAGGAATAAATTTAGAAGATATTAGATCACCAGAAGCATTTGAAATTGAACGCAGGCTCAAGGAAGAACTTGATATTCCAGTTATGCACGACGACCAACACGGAACCGCTATTATTTCAGCTGCTGCTCTTTTAAATGCACTAGAGCTTGCAGGTAAGAAGATTACAGATGTGAAAATTGTCGTTTCCGGCGCAGGTGCAGCGGCTATAGCATGTGCCAAACTTTATGTTTCTTTTGGCGCAAGAATAAAAAATATTGTAATGTTGGATAGTAAGGGCGTAATTCAAAAAAACCGCAAGGATCTGACTAGAGAAAAGGCAGAATTTGCAACAAAACAACAACTAAATACATTGGACGAGGCGATTGTTGGATCTGACGTATTTGTTGGTTTATCACAACCCAATATCCTTACAAAAAAGATGCTCCAAAAGATGAGTAGCAATCCAATTGTTTTTGCAATGGCTAATCCAGATCCTGAAATTGGATATAACGCTGCTTGTAGTGCAAGAAAAGATATTATCATGGCAACTGGTCGTTCAGATCATCCAAATCAAGTTAACAACGTGCTTGGTTTTCCATTCATTTTCAGAGGTGCTTTAGATGTAAAAGCTACATCAATAAATGAACGAATGAAGATGGCAGCAGTAAAAGCAATTGCAGATCTAGCCAAAGAGTCTGTTCCAGAACAAGTAAATATAGCTTACGAAGAAACAAGATTGAGTTTTGGTAGAGACTACATAATACCTAAGCCTTTTGATCCCCGTTTAATTACAACAGTACCTCCCGCTGTTGCAAAAGCTGCAATGGAATCAGGAGTGGCTCGTGAGCCTATTGAAAACTGGGAACGGTACAGGGAAACCTTAGAACAACGTCTTGGCAACACTCAAAAAATAATTCGATTGCTCCACGATCGTGCAAAATCAGCTCCTAAACGCTTGGTTTTTGCAGAAGCAGACCAAATGGACGTTCTTAAGGCCGCTCAAATTGTTTTTGAAGAATCTATCGCTATACCTATCTTATTGGGAGATAGAAAAAAAATTAAAGAGTTGTGCGATCTTATTGAATTTAACGAAAACATTGAAGTAATAGATCCCAAAGAAGACAAACAAAAAAAGATTAGAAATAAATATGCTGAACTTTTTTGGGATTCACAAAAAAGGAAAGGATACACTTTGTATGATTCACAACGCTTAATGCGAGAGAGAAACTATTTTGCGTCTATGATGATAAAGAATGGAGACGCAGACGCGATGATTTCTGGCTACTCTAGAAATTACAGATCAGTTGTTAAGCCTATATTAGAGACAATTCCGAAAAATAAAGGAGTAAGTAGAGTTGCTGCTGCAAATTTGATGTTAACAAAATCAGGACCGCTATTTTTAGCGGATACAACAATTAATGTTGATCCATCATCAAAAGAATTAGCAAAAATTGCACAAATGACTGGACAAATGGCAAAAATTTTTGGATTAGAGCCCATAATCGGTATGCTTTCCTTTTCAAATTTTGGGTCCTCGCGGTTTCCACAGGCAAAAAAAGTTTCCAAAGCAGTTACTATGCTTCACAGAAGTAATCCAGATTTAATTGTTGATGGACCCATACAATCTGATTTTGCTCTAAATAAGAAACTTTTGCAAGACAGATTTCCATTTTCAAGCTTAATTAATAAAAAAGTAAACATTCTGGTTTTTCCAAATTTAGATGCAGCTAATATAACCTATAAGCTTATGAAAGAATTAAATGAAGCTCATTCGATAGGACCTATTTTAATGGGTCTAAGTGAACCAATTCATATTTTACAATTAGGTGCTTCCGTATCTGAAATTGTTAACATGTCTGCGGTCGCAGTTGTGGATGCCCAAACAAAGAAAAAATAGATAGATGATTACTCAAATTATTGGCAGATTGGTTGAAAAAACTCCTACGCAGGTTGTAATTGATTGTAAAGGAGTAGGTTATGCAGTTAATATATCACTTCACACCTTTTCTCAGATCAGTGACAATGAAAATATTAAACTCTACACCCACCTTCAGGTACGTGAAGACTCGCATACACTTTTTGGCTTTAATACAACTATTGAAAGATCCGTTTTTTTACTTTTAATTTCAGTTTCTGGAATTGGTTCTAGTACTGCAAGAATGATGTTGTCGTCTCTGGAACCCCTTCAAATTCAACGAGCAATAATTTCTGAAGATCTAAATACTATAAAAGCAATTAAAGGGATTGGTTTAAAAACAGCACAAAGGGTTTTGATAGAATTAAAAGATAAAATGTTAAACCTTCAAGTTGAAGGCGAAATTCAAAATTTTGGAAACAATACAATCAAAGATGAAGCGTTATCAGCATTAGAGGTTCTTGGTTACACAAGGAAGCAGTCTGAGCGCATCTTAGATAGCATTATTCAAAGTGCTCCAGACAGTTCTGTTGAGGAACTTATCAAGGAGGCTCTGAATAAATTGTGAGTTTTTGATTGGAATATCTGAAAATGTAGTTTTTAAAACATCCAAAAACTTCATCATCATATTTATCATGATGATGTTAGCTAGTAGAACTGTTTTTGGACAAAAAGCTGCTGAAGTGGGTTCTATTATTGAGCTAAAGCCAAGTAATATTGAGCGTTTATACACCTATGACCCTGTTAGCAATCTATATATATTAACAGAGGAAATTGGTGGTTTTCCGATTAGTACTCCAATGGTTATGACCGTCGCAGAATATGAATCATTTATTCTAAAAGAACAAATGAGTAGGTATTTTAAAGAAAAAATTCAGGCACTAAGTGGATATGGCTCAGATATTGAAGATGCGCAAAAGAATTTACTTCCAGAACTCTATGTAAATAATGAGTTTTTTGAAACGATTTTCGGTAGTAATACCATTGATATTAAACCTCAAGGTTCGATAGGAGTAGATTTAGGATATCGATATCAAAGAAGTGATAATCCTATTGCCTCGGTAATTAATCGTAGATCTCCAGGTTTTGATTTTGACCAAAGGATTAGTTTAAGTTTATTGGGAAATATAGGTGAACGCCTGCAAATCACAGCTAATTATGATACAGAATCTACTTTTGATTTTCAAAACTTGGTAAAAATTGAATTTAACCCTCCAAACTTATCAGAGCTAACAGAAATAATCCCTGGTAAGTTAGGAACAAATATTTCTAATATAGAAAAGGGTATTTCCACAATTAATGAGTCTGTTAATAATATTGGTAGAACAATCGGTAATGAAGAAGAAACAATCAGTAATTCAAAAAATTCATTAAATAAAGTAAGGCAAAAAATTGAGAATCTTAAAAATAATGTAAAACAGCTTCCTAATAATTCAGAGCTTGTAGGAAATCGTGTATCTGAATACTTAAGAGGAAAAATTACGGAAGATGCTATCATTCAAAATATAGACATTGGGAACGTCAATATGCCAATAAATAGTAATCTAATTCAAGGTGCACAAAGTTTGTTTGGAGTGCGTACAGATCTAAAATTTGGAAATACAACAATATCCGGAGTATTTTCAGAACAACGTTCTCAATCACAAAATATTGTTTCCCAGGGAGGAGGAAGATTACAAGAGTTTAACTTTTTTGCTTTAGATTATGAGGAAGATCGACATTTTTTTATTAGTCAATATTTTAGAGATAATTATGATCAATTTTTAGCAAATTTTCCATATATCAATTCTCCAGTTCAAATTACACGTATAGAAGTTTGGGTAACAAATAGGGGGTACCAAACTCAAAATGTTAGAAACATAATAGCACTTCAAGACTTGGGAGAACCGAATCCTGATAATACAAAATTGGATGATAATTATTTGGATTTTATAAATTCTTCAAATCCTTTTGCGCCTCCTGATAATAGTGTAAATAAACTTGATCCTGATGAAATTGGTTTTAGTGGAGTACTCAATACAAAAATTAGGGATATAGCAACAGTAAATGATGCCTTTGAAAAAATAAATGCAAATGAAGGATTTGACTATGCCGTATTAGAAAGTGCACGAAAACTTAGCTCACAAGAATACACATTTCATCCCCAGTTAGGATACATATCTCTTAATCAACGTTTAAGTAATGATGAAGTTTTAGGAGTTGCTTTTCAATTTACTCATTTGGGAAAGACATATCAGGTTGGAGAATTTGCTAATGGAGATATACCAGGAACTTCTGTAATTCAACTAAATCAAAATTTCGTTCAAGGCCAAAATCAGCAAGAACAAATTCAAACAAATAGTTTAATTGTCAAAATGTTAAAAAGTAGTTTAACTGATGTCCGCCAGCCTGTTTGGAATTTGATGATGAAAAATATTTATAATACAGGGGCATTTCAGCTTTCCGAAGAGGATTTTAGGTTAAATATTTTGTATAGTGATCCATCACCAATTAATTATTTAACTCCAGTTGATAAATCCATTTGGCCGGAAGATTTAGATAATGAAATATTGTTAAACACCTTAGAACTTGATAAGCTAAATGCTTATCAAGATTTAGTTCCTAGTGGAGATGGATTTTTTGACTTTTTACCAGGGATTACGGTTGATCCTCGTTTTGGAAGAATAATCTTTACAAAAGTGGAACCGTTTGGTGAATTTTTATTTAGCCTTTTAGATAACCCAAGTTCAGCGAAAGAAAATTATAAGATTGATAATACATTTAATGCAAATCAAAAAAAATATGTTTTCAAAGAAATGTATACCCTTACAAAAGCAGCAGCCCTAGAATTTACTGAAAAAAATAAATTTCAACTTAAGGGAAGATATAAGTCTGAAGGAGGCGACGGTATAAATATTGGAGCGTTTAACATTCCAAGAGGCTCAGTTAGAGTTACAGCAGGAGGAAGAATTCTTCAGGAAGGATTAGATTATACTGTAAATTATGAAATAGGAAGGGTAAAAATTTTAGATGAAGGTCTTAAAGCATCTAATATTCCTATCGACATTTCAGTTGAAAATAATTCATTCTTTAATCAACAGAATAAAAGATTTTCAGGAATTAATTTGAAACATAGGCTAACTGATAACTTCTATGTTGGAGGTACACTTATTAATCTAAGTGAAAATCCTCTTACTCAAAAGGCGAATTATGGAACCGAACCAGTTAATAATACTATGAAAGGGTTAAACACTAATTTTTCTACTGAACTCCCCTTTCTAACTCGTTTGGTTAATAAATGGCCAACCATAAGAACTCGTATTCCCTCTCAAATTTCATTTAGAGGTGAAGTTGCAAGTATAAATGCTAATGATCCTAGAAATACGAGACTAAATGGTGAAACAAACGTTTATATAGATGATTTTGAAGGAGCACAAACAAATATTGATGTAAAAGGATTTAATGCGTGGAACCTTTCTAGTGTCCCAATTGAAGGAGTTTTAGGATCATCACATCAGGGACTAGAAAGCGGTTATGGAAGATCTAAATTAGCATGGTATTCTATTGATCAAATTTTTTACTCTAGACAGCCACCAGGAATAAACAATGACGATATATCGAGTAATGAAACTAGAAGTATATCTATAAATGAACTTTTTCCAGAGCAAGATTTGGTACAAGGAATGATTAGTAGACTTCCAACTTTAGATTTAGCATATTATCCAAAAGAAAAAGGACCTTATAATAATGCAGAATTATCTCAATTTTTATTAGACCCAAAAAAAAATTGGGCTGGTATTACACGTACACTAAATGCAACAAATTTTGAACAGTCAAATGTTGAGTTTATAGAATTTTGGTTACTGGATACATTTTCAGATAATATTTCAGAGGATGATGAATTAGGGGAATTAATATTTCACTTAGGTAATATATCTGAAGATATACTTCGTGATGGCAGAAAACAATTCGAAAATGGACTACCAAGCGATAGTGAAATTACCCCTACCTATGAAACTCCGTGGGGAAGAGTACCAGCTACTCAATCTTTGGTATATGCTTTTAATTCAAATCCTGAAGATCGTATTTTACAGGATGTAGGATTAGATGGTCTTAGCGATCAAGAAGAATCTGAAATTTTTACCAACGGACCTATAAATGATCCTGCAGGAGATAATTATGAATATTATCTTCAAGTCGAAGGAAGTATACTTGAGCGTTATAAAAATTATAATGGTTTTGAAAATAATACTCCAATTGAATTTAGTGATAATGACCGAGGAAATACAACTGAACCTGACACAGAAGATATAAACAGAGATCAAAGCATGAATACTATAGATAGTTATTTTGAATATCATGTGCCAATTTTTAAAACTATGCAAGTTGGAAATCACCCATTTATTACTGATGTAAGAGAGAACGTGGAGGTAAGGGCTCCAAATGGTGACCAGTATACAACTAGATGGATACAATTCAAAGTTCCAATCCAAAAGTCATATTATGAGAATACTTCTTTTAATTCATATTTCGGTGCAGTTAATGAAATTAATGATTTACGTTCGATTAGATTTATGCGTATGTTGTTGAGCGGTTTTAGTGAGGAGATAGTATTTCGTTTTGGCACATTAGATTTGGTAAGAGGAGATTGGAGACGCTATAACAAGGCCCTAAATGAAGATATAATAGCAAATGAAAATACTACTGTTGATATTAGCACAGTAAATATATTAGAAAATGAAAATCGAATTCCCATCAATTATGTTTTACCCCCTGAAATTCAAAGAGAGCAGATAAATAATAACAATACTATAATTCGCCAGAATGAACAATCCTTAGCAATGCGAATTTTCAATCTGAAACCAATGGACTCAAGAGGAATTTTTAAAACAGTTGATTATGACATGAGGCAATATAGCAAACTACGTATGTTTTTGCATGCGGAGTCATTACCAGGGAACGAACCTCTTCCTGGCTTGAAATCAGAAGATGAATATGATAAAAGATTAGTTGCCTTTATTCGTTTAGGGACAGATTACCAAGATAATTTTTATCAAATTGAGATCCCTCTAAAGCCCTCTGATTATGACGAAAATGTTTCAAATAGTTTAACTTCTGAAGAAGTATGGATACCAGATTCAAATTCAATAGAAGTATCGATAGAGTTACTTTCAAAGCTGAAAGCTAAAGCATTACAAAAATTAGGATTAGGCGAAACATTATATTTTGATGAGGAGTTAAATGAAATTTTTGAATTTACACCAATAAGTTCTCTTCCAGGACAAAAAAAATATAAACTTGCAATTAAAGGTAATCCGTCGCTTGGTAATATAAGGACATTGATGATAGGGCTGAAAAACCCATCAGTTAAATTAGGTGAAGACCTTTCTGGAGAAGTTTGGTTTAACGAATTACGTATTTCTGGAATAGACAATCAAGAAGGATGGGCAGCTATCGGTGCTTTAGATGCAAACTTAGCTGATTTTGCTAATTTTTCAGCTAACGGACGATATTCATCGATAGGCTTTGGAAGCATAGATCAGACTCCCAACCAAAGAACAAGGGAAGAGCTTTTACAATACGATTTTATTTCAAATCTAAATTTAGGGCTACTAGCACCATCAAAATGGGGACTTCAAATCCCATTAAGCTTTGCTAGTGGTGAAACTTTCATAACTCCTAAATATGACCCTTTCTATCAAGATTTAAAACTCGAGGATCGTTTAGAAACATCAGAGCGTAGATCACAAAGAGACTCCATTCGTGATCAAGCAATTGATTATACAAATAGAAAAAGTGTAAGCCTAATAGGTGTTAGAAAAAGAAGTTCAGGTCAAGGCATTCAAAGATTTTACAGTCCAGAGAATTTTGATTTTTCATACGCATACAACAAATTAGAGCATCGTGATTTTGAGATAGAAAGCCAAGAAGAGATAAACCTTTTGCTTGGAGCTAATTATGTTCACTCATTTAATACAAAAACAATAGAACCATTTAAAAATGTGAAATTTTTTAATAGGAAAAGATATTGGAGATGGCTTCAACAGTTAAATTTTAACCTATTACCGAATTCTCTTGAAGGATCAGCAAACGTTAATAGAATTTTGAATAATCAAAAGTTTAGACAGGTTTATTTAGAAGGTACTGATGCCTCACTTCAAAGAAGTCTACCAAATTTGCAGCAGAGAAACTTTTTATTTGATTATAATTATTCATTAAGCCATAACATCACACGCTCTCTAAGATTCAACTTTAATGCCACTACTAGTAGTATAATTAGAAATAATCCTGAAAATTTTCAGAATGATAATGATAATATATTATGGAAGAATATTTTAAACACCGGGGAACCAAATACTCATTTTCAATCATTAGCATTAAATTATAAACTTCCTTTTCAATATTTACCATTTTTGAGTTTTATAGATGCAACTTATAGCTATGTAGGTAACTTTAATTGGCAAAGGGGGTCGGAGGCGTTGGCTGAAGTTAAAAGTGAAGATGGATCGTCGTTAGGAATTGTAAATACAATTCAGAACAACAATAAAAAAACATTATCTGGAGCCATAAACTTTTCTAAACTATACAATGCTTTTGGATTAAGGCCAAACAAAACTGAACTTTTAAAAAAGACAAATCAACTTAAAAGTAAAGATTCTATCAAAAAAAATCTTACGATTCGAAAAAGTTTAAACAGAGTAGTTGATGTACTAGCCACATTAAAAAGAATTCAGCTAAATTACAACGAAAATAATGGAACTATTCTTCCTGGTTATCTTCCAAGAGTAGGTTTTGCTGGTGGTATGCAACCTACCATTGGATTTACAATAGGTAGTCAAGCTGATATTAGATATGAAGCAGCAAGAAAAGGATGGCTTACAGGATTTCCAAACTTTAATCAGCTATTCACTCAAATCAGATCAAATAAATTTTTAGCAACTGCTCAAATGGTCCCCTTCAAAGGATTGATTGTAGACCTAAATGCGGAAAGAGATTTTGCTGAAAATAAGATAGAAAACTTTAGTATAAATAATCTACAATATTTCCCGAAAAACTCAAATATTTCTGGGAATTTTGGAATATCAACAATTATTATTAAAACAGCCTTCAATCGTTCAGATGGACTTGGGAGTAAAACATTTGAAAAATTTAGAGAATACAGAACTATAATAGCAGGACGTCTTAGTGAAAAAAATGATCTTCCAGAATTGAAAAATGAAATAGATGGATATCCCTTTGGATATGGTAAAAACCAGCAATCTGTATTGCTACACTCTTTTATAGCTGCTTATTCAGGTATTGATCCTTACAAAATAAATTTAAACCCAATAAGAAACGCCCCTCTACCCAATTGGAACTTAAAATTAACAGCTCTTTCAGAAATCAAGGGGTTGTCAAAAATTTTTAATCGTTTTTCAATTAATCATGCTTACAGAGCTAGTTACACATTAAATAACTTTCAGACAAATTTTGATTATGATTCAACCATTCCTTTTCAAACTGATAAATTGGGAAATTATATACCTGAGAGACTTTATTCTAATATTAATTTAGTAGAACAATTTAACCCTTTAGCTAGGATTGATATGGAATTTAAAAATTCAATAAAAGTCTTAGCAGAATTTAGAAAAGAACGTGCAATTTCCTTGAGCCTTGATAATAATCTAATCACCGAGACTCTTGGAGATGAATATATAGTTGGGCTTGGATATAGAGTGAAAGATGTGAGATTTAGAACAAATATTAGCGGAAGAAGAGTGATTTTAAATGGTGATTTAAATATAAAAGTCGATGTTTCCTATCGAAATAATTTGACACTACTTAAAAACCTTGAATATGATAATAATCAAGTGACTGCAGGACAAAAACTTATGGCAATAAAAGTAACTGCTGATTATGCACTTACAAAAAATCTTACGGCCTTATTTTTTTATGATCACAATTTTTCCGAGTTTGCTATTTCAACTGCATTTCCTCAAACTAGTATTCGATCTGGATTTACAATTCGTTATAACTTTGGAAATTAATAATATTTTTGATTAAGGAAATGTTTTAAATTTGTCAAAAAAAAATGAATATTCCAGCTGACATAAAATACACTAAAGACCATGAGTGGATAAAATTTGAGGGTGAGATTGCTACAGTCGGAATTACTGATTTTGCCCAAGGCGAACTTGGAGATATAGTTTATGTTGAAATAGATACACTTAATTCTAAGCTTGACTTCGAAGAAGTTTTTGGTTCTGTAGAAGCAGTAAAAACAGTTTCAGATTTATTTATGCCTGTCACAGGGGAAATAATTGAAATCAATGAACTTTTGGAAGATACACCTGAAATAGTTAATGAGGATCCCTATGGAGAAGGCTGGATGGTTAAAATACGTTGTAGTGATTTGAAACAATCTAAAAACCTTCTTGATCATAAATCTTACTATACATTACTCAAAAACGGATAAAATTTAGGGCTTTGTTAATAATGTTTACTTAAAGGACTTATTATTAATTGAGAAATGGCTGTTTTTTGTATATTTTTTTTAGATTAGCTCTTTAAATTTGTTTGACAATGCAGCCAAAAAAAAATGAAAAGGTAGATTTAACAAAAAACAGCAGCTTATACTTTGCGATTGGCCTGTCGTTTGTTTTATTAGTTACATGGCAAACTATTGAGTGGAAAACTTACAAAAAGACTTATGATTATGAGGCTTTAAATGTAGATAATGATGATGATGAAGAAATTCCAATTACTGAGCAAATTAAAACACCACCACCACCACCACCACCACCACCACCAGCACCTGAAATAATTGAAATTGTCGAAGATGAAGAGGAGGTTGAGGAGACTGTAATTGAGTCAACCGAAACAGATGAAGAAGAAATCGTTGAAATAGTGGAAGTGGAGGAAGAAGAGGTTGACATAGACGTACCTTTTGCCGTTATCGAGGATGTTCCAATTTTCCCAGGTTGTGAAAGAGTTAAAAAATCAGAGAGACGTAACTGTTTTCAAGAAAAAATGAATAAGCATATCAGGAAAAACTTCCGCTACCCTGAAATTGCCCAAGAAATGGGCATACAAGGGCGAGTATATGTAAACTTTATAATATCTAAAGATGGAAGTATAACTAATATTAGAATGCGAGGCCCAGATAAAAATTTGGAAAAAGAAGCTGAGCGGATAATTTCAAAACTTCCATCTATGATTCCGGGCAAACAAAGGGGACGTCCTGTTAGAGTTCCTTTTAGTATACCTATTACTTTTAGACTGCAATAAAATTTATCTGGGGATAAATCATTGCTCAATGACTTATTCTACACTATATTTGCTTGTTGAATGATGACGTCTGATGCCTTTTTACAAAACCATTTCAGTAAACACACGATACCAAAACTTAATTGATTTTTCCCAGCTTACAAAATTTAGACTGTCAATTTCAATAGTCTTGTCTTCAATTGCTGGTTATTTTTTAGCTGTTGAGGAAATTAACTATTATTCCTTGGCTTTACTTATAGTAGGAGGTTTTTCTATGGTTGGAGCCTCAAATGTTTTTAACCAAATATTTGAAAAAGACTTAGACAAGAAAATGTTAAGGACTCAAAATAGGCCTCTTCCAGATAAGAGAATTCGACCTAAGACTGCAATGTATATAGGAGTAATTTTAACACTGATCGGAGTTGTTTGTCTTTATTTAATAAACTTAAAAACTGCTTTTTTTGCAAGCATCTCCACATTTTTATATGCATGCTTATACACTCCACTCAAACAAAAAACGCCATTATCAGTTTTTGTGGGCGCTTTCCCAGGGGCCATACCATTTATGCTAGGCTGGGTAGCTGCAACTAATAAATTTGGAATTGAACCTGGGCTATTATTTATGTTACAGTTTTTTTGGCAATTTCCCCATTTTTGGGCAATAGGTTGGCTCATGCATGATCAGTATGAATCTGCAGGTTTTAAAATGTTACCTTCTGGATCAAAAGATCAAAGTACAGCTTTCCAAGTTGTCTTTTATACACTATGGACAATATTAATTTCACTTATACCTTCATTCAAATTTACTGGTATGCTTTACTTAACCCAAGTAGCCTCGCTACTTATATTACTATTAGGAATAATGTTTTTCTATTTTGCTATAAATTTGATGTTGTCAAAAACTGATAAATCGGCAAGACTTTTAATCAAATCAAGTATTATTTATATAACAGGGGTGCAAATTGTTTATGTGTTAGATAAATTATTATTTCAATGAGTAATAACGAAATATTATTAAAGTCTAAAAAAGCAAAAAAAATGATGCTTTGGCTTGGTATGATAAGTATCAGTATGACTTTCGCTGGTCTCACAAGTGCATATGTTGTGAGTAGCTCTAGGGCAGACTGGATACAACAAATTGATTTGCCTTTTGATTTCACTATCAGTTCTCTGATAATTATTCTAAGTAGTTTTACTTTTTATTTAGCATTTAAAATGCTAAAAATGAAAAATTTGAAAATAACCCAATTGTTGCTTAGTGTAACCCTATTATTAGCGTTGGCATTTGTTTATTTTCAAATACAAGGTTTTAATGGGATAATAGAAAAGGGATATTATTTCACAGGACCTGAAAGTTCAATTACGACATCTTACTTGTATATATTAGTTTTGTTACATATGGCACACCTTGGCGCAGGGATTATAATTATTTTATATGTTTTGCTTAATAGTTTTAAGGGGCTTTATTTTAATGGGAATACATTAGGATTTGAACTGGCCTTAACTTTTTGGCATTTTCTTGATATACTGTGGCTATATTTATATTTATTCGTTTCATTCTATGGTTAAATTTTATAAATTTATATCGGATTTGACTTTAAACATATGGAAGTAACTACTAACACACAAGTCAACGAGAGAGAACTTTGGGGTGGTGGAGCTAAACCTTTTAGTGCAAGCTATGGGAAGATAATGATGTGGTTTTTCATTGTTTCAGATGCATTGACTTTTACTGGATTCCTAGTTTCTTATGGTTTTTCAAGATTTAAAAATATAAACTCATGGCCGATTGCCGATGAGGTTTTCACACATTTCCCGTTTTTACACGGTATTGACGCTCCAATGTACTATGTTGCTTTAATGACATTTATTTTAATTTTTTCTTCTGTAACTATGGTACTTGCTGTTGACGCTGGCCATCACATGAATAAGTCTAAAGTTACTTTTTATATGTTATTGACTATAATTGGTGGAGCCATTTTTGTGGGGTCCCAGGCCTGGGAATGGAAAAATTTTATAAAAGGTGAATATGGGGCTTTAGAAACAAAAGGAGGCCAAATACTCCAGTTCGTTAATTCAGAAAATGATAAACGTGTATCAATCCAAGACTTTGCAATTGGAATAGATTCAGAACGTGAAACACACAAGTCAAATATTGGACTTTGGTATCAGAATGAAAAAACACTTCCAAAAATTACCCTGGAAGAGGTTAAAAAGGGTTTTTTAGCTAATCCTAATCTTACGATAAGAACGGAACAGATTTCTGAAAATGGTCAAAAAACTTTGCTTTCAAGAGATGAAGCAATTTACAAGATAGATGATGCAATAGGAGTTGTTGAAGGGGCAAATTTGATACACAATGAGTATGGGAACAGATTATTCGCTGACTTCTTTTTCTTTATAACTGGTTTTCATGGTTTTCATGTATTTTCAGGAGTCGTTATAAATATCATAATATTTTTTAATGTTATACTGGGAACTTATGAGAAAAGAGGTCACTATGAAATGGTTGAGAAAGTAGGATTGTATTGGCATTTTGTAGACCTAGTATGGGTTTTTGTATTTACATTTTTCTATCTCGTTTAAAATAATTATTATGGCAGAAGGACAGCATAAACTAGCAATTTTTAGAGGGCTATTAAAATTTAAATCTAACCAACAAAAGATTTGGGGTGTTTTAATTTTTCTATCTATAGTTACAACTATTGAAGTAGGATTAGGAATATTAAAGCCAGAAATTCTTATGACAAGTTTTTTGAGAATGAAACTTCTTAACTGGATTTTTATTTTACTAACAATCGTAAAAGCATATTATATTGCATGGGATTTTATGCATATTCGTGACGAACGAAGTGGTTTAAAAAATTCAATAGTCTTACCATTAGTGATTTTGATTCCATATCTTATATTTATTCTTATACTGGAGGCAGATTATATTTTTGATGTTATGGATATTGGATTTGTTTCCTGGAATTTCTAACATCGGATAATCTTTAAAATATAGTACAACTAATTATTACCATTAATTCATAGTGAGTATAAATTTATGACTAAGGATTCAAATAAAAAGCTCGTTTTAGGGATACTGTTCATATTTCCACTATTAGTTTATTTGTTTTTTGCTTCTGGGAAGAACAACTTCGCAAAGCTTCCAATTCTAACTGAAAAAGTAAATGAATTGCCTAAATGTTATTTAGGGGAAAAAATTAAATTAAAGAATAAGATTACAATTCTAGGTTACTGGGGTGGTGATTTAAAAAATAAAAAGGCAGAGGCACTTAATTTAAATGAAAAAATTTATAAAAGGTTTTACCAATTTGATGACTTTCAGTTTGTTTTTTTTGTAGACACTTTTCAAATTAAACAGGTTCAAGAATTGAAAAAAGAACTTGTTAAAGGAGTAGGGACTGATATTTCAAGGTGGAATTTTTTACATACGACTGCGGAAAGTATGAAAACTCATTTTAGCTCGCTAAAAACTCCTTTTTTATTAGATGAATCAGGAAATACACCATATGTGTTCATTATTGATAAAGATTTGAGCCTAAGGGGAAGAAACGATGATGAAGATTCAGGGACATTATATGCTTTTGATGCTCGGTCTGTAGCACAAATAAATAAAAAAATGATTGATGATGTGAAGGTGATACTTGCTGAATATCGACTGGCACTTAAAATTTATAATTCGGAAAGAGAAAAATGAAAAAGTTAAAAAGTGTTGGACTTTTTTTAATTATTATAATTTTTGGAATTTTATTTATTCCAAAAATTTTCAATAGAATTATTGATAATAAAGTAGTGGATAATAATCGATCAACTTCTGCATCACCCCTTCAATTCATTTTTTTAAATGGTGAGGCTAAAAAAGTCCCTGATTTTATGTTTTTTAACCAAGACAGCTTAATTATATCAAATGAAGACTTTAAAGATAAAGTTTACGTTGTTGAATTTTTCTTCACATCATGCCCCACTATTTGTCCTATCATGAATAAAAACATGAAAAAAATTGAAAATAAGTTTGGAAGCAAAGAAAATTTTGGAATAGCATCTTTTACAGTTGATCCAACATATGACACCCCTAAAGTTTTGAAAAATTATGCGGAATCATATAATGTTTTTTCTCAAAATTGGCATTTTCTCACTGGTGATAAGGAAAGTATATATTCTCTTGCCAACGAAGGATTTAATATATTTGCGTCTGTAAACCCAAAAGTAGCAGGTGGTTTTGAACATCAAGGCTATTTTGCGTTGATTGATAAAAAAGGGTTTATCCGCTCACGATCCGACAAATATGGTAATCCCATAGTATATTATATGGGAGTTTATAAAGAAAACGTAAAAGTTCAAGAGGTGGATTTACTTATTGAGGACATCGAAAAGTTATTAAAAGAATAGAAAATGAATAGAAGAGGTGAACTAATTACAAAAAAATATACCCCTTGGGTTTGGACATTATCGATTGCCATTCCAATAGTAGTAGTGATTCTTTTTATGATTAAAATTCCTAATGTAAAACCGCTTACTTTCCTTCCACCTACTTATGCTACCATTAATGCAATTACTGCTTTGGTTCTTGTTTTTGCTTATATAGCAATTAAAAAGAAAAAAATGATTCTCCATGAAAGGCTTATGAAAATAGCAATATCCTTGTCTGTTGTTTTTCTTGCCATGTATGTTGCATATCACATGACTTCTAACCCTACACCGTACGGAGGCCAAGGGATTTTAAGACCAATATATTATTTTATTCTTATAAGCCACATTTTACTTTCAGTAGGTATTATACCAATGGTATTAGTAACCTATGTACGTGCGATATCAAATTTTTTCGAAAATCATAAAAAGATTGCTAGATATACCTTTCCCATATGGATGTATATAGCAGTTACAGGAGTGATTGTATATTTAATGATTTCACCTTATTATGCTTAAAATAAATACACCTTTTGTTCTAATATTCATATTTTTTCTTCTTATTCTTTGCTCTAATGCTTACAGTCAGTGTTCAATGTGTAGAGCTGTACTTGAGTCTGAGGAAGGGCAATCTACAGCCAAAGGTATAAACAATGGAATTTTATATTTGATGGCGATTCCTTATTTTTTAGTTGGGTTAGCAGGGTGGAAGATATACAAGATTTTAAAGAAAAAATAATTATATCCCTTCGTTTAAATAGAAATATTTTACTAAAAAGAGTTGAAACTTAACATATTTTTAAACTAAATTATAACTCTAAACCGTAATTTTACACCACCTTTGCCATATAATCAAATTTAAGAACTGTAAATTGTCTTAATGATTAAATTAAAAAACCTTCACAAATCATATAGAATGGGGTCCTCCTCATTGCATGTTCTTAAGGGGATAAACCTAAGTATAGAGGATGGTGAGCTAGTTGCAATTATGGGATCTTCTGGATCTGGAAAATCAACTTTACTGAATATTTTAGGTATGCTAGATACAGCAGACAAAGGAGATTATATTTTAGATGGCTTCAAGATTGAGAATTTGAATGAGACCAAAGCAGCAAAATACAGGAATAGGTTTCTTGGATTCATATTTCAGTCGTTCAATTTGATAAATTATAAAAATGCTTTAGAAAACGTTTCATTACCACTATATTATCAAGGAATATCAAGAAAAGAAAGGCAACAAATAGCTGCGGATTATTTAGAAAGAGTAGGTCTAAAAGAATGGGCAACACATTTACCCAGTGAATTATCTGGAGGTCAAAAACAAAGGGTAGCTATTGCGAGAGCTATGGCTTCACAACCAAAAGTACTTTTAGCAGACGAACCAACAGGAGCTTTAGATACTAAGACCTCATGCGATGTGATGGACTTAATTCAAAAAATTAATGAAGAGGGCAAGACCATATTAGTAGTAACTCACGAGCTAGAGATAGCAAAAATGTGTAAAAGAATTGTGAAACTTAAAGATGGAGTTATTGTCGAAGATAGTAAAGTTAATCAGGTCAAAGCCTCATCATATGTTTAATAGAGATCGCTGGACAGAAATTTTTGAAACGATAGGTAAAAATAAGCTAAGGACTTTTCTTTCTGGTTTTACGGTTTCTTTAGGTATATTTATTTTTATCATTTTATTTGGTCTTGGAAATGGTCTGAAAAATACTTTTCAAGAATTTTTTTTAGACGATGCTAGTAACGCCATTTTCTTATATCCTGGAAAAACTTCAAAACCCTACAAGGGTTTTAAGGCAAACAGGCGTATTGAATTTAGAAACGACGATTTAAGGGATATAACAGAAAACTTTTCATTTTACTTAGAATATATAACACCAAGAATAACTCGAAACGCCCGTATAAGATATAAAAACAATAGCAACAATTACAGCACTCGTGCAGTTGCCCCCGGGCATCAGTTTGTTGAAAAAACAATATTGATGGAAGGAAGATACATTAACCAATCTGATATAAGTAGTAAGACTAAGGTTGCAGTGATTGGAAGAATGGTGGCTAAAGATTTGTTTAAGTCTGAGCAAGCAATAGGTAAATATATCAATTTAGGTTCCACAGCATATAAAGTTGTTGGAATTTTTCAAGATGAGGGTGGAGATAATGAAGAAAGAAATATTTATATACCCTATACAACTAGACAGCTAATTGAAAAAAGCAATGATAAAGTAGATCAAATCATACTAACATATAGAAAAGAACTTGGCTACCTCGGAGCAATGGGCCTGGAAAATGGACTTAAAAAATATTTTAAAGAAAAAAAGTCGGTATCTCCTGAGGATCCAAATGGCTTTTACATAAGAAATATAGCAGATGATTTAAGAGAAACACAACAATTTGCTATCGTACTTCAGCTAATTGTAAGCTTTGTTGGTATGGGAACACTAATTGCGGGAATTATTGGTATTTCAAATATTATGGTTTTTGTAGTAAAAGAGCGTACTAAAGAATTAGGGATAAGAAAAGCTTTAGGTGCTACACCAAATTCGGTGATAAAAATGGTTCTTCAAGAATCTGTATTTATAACAATAATATCTGGCTATTTAGGTCTATTTTTTGGGGTTGTAGTTCTTGAAAATATAGGAATAAAATTAGATAAATATTTCATAAAAAATCCTTACATAGAAATTTCAACGGCTTTAATGGCAACAATTGCACTAATTATTTTTGGTGCAATTGCAGGTTATATTCCTGCAAAAAGGGCCTCAAGCATCAAACCCATAATTGCTTTAAGAGATGAATAATTTAAAGGTGATTTTTGACAGAGATACTTGGCAAGAAATTTTTGGCTCAATATCAAAAAACAAGGCAAGAACTGTCATTACTGTGATTGGCGTTTTATGGGGAATATTTATATATATTACTTTGTCTGGAGCTGCAAAAGGACTAGATAATGGATTTGAGCGACAGTTTGAAAATATAGCAATGAATTCAATGTTTATTTGGGCTGAAAGTACAAGCATACCTTATGCAGGGTTCAAAACAGGAAGATATATCCAGCTAACTCTTTCAGATATGGATTACATTAAAAAAACAATTCCAGAGGTACAATTTATAGCACCTAGAAACTCAAGAGGAGTATTTTGGGGTGGTCCACCTTTGGTTGTGAGAAAAAATAAATCTAGTAATTATAACGTATATGGTGATTATCCGGATTATATTAAGATTGCAACCAAAAAAATTTATAAAGGAGGACGCTTTATAAATGAAGAAGACATTAAATATAAAAGAAAAGTATGTGTCATAGGCGAAAGAACAAAAACAGAATTATTTGAAAAAGATGAAGATCCAATTGGGAAGTATGTTAAAATTGATGATATATATTTTCAAGTAATTGGAGTTCACAAGTTTATACCTGGAGGTGGATTTGAAACTGATGGAGATATTTTTATTCCATTTGAAACATTTAAAAGACTGTATAATACTGGTGAAGACGTAATGTGGTTTACGATAGCTGCATATGATGATGCTGATGCTGTTAATGTTGAAAAAAATATAAAAGCTGCTCTTAAGAGATTACATAAAGTATCTCCTAAAGATAACCGAGCATTTGGCGGATTTAATATTGGTGAAATATTTAATAAAATTATGGGATTCTCAAAAGGGATGACACTTTTGTCTCTAATTGTAGGTATTGCTACTATAATGGCTGGTGTAATTGGAATTGGGAATATTCTTTTAATTTCAGTAAAAGAAAGAACAAAAGAACTTGGTGTAAGAAGGGCTCTCGGTGCTACTCCATCAGAGGTACGGAATCAAATTATTTTGGAATCCGTTTTTCTGACACTCATAGCTGGAATATTTGGTATTATTTTAGGAGCTTTTGTATTATTTGGAATTAGCACTGCTACAAAAGATTTAACCGACTTTCCATATACAAATCCTACTGTACCAATTCCATATATCCTAGGAGCACTATTTCTAATGATTTTTCTTGGAACACTTATTGGACTAATTCCTGCTCAAAGAGCAGTAAAAATGAAACCTATAGATGCACTAAGAGAAGAATAAAACGATAAACAACTAATGAAAATTTTAAAATATATCGGAATTTCGGTTTTAATTGCAGGTAGCCTATTTGCGGCAGCATTTTTTGTAAAAACAAACAACAAATCTGCAATAACCTTTGAAACTCAGAAGATGTTTAAAACATCAATTGAAAAGAAAACTGTCGTTACTGGAAAAGTAATACCTGAGGATGAGGTAGAAATCACACCACAAATACAAGGTATTATTGACGGAATTTATGTAGAGGAGGGAGATCAGGTGAATAATGGAGACCTACTAGCTAAAATTAAAGTAGTTCCAAACGAACAAAACTTAAACAGTGCTGAGGGGAGACTAGCGAATTCAAGAATTATCTTGAAAAATGCAAAAATTGAATATGAAAGAAATAAAAGTTTATTCAAAAATGGAATTATTTCAAAACAACAATTTGATAATGTTGTTTTGAATTACAACCAAGCTAAATTAGATGTTTCTAATTCAAAATCTGATTTACAAATTATAAGATTAGGATCTAAAGGTGGTTCAGCATCTGCTAATACAAATATTAGGGCTACAGTAGCGGGAACTGTACTTGAGATTCCTGTTGAAAAAGGAGATCAAGTCATTGCAAGTAATAGTTTTAATGCAGGAACTACTGTCGCAACTATTGCAGATTTAAACAAAATGATTTTTGAGGGAAAAGTTGA
>CAJWUI010000008.1 GCA_913047695.1 uncultured Bacteroidota bacterium
AATATAGTAGTTGGAACTGCAATTATTGTTGGTATTTTAATTGGTATTCTTGGTGTACTTTACAAAGAGGGATTACTATTGTAAAATTTTCGACTTAAATCATCGGCATATCCTCTTCATTAAGTTGAGGGAGTAATTTGTATATTAGAATCATTAAACTAAAAATAAATTAAGATGAATAAGTATTTAATCAAAAGAGAAATTCAAGGGGCATCTCAAATACCTGGCGAAAAACTGGATGAAATTGGACAAGGCTCTGAATCAGTATTAATAGCTATGAGAAATGAAGGAAAACAAATTGAACAAGAGCATAGTTATATTGCCGGGAATAATGTTTTTTGTGTTTATAATGCAGAATCAGAAGATTTTATAAAAGAACACTCTGAACGTGCTGGAGTTCCTGCTAATGAAATTACATTAATATCAAGTATATTAGAACACAATACTAATAGTGACTAAATCATCGGCATATCCTTTCCATTAAGTTAAGGTGCTAAATTGTATATTATATGATATCAATGCATAAATCAATTTAAAATGAGAAATATTCTATTTTCAATAATTTTAATTTCATTCATAATTTCTTGTCAAAATCAACCTCAAAAAAGTGAAAAGGAATTAAAATCAGAAGCAAATCTAAAAATGGCTCAATCATTTTTTGATAATCTTTTTACAAATCCTGAAGTTTCAAAAAGTTTACTTCATAATGATTTTACTTTTTCTTGGATGGGTATAATTGAACAAGGAGGGGTATTATGGAATAGAGATAATTTATTTGATGAATATTTTAAAAACATAATTCCTGAAATCCTACCTAATGGTATCATCTTGAATACAGTTGATACTATTTACGATGAAAATGGTGTAGCAATAATTCAAGAGGGGGATGCAGAAGGCAAAAATGGAGAATATGACAATAAATATGTGTGGATTTTCAAAATGAAAGATGGTTTAATTTATTCATTGAGAGAATATAATAGTGATATATTGGTTGCAACACAATTGTATGATTACAAGCTAAGCCCCATTGATAATTAAACCATCGGCACATCCTCTTCATTAAGTTTGGGAGTATTTTGTATATTACTACTTATTAACCATAAATCAATTAAAATGAAAAAAATACTTCTCCTAATTTGTCTATCTCTAATTGGCTGTAATAATATGAGTCAGGAGAGTGATCACAAAATTAAATCAAATGGATTCATAATAAATACAGATCAAAAAATTATGCTTGCTTCTGACGATGTAATTAACATTTTTAAAGCAATTGACAAAGCTTGGTTTGATAGAGATTATGATAAAATAAAAACTCTTGTCGCAAAAGATGCAACTCTTCGTTTTGCAAATGGTGATAAAGGTGAAGGCCCAGACGATTTAATTAATTTAATTGAAAAAGAGTATCAAGAAAATTTGGAAAATGGAGTTGAATGGGGCTGGACTACGGACTATGCATTTTCAGTTAAAAATACTCCAACAGATAATCCAAAACCTGGAGATATTGGGGAGTGGGTTCTAGCAGAATTTACATCCGAAAAATTCAATACTATAGAATGGTATCAATTTAATGAGGGAAAGCTTATTAATTGGTATCAATTTAATTCGCCTTTAAAATGATAATATTTCCAACTAAGTAGAGGGTTTTTTTTATCATCGGCATATCCTCTTCATTTAGTTCAGGTAATTATAACAACAATAGCTATCTATACTTAAATAGAATATATTAACTTGATTATTAACTGACATAATATGAGGCTTAAGAGCTGAATTGTAATCAATAAATTTTATTTTAGAGGCTATGAAAAATGGCTTACCACTTGTCTTATTTATTTTTCTTGCAGGTTGTACTAAAGAATTCATTTTAGATGTAAGAGTAAACCCTCCAAATAGTGGAACTGTTTTTCCTTCTGAAGGAACTTTCAAAGACGGCAGTACAATAACTCTTAACGCTGCACCTAATGTTGAATATGTTTTTTCTAATTGGTCTGGTGATGCTAGTGGAAGTAATACCTCTGTTAATGTCACTATAGATGACAACAAAAATGTAGTTGCAAATTTCAGATTACGTCAGTATGAGCTTACAACTAATGTGCTAGGAGAAGGAAGTATTTCACAGACAATAATCAATACAGGTAAGTCCACAGATTATGACTCTGGAACAAGAGTATCACTTGAAGCAATCCCAGCTCAAGGATATTATTTTAGTGGTTGGTCAGGAGCTTTAACCGGAGATACTAATCCTTCCGAATTAATTATTGACAGTCCAAAAAGTGTAACTGCAACTTTTATAAAAATATCAACTTTTTTAGAAAGATTTGATGGTATTGGTTTTGAAAATATAAATGCAAATAATGAAGGAATTATCGATTATTTTTTTAGAGATTTGAATGCTTTTCATAAAAGGGTTCGGACTGATGAATCTATGAGCTACTTAAGAGATGAATTTATTTGTCTAAAATGTAAAACTTTTAGTGATGGTTATAATATTAATAGATGTACAGGTAACCCAGGAGAAGAAATTGGTTTTACCGTTACAATCATTGAAAATACTCTTGACAGATTTGTTTTTTCAGAAGATAATTTTAAAACTATAAGTCGGGGTCAATATGCTCTTGGAGGCGCGGAAGTTGACGATCTTGGCCCACCCTATAGATATCTTCATATTTACGAAGTGATTGATGATGCTACAATAAATTATATAAATACGTCATATGCAGAATACTTATATAAAGATGGCGAAGAAGAAATGACATATGAAAAAATTTATCCGAAGACAGAAATTCAATTTTCATCGATTAATTGTAATGGAATAAATGATTGAAACCCCACTTTAAAATTGTCATATCCTCTTCATTAACATCAGGGGGTAATTTGTATATTGTTACTCATTAACTATAAATCAATTAAAATGAAAAAAATAAGTTTTTTTTTAATCCTTTTAACTACTTACTCACTTTTTGCTCAAGAGACTACAGGTAAGGTAAGGACACAGGATAAATATTCTAAAGCCATTCTTGAAATCAATAGAGGTTACCTTATTAATGATTTCAAAGCATTTGATAAATATTTTGCAGAAAATGGGAACTACAGTGTTAATGGCAAAAAATTCAAAAAAAATCAAGTTAGAGAGGGATTTTCATCGGATCACAATTTTTTTAAAAACATAAAGATGCCTCAATCTTTTGTAGAAACAACTTTCTATGATGAAAACAATAACAATCAAGTGTGGAGCCATCACTGGGGTGTCGTAGAATCTACGTCAAAAAGGACAAATGAAAATGCTGCTGTCCCAGTTAATGTCTCATTCAAATGGGTTGATGGAAAAATTGTTAGTGCCAGTTGGATTTTTGATCCATCTATCAAAATTCAAGAAATAATGGCTTCTCAAAAATAATTGTAATGGCTAAATAGACCGCTGTTCTTTAATTTTAGAGATATCCTAAAACTCTTTAATTATTATAAATTTGGATTGTGCAAGTTATTAGTTTTAGAGATTTCAAAAACGAAGAATTTTGGAATGTTTTAACACATTTTTCAGGTCTTATTTTATCTCTCATTGGTATACCTTTTTTATTCTATTTTGACAATGAAATAACACCCTTAAGTTCGATCTCGATAATATTATTCTCTATTGGTTTATTGCTTGTATACTCTTCATCATCTATTTATCATTTTACTCTAACCCCTGAGCTTAAAAGGAAATTTCAAGTATTTGACCATATAAGCATATATTATCTCATTATGGGTTCATATGCGCCTGTATGCTTAATAACTCTTTATAACTACTCGGGGAAGAGTATTTTTATGGCTATATCAACTTTAACATTAGTAGGAACCTTAAAAAAACTTTTATTCACAGGGAAATATCAATTTATATCTCTCATATTATATTTAGCTATGGGATGGCTAATAATTTTTGATATAAATTCTCTTTTTAAATTAATTGATTTTAATGCTAAATTATTACTGATTCTCGGTGGTATTTCTTACACCTGTGGTGTAATATTTTATGTTCTGGATAAGATTAAATATTTCCATTCAATATGGCATCTATTTGTGTTAACAGGTTCAGGATTTCACTACTTTATGATATTGTTTCACATAATCTAAATCAGGGACAAATACTCTTTGTTAACTAAAGGGTATAAGTTGTATATTGTTACTCATTAACTATAAATCAATTAAAATGAGACATCTATTTACATTACTTTTTTTATTTACCCTAACTTTTTCGTTCTCTCAAGGAATTACCGGTAAAACAACAACTGATGACAAATATTCAAAAGCTATAAAAGCTTATATGAATGAATATTTACAAAACAAATTTGATACATTTAAAGAAATCCATACTGAAGATGCTGTTTTCGATTTGAATGGAATTAAAGCAGATAAATCAACTGTTCAAAAAGGATGGAGTTCTCACCATAAAACCTATAGTAATATCAAATTAGAGTGGATGTTTGTTGAAACTACGGTTTATGATGAAAACAACAATAATATGGTATGGTCTCACATATGGGGTGGTTGGTCTGCTAAAGGCAATAAGACTAAAAAAAATTGGAGTAATCCATTTAACGCTTCATTTAAGTGGGTGGATGGAAAAATTGTAATGGAGAATTGGATTTTTGATCCTACATCAGATATTACAGAAGCTGCTGCTAAATAAAAACTAACTTTCAAGATACAATACCCTCCCAAGTGGAGGGTTTTTTAAATCATCGGCAGATCCTCTTCATTAAGTCTAGTGACTAATTTGTATATTGTAACTGACAAAATATAAATAAATAGTATGAAATTTATCTACATTTTTTTCCTGTTTCCTCTATTGATATCTTGCGAAGATTCAAAAAAGATTTCAGATAAAGAGGTAATGAAAACATTAAACGAATTCTTTTATTTTTTAGATAATGATGTAGATAAAATTAGAGACTACTTATCTGAAGATTTTATGATTTTTGAAGTAAGTAGAAAATGGGACACAGAGGAATTTATAGAATTTGTAAAGGGATTTGGTGAATTTGAATCCAAAAGAGACTTTAAAAATGTAATAATTGATACGGATTTGAATTCTGCCCATATAACCCTTGAACATACAGGTGAATTTGAACTTAAAAAACCTACTCCTGAAGGGATAACACATTTATCATATGAATGGCTTGAAAGCGCATATTTGATAAAAGAAAATGGGAAATTAAAATTCAAGTTTTATTTTTCAGAACAAATTAATGATTGAAATATTATTTTAAATCATCGGCATATCCTCTTCACTAAGTTTAGAGGTAATTTGTATATTGGATGATATTAACTATAAATCAATTAAAATGAAAAAATTTATTTTATTATCATCATTTCTTGTTACATATTTATCACTTGGGCAAACAAGATATTGGACATCATATAATTTTACTGTTGAACCACAAAATGAGGCAGCTATCTATAAACTTGTAGATGATTATTTTAAATCTAATCCTACATCCGAAAGTGTAAATGCATACTTATATGAAAATCATTTCAAAGATAATGGCAATAATTACAGTCATTCATTTATTTGGGCGGGAACACTTGATGGTATGGGTGACCAGTATACACCAAAACAGGACAAAGATTGGGAACTACTTTTAACAAAATTAACCCAACTCATCGATGAAACTCACAGCGCTGCTATGGGAAATACTGTCGTTAACCAGGGAGAAAATAAACCTATCCAAAGATATTTTTATTTAGATGTTGAAGACCCAGCAAAATATTTAATGGCGTTTAAAAAGTACTTAAAATATAGACCTAAAGATCGTCAAGTATTACTAGGGGGTTTTTCTGCGGGTAGATCTCCAGATGGAGAAAGTCATTGGATAATTGTTGGCTTTGACGATATGAGATCTGCAATGGATCCCGGAGCATACAGAAGAACAAATTCACAAGCTCAAAAGGCCTGGGATGAATATAGAAAAAATAGAGGTGAAACACGTTTGGTAAGATCAGGGTTAAGAATTATGCTAGGAAGTTGGTAAAAAATTATTTAATAATTATCCCCTCCCAAGTGGAGGGTTTTTTATTTAATTGCGTTTTCTTTTAATCGAGATTAGTTACTAATTTGTATATTGTCTTATAAACTATAAATCAATTAAAATGAAAAAAATTTTACTACTGTTTTTAATGGTGCCTTTGTCACTACTATCTCAATCATTCGAATTCTTGCAAATAAAAGTTAATGAAACTTCAATGAAAAAAGATTACGAAAAATTTGAAGCTATGTGGGCTAACGTCCATGAAGAAATACATAAAAAAGGAAATAAAGTAGGTTGGTATTTTTTTAAAGTTGTTCCAAATTCCAATAACGCAAGTAACCAAAAAGCTGATTTTGATTACGTAATTTTTAACTTTTGGAAGGATGATACTGCTCGAAAAGCAGGTTGGGGTGTAGAAGTCAACGATGCTTTTATTAAAAAATCTAATTACGGAAAGATGAAAAGTTCAGAAATAAAAAGGCTTTTGTCGGTTAGAAAAAAAATGAAGACAGAGTGGAAAAGTTATAGTATGACTGGGTTAGATGCTACTATTGACGTAGGTGGAGATCCAAAATTGGGTAATATAGTAAACTACATTGGAGTTAAAGCACTCAATGATGATTACGAAAACTATGAAATGAAATGGTTTAAAAATGGACACAATGAAGATATTTTAAGTGGAAGAAGAATAGCGTGGTATTTTAATAAAGTACTTTCAAGTTCTGAAAGCGCTGACAAATCTTTAACACACGCAATATTTGAAAGGTTTAATCCAAACGCTCCTCAAAGAGAACAAACAGAACCCTCTTTTGAACAACAAATGATGTGGAAACATGGAGGAGCTTCAAGAGAATTCGTTGAATATTGTACTTTGGAATTAATAAATTTTAGATCTTCTAATTAGTAAATTCATAAGCCCTCCTAAACGGAGGGTTTTTTAAATGTAGGAGTATGTTGATTATTAAGTTGGATAATTTCTTCTTATATTGATACTATCCTAATCAAATAGAAAATGAAAAAAATAATAACACTCTTATCCTTATTGTGGACGATTAGCTGCCAAAATCATACAAATAATAAAAAACAAGCCAGCACGTCTTTACAATTAGAAAAAGACCTTGAAATGTACCAGAATGTATGGAATTCTTTTTTAGCAGGCGACACAAGTGTTGTAAATAACAAAAACTTCACAGAGGATGTAGTAATTGTAACATCCAATGGAGATCTAGTTGGGATAGATGCCTGTAAAGAATTTTATTTAAATTACCTGAATGGGTTTTCCGATATAGAGTGGACTATTGTTGACGCATTTGGACAAGGTAATAAACTTATAAAACACTGGAATTTTAAAGGTAAACATACCGGAGATTTCTTCGGAATACCAGCTACAGGTAATTCACTAAATCTGTCCGGTACCACAATAGTAACAATGCGTGAGGGAAGAATCGCTAAAGAGCATGATTTTTTTGATATGAAGTCTATGTTAGATCAATTACTAAACTCAAAAGGAGATCTTACGGTAGACGAATATCAACCTATCAATTAACCTTAAAGATATCACTTAACTCATATTGAAGCTCTTCTAGAGTTAATATATAAAACTTTAAGGAAGAAATTCTAGTCTTAAAATACTTAAGCTGGACAATAAGATTTGATTTTAGCTTTTCATTTTCTTGAATAAACTTGTGTAAGGACTTCAAATAATTTTCAAAACTTATTTTTGAATTGTTGCCTTTTAGAAAAAGTTTTGGGTTTTCCTGAGTTATCAAATCAATTATAAGTTCTATTATTTTTTTTTCATAATCTACTGTGGAAACAACTTTGCTAAAATTTAAATTATGTAAACGGGTAAGCGCTTCTTTAATATTTTCTGATTGTACATATTTTAAATCACCTGTATTGACCAAGGATCTATATCTATTCATTGGAGGATCAAAATCTCTATAATAAATTAGATTGTACTCAACCCTATTTTTACTAATAGCTATATTTTTTAATATTTCAATATTCAGTTTTTCGTTTAATAAAAGGTTATATATTTCTATGTCTTGGTTCCAAATTTTTATTCTTTCGTCACAATAATTTTTTATATCATTAGATTCAACCAAAATACTTTTTAAGACTCTTTCTCTCTGGATTGATTTATCTCTTTCAACGGATATTTCACTTATCCAAAAGGAGGCTGAAATACCAATAATAATTGCTATAATCTCAAGACCAAGTTTTAAAAAAAATTTTCTTTTGAACATTTTTACCCTTTTTAAGGCAATATAACTATTTAATATTAGGTTGTTTAAACATAATAAACTCATATTAAATTCAGCGCATCTTTGTATATTGTTACTTATTAACTATAAATCAATTAAAAATGAAAAAATTATTATTTGTTAGTTTTATATTGACTGGATTTTTTGTTTTTGCTCAGCAAACATTTGTTTTGAACCCTGCTATGGTCGATCCTGAGGATTCTGAAAATTTTGAGATGCTGATAAAAAAGTATGGACAAGAAATGGCCAAAGATGCAGTAAAAGAGGGCCTAATTCAAGGATGGGCACTTTTAAAAAGGGTGCCTGGTATGGGAAAAGTTGAAGACGAAAAGATAAACTTCCTATGGGTTGTAGCTTATGAAAGTCCAAAAAAATATGTAAAAAGACAAAGCTGGTTTAATACAGAAAAAAAATATGGCATTCCTGGAGAAATTTTATTCGGTGGGATTGATGTAGAGCGTTATGGCAGTTATGTTTACAAGACTGAAAAAAGATATGATAATAATCTTCAACCAAAGTTTATAATATTTAATTGGACCTTCCCAAAAAATTTGAACAGTGCTATGGATTTAGCTGACAAAATATCTTCCAGTTTTCAAAAAGACATGAAAAAAGAAGGTATGGCTTCTTGGGGCATGGCAACAAGAATTATTCCACAAGATTCTGATTTGGCCCCTCTATTCTTTTGGGATGCATATGAAAATATGGAACAAGTAATTGATCATCTTATGTATAAGGCTGCAATCAAAAATGTTGATCAGAATTTATTATCTCAACTTCAAGATGAATTACCTAAGGGATGGCACTCAAGAGTTGTTTGGGAATTTGTTGCAACATCTAATTAAATCCTATTAAAATTTTAAACCCTCTTTCTAAAGAGTATATTATTTAATTATTTAAAATTTTTTAGAGAGAGAGTTTATATTTTATATATTACATACTTGTCAAACATAAATAAATCAAAATGAAAAGAATATTATTTTTTTGCTTAACCGTAGTTTATATATCATGTCAAAATAATCAAACAATTGATAATTCTGATTGGGCTGGGTTTTCAACTCAAAATGACGAAAGGACAAAAATTGTTGAAAAATTAGCTAAGGGATACGAGAGAGGAGAATTTGAAATTGCTCGAGAATATTTTTCTCCTGATAGCAAACACATGGTCAACATGCAAGTTTTTAATGTAGACCAAATTATTGAAGGTTATAACTTCCATTCGGTGTTGTATGATAAAATTCAACATATTGATCCTGTTGTTCATACAACCAAATATAATAATGATAGCATATTCACAAACCAATGGGCAAATTGGAGTGGAATTTCAAAAATTACTGGTGAGGAGTTAAAGTTAACATTTCATTGCTGGTGGAAATGGGAAGGAGACAAAATTGTACAAACGCAATGCTATTTTGAAACTGCAGATTTACTAAAGGAAGCAGCCTTATATGCTGAAACCCAAAATGCTAAAACACAATAACAAACTTAATTTTTAAAAAGACAAAAGACCCCTCTTTAAAAAGAGGGGTCTTGATTTATAAACTTGAATCTCTGAGGAAATATATAATCTAGAAAATTAAAGCTAGAGGTATTTATTTCTATTTAATTAGTTTTTTATATTTCCCCACTACATAGTGCAAGTTCTTCCTCCATCAATTTTGTATTATACATGTGGTACTCTTCAACAATTTTGTTTCCCTCGCCCCATTTAAATCCTATGTGTACAGGTATTGAAATGGTGTTACCTGATACAGAGCTAGTCGCTTTCCAAATAAACCAAGAACTTGTCCATGTATTGCCGTTTGGATAAGTTTTTGTTTCAATTATAGCATCTTCTAGAAAAGATGGTATTTCTGAAAAACATTTATGTTGGGCGATGATAAGATTAGAAATATCTTCGACACCTGATTGCTTTGTCTCAGTTAAATATATTTTGAGATTTGGAGACCATAAACTTTTTAATCCTTCGATATTATTATCCAAATAGTTTTGATAGTGAGATCTAATTGATTTGGTTTTTTCGTCATCAAATGTGACTATAGTTACATCAGATTTATTATTTGCGCAACCAAATAACAGTGTGATTAGTATTAAATAATGAAATTTCATTTTTGATTGATTTATAATTATAGCACTCAATATACAAAGAACTTTAATAACTCAATTTTTTATTATTTCACAAATAAATTCAACTTATATACGTACAAATTGTAATGAATCAAAATTGAAATCTCCCAACTAAATTTAAAGAACTTATTTGTATATTGGTGTTTAACTATAAATCAATCAAAATGAAAAGACTAATATTTTTAATACTATTACTTCCATTATCAACTAGTGCTCAATATGCTGTAGCTGACTTTTTTGTTATTAATGAAGGTATGGAAAAAGACTACGAAAAGTTAGAAATGGCCTGGTCTATTTTCAGACAAAATCAAATTGATAAAGGCCAAAAAATGGATTGGGCTGTTTGGAAAATAACTCCTAGAAAAGATGATAGAGCTAATGCAGCAGATTATGTTGTTTTTAATCAATTTAAAACAAAAGAAGAGATGGACAAATATCTTAAAGGAGATTCCAATTTTTCTTATTCTTCAGCTGCATCAATAATGAGAAGGGGTATGAAGGGGATGTCAAAAAATTCAATTTTGCGTCTTATAACACCTAGTAAAAATAAAATCAAAAAAGAGGTTAGAACTTACCAAATTCAAATTTTAGACGCAACTCCTTTTACAGGAGGGGACCTAAAAATTGGTGAAAAAATAAATATGGGTGCAATGGTTCAAAAATCTGACGATTATGAACAAATGGAATCAAATATTTATAAGCCTTATGTTCTAGAACAAGTGAAAAATGGACTTCACAGAGGTTGGGCTTTTGTCAAGGTTATTGGTAAAAGTGAAAATGCATTTAATGAAGTAACACACTTCACATTTAATATTCCTGTTGAAGGTGCTAAATGGCCACCCTTTTTTTTAGAAAATGAATTTATCACAAAAAAACTTACTGATATGATGGTTAATTCAAGAAGTACACCCTATGGTGGCGCTGAACTTACTTTGATGATGCAAAAACAAAGTAATTAATTTCTGATTAATCTAATTTTATTATACCCTCCAACTTGGAGGGTTTTTTATTTAAATTCTACACTAGCAGAGGATATTATTTTTACATCTCCTTTTTCTAAACCAATTTTAACTTTATAGTCTTTGTGATATTGAGTTTTAGGTATTGTATCCAGAATAAATCTTAAGTGTTTAATATCTTCAGCTGTAATCAAAGTATAATAGTTTGCATTCATAACTTCTCCATCATGAATTTTCGCAATTGTCATTTTACCGCCATCTAAAATTGGTTCTATTTGTTTTCTTAATTTAACAAAAGCCTTTTCATAGAGTTCTGGATATTTAACATCAAGAAAGAATTGCACGCCAATTTTATTTTGTGGTTTTTTAGAATCGCATCTAAAAAAAAGAAATAAAATTAGTCCCAGAAATATTTTTTTCATTTCAATTGAATTTTAATTATATAATTGATCGTTACAAGAGTATTCTCTTACTTCATCAATAGTTGTTGTTCCATTTTCTAAAAAATAGTACGTCTCTGAATTATTTTCATCGATATTATCATTCTCATCTGTTGTATATGATTTTATTATTTCTCTGGATTCAAAAATAAAAAGTCCATCTATTTTTTCATCTGCTTCATTTTCTTGAGTGTACGTACAAATACTAAAACTGTCTTCATTTACTCTGCAAAGTTTTCTATATCCATAGTCTTCTTCGTTATCAATTTTATCGAAATCAAAACTTAAATTATAAACTTGTTTTTGTACACATTCTCGTGAATTTACATCTGCACAAACTCTATACTGGTAACTAATTTGCTCTACAATACCTCCTGTACCTATATAAAGAAGCACTTGGTAACGATAATTACAAGATTGATCTTCATATTGGTCATTATAATCGAGATCTAAAATGTATGTAATATCTTCATATAATTCTAAAGATGTGTTTTCAACAACACCCTCTATACCTTGATTTGTTTCTGGAATAACAACTTTTACGCCAATACCTTGCTCAGTTGAATTGCAGCCAAAATGGACAAATAAGGCTAAAAAAACAAGTAAATATAAAACCCTTTTCACTAGAAAAGTTTTGAAAATAATTTAAAACAAGATCTATATTTTTTTTAATAAATGATTTTGAGCTTTTCAGGTATTTTTTCATCATTTTGGCAGAGTATTAGGATTAAAATAATAGGTTTCTCCAATCATTTTATTATTATCATCGAAAAAATGACCTATCATTAAATGAATTGGTCCTTGGTTTCCAGATAATTTATTTCGCCATGTAAATTGCCACCATGAAATGACTAAATCGTTCGCTTCTTTGTAATCGAAATGGTCAGGATAACCAAGCTCTTTAATACTTATTATTTCGTGAGTATTAAAAATTTCACCCATATTTTCCATTTCCTGATCAAGATCCATACTCTTACCAAAGGGACTTTTTTCATCCATATTATTTAGCGCATCTCTAAATTCAAGCTTATCAACAGATATTTTCTCGTAAGCTTTTTTAATTTTCTTAATATTATTAGTCTTATATACATTCATAAGATTTCTCACGGCCTCAACATATGGGCCGTTTTTATATATAGTACCATTATTTTCTTTTTCTTGAGAAAAAGATTTAAACGAAAAAATTAAAAATAAAATAGTAACTGATAGTCTCATCTGGTTAATTTATAGTTAATGAATATAAACTTACGAAAAACCCTCCAAAATGGAGGGTTTTAAATAATGTCTAGTTACTTTGATAAACTAAGGTGAGCTCCTGAGCATTTCGCATTTCTCTAGAGCTGCTTATTTTATCGTTTAAGACTTTTTGAACAAATTCATTTTCAATAAGCCGATCATCAAATTCAGCACCAGGGATAAAAATATTCCAAGCTATATGGGAAATTTCCTTATATGCCTGATCATTTCTGTTTATAACCTTTGTAAACGCCCACCAGCGGTGTTTTCCATTCATAACTTGCTGAAGAAAGTATGGTTTAGCTATGTAAGATTCAACTTGTTCATAATCGTCGGATTTTTGAATCATAGGTGCAAAAGTCATTTTATCCCCAATTTTTAAATCTCCCCCTGTAAAAGGAGTTGCATCTAGAAGTTGCAGGTGATAAGTACGTACTTGCTTTTTTATTTTTTGCTCTGATTGAACAATTTTTCGAATAGATCCTGTAGACATACCTTTAAGGTTTGACTTCATAACAGAAATCGCATTATTCATAGAAAAATTTCCTCCTCCATTGATATAATTATCCATTTGCTCTTTAGAACTAAACTGATTGAAAACTACATAATGAGCAGCATTTTCATTATCACTATCTGTTGCGGTTCTTTTCCATACAGCCCAGCTGTTCTTTTCTCCTTTTTTTATAGAATTTTTGTGCCAAGCTCCCCAAACTTTTTCAAGTTTATGATATTGTGAGTCCATGCCTTTATTCAAAACAATGAAATCTGCTACAGCGTACTGAGCTGAAAGAGTTAAAGGCAAGATTAATAATAATAAGAATAGTTTTTTCATTTTTGAATGATTTATGATTAATAATTCCCTAAATATAAAAAAACCTCCATTAAGGAGGTTTTAAAATTTTTATTCAAGCATTGTTACCTTTCGTATAATTACACTTTCTCTTAAATCTCGAATATTAAGCATAGTTTGGTAGCTTTTGTTAGCATCCCAACTGGCTGTATTTGCTCTTGTTTTTATTACATCACTAAATTTTGAAAACCAGTCAACAGTAAAGTAATTCCAGTAAACATCGACACCAACTTTATCGATTCTCTTGGCTAAAGACCAACCTGTTCTTAATCCTTTTTTGTTGAGACCATTTATATAGAGGTCTTTTTCCATTTTTTCATAGGTTTTAAACTTGCCTTCTTTAACTTTCATCCAGTTTACTACCCCTATATCGTCAGGTAAGTTCACGTTTTCATCTCTTTTAATATCCTTTACTGGCATAAAAAAAGCCTCCGCAACAATTTCCCTTTTTTCTCTCACACTGTCCATAAATGCTGTCCAATCGGAATCAGTCATTCCAGGAACTGCATCATTTCGCATTTTAATCCATCCTTCAGTACTTCTTTCTTTCTCCATTTGACTTAGTAACATTGGTTCTACAATCATATGAGTGAAAGGAGCTTGAGGATTCGCTACCACTTCCCAAAGATGCCACCCTTGCTGGTATCCGGCATCAATTCTTTTTTGAGCCATTTTGCCAAATTTAGTTTTAAGGTCTTCAGCATAGTTATTACCAGGCTTAACTTTAATGAATGTCTGTCTTAAAACAACTTTATCTTGTCCGCTTAAAGAAATCGAAAAGAATAATATCAATATTAGTAAAAAGTATTTTTTCATAATTATTTGGTTTATTGTTTAAACTTAAATATACAAATAACGCTTTTAAGTTAATATTTAAATCAATTGCAATCTAGTGAGATTGTCACAGAGGAATCATACATCCAAGAATCAGGATAATTTGCAGCGTCCTCATTAAATGGAAAATCGACCACATTCCATGGATTATAACAGGAAAGATTGGGATTGTCATCAAAGTTTAAGGGGATATTAGCTTCAGCGCAACCTGGAGGTATGTTATTTATACGATCCGAATCAACACTTATACAATCCAGCAGATTTGATTCTGCCCTAAATATTCTTAAATTCGGATTTTTGCTTAAATCCAATTTCGTTAATTCATTTCGATTTAACAAAAGGGCGTACAGGGAGTTTGATTCTGGAAGAATAATTTGTTCTAATTCGCAATCTTGACATGATACTACTTTTAGATTTTGATTTTCACTCAAATCCAAAAAATCAATCTTATTTCTATCAAGCCAAATCATTTCTAAGCTATCTGAATTTGGTAGAATTAATGATGGATTATTATGATCAAAAATATTATATGCGTACAAATATTTTAATGCACTCTGATTCGATAAATCAAGCTCAGTTAATTTACTGTCCCAAATTCTTATATGTTCAATAATGGGGCTATTAGATAAATCCAGTTTTTTTAGTTTTGTATCATGCACTACAAGTTGTTTAAGATTTGGGGAATTTGGTATTTCTAAAACTTCAAGGGTATAGGTTCCATATATAGAGATTCCTTCAAGTGAATTGTTATTTTTGAAATATACTTCTTCCAGTGGATTGAATGTTAAATCAACATAAGCTAATTTTTTATTAAAGGAAAGATCCAAAACACCTGAAATATTATTATTCCCGGCAACTAATGAATTTAAATTTTCAAAATCTTCGATTCCAACCAAAGATTTAATCCTTCTTTCTCTGGCATCAATTCGTTCAAATGAATTTATATTTGATGTTAATATAAACCCATCTATTTCATTATCTAAACCTAACTCAATCAAATATTTTTCAAACTCAACATCTGCTATATATGTTTTGTCCTCCTGATAACTTTCGTCTTTTTCTCCTTCCAAAATATCTTTACACACATCCGTTAAATCAATTTCAAAAGTAATGGACAAATTGGTAATTTGAATATTATTTAAACTGCCAATAACCGACCCTTCTGAGTCGTACATTTCTAAACTGTCATCAGAAATTATCTTATAGGTCCCAATTAAAACGTTATTATCGCCAGTATAAATTTTAAATGTCAAGTTAGAATTTAAAATTAGGTCTGTAACATTACAAAATTCTTTTTTCGATCCCGCTGAACCTCCCTTCTTTCTAATTTTCCATTTCCCTACACCATAAAATGATTCTTGGTCAATGTTAATAGACTCTTCTTTAGTCGAACAGCTTAATATTATTTGAAAAAAAATGGTTACAAAAAAAATTATGCTCTTAAAATTCATTTGATTCTAGTCATACGATTTTAAATGTAAAAAAATTTTCGCCATTTAATTGAGTCATTTAGATGTATTGCCTAAAACTAATCATATTAATCATTAAACTTTGAAACCATTATTTCAAATCTTTTATTTATATCACTAATTTGTATATTTAAATTTCAAACAAAAATTTTATTTAAATGACCAATTATCTTTTCTTTATTGTTACGGGTATATCTCTTTTATTTTTATTTTTCTTATGGAGTTCAAAAAAATCAGTTAAAACAGGATTTGCCAAGGATGAGAATAACAACCAAATCCCAGATGCTTGGGAAAAGAGATTTAAATTCCTTTTCACTTTCGAAAATATAATAATTCTAATTTTAGGAATTTTAATCGGGTATTTATTTGCTAAGTCCTCCTTACTTTCTTAAAAGTTTACATCACAATTATTAAATTAGATTTTTATTACTAGTTTCATTCTGGTAAATTTTCATAAGCCATTTTGTTTTTTTTATACTCCTGAATTAATTCTAGCAGGTTTTTTTATTTACTTTTAAGAACTCTGTTACATTATATTATGCATGTTGTAGTTCGCTACCTTTCATTAAAAAAATCAATTATTTTTTATATCCTTACTTCATTCTTTACATTTGCACAGGGTGAAAATTTATTAATTCAACAATACAATAAGGGCCCTGCTTTAGATGATGTTTACTCAAGGTGGTCTATTTTTGTAAGTGGTAGACTAAATTGTTTAAATACGGATCTTGAAAGAACTAGTCCTATACTCTCATTGGGCGGCTTAACAGAAATGCAATTTAATATTTCAAAGACTTTTGGGTTTTTGATTGGCTTTGGAAATACAACCGTTTCATATAAGTATGATTATCAAAATTCATTTGTGAAAGACCGTCTTAATTACTTTGTTTTACCAATTGGAGTTAGATTAAATCCAACAAAAAAAGTAAGTGTTTCATTTGGTGCTATTCATAACCTTTTTAACAAAGGTGAAAATCAGGTTACTGAAAATGATGTAGCAGTGAAAAAAGAATATGAAAAATTAGATTTTGAAAATAGTTTCGGCGGGTTTACTCAAATTGGTTTTTACTTTTTAAAAAATTTCTATAGTTATATTAATTACAGGTGGGCAACAAAATATAATTCGCCTCTAGATCAAAAAAGTAACAATAATAATGGGTTTCAATTAGGTCTAGCTTATAAAATTTGGTCGTCCAGAATAAAAAGGTAATAGAATTATCCAAGATTATTCATACTGTCTTACTGTAGAGATTTACTTTTAAATAATAAAGTGTAATGAAATTTTTAAGTAAAAATGAGAATCATAATTTTGATTTTCAATATAATTAGAACTTCTGTTTAACATAATATTTGCTTTTAAAGGCAACCTTTGGTAAATAAATCCAGCTTGGTATTTATTGCGAAATCTATTTGGAATTAAACTGAAAGGGTTATTGTCTTTTAACCAACTACCCGTTAATGAATAATCGTGTAAGCTTAGCTCGAGTTCTGTTCCTAAGAAAAAAGAAAATCCATTTTGTAACACCTCTAGTCTATTTCCAAAAAAAGGCAGCCCTAGTATTGATCCTAATTGAATACCAAAACGAGATTTTAATGTATTTCGAAAAGATCCAAATTGAATTCTGTTATGATTTACCCATTTTAATTTTCTAGTTAAGAATCTTCCCCAGAAAAATGATCCATTTATATTAATATGAAAAGCCTGTGGCATTGAAACAGCCCATGTCAATGGCTCCAAATTTAATATGTTGACATGATATGTGTTTTGAAAAAATTTAGCTAGCGATTCGTCAGCTCCTGTTATACCAATTTGAACTCCCAGACCATATCCAAAATTTGGATCCTGAAAATATTCATGTCGATACTCTAAATATAACCACCCATTATATGGGTAATCCATCTTAGAAATATCGGATGTTAAACCCTTCGAAGGCGTATTTATTTCTTGCCCAACTGTCCAATGCTTGGAAATATAATTCCTTTTAGAAAGTGTGTCAGTTGGTCTAATTATCAATTTACCATATTCTAAGAAAATTCCACTGCTGTAATACCGATCACTTTTAAAATAAAGATCATTATCTACATTTAAGCCAATGTATTTTTGACCATGACCTAAAGTTATAAATCCCAAAACAGAAAATAGCACCAAAAAATTACGCAGAAACAAAATCTTATTTCAATATTTTTCACCTGTGAATTAAGTTATCGATAATTATGTAATATTTTGTCAATTTCAAGTATTTAAACAGTTTTTACTTTATAAATTGAACAAATCAAAAATTTTTAAACCCTTGGATATTCATTACTTTTGTTTCCATATGGAACCATTTGTAAAACATCATATAGAAGGTAATTGCGGAATAATAGAATTTGGAAATCCATCTGGAAACTCATTAACATCTAAAATGTTAAATGGACTTAGCCAAAATCTAACCTCATTAGATTCTAATAAACATGTGAAGGTAATTCTTTTAAAAAGTGCAGGTTTGAAAGCCTTCAGTGGTGGTGCATCTTTTGCTGAATTAAAAACTTTCAAAAGCTTCAATGAAGCAAGAGAATTCTTTATGGGATTCGCAAGCCTTATAAATACGATTAGAATTTTAAAAAAATTTGTAATCTTACAAATCCAAGGTAAAGTCGTAGGAGGAGGTATAGGAATAGTTGCAGCCTGTGATTATACCATAGCTCACAAGAAAGCAGAGATTAAACTTTCAGAGTTATCAATTGGTTTAGGTCCTTTTGTGATTGAGCCTGCTATAACTAGAAAAATTGGCTCGGCTGCCTTTGCACAACTTTCCTTAGAAGCAGAAAATTGGAAAACATCAAAATGGGCAAGAAAAAAAGGCTTGTATAATTCTGTCGTAAGTTCTCATGAAGATTTAGAAAAATCAGCTATGGAACTTGCTAAAAAATTTGGAAATTATTCTGTTGATGCTATGGAAAAACTAAGAAAATTACATTGGAAAAACACAGAAGATTGGAATGACATTCTTAAATCAAATGCAGAAATTACAGCCAAGTTACTTTTTACAAATACTGCTCAAATTATTCTTGAAAAATTTTAATCTATGGATAATATTATAAGAATTACCAAAGAATTTAAATTTGAAACAAGCCACGCTCTTTCAGGCCACGATGGTCTGTGTAAAAATGTCCACGGCCATAGTTATAAACTATCTGTTACCATTATTGGAAAGCCTATACTAGACCCTAATAACCCTAAATATGGAATGGTTATGGACTTTAGTGATCTTAAAAAAATTATTAATAATATTATCGTTGAACCCTTTGATCACGCTACAGTCCTAAATATAAAATCCAATAAAAAACTTGTCGATTTTATGGAACATGAAGGGCATAAAATAGTTAAAGTAAATTATCAACCAACAAGTGAGATGATAATTTTAGATTTTGCAGAAAGGATTAAATCTAATCTACCGAATGAGGTTAAGTTACATAATTTGATTTTGAGAGAAACGGGAACATGCTATGCTGAGTGGAATTCATCTGATTTCAAGACTTAAAAACCCAAAGCATCCAAATCCTCTTTTGGACTTATATTATAATTTAAATTGTTTCCCGATATTTTTTCACATTCAACAGGGATGGAGACTTGTTCTGGTACTAGAAATTCATCTTTAGAAATTCCAAAATCTGGGTTTTTGTAAAGAGATCGCATATAGTTTGCCCAAATTGGAAGAGCCATTGTTGCACCCTGCCCAAAAGCAATTTGTTTAAAATGAACTGATCTGTCTTCTCCTCCTACCCAAACACCAGTAGCCAAATTTGGCACCATCCCCATAAACCATCCATCACTTTGGTTTTGAGTAGTCCCAGTTTTACCCGCTATAGGGTTTTCGAAAATATATGGGTAACCCGTTACAATTTTTTCATAGACATAATTAGTTTTTTCAAGACCTGCGTGTCTTAATCTTGCACCAGATCCAGCGGTTGTAACACCTTGCATCAAATTAAGAGTTACATAGGCAGCCTCTTCACTTAAAACATCCTTAGTCTCAGGAACAACCTCATACAAAGCACGCCCATTTTTATCCTCAATTCTAGTAATCATAATTGGTTTTACATAAATACCTTGATTTACAAATGTGCTGTAGGCTCCAACCATTTCAAATAAGCTTATATCTGGTGTGCCCAGGGCAATTGATGGAACTGGTGGTAAATAAGATGAAATTCCCATTTTTCTTGCTAAGTTTATAACTGGTCGAGGACCAACCAAATCCATAATTCTAGCACTTATTGTGTTAACTGAATTAGCCAAAGCATTTTTCAAGGTGCGGGTTTGACCATATCTATCCCCCGAATTTTTAGGACACCACGCTGAAGTGTTTCCGTGTTTTCTTGGTTCAATACAGAACAATGCATCAGGTAACGAATCACATGGAGATAATTTTAGCTGATCTATAGCTGTTGCATATAAAAAAGGCTTAAAAGTTGATCCTATCTGTCTTCTCCCCTGCTTAACTTGGTCATATTGAAAATGCTTATAATTAAATCCTCCAACCCAGGCCTTTACGTGGCCAGTTTGAGGCTCCATGGACATTAAAGATGCACGTAAAAAATGCTTATAATATCTTATAGAATCCATAGGAGTCATGATGGTATCGATTTCTCCTTTCCAACTAAATACTTTCATCGGAACCTCTTTATCAAATGTAGAAACAATATCTTCTTCTGAAATTCCTGCATTTTTCATTTTTCTCCACCTCTCGGTTCTATAAATAGATCTCTCCAATAAAGTATCTATTTCGCCCTCCCTTAAATCTAAAAAAGGAGCTGTTGGATTTTCTTCTTCTGAATTTTGTAAAAAGAATTCATGCTGCAGGTTTTTCATATGCTCTTTGACCGAATCCTCTCCAATTTGTTGCATCTTTGAATCAATTGTAGTATAAATCCTAAGACCATCTCTATATAAGTTGTGTTTAGTGCCATCGGGTTTTGGATTAGATTCAATCCAACTGTCCATAAATTCTTTTAAATATGCTCTGAAATATGTGGCTAGTCCCTCCCTATGAGACTCAGGAGTAAAATTTATTGTTAACGGTAATTCAGACAGAGAGTCTTGTTCTTGAGATGTTATAAATTTGTTCCTATGCATTTGGCGAAAAACAATATCTCGTCTTGCTCTAACTCTATTTGGTCGCCTTATAGGATTATAAAGTGATGAGTTTTTTAACATCCCTACAAGAGTGGCAGATTCTTGTATCGTCAATTGCTGTGGAGTTTTGTTAAAAAAAATTTTGGCAGCTGATCGGATTCCATCAGCCTGATATCCAAAATCATACTTATTTAGATACATGGCCAGAATCTCTTTCTTTGTGTATCGCCTTTCTAGTTGAACAGCTATGACCCATTCCTGAGCTTTCTGAAGAATAGTTTTAAAAATATTTCTTGATCGTGTGCCAACAAAAATTTGTCTTGCCAATTGTTGAGTGATCGTACTAGCTCCACCGCGTTTACCCAAATATACAAATGCTCTGAGTGTTCCACGCCAATCTATTCCTGAATGTTCATAAAAACGCTCATCTTCAGTAGAAATTAAAGCATCAACCATGTGGGTCGGAATTTCATCAAAATCAATAGGAGTTCTGTTATCATCAAAATAATATTTTCCTAGAATAGCTCCATCAGCTGAAATTATTTGGGTAGCCAGATTAGTTTTTGGGTTCTCAAGTTCTTGTAGGTCTGGCATTGGCCCATAAAGACCAGATGCTGCACCATAAAATAATATGAATCCTCCAACAAAAACAAAAATAAACAGTCCCCAAAAAAGACGAATGAATTTTCGATTATGGTTTTTTTGTTTATTTATATTTTTTTTGGGCATTTTACTCATCCTCAATACTAATACCTACTGAAATTATTCCCTTTAGTTTACTCACACCTTTCTCTTCACCATTATTACGTACAGCATGAGAAACTTCTATAATAAGGGGCTCTTGATTGGATAGAATTACCCCACCTAACCACCATAACTTGCTCTCTTTTATTTCATTAAAACCAATACCCAACCACTTTCCATCTGGGGAGGCCATTGCATATTCAAGAGTATCATCATAAATTTTATCCTCCCCTGATCTTAAAGATGCTAAAAGGAAAATGTTTGAGTAAGGATAGTCGTTATTATTTCTCAAACGAAGAAATATGTTTTTTTTTGATGAATTAATTATTTTTTTTGGAACTTTAAAAATAATAGGATTCACCCCCAAACCATCATTTGAAACTGACTTATAAAATGTATAGCCTTTCTGTGGTCTACAACCAAAGTTTATAGAAATTAAGTAAGCGAGGAAAATATTTATTATTGATCTGTTCAAATTTAGTTAGTTGATTATTATGATTTAAATCTTAAAACATCAGATCGCCCTTTTTTGAAAATTTTATTACTATTATGCTTTCCTTTTCTAGCGAGTTTTCTTTGTTCATATGGCAAATTGATAATTTCTTTGCATTTTTTCGAACAACAATTATCCATTTTTGATCTACAAGAATCACATTGAATAAAAAGTAAATGACAAGCCTCATTAGCACAATTAACATGATTATCACACAGTGCTCCACATTGGTGACAAGAAGCAATTATATCATTTGAAATACGTTCTGCTTTTCTTTCATCAAAAACAAAATTTTTACCAATAAATTTATTTTCTAAATTTTTTTCTTTGACCTGTCGAGCATATTCAATGATTCCTCCCTCCAATTGATAAACTTTTTTGAAGCCTTTATATTTGAAATAAGCTGATGCTTTTTCACAGCGTATACCGCCTGTACAATACATCAATAGCTTTTTGTTTTCCTTATATTTTGACATCCTTTTTTCTATAAAAGGTAACGAATCTCTAAATGTATCAACATCCGGAGTTATGGCTCCAATAAAATGTCCTATTTCACTCTCATAGTGGTTACGCATGTCAATACAAATACTGTCACCATCATCCAGTAAATCATTGAACTTTTGCGCATCTAAATGGATCCCTTTTTTTGTTACATCAAAGCTTTTATCATCTAGTCCATCAGCTACAATTTTGTTACGGACCTTAATAGTTAGTTTTAAAAATGACTTCTTGTCATGTTCTACAGCTACATTAATTCTAACACCTTTTAAAAAAGAAATACTCTCCAGATGATCTTTAAATGAGTAAAGATTATCTAAGGGTAAACTAAGCTGAGCATTTATCCCTTCATGGGCTACATAAATTCTTCCCAAAACTCCTAACCCATTCCACGACAAAAATAAATGATCTCTGAAAAGCTTTGGATTTATAATGTGCGCATATTTATAGAAGGAAAGTGTAAGCCTATCATTTCCTGACTGATCTAGTATATCAGCCGTTTCTTGCGCACTTAATTTGTTGTACAGTTGCATGCTATAAACTTTTTAAGTGTAATACAAAGTTAGACAAAAGGTTTATTCTCCAACCAAAAATTTTATAACTAAGTAAAATCTTAAACTTTAGTTGATATAAATATTTTTATGTTAGAATGTTCCAATTTAAAATAGAACGTCTTTGTTAGCGATATAATTTGAATATGAGCTCTCTTTCACTATTGTATAATTTAGCTTCGTTTTCCTCAATTTTAAAACTTAAAGTTGAATTTTCCAAGAGTAAAACAAATTGCTCTTCTAATTGCGTAAGCTCTTCTGTGCATCCAATTTTGGTAGATGCAATTGAGTAAAAATTAATTTTTTCATCAATAATTCTAATTTCACCAAATAAGTTATTACAGCCTAAATAGGCAGAAAAAGAGTTCTTTTCAAAAATAAAATTACCTCCTCTTTCAATATTCCAATTTCCCAAGATTTTTTCTGAAAGTTTATTTTGAAAACTGTCTTTTTGACAACAAAAAACCAAGACAAAAACACAGCTTGAAAAAAATCTATTCATCATGGTTAAACAAAAAAATAGTTAGAACTTACCTAATTTAGGTGTTTGTTTTTATTCCCAATTAACAAAAACTTTGTTTGGCGTCCATCTACATATCTAAATCCGTTTGGTCCAAAATATCCAGCTTCCTCCAACATTACTCGGATGTCTTTATCCCACTCTTTAATAAATACCTTCGCATTTAATTCTATGGCATAAACTGTGTTTTCATACAAGGGATGATCACCTGAACCAGGAACTCCATTTTGGGCATCCCACATACCAAAAGTTGTTCCTGCTGAATGACCGAACAAACCAAGCGGATGGGTGTATATTTGTGGTCTAAGACCCTTTGATTTACTTGTTTGTATCGCCATTTTCAATGTAGTATTTCCTGTCCTTCCTTTTTTGAAATTTGAGGTCAAAGCGTCTTGAACTTCATTTCCCTTTTTAAGTGCTTTTTTTAGAAATTCTGGCGCTTCTGTTTCCTCAGGTTTTAACACGTATGCTAATTCTTGACAATCCGTATTTAACATTAAATATGTGATTCCAAAATCACAGTGAACTAAATCCCCGGGATTTATAATATCAAACTTGGTTTCTCCATCAAAACCGTATAAGTCGCTTTCACCTGTACGCTGCACATCAACTGTTGGATGAAACCAAGTTTTAAGTCCTAATTTTGATACTTTTTCTCTCATCCACCAAACTACATCATCAGTTGTTGTCACTCCAGGTGTTATAACTTTTGAAGAGAATGCTTCCTTGATTATATTATGAGTAATTTCTACCAATGTTTTATAGATGGTCATTTCTGCTGGAGTCCTTGTTTCAATCCATCTTACTGACAAGCTTTCAGCTGAAACAATCCGTTTTTGGAATTTAATTGGAAGAGCATTATTAATTCCATCAAAATCTGTTTTGGTTAGACCATCAGCGATACCATAATTTTCTGATATGTTAATCGCTATTTTTTTTGGATTTTGACTAACTATATAATCAGACAACGCTTTCCATTGGTTTGGTTCTTTTTCTTTGTCCCAAATGGAACGAATATTTTTCCCAAAATTATATCTTGCAATGGCAACAGCGTCTATTTTATTTTTTATTTTGGTGAAAACTAGAATTGTTCTCCTTCTTGCATTAAGCCAAGTTGGGGGTAACAAAGTTTTTATTACAGGATCTTCGTTATATTCACGAGTTACTAAAACCCAAAGATCTATGTCTTGCTCCTTCATAAGTTTGGGAAGTAGATTTTGAATACGTTCTTTTTGGATTTTTTCTACTATTTCAGCTCTTTCTCTGTGAGATAAAATATTTTGTGAAAATAAAGGAGATGCAACTATTACAAATAAAAAAAATAACTGTTTCATAAAAATATTTTAATAAACCTACAAAAAAAAAATTGTTAATAATGCGTTCTAAAGGTTCTTGGAAGCAGAAATAAGAAAATGTAATTTTACTAAAAATGCATAATGTCAGATCAAGAAAGTTCGAAACTAAAAGCGCTAAAGCTTACACTAGATAAATTAGATAAGACTTATGGCAAGGGCGCCGTTATGAAACTAGGGGACGAAGCTATAGAAGAAGTAGAATCAATACCCTCAGGTTCGCTAGGCCTAGACATTGCCTTGGGAGTAGGAGGATACCCGCGCGGTAGAGTAATTGAAATTTATGGTCCTGAGTCTTCAGGAAAGACAACATTAACTCTACATGCAATAGCTGAATGTCAAAAGCAAGGAGGGATTGCAGCATTTATTGATGCAGAACATGCCTTTGATCGTTTTTATGCAGAAAAACTTGGAGTCGATGTTGGTGAATTAATAATTTCTCAGCCTGATCATGGTGAACAGGCTCTTGAAATTGCGGATAACTTAATTCGATCTGGTGCTATTGATATAGTAGTAGTTGATTCAGTAGCAGCCTTGACTCCAAAAAGTGAAATAGAAGGCGAAATGGGAGATTCAAAAATGGGCTTACATGCAAGGTTAATGTCACAAGCCTTAAGAAAGCTGACCGCTTCAATAAGCAAAACTAATTGTACTGTTTTTTTTATCAATCAACTTCGTGAAAAAATTGGGGTAATGTTCGGTAATCCTGAGACTACAACTGGTGGAAATGCTCTTAAGTTTTATGCTTCTGTTCGTTTAGATATCAGAAGGTCTACTCAAATTAAAAGTGCAGAATCCGAAGTAATGGGAAATAAAACAAGAGTGAAAGTAGTAAAAAATAAAGTTGCTCCGCCTTTTCGTACAACTGAGTTTGATATTATATATGGAGAGGGAATATCTAGAATCGGTGAAATAATTGATCTTGGTGTAAATTATGAAATTATAAAAAAAAGTGGCTCATGGTTTAGTTACGGTGATACCAAGATCGGTCAGGGAAGAGATTCTGTGAAAACACTTCTTGAGGATAATCCTGATTTATTAGAAGAAATTGAAAAAGAAATTATTGACGCACTAAAAAAATTAAATGAATAACACATAATTAAAATACTTTCTTTTTCCATATTTCAATAGCTTTTAATGCCTGCTTCCTGGGATCCTCCAATAAACTTCTTTCAATTTCTTGATGAACTTTCATTGATAACACCTTAATAGAATTATAACCTAATTTAGAGGTCTCAATTACTTTCAAAGCCCTTACACGTAGTGAACCACAATGTCCATGAGTAGTATACCAAGGGAACTTTCTTTTACAATCATAAAAAACGATAGGTAAAATTGGTAATTTGTGTTCCACTGCCATTTTAAAAGCCCCTACTTTAAATTGATTTAAAAGTATTGTTTCATCTAAGTAATCCCTTTCAGGGAAAACACAAATACTATAACCGTTCCTTATAACCTCTTTTGCTCGCTCATAAACCTTGGAACGACTTTTAAAACTACTCCTGTCAACAGTGATTGCTGACCTTTTGTATAAATATCCAAAAATTGGAATTTTTTCAATTTCTTTTTTCCCCACAAAAACAAATGGGCTTTTCCTCATACGGAACATTAACATAATATCTATATAACTGCTATGATTGGCAACTAGGATAATACTTTTATCATCAGGAGGAAAAGTGTTAAGCCTTTTAATTTTAAATCCCATGCAAAATAAAACAAAGGGAGACCATATATTTCTTGCTACCCAATACAGATATTTGTATCCATTGGGAAGTAATAAAAAAATCGCTAACGGAATAAATAGTAATATAACAGGAAAAGCAGATAGAGCATAAAACCAAATTCTCCAGAGAATCAATAGGACCTTTCTCATAATAAATCAAATATATTCATTTCAGAAATTTTTATGTTTCGTTAAGAGTAACATTATAACATGATTGAGAACAGAGATTGTAAATAAATTTTTATTTCAGAAAATTCTATATATGAGAGTTGCTCTCAAATTAGAGGAAATGTACCTTTGTTTAAAATTTTATAAATGGCACGTATCTTAACTGGTGTTCAGTCAACTGGTACTCCCCACCTAGGAAATCTCTTGGGTGCTGTACTGCCTGCTATAAAGATGGCTAAGGAAACAACTGATGACTCTTTTTTGTTTATTGCTGATTTGCACTCTCTAACGCAAATAAAAAAAGGAAAAATACTTCGAGAAAATACTCTTTCAACTGCTGCTACATGGCTTGCCTGCGGGTTAGACATAGAAAAAACACATTTCTATAAACAAAGTGATATAAATGAAGTAACAGAATTGACCTGGTATTTAAATTGTTTTTTCCCTTACCAGCGTCTTACTCTTGCCCATTCATTTAAAGATAAATCAGAAGATTTATCAGATGTCAATACTGGTTTGTTTACTTACCCTATGTTAATGGCTGCGGATATTCTTCTTTATGATGCAGAAATTGTACCTGTTGGAAAAGATCAACTTCAACATATTGAAATTACTAGGGATGTAGCATCAAGATTTAATCACCAAATGGGAGAAACATTTGTAATTCCTGAAGCAAAAATAGAAGCTGACACCCAATACGTCCCTGGAACTGACGGACAAAAAATGAGTAAATCAAAAAGAAATACAATAGATATTTTTTTACCAGAAAGGAGTTTGAGGAAACAAATTATGAGTATTCAAACAGACAGTATTCCCATTGAAGACCCAAAAGACCCTGAAAGTTGCAACGTTTTTTCACTTTATGCGATTTTAGCTTCTAAATCTGAAACTGAAATTCTAAAAGAAAAATATCTTCAAGGAGGATTAGGATATGGACAAGCTAAGCAAGAACTTTTCGACTTAATATTAACTCGTTTTTCTGATGAGCGTAATAACTACAACTACTTTATCAAAAATCCTAAGGTTGTAAATTTAGCACTATCTAAAGGTGCAGAAAAAGCTAGAAAAGTTGCAAAAGAAGTTTTATTAAGAGTTCGAAACAAAATAGGTTATTAATAATTATTTAATCTTGATATAGATTAATTAGAAAACCAAAGTTTTCAGCTTTATTCTAATATTTTACTATTTTTGGTTAATGCATCTTTCAAGTCTCATAAAAGAACTTTTATTTCAGTATGAATGTGTAACCATTCCAAATTTTGGTGCATTCCTTACCCGTTCTCTAGAAGCAAAACTAGATGATGACGGAACTTTTTTCCCTCCTCTTAAAGAAGTAACTTTTAACCAATTATTGTCTTCTAATGACGGTATTTTGGCTAATTATGTTGCTGGGATAAAAAAAGTTTCGTACGAAAATGCTATCAGGATAATAGAAAAGGAAGTTAGTGTATGGAAAAAAAGGTTACAAACCCAAACAATTCATTTTCCTGGAGTTGGTGATATAAAGCTTAACGAGGAAAATAAATTTGAGTTTTCTCCTTGGGGAAAAGTTAATTTTGAATTGAGGTCCTATGGGCTTCATTTTTTTAAACGAAATAAAATTAAAGAACCTACGTTTACAAGAAAAACAATTAATGTTATGGATGAACAAAACAAAGAAGACTTAGTTTTTACTCCTGATCAGGATGAAAACAAAAATAAATTACCAATTCTAAAATACGTTGCAATTGCAGCAGTTACAGTATTAATTTTAGGTGCTGGATATTTTTTTAGCGATAGATATGTTACCGAACAAAAAATTGCTGAACAGGAAAAAGCACAAAAACAGATTGAAAAAAATGTGCAGGAAGCAACATTTAAATTAGAAGATTTATCCTCAATAAATATCATTGTTTCTGCAAAACCTGAAAAGGAAGACCTTGTCTTAAAACAAGATTACTATAGTGTTATTGCAGGCTCATTTCGGTCTATGGAAAACGCTACAAGGAGACTAGAACAATTAAAGAACGAAGGATACCCTGCAGCACTTGCTGAAATAAATCCAGAAGGAATTCACCGTGTAGCTTATGGAAGATATTTAGATAAAAAAGAAGCTATAAATATGCTTTATTTCATAAAATATACACTAAAGGAGGAAGCTTGGTATTTAGAAGAAAAATAAATTACATTTGATAAACCCAATCTTTTGGGTTAAGAGCTTTGATATTATTGAATATTCCGAATTGAAGTTGGGTCTTGCCTGTTTGTTTGTTTGTAAAAACCTCGCCTATCACTTGTTTTGATGAAACCTTTTCTCCTTTTTTTACATAGAGTTTAGACAGGTTTGTGTAAAGAGTAATATAACTCCCGTGACGTATCAACACAGATGGATTACTCCCTTTAATTATAATAATAGACATTACCTCTCCATCAAAAACAGCACGAACTTTTGCAAAAGGTTCTGTAGATATTATTACGCCATTGCTCTGAATAATAGTTGTCTTTACAACTGAATGTCTTTGCCTACCAAATCCCTGAGTTACAACTCCTTTTTCTAACGGCCAGGGTAGACGTCCTTTGTTTTCTCGAAAATTTTCAGCTATCAATTTTGATTCAGGAGTGAGTTGAAAAACATCCTTTGCTGTTTTTCCTGAAATTCTATTAGACTCTGCGATCGCCTCACGAATTAATCTATTTATTTCTTTATTTATTTTTTCGCGTTGCTTTTGTTTTTTTGCGATTTGTAATTTCAAAGATTTTTGTTTAATTCTCAAAGTATTTATTAAATCTCGTTGCTTTTTTTCTTCTTCTACAAGCTTTTGCTGAACTATTCTATTTTCATTGATCAGTTTTGTTTTTATTTCGTTTTCTTCGATTAAAATTTTGTTTAGATTTTGTAACAATTTAGTCTTTTCAGCAATCTCTAAACCTTGATTTCTTCGATATCTAGCATATTGTTTTAAATACTGAATTCGTCTGTATGCCTGTAAAAAATTTTTCGATGAAAATAAAAACATTAACCTGTTTTGATAGGATTTACTTGCATATGATTTTTGAATCATCTTAGCATATTCTTTTTTTAATTCATCCAATTCTTTCCTTTGAGTATCAATATTTCTCTGATTTATATTTATTTTTCTTGTTAAAAGGTTAGCCTGCATATTTGTTACTTTAATTAATTCTGATCTAACATTTAATCTTACCTGAATATCATCTACTTCATCAATTGCGTTTTTTCTGGTTTTAGTATTTGAAAAAAGTAGATTATTAATTTGTTTGATTTCATTCATTAGTTTAGTTCTCTGAGCTTCAAGTTTTTTTTGCTGATCATTACTAATCTGTGAAAACAGCTGATTGAACGAAATTAAACTAAATAGGCACAAGAAAAACAGCCTTCTCATTTAAAACTTTATTTTGGAATAGCCTGCTGGGATTTCAAATGGAAAAGTCAATGCTTCCGTAAAATTAGTTTTACTAAACTCTAAAGCTAATTTTCGTGAACTGTTCCCATCGAATAAGACCATCTCTATTTGAGTGGGCAGAGATTTTCCTTCGATTCTAATATGCCTCAAATATTTTATTGTTAAACTATACGTAGTTCCTGGGATAAGAAAACGTTGCTCCTTAAGCAAAAAGCTTGCAGGATCGAAAAAAAGAGTCGGTGCGAAAATTGATCGTTTCCCTTTTGGTGAAAGTATATAGTAATTTGGATTCATAATCTGTTTCCATTGTCCTTGAGCAGGATCAGAAAATGGCTTCCCAAGAAATAAATTTTCAAAATCATTAAAGCCAAATTTTGTTCCAAAAGAACTATTAATTAAATCAAAGTTGCCTTTGAAATAGGTTTTTTGAAATTTTTCATAAAAGGAAATTTCATTAGGTGTAACTTTCATTTTTGCAATAGGTATTAACATTGTAGCACTTAGCCAAATTATTTTTTTGGTTTGCATTCTTAACTGAACTATAATCTGCTGTTCCCTTTTTCCATCATTGTAGACTGCTTTAATTCTTGAGCGAAGTTTGTCTATTTTGGGATAATTATTTTTTATTTTTAAAACTAAAGCATCTAAGTCTACATTTTTTATAGGAGTTTTTGTAGGTAATACATTTATTGTTTTGCAAGAAATTATGAATAAGAAATTCAGTATGACTATTGAAATGTGTTTTAAATTTTTCCCCATCGTCTATTTTTCACCTGTACTACCAAACCCCCCAAATCCTCGATTGGTTTTTGGAAGCTCTTTAATTATTTTCCAATTAATTTTTTCATATTTTGTTAAAACTAATTGTGCTATACGGTCACCTCCATTAATTGTAAATGCCTGATTTGATAAATTCACCAATATAACACCAATTTCTCCCCTATAATCTGAGTCTATCGTCCCGGGCGAATTTAGAATTGATATTCCATGTTTAGCTGCTAAGCCACTCCTTGGTCTTACTTGAGCCTCAAACCCTTCTGGTAAGGCCAACTTTATTCCAGTCCGTATAATTTTTCTTTCCAAAGGTTTTAATTCTAAGGGCTTTTCTAAAAATGCTTTTAAATCTACTCCAGCAGAATCAATAGTAGCATAGGATGGAAGTTCAAATGGGCTTTCATTTATTATATAAACTTCTGTCATTTTACTGAATTCTATAACTTAAATTTACAAAAACCCGTCCCTTAAAAGTTTTATTTAAAAATTACTTTCTTCTTTTTTTGTTAACGATTTCATTCAAGAAGGTTTGTTACCAGCATTAGTTTCCGGTGCAATTAAAATAGCGAACGCCTTCCCAATCTCTCTTGAAAAAGTCGTTTTTGTCTTTTATAAATTCTTCCAAAGTACTGTTTTCAGGGACCATTGATAGCCACATAATGGGATAGTTATCAGGAGCAGATGTTACTTCTGAACGTTCATAAGGATGGCGATATCTATATCTAGCATGTCCAGCTTCGTGATAAAATGTATAAAGCCTTTGAACAATAGAAAAATCTTCCCAAAATGACTTGATAATTTCGAAGCTCACTGTTTCGTCATTACAAACATCATATGCTCTTCCAGCATGATCAGCCGTTACTCCAGATGCAAAATCAGGTTCGTTTCCAAAAAAAAGGTTCATTGTTCTTCCAGACCCAGGGTCAACTTTCCCTGAACGAATTGCATCAGCAACAAAAAGGTCCCAGTATTCTTCTAAAGTGCTATTTTCGTCAATTACTGAATAAAAAGGATCTACTTCCTCCTCTTCTAATTCTTCTTGAACAACTTCAGGTTCAGAAAGTTCTTCCTCTTCGCTCGCACACGAAAATAATATAGATGAATATAATGGTAAGTGTAATATCCAAATGTATAGTATCTTTTTCATAATTTTTTTATAGCTTCTGCAATATAATTCTTTTTGTATTATCTAATTTTTTGATTCAGAAAATTTTAATCAATGTTTAACTTATATACAATTAAAACAAATATTAATTATTACAAATCGGATGTTTTGTAAACGGCTCCTAACTTACTAATTCAATAATGGCAGACAAATTTTTAATTGACAAAGCTAAAACAGTTTTGAACCAAAACTTTCAAAAAAAGGGATTCACTATTCCAAGTAAAAATCTTTATCCATTTCAATGGAAATGGGACTCTGGATTTATAGCTATTGGTTTTGCACATTTTGACATGGAAAAGGCAAAAAAAGAAATTAATAGCCTTCTTAATGCTCAATGGAAAAATGGTTTTATACCGCATATAGTTTTTCATACTAAAAATGACTCGTACTTTCCAGGGGCTGATTTTCACAAATCGTCTCTTCATCCTCAATCTCCAGCTCATATTGATACCTCTGGTATTACTCAACCGCCAGTCTTAGGCTTTGTCTTAGAAAAGCTGTACAATATAGCTGATGATAAAGAAGATGTTTTAAACTTTTTAAAAAATCAAATTGATAAGGTCTATAAAAATCACAAGTATTTTTATTCAAAAAGAGATATAAATAATGAAGGGTTAGTTTACATATATCACAATTGGGAATCAGGAACAGATAATTCTCCTGTCTGGGATGACATATGGAAAACTATGAATCCTCCTAGATATAAATTCGAAAGAAAAGATACTACTCATGTTGATTATTCACAACGCCCTACAGATAGAGAATATGATCATTACATTGATATAATTGAGCTTGCCAAAAAGTTTAACTATGATGATCATAAAATTGCTAAACACTCACCATTCTTAGTTCAGGACCCTCTATTTAATTCAATTTTGATAAGATCTAATGAATCACTAATAAAGCTCTATAAGATTTTAGGTGGAAATGAAGAAAAAATAAAATACTTGAAATCCAAAAATGAAAAAAGCCTTACCAGTATAAATGAAAAGCTCTATAATTCGTCAATCGGTGCTTACTCACACTTTGATCTCAGGAACAAAAAAAATATTCCACTTATTTGCTCGTCATCTTTTAGTCCTCTTTTTTGTGGAGCACCAAATTTTAAAAAAGCACAGAGACTAAAAAATACGTTGGTTGAAAAGTTTGGTAAAGAAGACTATTATCTTTGTTCTTCATTTGATCCCGAGGGAATACAACATGATCAGAAAAAGTATTGGAGAGGACCTGTTTGGATTAACTTAAATTGGATACTTTACCAGGGGTTTAAAAGGTATAAATTTAAAGAAACGGCAAAAAGAATCAAAAATGATTCACTCGAATTAGTTGATAAATTTGGTTTTTATGAGTATTTCAATCCATCCAAAGAAAATTCTAAAAAAAATAATAAAGGATATGGCGGAGAAAACTTTTCTTGGAGTGCTGCTCTAACAATTGATTTTTTACATGAAAAATGACTTTTGAATCACGTTTTCTCTTAGATTAGATTAATTCGCCATTATAATTAAAATTTTTAAAAATATAGATGAATACATTAGATTACATAATTATCCTAATCTATTTAATAGTTTTTCTAGGAATAGGATATTTTTTTAAAGAAAATAAGAGTCCTCAAGATTATTTTCTTGGTGGTAGGAATATGGGTTGGTTACCACTAAGTTTATCAACTATGGCTACACAATTATCTGCGATTAGTTTTATCTCTGCTCCAGCTTTTGTTGGGTTGAAAAATGGTGGAGGTCTTCAGTGGCTTACATATGAATTTGGTGTCCCATTAGCAATGGCTTTTTTAATGGTTGCCCTTATCCCTACTTTATATAAGTCTGGAGTTGTTAGTGTATATGAATATCTAGAAAAACGTTTCGACTCTTCTTCTCGTCTTCTGATTAGCTTTGTTTTCCAAATAAGTCGATCAGTTGCCACAGGGGTTATGATATATACTATGGCTTTAATTCTGCAAGCTACTATACAAATAGAATTTTGGATCTCCATTTTAATTATTGGTGCAATCACACTTTTATACTCTTTTCAAGGTGGAATGAAAGCTGTAATATGGGGAGATGTTATTCAAATGATTGTTCTTTTTCTTGGAATTTTAATTTGCTTAGGTTTTGGTTTAAATGAGTTAGGAGGTATAGAAAGTTTTATGTCAAAAGTTGATAAAAGTAGAATTAATGCAATAGATTTTTCAAAATTGGGGTTATCAAATTCTAATGGTGATGATGCCTTTGGATTTTGGCCGATGGTTATTGGTGGAATATTTTTGTACGCTTCTTATTATGGAACTGACCAAACTCAGTCTCAACGTTTACTTTCTTCTAAAAATTTAAAGACAATTAAAAAATTACTTTTTGCCAATGCCTTTTTTAGATTCCCAATCACATTAACTTATTGTATTATGGGGCTTATCTTAGGAACATTATTTAGTCAAGATTTTTCATTTCAGGAGAACCTAAATTTGGTTTATCAGAATAACATTGAGTATTTAGAAGGGAAAAACGCTGATCTTATGGTTCCTGTTTTTATAATCCATTATTTACCAAATGGAGTAATAGGAATTTTAATAGTATCTATTTTGTCTGCTGCAATGTCATCTTTAAGTTCAACTATCAACTCTCTTTCTGCAGTATCCATGGAAGATTTTGTTAAAAGGTTTTACCCGAAAATTTCAGATAAAAAATATGTTCAAAGTTCACGTATTCTTTCGCTTTTTTGGGGTATAACGTGTCTATTTTTAGCCTTTTTTGCTGGTAAAATTGAAGGGACTGTAATTGAAGTTATTAATAAAATAGGTTCTGTATTTTTTGGCCCTATTCTAGGTGTTTTTATTTTGGCCATACTTACAAAAAGAACTCATGCCATTGGGGCTAATATTGGTCTTTTTTGTGGTGTCGGTCTAAACATTATATTATGGTTATATGTTCCCGAAATTTTTTGGTTTTGGTGGAATGCTATAGGGTGTCTAATCACTTTTGGTATTGGAGTCCTTATAAGTGTTTTAATTAAACCCATTACAACTAGTAAAGAAATCATAACCTACTCAGCAGGAAAACGTGAAGTGACAATACTTTTTGGATACTTCCTTCTAATTGTAGTTATAAGTAGTTTAATAAGTAAGCTATTTTAAAATCATGAAAATTCTTATTATACCAGACTCATTTAAAGGATGCTTATCAGCAAAACAAGTTGCTAACGCAATTGAAAAAGGTATTCTGGACATATATCCTAATCTAAAGGTTGATAAATTTCCGTTTTCAGACGGTGGTGAAGGTGCCATAGATATTTTAGCTGCAAAGAATTTAGGCTCTTTAATTACAATTAAAACTGAAAATGCTTTAGGGGAAAAAATGAAAGCTAAATATTTACTGTTCCATAATAAAAAAAGTGCTTGGATTGAGCTTTCCCAGGCTTCAGGAATAATTCATATTAATGAAAATGAGCGCGATATTCTCAGAGCCTCGACATACGGAACAGGTGTTTTGATAAAACATGCTCTTGATTCAGGCTGTCAAGAAATTATTTTAGGAGTTGGAGGTAGTGCCACCAACGATGCTGCGGCTGGTATATTTCAGGCTTTGGGAGGAAGCTTACTAGACAACAAGAGAAAACAGATTGAAAAGGGAGGGGCAGACCTATGCAGGCTAGTTAGTATAATAGATCCCAAATTTAATAAATCTGTAAGATGGAAAGTTGCTTGTGATGTTGTAAATCCTTTAATTGGTAAAAATGGTGCTTCAACTATATATGGCCCTCAAAAGGGAGCTTCTCAGGATGAAATTAAAATTCTAGAAAACAGTTTATTAAATTTTTCAAAAATAATTAAGGAGCACAATGGAAAATCCATTTCAAACATAGAGGGCGGAGGGGCTGCAGGTGGTGTTGCTGCAGGAATGTTTGGATTTTTTAATGCAAAACTATTTTCTGGATTTTCAATTTTGTCAGAAATTTTTGATCTTGAATCTCAAATCCAAAGTGCCGATTTAATATTTACAGGTGAGGGAAAAATTGATTCTCAATCTTTAAACGGCAAACTTATAGGGAGGTTAGGAGTGCTAGCTAAAGAAAATAAAATTCCATTAATATGTCTAGTCGGTTCAAAAGAAAAAGGATTAGAGGAAATTTTTTATGAAAATGGGTTGACAAAAGTTTTTTCAATCAAAAAAGAACATATGACAGTTGAACAATCAAAATCTGACGCATCTAAATTATTATCTGAAACAGCCGGTAAGGTTTTGGAATATTATATTAAAAAGTAAATTAACCTTCTAGAGCTTCTGCTCCACCAACTATTTCGAGAATTTCATTTGTTATGGCAGCCTGTCTAGCCTTATTATAAGTCAATTTAAGTTGATCTCTAAGTTGAGTAGCATTGTCAGTTGCCTTATGCATCGCGGTCATTCGTGCTCCATGCTCACTTGCAAAGGAGTCGCGTAAAGCTTTAAAAAATTTTATACTAAGGGCTTTTGGCAGGAGTTCGTTTACAATTTTAAATTGGTTAGGTTCAAATATATAATCTGGGCTCTTCAAACTTTTTTCATCTAAATTCTCTTGTATGGGTAAAAATGTTTCTGTCTCTACAATTTGAGTCGCTGCGTTCTTAAATCTGTTATAAACTAAAATAACTTCGTCATACAATTCTTTTTTAAAACTGTCCATTATCTCTTTAGAAATTTCATCTGCCTTTTTATAATTTAAATCATCAAAAATATAATCGTGAGTAGAAATTATTTTATCCTTCTTTCCTAATATTTCTGATCCCTTTTTTCCAATAGTAATTAATGAAACTTTTTTATTGGAAAATTCTTCAACAAGCTGCCTGGTTTTTTTTATAACGTTAGAATTAAATGCACCACATAATCCTCGGTTGGAAGTAATAGCTACTAATAAAATTGATTTTTTTTTACGAACAGAAATAAAAGGACTATTCATGTTAGGCTCTAATGAGGAGCTTAAATTTTGAATTAAATTATTTAATTTAGATGCATAAGGTCGCATCGAGGTTATTGCATCTTGTGCTTTTTTTAGTTTTGCCGCTGATACCATTTTCATAGCGCTAGTTATTTGCATCGTTGAAGAAACTGATACAATTCTATTTCTTATTTCCTTGAGATTTGCCATAATTTATTCAAATTCAGCAGCTGTTTCTTTAGCAACAGCATTAAGCGTATCAAGTGCCAGGTCTGAAAGTTTACCTGCTTTAAGGTCATCTAAACATTTTTTATGTTTTCCCTTTAATTTATTCAAGAATGATATTTCAAAATCTTTAACTTTTTCAACTGGAACAGATCGTAAAAGATTTTTTGAACCAGCATAAATTATTGCTATTTGTTCTTCAACAGTAAATGGATCGTTTTGAGCTTGCTTTAGAATCTCCACATTTCTTTTCCCCTTTTCAATAACATTCAAAGTAGCTGTGTCAAGATCTGATCCAAATTTTGCAAATGCTTCTAATTCACGAAATTGTGCTTGATCAAGTTTTAGAGTCCCAGCAACTTTTTTCATTGATTTTATCTGAGCTGACCCACCTACCCTTGATACTGAGATTCCGACGTTTATAGCAGGTCGTACTCCTGAGTTAAATAAATCAGATTCCAAGAAAATTTGTCCGTCTGTAATTGATATTACGTTTGTAGGAATGTAAGCTGAGACGTCTCCTGCCTGGGTCTCAATAATTGGTAAAGCTGTAAGGGATCCTCCTCCTTTTGCTTTATTCTTTAAAGCTAAGGGTAAATCGTTCATACCTTTAGCTATTCCATCATCTGAAATAATTTTTGCAGCTCTTTCCAATAATCGAGAATGTAAGTAAAACACATCTCCAGGGTAAGCTTCGCGGCCAGGAGGTCTTCTTAAAAGTAATGATACTTCTCTATATGCTACTGCTTGTTTTGATAGATCATCATAGATTATTAATGCTGGTCTACCTGTGTCCCTAAAATATTCTCCGATTGCAGCACCCGCGAAAGGAGCATATACTTGCATAGGAGAGGGATCTGAAGCATTTGCAGCTACAATAGTTGTATAAGCCATTGCTCCCTTGTCCTCCAAAATTTTTGATATTGCTGCAACAGTAGATGCTTTTTGACCAATAGCAACATAAATACAATATACAGGATCACCTGTATCAAAAAACTCTTTTTGGTTTAAAATAGTATCAATACAAACTGTCGTTTTTCCTGTTTGTCGGTCACCTATTACCAATTCTCTTTGGCCTCTTCCTATTGGTATCATGGCGTCAATTGACTTTATTCCCGTTTGTAAAGGTTCATTTACTGGTTGTCTAAATACCACACCGGGCGCTTTTCTCTCAAGTGGCATTTCAAATAATTCTCCCTGTATAGGTCCTTTACCATCTATCGGTTTACCTAGAGTATTAAGTACCCTTCCTACGACATTTTCTCCGACACTTATAGAAGCAATACGTTGTGTTCTTTTAACTGTATCGCCTTCTTTTACCTCTTTAGATGAGCCAAGTAAAACTACACCTACATTGTCTTCCTCTAGATTTAAGACCATCCCCTCGAGTCCTGTTTGAAAAGAAACTAATTCACCATATTGGGCATTAGATAACCCATATACTCGAGCAATTCCGTCGCCAATGTTAAGAACTACGCCAACTTCATCCATTTTGGAATCTATACTTAGGCCTTCTAACTGTTTTTTTAAAATTGCTGAAACTTCAGCTGGTTTAATATCTGCCATAATCAATTATCTTTGTTACATGCTATTTGAGGTCAATTTTGCCTTAAATGTTTTGAGCTTATATGCTAAGCTTGAATTAAACTCCAAATCACCAATTTTTAAAATAAAACCACCTAATAAACTTTTATCAATTTTATTTAAAATATGTATTTTTTTACCTGAGAAATCCTCTAGCTTATCGTGAATTTTATTTTCAAGGTTTTGAGTTAGAGGAATTGCCGAAATTACTGTGGCATTCAATTCTCCTTGTTGTTCTGCAAATAAATGTATATAACACTTTGCCACTTCTTTTAATAAAAAAAGGCGGTTATTAGAAGCTAAAAGATTTAATAGCTTTTTAGTAACATCAGAAGAATTTGGAACTATTGATCTAAGAATTGATTGTTTTTTTGTATTCGGTAAAAATGGGTTACTAAGAACCCTGTCAAGCTGTATAGTGCTTTCATACAATTCTATTAGTCCCTGCATTTCCTTAGCTACTTCATCTGAAAGTTTATTTTCATTTGCATAAGCTAAAATTGCCTTCGCATAACGAGATGCCGTTCTTGCTTCTTTCATTTCGTCTATTTAAAATCAGTTTCTTTCAACAAATCGTTTATTAAATTTATCTGCTTATCCTTATTTTCCAATTCTTTATTAATAACTTTTTCAGCTATATCAATAGCTATTGAACCAACCTGATTTTTAAGTTCTTTTAGAGCTGCTCTTTTTTCACTTTGGATTGTCTCTTGGGCTTGCGATAGAATTTTTTCAGTCTCATTTTGAGCTTCTTTTTTTGCGTCACCTATGATCTGATTTTTTGTTTTTAAAGCTTCTTTTATAAGAATTTCTTTTTCTTTACGTGCTTCTTTCAATAAACGCTGATTTTCACTTTGGAGATTTTCCAGCTGAGTACGAGCTTCCTGAGCCGAATCTAAGGCATTTTTTATTGAGGCCTCACGCTCGTTTACAGCATTCAAAATTGGTTTCCATGCAAACTTTCTAAGTAATAATAGTAATCCTATAAAGATTGCCAATTGCCAAAAAAATAGCCCTAATGAAAATTCACTAATTAATTTTTCCATTTTACAATATAGCTTTAACCAAAAAATCTTTTTTAAACAGCAAATAAAGCTGCAAATCCAATCCCTTCTACAAGGGCAGCAGCAATTAACATTGCTGTTTGAATTTTACCATAGGCATCTGGCTGACGTCCAATAGCTTCCATTGCGGAACCACCAATTCTGCCAATACCCATTCCTACACCGATTACAACTAAACCGGCACCTACCATTACTGGAATTTCCATACTATGAGTTTTAAATTAAACATTCCTTTTTTCACATTTAAGTGTTTTGTTTCAATGATGCTCATGATCCTCGGCAGCAAAGCCAAAATAAAGAGCAGATAGCATCGTAAATATGTAGGCCTGTAATAAGGCAACTAATAATTCAATAATCGAAATTGCAAAAGCTAGTCCAAAGGATAAAGAGCTCCCTAACCAACTTTTAAATATAAACATTAAACCTATTAGGCTCATCAATACAATGTGCCCAGCTTGCATATTCGCATACAATCTAATCAATAATGAAAACGGTTTTATGAAAATGCCTAATAACTCGATTGGTATTAATATTATATAAAGAGGTATTTTTGAATACCATTTCATAGAGCTTCCTAAAGGGTCTAAAATATGAAACCAATAGGTTTTTGTTCCTGTCAGATTTGTAACTAAAAAAGTTAAGAGTGCGAGACCAAATGTCACTGCAATGTTTCCGGTCACGTTTACCCCTAAAGGAGTAAGTCCTAAAAGATTTAAAAACCAGATAAAAAAGAAAACCGTTAAAAGGAAATTCATATAATAAGAATATTTTTTTTCTCCAATATTAGGTCTGGCAATCTCATCACGTATATAAAGCACTATAGGCTCAAAAAAACGTCCTATTCCCTTTGGTATGCCGTGATTCTCTTTGTAGGATTTTGCTAAACTAGCAAAAAGAAAAAACATAAGAAATGCTATTATTAGCATACTAACTACTCCTTTAGTAATTGATAAATCTACAGGTAATTTATTAGTTGGATGATTATTCTTGTCATAATTAATCATACCCTTAGAATCGGTTTTATATATCTTACCATGCTCTAGCTTGTAGAAACTGGATCCCTTTTTCACAATACTCTCACCGTGTTTAAGTTTATACGAAGAAAATACTTTTAGCCCGTCATCCCAAAGAATTACAGGCAAAGGTATTCCAACATATACATGCTTGCCTAAATTATTTTTAAAAGAAAAAAGACTAAAATCATGCGCATCTTCCAAATGGTGCGAGATGTAATTTTTAATTTCTGTTTTTAAATCTTTTCCTGGTTGAATTTCCTTTGCTAGTGATGGTATAGAAGTTAAAAAAAATGCAAACATGTAAAGTGCGATAGCATTGACTTTTTTTAGCATATATAGCATAAGATAATTATAAAAATTCCTCGCGATGCAAATGTATAGCTTTAGTATAAATAAAGAAACAAATAACCAGGTTTTTAGATTTGTTTTTTAAAGAAAATTAAAATATGATTTGGCCAAATTATAACTATGTTTTAAATCTTTTTACTAAAATCAAAATTTCTAAGACCAAGCCTGATAAATACGGAACAAAAAATACTAAAAATTCTTCTCTTGATGTAGAACCATCTATCTTGAATTGTGGCTGAAAAATTAAAAAATAGATAATTAATTTTATAGCTACAGTAAGGAGATAGATAGTTGTTAAATTACTTTTTTTTTTATGCCATAATTTAATGAGTATATCGATATCATTGATAACATCGCATTTATTACATAGCTTTTTGATAAGAAAATTTTGTCCCCTTCGAAGAATTTAAAATGTAGAATAAAAAATAAGCACATTGCTGGAATTAAAATAATAACATAAAATCGAAAACTTCTCATCCCTACTACCAAAAGTTTTTACTTTGCCTGTAAATAATCCCGATCGTAATTATTATGCCAATACTTGTAAGAGTTAGGACAAATCTTTGTTCAGAATAGGAATATAGATTATCCAAGTATTTCCCAAGTTTCACGCTACCCCAAATGATTATTGCAATTTGAAAAGCAAGACTAGAGAACATTAGCCATTGGTTCTTCGGCTTCCTTCTCTTGTTCATTTAAACTATTTAACTTTTTAACACCATCTTCAGCAGAATGCATCGAACAATTAGCGTTGAACATTGAACCTGATTCAACAATCAGTTTTTGAATTTTCACTTTACCCTTAACATTTGAGCCTGACTTTAAATTTAAAGTGCCTGACACTATCAATTCTCCATCAAATTTTCCTTCAATATCTGCGTTAGCACATAATATTTTTCCAACAACATCAGATTCTTTTCCTAAAATGACTTTACCTTTAGTCACTACTTCACCCTCAACATTTCCATCTATACGAATGTCATTTTTTGATTTGATATTGCCCTTGAGTGCAGTACTGTTTTCAATTTTACTATACTGTCCGTTATTATCCATTCCTTTCATTTTAGTTAGTTTTCCAGGTTTTGTTTTTAATGTATTCTCTGTATTGGGATGTCAAAGTTACAAAATTATCGAAGTTTACAAGTTTTTCTTGATCAAACTCAATTCTATTTTTCAAAACTTCAATTTCGTTAAGATCTCTTATTCCATGAATTACTATAAATACGTAATCTGCATTGTAATTGTCTTTACTTACACTTAAAGAGTTATTGTAAATTGAAGTTTTTCTTTTAATTTCAGAATAAAAGGAATCAATTGCTTTACTATTGGAACTTTCAAAAGGAAAAATCCATTTATAATTTTTATAAATAATACTATTATCATTAAGGTTTTGATAAGATTCAAATTTATCAATAAGATTCTTTGCTTCAATTCCTTCTTGAAAAGCACTATACTTAGAAGCGACTGAGTTTAGTGCTTTTTTCCAAGATGAAATGCCCTCTAAACGACCAATGGTATGGGCCTTAAGTAAGTTTATTTTAGGTTCAATTCTACTGCCACCGCTTATAACTGTTAACAATTCTATTTCTTTTAAAGTTTCTGAAAACTTTTGTTCTTTAAATAATTTTAAAACTTTTTCGTAAAGTAATTCAGGTGTTTTAATTTCAGAAAGATCATAATTTTTTGGATCATTTAATAAAAAAGCAAAAGGCGTATCAGCATAATTTTTTATCAAATTAGTTCTGTAAGATTCTGCAATTTGAATAGAATCTTTTTCAGCTATTCTATACAGATGATACAATGCCTGAGAGGCAATTCCATCGGGAGGATTTAAATCAAGCGCCTTTTTTAATCTATTTCGAGCTAGATCATAATCATTAAACTTCTCTTTATAAATCATTCCTAATTGAAGATAAGACTGTTGATTTAGAAGAATAAGACTATCTATTTCCTCTTCTTTTTTGGGTATAAGAGAAACATAACTTTCAGGTGTCTCTTGTATTACAAAAAACTTATCAGATTCTTTTTCATCTTGGGCTGAAAATTCTTTTGGTGCTAAAATTGCATCTGAATTCCTCCAATTATCCAAATTCGGCCTATCTCCCCAAATACTAAGAAAAGCCTGTTTTCCTTTCAATAATTGATTTGGATTATAAAAATAAAAGGCTGTTTTTAATCGGTTAATGCTTTGAGGATTTGCACTTTCCTCAGCTTCTTTAAGTTTTTGAATTTCTTTTTGTCTTTTTAGATTAATGTAATTTTCAAAATAAATTAATTGCTCATCTTTATCTAATAACGCTAATCTTATAATGCTATCTGTATTTTGAGCCGTTTTTTCGAAAAAAATAACTTCGTTTAGGTTTTCTCTTTTTCTATCGGTTCTTTTGTATTGAGTAGAGTTTTTTTCATACAGAGACAGCAGTTTGTCAAGAAACCCTCCGCTTACTAAATATTCCCCTTTTTTTAAGTGGTAGTCTGATAAAAATTTGAGATTTTCAATTTTAGTGTATGGATCTAAAGAGGCTGATTCAAGTGACCTGTTTAAATAATTTAAACCAATACTATCTTTTCCTCGTTTGAAAAAAAGTTCTGCCAAGGCACGATATATAGAATGTTCGTAAGGGTCATTTTCATAATTTTTTAACATCTTTTCTAATGATGCAACGTTATACTTAGAGCTTAAGTTTGTATCCAATAAATTTTGTTCTATCATAGCTTGGACAAAAAATTTTCTTGGTGCTTTTCGTTTTAAATCAATTATTTGTTTGTAGGCCCATTGGGCTGAGTCTTTTTCTTCGAGACTTTCAAACAGTTGACCCGTTAAGAAAAAATATCTTGCTCTAAAAGCTCTCTTGGGTTCTGTTAGTGCAGCTCTTTTTATATAATATAAAGCGGAGTCTCGTTTTTTTAGATTCATAAATGCATCCGCAAGTGTTGCATTCGCAATTGTAAAATATTTGTTTTTTGAAATTAGTTTGCGAGCTAACGGGCGAAGATTTTCAATTGCTAATTCGTAGTTTTTTAGACGAATATTTGTTTTTTCTCGCCAAATCTTAGCATCAAGAAAATTTGACCAACTTGCGCCTGTTTTTAATAAAAAATTAAATGCTTCTAAAGCTGGGAAAAACCGACGATCAAAATATCGTGCTTTACCAAGTAATAAATATGCTTTTTCAATTTCCTTATTGTACTGAATATTTTTGATATTTATTGAATGTTTTTGAATTGCCTTCACAGCTTTTTCTTCAGCTCGATCAAAACCTGGAACAATTGTTGTCTGATCAATATCTTCTCCTCTTAAACTAATTGGTTCAACTGGGATGAATTCGAAAAAATTCTCCTCAAAAGCTTCCAAAAGGATTTTTTCGCCAACAGAAAAGGCTTCCTTACCATTAAATATTACATTGTATTTGGATGTTAGAGCATGATACTCTCTATTTAAAACACCTTTTTTAGTAGTACTACAGGAAAGTATTATGACGATTGAAAACAAGGATAACCAAAAAAAAATTTTTCTGTAAAACATAAAAAACCATTTGCTTAGTTATAACAATAAATTCTCGCAATTATTATCCATTTAAATTATAAATTTTACCAAAGGCAAACTATTTTTTCTTGTTGATTCATACTATTTCAATTTTTGTAAATTTGTAAAAAAAGCTATGTCCCGTCTTAACACACTAATTGTTGGTGCTGTTGAAAGATTAACATCCCAATCTGTAGTCATTTCGTTTGATGTTAATAATGATTTAAGCCCATCCTACGCTTACCTTCCTGGTCAATATATTTCTTTAGAATTAGAAATTAATGGTAATAAAGTCCGCAGATCTTATTCAATCTGTTCATCTCCAATTAGTGGTTTACTACAAGTTGGTATTAAAGAGGTTCCAAATGGCATTTTCTCTACTTATGTAAATCGAAAAATTAAAAAGGGTGATGAAATTAAGGCGGGAATCCCTGAAGGACGTTTTACATTTGATTCTAAAAACAATTCAATTCCAATTATGGCTGTTGCAGCTGGAAGCGGAATTACTCCAATAATGTCTATTTTAAGATCTTTTCTTGACCTCACACCAAATATCCCTTTTACTCTTATATATGGAAACAAAACGCTTGAAAAAACCATGTTTTATGATGAATTGAAAAGTCTCGAGGATAGATTTGAAGCATTAAAAATTTATTGGTGTTTTAGTGAAGAAAAAATTGGTGGTGCTGGATTTGGAAGAATTGATTCTGCTTTTTTAAATTATGTTCTAAAAAATAGTTCTAACTCTTATCCTAAGTTACTCTACTTATGCGGCCCTGAAAAATTGATCGATTATAGCAAACAATTCTTTTTAGAAAAGGGTTTTAATGAGAATGATATTCTTTTCGAGTTATTTACTTCATCTATTCAAATATCTAAACAAAAAGATAACATAGAAGAAGGTTTGCTGAATATTAAGTGCGATGATGTAACACATAAATTAACTCTAGATCAAAATAAGACATTACTTGAAATTGCACTAGACGAAAAAATTGATGTCCCATATTCATGCCAAGGGGGTGTTTGCAGCAGTTGCATTGCAAGAGTTACCGAAGGTAAGGTTGACATGAAAAATAACCAGATTTTAACAGAAGAGGAAATCCAAGAAGGTTTAATTCTAAGCTGCATAGCGACCCCAAAATCTAACAAAATTACAATCGATTTTGATGACGTATAGTTTTGCTAATTCAAATTTTTGAAAATAAATGTGTAATTACAAATTGTTTAAATATCTTTATTCACGAAATTTTAATCTCTATTTAAGTTTTTATAATGAAAAATTTCTTTGAAGGTATAGCCTGGTTATTTGAAGAATTTTTCTTTCTACCTTATACAATATTAAGAGAGCTAGAGAATACTAGTTGGACTTTTTCGAATTCAATTAATTGGATGTTTCTTATAATTGGTTTTCTAGCAATGGTTTATTGGGTGCTGAAACTTAATCTTTTCCATAAGAATGGAGAGGAGAACAAAGACCCTTCAGCTCATTCATTTTTATAAATCAAATCCAATATCCTTGCGGTAATACTTTCCATCGTATTCGATTTTCTCTACAATTTTATATGACTCTTTCAATGCTGTTTTAAAATTGTCTCCAAACGAGGTAACAGCCATAACTCTTCCTCCTGAGGTTTTGAGAGAACTTTTTTCAATGCTCGTACCAGCATGAAATATCATTTTATTTTTTGGTAACCCAAAAATATTTTTATCTTTTTGATAAACTTCGGGGTATCCTTCAGATACAAGCATAACTGTAGCTGCGCTTTTAGGTGTAATTTGCAATTTTATTTTATCAAGGCTCCCCTCATTTGCTGCTTTAAAAACCTCAACTAAATCATTTTCAATCCTCGGGATAACTACTTCAGTTTCAGGATCTCCCAATCTTACATTGTATTCAATTACAAAAGGGGTATCCCCTACTTTAATAAGTCCAATAAAAATAAATCCTTTATAATTTATACCATCTTTTTTAAGGCCCTCTATTGTGGGCTTAATAATTTGGTGATCTATTTTTTCATCAAAAAGACTATCTACAAATGGCACTGGAGATATTGCGCCCATTCCGCCGGTATTTAAACCTCTATCACCCTCGCCAATTCGTTTATAATCTTTTGCCATTGGGAGTTTTATGTAATTATCCCCATCAAATAATACAAAACAAGAAAGTTCAATACCTGGTAAGAATTCCTCAATTACTACTTTTTTTGAAGCTTCACCATATTTACTTTTTAAAAGCATTTGGCCTAGCTCAAATTTAGCCTCTTTTAAATCTTCAATTATCAAAACTCCTTTACCAGCGGCAAGACCATCAGCTTTTAATACATAAGGGGGCTTACTTTGTTCCAAAAACTTTTCCCCTTCACTAATGGTTTCCGAAGTGAACTCAGAGTAAGCTGCAGTAGGTATTTTGTGACGTTTCATAAACTCCTTTGCAAAAGACTTACTGCCCTCCAGCTGCGCAGCCTTTTTTTGTGGTCCAATAACGCCAACATTTTTTAAATAGGGATCCATAGTAAAAAAATCATGAATGCCTAAAACAAGTGGATCCTCTGGTCCAACAATAACTAAGTCTATTGAATATTTTAAAACGGCTTTTTTAATCCCATCGAAATCAGAAACTTTTAATTTTAAATTTATAGCGCAGTTTGCAGTTCCGCCATTACCAGGTGCTGCATAAAGCATTTTACAATGTTTACTCTGATTTAATTTCCAACACAAAGCGTGTTCTCTTCCACCACCTCCAATAACAAGTACATTCATGAAATTCAATTTCTATAAAGATAATATCTAAAAAATTCTACGCTTATTAAACAATCATTTAATCTTTAATAAAATGAGATATTTGTTTTTCCAATTTTTTAACCAACGGTAAATGAGATTTTGCGGGGTTTGGCCATTTGAAAATCCATTTATTTAGATCTTTTGAATTTAAAATTGGGAAAAAAAGCTCCATACCTTGCAATCGACTTTTTTGGTTAATGTGTTCTAACCCATCTGATATAAATAAAACTGGTGTTCCAAAAGCTACTGCAGGCAATGCTGAGTGAATGCGCGAAGTTATTAGCAATTTAGCTTTAGCAATGTCTCTTAATTGTTTTATTGCTTCATTTGATCTTTCTTTTTCTGAGAACTCTAAAGGATCTATAAGTTGAGATTTAAAATACGCTGGTTCTTTCTGTCTTGACAGAAAAAAATTTATTCTTTTCATACCTTTTAAATACTGTCTCTTTTTTTTAAAAGTTTTGATCTTATTTAAGACTTTTTCTAAAGAAAAACTTGAGGCAGAAAAATTTTTTGATATCAAGCGCTCCATTGGACTAATTACTAAAATTCCTTGTCGTCTAGTGTTTTTTTTAACAAAGTTATTTCGCCTTAATGTAAGAGTAAGACAAGAAGAAAAATAGGTTTCAACTCCACAATCGGATAAAATTTTTTGAGTGTAGATATCCCTGCAGCCAATTGGTTGATACTTTTTAAAAAAATCAACTCCTTTTTGGGAGAGCATCTTTTTTTTTGATGTAGGATTCAAATGAAAAGATAAAAAAAATGGATTAATTTTCTTGGAAGGAGGCCAATTATTTGGATTTTCCATAAACCACCCATTCATAAACATTTGCACCTTAGGCCCATCGTAAGAATGTAACTGTTCGCGATCAATTTGTTTAACAATTTTATTTTTCAAATATTGTTTTACAGCTTCGCTTTGGATAAAATCCCCAAGATTATTTGAGTTTGGATAGGATAGTACTGCAAAGGTTTTATTCATTAAAGTTTATTTTACCCAAGGTTTTTTTTAAATTCTTTTTTTCTTCTTTTAATAGGATAATAAGTTTTTATTCTATTTCTAGCTTTCAGAGAAAGCTCCTTTTTTTCCAATTTTAAAAAAGAACAAATTTTATCAATATCTTTTTTCCCTTCAAAAATAAGGCCTGTATCTCCAATTACCTCGGGAATACCAAATACTTTATTCCCGATAGGTATACACTCACATAACATTGCTTCGCAAAGAACATTTGGTAAACCTTCGATTATTGACCCCTGGAAATAATAAGTGTGTGCTCCATAAAGTTCCTTTAATTTTTCAGTGTTTTGTTCTCCAAGAATTCTTACATTTTTGGGAATAGTGTCCAGAAAAACCTTCCCCTTTAAGCCTGCCAAAGTAAACTTAAAATCTGGCAGCCTATCTGCCAAAGTGAAAAACATTCCAATCCCTTTTCTTTCAAATGTTCTTCTATCAGAAATATTTGCAACTGTTAAAACTGTTTTAGGTGATTTTTTTTTCATTTTTTTCCAAAAATTACTATCATATGCTGTCGGAATTTCAATTATTGGAGTTGATAATTCAGGAATAAAATATTTGAGTCCTGAATAAGTATTTGTCTCCTTTCTTGCAAAACTACATCCTTTAGCTAATGTCTTATGAACTACCCAAATTGAATTTGATTTTTTTAAGTTCCATACTGCTAACTTTTGTCTACTGTTATTTTTTAGAAAAAGCCCATAATTCAACTTTGAATTTGCCACTGCATCGTATCCACCAATAATAATTGTTATTGGTTTTTTAAAAAATTTCGCCATTAAAACAGGTATAGTGGTATGATAATCATTGAACCAACTAAACACACCTTTTGAAATCGGTAAATAAAAAAAAGAAAGAATTAACTCCTTAATCCGGTTGTAAAAAAAACGAAAAGGATCTTTATATGGAGGAGAATGAATTAATAAAACTTCAAATCCCATTTTTTTCAAAAGGTTAATATCTTTGTATACAAAAGTGTTTTTTACATTACAAACTAACACTACTTTTTTCGATAAGCCTTTTTTCATACATTAATTATATATTTTTCTAAACTATCTCCAATTAATCTATCATCAGAAACTCTTGGAACTTTATTTTGTCCTCCCAACTTACCTATACTTTTCATATACTTTTGGAAACCATTTTTCTGTACCTCTGTAATTACCAATGGTCTTAATATTTTACCTTCAATCAAATCATTATAGTAAATATTTTTATTTCTCATTGCATAATCGATATTGGCTGCAAAAATATCTTTTCCTCTTGGCGGTGTTTCAAATTCAATAAACCACTCATGATAAGGCAGTCCAGCTTTAGGAGTAATTTGTGGAGCTACAGTAAATTCTTTTACTCTTATAATTTCATCTGTCTTTTCAATAGCCTCTTTTAATGATTGTTCTACTTCGCTAACTATTACATGTTCACCAAAAGCAGAAATAAAATGTTTTAATCTTCCACTTACAATTATTCTGAATGGGTATTTGTTTATAAACTTAATTGTATCTCCGGTATTATATCTCCAAAGACCTGCAGAAGTGGAAATAATCATAACATAGTTAACTCCTAAAATCACTTCATTTAGATAATGTATAACTGGTTTTTGATCAAAAAAGGTACTTGCTACAACAAATTCATAGTAAATCCCGTGATCTAGCAATAATAACAATCCATTGTGATTTTGATTATCCTGGTATGCGAAGAAACCTTCTGAGGCAGGATAAAATTCAATACTATCAGGTTCACGCCCAATCAATTTTCGAAACAGTCCTTTGTAGGGATCAAAGTTAACTCCCCCGTATACGAATAACGAAAAATTGGGGAAAAGATCTCCAACATTTTTACTTGTCTTTGAGACTAACTTTTCAAAATACATCTGAACCCAAGAAGGTATACCTCCAATAATTGTCATATCCTTATCATAGGTTTCGTCTACAATAGCATTAACTTTAGCTTCCCAGTCTTCAATGCAATTTGTGTCCCAAGTAGGTAGTCTGTTTTTTTGTAGATAACTCGGTATATGGTGGGCAACAATTCCTGAAAGTCGCCCTAATGAAACTCCATTTTTGTCATCCAATAAAGGGCTTCCTTGAATAAATATGTGTTTCCCATTTACTATGCCTACATTAGATGTATGATAAATATAATTTAAAAGAGCCTCCCTAGCAGCACGAATGTGCTGATGAATAGCATCTTTAGTAATAGGAATATATTTTATTCCAGAAGTAGTGCCGCTTGACTTTGCAAAATAAAGTGGCTTTCCAGGCCATAAAATGTTTTGCCTACCTGAAAAAATCTTATTAATGTAGCTACGAATGCCTTCATAATCTCTTATCGGGATGTTGCTTTGAAAAGATTTAATGTTGATGATTTTTTCGAACTTATGATCTTTACCAAAAAGTGTACGCCTCCCATTTTTTATAAGATGCCTGAATACTTTTTCTTGTGTTTTTAGGGGATTTTTGATCCATTTTTCATTTTTTCTTTGAGACCAGGCAGCAAATATTTTAGCCCCTTGTTTTTTAATCATTGGGCAGAAAAATTAAAAAAGTTTTCAGGGTCCATAGGATAACCGTCCATCCATAACTCAAAATGAAGGTGGTAACCTGTAGTATACTCACCCGTATTCCCAGCAGTTGCGATAACTTCCCCAGATACTACTGATTCTCCTTGTCTTTTATTTAATGAAGAATTATGCTTATAAACTGATAAAAGACCGAAATTGTGCTCCAAAATAATCACATAACCTGTCTCTGAAGTCCATTCTGAAAATATTACTGTTCCATCAGCAATCGCTTTAACTGGCATATTTTTTTCGACAGCAATATCAATTGCGTAGTGAGATTTATCTCTATCAAAAGGCTGCGATATTTGTCCATTTACAGGAGGAAATAAAAATGTATTTAATTTAATCTCATTTCTTGATACTGGACTATATTTATCTTGCTGAGACACAAAAACTCTGAGTAAAGAATCTTCTAATATTAGCTTTGCGTTAAATCCATCTTTAATAACAGGAGTTTCTTGAATTACCAGCAATGAATCTTGCTCATTAAAGGAAATATCTTCATTTAAAACTCTTTTCACTGAATTCAAATATTTTAAATTTTGGTTATATAATTGAATAAGGGAATCTGTGAGAAATAGATTCTGAATTGCTTTAGCTCGTATTTCAGATGAATCATATCCTGGAATATATTCTTTTAATGAAGTGTAGGAGATTATTGTAAAAATTAAAACTGAGGAAGTACATATCAATAACAATGAAACCAAAATACTTTTGAATCTTGAAGTTCTGATTTGACCCTTTTCTTCAAAGGTTTCCTCGTCAATTATCATTATAAGGTAGGGGTTTCTTAACCCTTGAAAAAATTTTCTTTTTTTGTTTACTTTATCTTTCATTGTAATAGCAAAGATAAGGATAACTTAGGGTGATCAAATTGAAGGATAGATTTTCCTGTCTTTGAAATTAAATATTTCTGTACATTTGTTAAATAATATTAAATCATGTTGATTTTAACATTTTTAGGTATGATAGGAGCACCACAAATAATTTTGATAATAGCAGTTGTATTACTACTCTTCGGTGGACGTAAAATTCCAGAATTAATGAAAGGTTTGGGTAGTGGAATCAAAGAGTTTAAGAATGCTACAAAAGAAGAAGAAGATTCAGCTAAAATAGATAAAGATAGAAAGGCTTAATCAACCTTTTTAATAGTGGTTATTATTGTATTTAATTCAAACATGTAATCTCTTTTATTCATCGAAGGGGCGAAAGTGAAACCTTCAATAGCCATCCAATTTTTAGTTAAACTATCCCTAATCATATAATTTACAAATGGTCCTGCCATAAAGTCATTAGCTACTTCCCAAGTTCCTTTTGTTAGATAACCTTTTTTACCATCCAAAGCAACTTTATAAAAATAAGGTTGATATGCTCGCTCAGTGATCATATAGCTACCGTTTATGCGGCCTGGAATATAAAGTTTACCTATTGAATCCCTTATATTCAAAATTTTAGTATTAAAATTATTTTCTGATATGCTATCAAATATTTCGTATGCAATAATATTAAGATGTCCTTTTTGAATTTGCTTTTGTATCCAAATAAAATTAGTAGTGTCTTTTACTACTTTATAAACTGAAGGGTAAACTAAATTATATCCAAAGCGTCTTTTAATGTTTTTATCTTTAGTTGGAGATTTGTTTATTCTCCTTAGCTTTTCTTTTCGCTCGTTCTCTTTTATAGTCTGGGTAAATAACGCGAGGTTTTCTTCAAAAAAAAATTGTTGGACTTCTGAATCTTCACCAGTTACTAAACCAACTATTTGAGGCCGTGAAAATTGGTCCTTTGCTAATTGAAATCTAGGAATAGAATCTTTCTGAAACCAAATTATATTTCTACTCTGTCTTGCAAATCCTGAAAATACTTTGGGATTCAAATAATCAAGTGAAAATTGAGGTTCGTCAAATGGTAGACCTTCATACACCTTGCTTAAATTATCTCTTACCGATTTACCTAATTCCCCTTTCCAATCTGAAATTGGCATTATGACTGATATGTGATTTAAATTTCCACTAGAATCGGGAATAAATACATTAAACTTATCAGCCTTATTATTGCAGGAGATCATTGAAAATAATGCGAATAATAAAAAAACTATAATGCTTTTCATTGTTATTGATTCAAAGCTGCAATTCCTGGAAGAGTTTTACCCTCTAAACTTTCTAACATTGCTCCCCCGCCGGTGCTTATATAGCTCATATCATGATCCATTTTAAACTTTTTTACAGCGGCAACTGAGTCTCCTCCCCCTACTAGTGAAAAGGACCCATTGATAGTTGCTTCAGCAATTGATCTACCAGCAGCCATTGTTCCTGCTGAAAAGTTGGGAAATTCGAACACTCCTAGCGGACCATTCCACAGAATGGTTTTACAATTTATTATAACATCATGAAACTTTTTTATGCTTGCTGGGCCCGCATCCAAAGCTTCCCAGCCAGTTTTAATTTCCATAACATTAAAAATTTTTTTCTTTGCCTCATTACTAAATGTATTCCCTGCGACAACATCAACTGGAAAATGCAATTTCACGTTCTTCTGTTTTGCTTTATCGATTAAATCTAATGCATAATCACAATAATCTAATTCGCATATGGAATTTCCTACTTTTCCCCCAAGTGCCTTTGTAAATGTATATACCATACCCCCACCTATAATAAGGTGGTCGACTTTATCCAACAGGCTTTCTATTATTGTGATTTTTGTTGACACTTTAGCGCCTCCAAGTATTGCTAAAATTGGTGGTATGCCATTTTTTATGACTTTATCTATAGCCAAAACCTCTTTTTCCAAAAGACTGCCAAAACATTTATTTTTTTGAAAAAAATTAGCAATAATTGTAGTAGATGCATGAGCTCTGTGTGCTGTTCCAAAAGCATCGTTGACAAAGATTGTCCCAAGTTTTGAGAGTCTTTCAGAAAAAACTACATCTCCTTCAGTTTCTTCTGCGTTGAATCGAAGGTTTTCCATTAACAATACTTCTCCGGGCATCAATGAATCTGCTTTGGATTGTGCTTCAGGGCCGACACAAGTCTTACAGAATTGAACCTTAGTCTCCAAAATTTCAGATACTTTGTCTATTATGTTTTGAAATGAAAGGCTTTGTTCAAAACCATTTGGCCTTCCAAGATGTGAAAGCAACACACAACTACCTCCCTTTGACAAAATATAGTGTATTGTTGGTTTTGCTGCTTTTATCCGTGTCGTGTCAGTTATTTGTAAATCTTTGTCTAAGGGGACATTAAAGTCAACACGAACAATTGCTCGCTGATCTTTAAAGTTTACTTCCTTTAATGTTCGCATTCTTTGATTTTCTCAAAAATACAATAAAGGCATATTTTATCAATTTATTTTTAAAAAGATGTAATGTTTTTGATATTTAGTTGCTTTATATTTACTCATGCTTTGGACAAAGGTTATAGGACAAGAGGTTCTTAAAAATAAATTAAAATATCTCATCGAAACAAACCAAGTGCCTCATTCTCAACTATTTATAGGTGATTCAGGATACGGTTCACTCCCCTTAGTTATAGAGTTTTCATTATCTTTATTGGAAAATAAGAATGTAAGTAAAGTCACAAGAAAACTAAGTGAAAGATGTCAAAATCCTGATTTACATTTTATCCTGCCAGTTGTAAAAAAAAAGAATGAAAAAGTAGTACACAGTCATCATTATATTCAAGATTGGTTAATATTTATTGATAGTAAACCGTATGGTAGCTATAGTGAATGGTTTGAATCTATTAATGTTGGAAATCGGCAGGGATTAATTAGTATTGCAGATATTGAAAACGTTCGTAGAAAAATTACCTTAAAAGCTTTTAATGGGGGCGCTAGAGTTTGTATTGTGTGGGGTGCAGAAAAGATGAGTAATCAGGCTTCGAATGCGTTCCTTAAAATTTTAGAAGAGCCCCCTGAAAATACGTTTTTTTTACTAATTGCAGAGAATCAAGAAGAAGTTTTACCCACAATAGTATCCAGGTGTCAAATTACAAATTTAGGACCTATTGATAACTCCTCTCTTATAGATGTGATAGAAAAAAAAACTGATGATCCTGAAGGTTTAGTTGCAAAGGCCCAAGGTAATTATAATGATTTACTTAATTTGATTAGCAATGATCAAGATAAAGAATACGAAAGTCTCTTAATTGAGGGCCTAAGAACGGCTTTTAAAGTAAATAAAAACAAAAAACTGATTATTGATTTAATGAGTTGGTCTTCTTCTATTTGTAAATTTGGAAAAGAAGAGCAAAAGACCTTTTTAAAATTTGGTATTCAATTTTTCAGAGATGCGTATTTATTGAACTATTCTCTTGACGATATTGTATCTTTTCAATCAAAAACAAATTTTGACTTGTCAAGAATTGCGCCCTACATTAATGACAAAAATATTAATGAATTAGTATCACTTTTTGAACAAACTCATTATAACGTATTAAGAAATGGGAATGTGAAAATGCTATTTATCAATCTTGCTTTGAAATTATCTGATTTGATTTATCTAGGCGTTAAATAGACTTTTTAAAAACAAAAACAATGGAAGAGAACTCTTTATTAAATAAAGCACTAAAATTTGATCTTAAAGCAATGAAAAACCCTCGAAAAAATGCAAAGCTGGAATTTTTGTGCTTTTCGGATATGTAAGAAATGTAAAACGCATCCAAAAATAAAGGGTGTTTTTCTTCAAGTTTAAACCCCCTAGATTCCACTAAAGAGATTATTCCTTTGCTTGTAAAATGCCATATGTGTCTTGGTACATCTAGTGCTGCCCACGAAGAGTTATAATACCTTGCATCAAAACTATTGATATTTGGCACTGCTATCATTAAAGTCCCTTTTTTATTTAAAAGATTGTGAATTTTAGATAGCGCCTGTTCTGGATTTGTAAGATGCTCCAAAACGTGCCATAAAGTTATTCCGTCATACTTATCAGATTGAGGGATATCAGCAATATTTTTGAAAACATTTATATTTAAAAGTGATTGATTTTTAATTTCTTTATTGTAAGGCTCCAAAACAGAAGTTTTAAAGTTTTTTTTTGAAAGATATGCTGCAAATTTACAAGAACCTGCTCCGTAATCTAATATTTTACTCCCTTTTAAATAAATTCTAATTAAAAATAGTTTATATCTAAACATTATCTTTTGGACAAGAAAATAGATTATGTCTAAACCACTTTTTGGTGTATTTTTAAATGAATCGTAGTTTGATGACTCGTAATATAAGGACATGTCTTTTATATTTTTAATGTTCGTTTTAGCTATTGTCCTCGATTTGTTCCATGTAATATCGAAATACTCTCCTGAAACTAAGTGATCTTTTGCTTTTAATTTTGATTTATGAGTATCGTGCTGTTCCACGTGAAACAAATTTTACTTTTTATCGGCCCATGGATACTAAAAGTACACTTATATCACTTGGGTTAACTCCACTAATTCTAGACGCCTGAGCTAGTGTTTCAGGCCGTAGCTTATTTAATTTTTCTTTTGCCTCAAATGATAAAGACGCTAGCTCATCAAAGTTAAAACTTGAGGGTATCTTTATGTTTTCTAAGCGCCTTAGCTTTTCTGCATTTTTTTTCTCTTTTTCTATATATCCAGAATATTTTATTTCTATCTCAGCTTGCTCAAATATAGAATCATCTATATTTGATTTGTTAATGAAAGAATTTAGTTCTTTAAAACCATTTAAATCAGACCTAGAAATATTTGGGCGCGACAAAAGCTTAGAGTACTTATCTGTTTGCTTTATTAAATTTTCCTTTTTGCTAACTAATAAATCATTTGTTTCTTTTAGTGTAAAACTTTTATTTTTTAAAAATTTAACAAGTTCACTTCGTTTTTTAAGTTTTTCCTCAACTTTGTTGAGCCTTTCTTTAGAAGCCAAACCTATCTTAAAAGAAATAGGCGTTAACCGTTCATCGGCATTGTCTTGTCTCAAAAGGGTTCTGTATTCGGCTCGAGAAGTAAACATACGATATGGTTCCTCAGTGCCTTTAAGAATCAGGTCATCAATTAGCACGCCTATATAAGCCTCTTCCCTTCCAAGAATAAGTGGATTTTTGTTATTGTTTTTCTGATGCGCATTTATGCCTGCGATAATCCCTTGGGCCGCTGCTTCTTCATATCCTGTTGTTCCGTTAATTTGGCCAGCAAAGAATAGATTTTGAATCAATTTAGTTTCGAGTGAATGAAACAATTGTGTCGGTGGGAAATAATCATACTCTATAGCGTACCCTGGTCTTAAAAATTTCACAGACTCAAATCCCCTAACAGATCTTAAAGCTTTAAACTGTATGTCGTGTGGTAAGGAGGTAGAAAAACCGTTCACATAAACCTCATGAGTATTCCATCCCTCAGGCTCTACAAAAACTTGATGCTGTAATTTATCACTAAACCTATTGATTTTATCTTCTATCGAAGGACAATATCTAGGGCCAATACTATTAATAGACCCATTAAACATTGGGGATCTGTCAAACCCTTGCTTTAGAATTTCGTGTGCTTCAGGGTTTGTATGGGTTATATAACAACTTTTTTGATTTTTTAATGGTTGTGTTTCCTCAGAAAAAGAAAATTTCGAAGGGTTGGTATCGCCTTTTTGTTCCAACATAAAAGAATAGTTTAGCGAGCGTCCATCAACACGGGGGGGTGTTCCGGTTTTCATTCTTCCAGATGTAAAACCTATGTTTTCTAGACATTTTGTAAGCCCATGAGATGCTTTTTCCCCAACGCGCCCTCCACTGAAGTTCTTTTCTCCTATGTGTATCAAGCCATTTAAAAACGTTCCATTAGTTAAAACTACTGTCTTTGAAAATATTTTAACCCCCAAAGATGTAATCACTCCTTCAACTTGATCATTTTCAATAACCAGATCAACTACCATTTCCTGATAAAAGTCAAGAAGAGGGGTGTTTTCAAGTTTTTGTCTCCACTCGAGTGTAAACAAACTTCTATCGGATTGAACTCTAGGGCTCCACATTGCGGGTCCTTTTGACTGGTTCAACATTTTATACTGAATTGCCGACCTATCTGAAACTATACCGCTATAACCCCCTAGAGCGTCAATTTCTCTTACTATTTGTCCTTTAGCAATCCCACCCATAGCAGGGTTACACGACATCTGTGCTAAATTTTGAAGATTCATTGAAACCAAAAGGGTTTTAGAGCCAAGATTGGCTGAAGCTGCAGCAGCCTCACACCCAGCATGTCCGCCTCCTACGACTATAACGTCATACTTAGAATCAAACATAACGGTTGTGTTTCACGTGAAACATTGATATAAACCTATCTTCCATTTTTCGCATGTTGTCAACTTCCTCCTTGTCACCGTCATTATAGCCCATACAATGCAGCAGTCCATGAACAATTATCCTAAGTATCTCATTTTCAACAGTTTGCCTGTACTCTTTTGCAGATATTTTTATTGCCCATAATGAAACAAAAAATTCTGCTTCCAATTTGTTATCAGAAGTATAATTGAAAGTAATTATATCAGTATTTGTTTTGTGATTAAGATATTTTTTGTTCATTTTTAAAAGTGCTTCTTTTGAAACAAAATTGTATTGTAGCTTTTTGACATCGTAGCCCTTTATTTGTGCGTATTTGGACAACGTGCCTGAAAGCTTCTTAATGTCAAAGTTATCTGGTATGTTTAGGAACCGTATAATTTTTTTTTGCAAATATAATGTAATTGTTTTGCTAAGATAGGGGAATAGGTTTATAGCTGCTATATTTGTGTTACAATGAAAATAAGAGTTCGTTTTGCGCCAAGTCCAACTGGTCCACTTCATATAGGGGGTTTAAGGACGGCTCTTTTTAATTATCTGTATGCAAAAAGTAAAAACGGAAGCTTTATTCTTAGAATAGAGGATACGGATCAAAACCGATACGTGGAAGGAAGCGAAAATTATTTAATTAAAGCCCTAAATTGGTGTGGCATAAAACCTGATGAAGGCCCAAATACAGCGGGGCGCTTTGGCCCTTATCGCCAAAGTGAAAGAAAGAAGATTTATAAAGAGCATATTGATAAACTTATCGGTTTAGGAGCAGCGTATTATGCCTTCGATAGTGAAGATGAGTTGATAAAATATCGTCAAGAATGCGAAAAGGGTGGAAAAACATTTTTGTATAACAGTCAAAATAGAAAGAAATTCAGAAACAGTCTGTCCCTAAATTTGGCTGAAACTAAAAAGGCTCTAGAAGGGGATTATGTTGTTCGATTGAAAGTAATGGGCGGAGCTACAATTAATGTAAATGATGAAATTCGTGGTAACATATCAGTCTCTTCGGATTTACTTGACGATAAGATCTTATTGAAAACCGACGGGTTACCTACTTATCATTTTGCTAATGTTGTCGATGACAAGTTAATGGAAATAACAGATGTTATACGTGGAGAAGAGTGGCTTCCTTCGTTGCCTATACACAAACTAATTTACGATGCTTTCAATTGGAATTTACCTCGGTTCATACATTTACCTTTAATTCTGAAACCAAATGGAAAGGGAAAACTATCAAAAAGAGACGGTTTAAAAGATGGCTACCCCGTTTTTCCCATTAAGTTTAAAGAATTAAATCTAGGTTTTAAAGAAAGAGGTTTCTTGCCCAGTGGAATGGTAAATTATCTTGCCTTATTGGGATGGAATAGTGGAACAGATAACGAAATTTTTAGTCTAACAGATCTTATAAAAAACTTCAGCATAAAAAGAGTTCAAAAGGGTGGTGCTAGGTTTGATTATGAAAAGGCTTGTTGGATAAATCAACAACATATATCAAAATCTGATGTGATATCGTTATTGGAACAAAAAAGTGTAAAGGAAATATTTGAAAATGTAGATGAAAAAAAGCATATTAATGTGTTAAACTTGGTGAAAAACCGTCTCAAGACTCTAAATGATCTCAAGAATGAAATTAGATTTTTGGATGATCCGCAAGAATATGATAAAAAAAGTGTAAAAAAATTAATGGATAAGAGCCCAGTAAAAATTATGGATCAGATTATCAAACTATTGTATTCTGATGTTGAAATAGTAGACATGAAACAATCTTTATTTGATTGGGGAAATAATGAAAAAATTCCATTTAGTTTAATAATGCAAACTCTTAGACTCGCTATTATTGGTCAATTATCTGGCCCTGATTTATTTCAAATTTGTGCTCTTATAGGAAAAGATGTATCTTTAAAAAGAGTGCAAAAATTTAAATCTTTTTGTCTAAAATAAATTTTAAACGATGAGTTTAATTACCTATTTATTCGTTCTTTTTTTGTTACTGCTTATTTTATCTGGTGTATTTGTTGTAAAACAACAAACAGCTGGAATAATTGAACGCTTTGGTAAATTTACATCAATTAGACAATCAGGGCTACACTACAGAATTCCATTAATTGATAAAATTGCTGGGCGGCTTAGTTTAAGGATTTTACAATTGGATGTTATTGTAGAAACGAAGACAAAAGATGATGTTTTCGTCAAACTTAAGGTCTCTGTTCAGTATAAGGTTGTTAAAGAAAAAGTCTATGATGCTTTTTACAAACTTGACTATCCACAAGATCAAATAACCTCATACGTTTTTGACGTAGTTAGGGCCGTTGTTCCAAAGATGAAGCTCGATGATGTTTTCGAAAAAAAGGATGAAATTGCTAATGCCGTTAAAGGGGAATTGAATGACGCTATGATTAATTATGGATACGATATTATCAAAGCTCTTGTTACAGATATTGATCCAGATACTGAGGTAAAAGCTGCTATGAATAGAATAAACGCCGCTGAACGCAAAAAAGTTGCTGCACAATATGAAGGAGACGCAGAGCGTATTCTTATTGTTGAAAAAGCAAAGGCAGAAGCTGAAAGTAAACGTCTACAGGGTCAGGGAATAGCGGATCAAAGAAGGGAAATTGCGCGGGGCCTTGAGGAGTCGGTTGACGTTCTCAATAAAGTTGGTATAAATTCTCAGGAAGCCTCAGCCCTGATCGTAGTTACCCAACATTATGATACACTTCAATCAATTGGAGGAGAAACAAACACAAATTTGATATTGCTCCCTAACTCTCCTCAAGCCGGAAGTGAAATGTTAAATGACATGGTGGCTTCTTTTACTGCAAGTAATCAAATAGGTGAGGCAATGAAAAAGCAAGGTTTGAAAACTAAAAAATCAGAGGAAAAAGATTAATATATTATTTAGTCTTGGACCATGTGTCTCTTAATCCAACTGTTTTGTTAAAAATGAGATTATTTGCACGGCTTTCGTTATCGGCTACAAAATATCCTAAACGTTGAAATTGAAACCTGTCACCTGGTTTTGATGAGATTAAACTGGGCTCCACCCTTGCGTCTATAACTTTTAATGAGCTTTCATTTAAAAATAATTTAAAATTTTCCTTTTCTTTATCAGGAGCAGATATATTGAATAAACGGTCGTAAACTCTTACCTCTGCATTTATTGAGTCTCTCTGGGTTACCCAATGCAGGGTCCCTTTTACTTTCCTTTTACTTGCATCACTCCCTGAGCCACTTTTACTTTCAGGGTCATATGTGCACAGAACCTCTTTTATATTTCCCTCGGTGTCTTTGACAATTGATTCGGCTTTAATAATGTATGCATTTTTTAAACGAACCTCTTTGCCTAAGGAAAGACGAAAAAACTTTCTGGTTGCCTCCTCTTTAAAATCCTCTTTTTCGATGTAAAGATGTTTTGAAAACGGGAACTGTCTTTTTCCAGAATTTGGGTTCTGAGGGTTTATCTCTCCCTCTAATGTCTCAGTTTTATCTTCCGGATAATTAACTATAGTTAATTTAAGTGGTTCTAAAACGGCCATTACCCTTGGAGATGTTTCATTTAGATCTTCTCTTATCGAATGCTCTAATAACGACAGATCAATTACATTCTCTCGTTTTGCTACTCCTGCTGTTTCTACAAAGTTTTTTAATGAAGCGGGGGTATAGCCCCGCCTTTTTAATCCAGATATAGTCGGCATTCTTGGGTCGTCCCAGCCTTTTACGTGTCCTTCCTCTATTAGTTCAAACAACTTTCTTTTGCTTGTAACAGTAAAAGATAAATTCATCCTGGCAAATTCTCTTTGTTTAGGACGTAATGGTTTTTTTTTACCCAATGCATCTAGAAACCAGTCATAAAGGTCTCTATGGGGTTTAAATTCTAACGAACATAGTGAATGAGAAATTTGTTCAATGTAGTCTGACTGACCGTGTGTCCAGTCATACATTGGATAGATACACCAATTCTTACCTGTTCTATGGTGCTTCTTAAATAAAATCCTATACATAATTGGATCTCTCATAAGCATATTGGAAGAGGACATGTCGATTTTTGCCCTTAAAACGTGCTCTCCTTCCTTAAATTCTCCCAATTTCATTTTTGAAAATAACTCTTGATTTTCTTTTATAGTTCTATTTCTAAAAGGACTGTTTACACCAGGTTGTGTTGGTGTTCCTTTTTGTTCAGCTATAGTTTCCGAGGACTGCGAGTCAACGTATGCTTTTCCTTTCGAAATAAGGTCGTTGGCCCAAAAAAAAAGCTGTTCAAAATAATCTGACGCATAACACTCCTTATCCCACTTATACCCCAGCCATAATATGTTTTCTTTAATCGCGTCTACATACTTCTGTTCTTCTTTAGCTGGATTCGTGTCATCAAACCTTAGGTTAACAGGGGCTTTATATTTTTTCCCTAAGTTAAAATTTAAACATATTGCCTTAACATGTCCTATGTGTAAAAACCCGTTTGGCTCTGGAGGAAACCTAAACTTTATTTGATTCTTTGAGTAGTCTGACCTGAGGTCATCTTCAATAATATGCTCTATGAAGTGTAAAGCTTTAGCCATAGATTTTTTTGTAAAGATAATGAATGCATTTGTTGAAAGAAAACAAGAAAACAGTCTTTATATTTGCACTGCGTTATGGACAAAATATATTTAAAGAACATAAAAGTTTATGCATACCATGGTTGCATGGAAGAAGAAAAAAAAATAGGTAGTGATTATATAGTTAATCTTGTTGTTCACACAGATTTGAGTTTGTCTTGTAAATCCGACGAATTAAAAGACACCGTTGACTATGTTGTTCTGCTCGACATTGTAAAAAACCAAATGAAAGCGAGGGCCAACCTTTTAGAAAATGTTGCAGACAGAATTGTAAACAAAATAGTTTCCCAATTACCTTCTGTTAAAAAGGCTGTTGTTAGGATAGCAAAAATTAATCCTCCCATCAATGGAGATATAGATGAAGTTATGATAAGACGAGAAAAAAAGAGAGAAAAGACTTAATTAGATTAATATTGTATTATTTTTAATGTCCGGCATCGTGGCCGAGTGGCTAGGCAGAGCTCTGCAAAAGCTTTTACAGCGGTTCGAATCCGCTCGATGCCTCTTTTTTATTCATAATAAATTTTGCCGCCAAGCCTTTTGTTTATAATTGTCTTGTTTGGTTTCCCAAAAACCCTTAAAACACCGCTTACAATATTTGCCTGTAATAGGTTTTTAGCTTTAATATAAGCATATCCCCCCAGTACGCCTTTTATTTTGGTTTGTTCTGTTTTAAGATTTTGTGCCTCACAAATTCCTCCTGAATAAAAGTTGAGTTCATGGTTCACGGCTTTGCCCGAAAGGTATATTTGTCCTCCTAGACCCACACGTGTATCTAGCCGTTGCAAATAAACTTTAAGGTCTATTTTCGAGTTTGTTGAAGCTGACAGAATAAGATTCGTCTGATCAAATTTTAAAGAACATTTTATTGAACTTCCCTGATGGGCTGAAATGTTGTTTAACGTATTATTAAAATAAAGATCAATTTTTGTTGCTTCTTGATTAAAGATATCTTCTCTTGACGTTCTTATTTTTAAATTCCTTTCTTTAATTGAAACAACAATAAGATCTGAGTTTGGTCCAGTAGCTATAATTTTATTAACATCTGACGAAATTAAATTTACTTCGATGTTTGAATATGTTTTAATTCCATTAAAGGGTCCTGTGGTTAATACTCTCCTGTTATTGTTTTGACAAAAGACCCCAGTTATAATTCCAATAACTGAAAGACATAACAATAGTTGTTCCTTTTTCATATGTCATTCTACTAATAAAAAACACAAAAATCTCTTTTCAACGTTTGCTTTGTAAACTTTTATTCGCAACATATCTCCAAGCTGATAGTTTTGTTTTGTGTTTCTTCCAGAAATTGAGTGGTTTTCGGTGTTGTAGATAAAAAAATCTCCATTCATGTCCTTTAATCTAATCATTCCTTCGCATTTATTTTCTATTATTTCAACATAGATTCCTCTTTCTGTAACTCCTGAGATAACTCCATCAAATTCTTTTCCTATTTTGTTTTGCATAAAGACAACCTGCATATGCTTGATAGAATCTCTTTCTGCTTTTGTTGCTAGTTGTTCTCTTACAGATGAGTGTTTACACGCTTCTTCTAAAATACTTTGCTTTGTGTTTTGCTTATCTTCTAAATATGAGTTTAATAGCCTGTGAACGAGAACATCAGGGTACCTTCGAATTGGAGAAGTAAAATGAGTATAATAATCGAATCCAAGACCATAATGACCTATGTTTTTTGTTGTGTATTCTGCTTTAGACATGCTTCTTAAAGCTAAAGTGTCGATAAGATTTTGTTCTTTTTCACCTTTGCATTGTTCTAATAGCTTGTTTAATGCTTTATTGATGTTTTTGCTTTTTGGGTTAAAATCATATCCAAAAGAAGATGTCGTCTTTTGTAAATTATATAGCTTTTCCTCATCAGGACTGTCATGAACCCTAAAAACGAATGGTTTCTTTTTTTGCCTTGTTATATAGGATGCAACACGTTTATTTGCTAAAAGCATAAATTCTTCTATTAGTTTATTTGCTTCGCCATATTCTTTGTAAAAAACACTTACTGGTTCGTTTTTATTGTTCAAATTAAAATTTACCTCTTTTCTTTCAAAAGATATTGCTCCCTCTTTTATTCTTTCTTTGCGAAGCTTTTTAGCCAGATTATTAAAGGTTACTATTGCATCATAAAGATCTTCAGAGATCATGTAAGTTTCTTTATGAAGAGAAATGTGTTTATTAATCGTTTTTGTTTTTTTTTGTAAAATATGATTTACCTCTTCATAAGAAAATCTTTTGTCGGATTTAATTACTGTTTTACCATACCATTCATTTAAGACTTTACTTTTATTATTCATCTGGAATACTGCAGAAAAAGTGTATTTATCTTCTTTTTCTCTTAAAGAGCACAATTCGTTTGATAATTTCTCAGGTAGCATTGGTACAACTCTGTCAACTAAATAAACAGATGTTCCTCTTTCGTAGGCCTCTTTATCCAAAAGGCTATTCTCTTTAAGATAATGGCTAACGTCAGCTATGTGAATTCCTATTTCTAATAAATCATCGTTTATGATTTTTAATGATAGCGCGTCATCAAAGTCTTTAGCGTTAACCGGATCTATTGTTATTGTTATTTCCTTTCTAAAATCTCTTCTCCTTTTGAGTTCTTTTTTATCAATCACTTTGTTTAATCTTTCTGCCTCTTGATTTACACCATTTGGAAAGAGATAGGGGAGACCATATTCATGTAATATTGAATGTATTTCTGTATCTGTTTCACCTGGCTGCCCAATGCTTTTTATAATCTTGCCGTTAGGGGTGTCTCTTCCTTCAAACCATTCCTTAATGATAACAACAACTTTTTCCCCATTTTTATAGTTCTTAATTTCGTTTGGCTCTATAAAAATATCCGTATACATTATACCTCTTTTGGTTAAAACAAAACCATAATCGGATTTTAATATTAATTCACCAACGTATTCTTTTTTGTTTCTTTCGAGCACCTTTATGACTCGCACCTTTTTGCTTTTCTCACTAATACTTATATTAATTAAGTCGCCATCCAGAGCTTTATTTAGTTTTCCATTAGGTATAAGTAACTCTTCTTTTTTTTCAGACAAGTAAACTTTTCCTTTTCCGGACGGGAGTAAACTTAATCTACTCGTATATGTAGCATCTTCTTTTCTTCTGAACACGTATTTGCCCCTTCTTTCTTCAAATAAGACTTTTTGTTTACTTAAACCTAATAGAACTCCTGTAATCTTATTCCTTTCTTTATCCTTGTTAAAGCCTAAAGAAGAAGCAATTTGCTTATAATTAAATGCTTTATTTGGATTTTTTTTATAAAATTTTAAGACCTTTCTTTTTATTTCTTTAAGTTCTTTCTTCGTTATTGACATTTCGAATCGCTTCACAGCAAAGATAAAATATTCAATGTCTGAATCATATTAACATCATTAACATTATTAATTATACTCTTTATAAAATTTTTTATTTTTTATTACCTATATATAGTATGTTAATATTTTGGAAAAATTAATAGATAAGTGTTTTGAAATTATTTAAATATCAAAATATTTTTTTTTTTAAACAGCTTGTAAACTTCCTTAACCGCTAATTAATAATTATTTAGTAGTTTACTAACTATCTGTTTAAAAGATAAAACTGTTATAAAAAAGAATCTTTATTAGCTTTAAAATTGTTCACAATCTTCTCTTTGTGGTTACAATCTTTATAAAAAAAAAAGATAGAGAATATTATAATTGTAAAATTTTTTTAAAATGAAATTTAAAAACAAACAAACAAATAAAAAACAAACTTTTTGTAAACAAAAAATTAATAAAGATCTAAACAATAATACGTGGTCGTACCATTCTTTTTTACATTTATAAAAACATTTAAAAAAATGAAGATAAGTATAGGGAACGATCATGCAGGAACAGAACATAAAAAAGAAATCATATACTTTTTAAAATTAAGAGGTCACGATGTTCGAAACCATGGGACAGACACAACAGAAAGTGTAGACTATCCGGATTTTATTCATCCTGTTGCAATAGATGTTGCTAATAAAAACTGTGACTTTGGGATTATTGTTTGTGGAAGTGGAAATGGTGCCGCAATGACAGCAAATAAACATCAAAAAATAAGGGCGGCACTTTGCTGGAATAAAGAATTAGCAAAGTTAGCAAGACAACACAACAACGCAAATATTTTAAGCTTGCCAGCAAGATTTATTTCTCTTAAAGAAACAAAGGATATTGTGGAGCAGTTTTTAAAAGAAAAATTCGAAGCAGGAAGGCATAAAAGAAGATTAGATAAAATTCCATGCACTTAAAACACAAATTCTTTTACAAAAAGTTTGAAAATTTATCACGAAAAGAGATACATGACCTTTTTTTGTTGAGATCGGAAGTTTTTGTAGTAGAGCAAAACTGTGTTTATCAAGATATTGATGGAAGAGACGAAAAAGCAAGACATGTATTAGTAAAAATAAAAACAAAGATTATTGCATATGCGCGCGTTCTACAAGATAAAGATCCTAACTATGTATCAATAGGCAGAATCGTTGTGTCGGTAAAAGAGAGAAGGAAAGGATTAGGTCGTTCTCTATTAGACTTCATACTTAAAAAAATTTATGAAAATGAACCAAAGAGGCCAATAAAAATATCAGCACAAGCACATTTGGAAAGCTTTTATACAGACCAAGGATTTAAAACAAAAAGCAAGCCTTATATGGAAGATGGAATTCCCCATATATCAATGATACTAGAATAGCGTGTTTCTAAACTTTTTTTATTAAAGAACGAACCTCCTCAACCAGTATTGACAAATCAGGAAGCTGCAAACCTTTATAAAATAAAATACAACGCCCACTAAACGCTATATTTTTTTCATTTTTTTTTATAGCCTCTCTTAAAAGCCTCTTAACTCTATTTCTATCGACAGCGCGTTTGAAATTCTTCTTAGAAACAGCAACGGCAACCTCTAAATGTTGAATTTCTTCGTTTTTAATAAGGCGAAGAATTAAAAAATCGCTTTTAATGACATTTGAAGCATTAAAAACCTTTCTAAATTTTGTCTTTCCTTTTAATCTTTTAATCTTTCTGTTCTGCAGGACCAAAGTAATTGTTATTCTTATCTATGTCAGCCATTAAATTGCTGGGATCTATAATTATTGCCTTTATCTGATCTTTAGGAATATTAATATTTAAACTGTAATTCAAGCTGGACCAAGCCCAGTCTTTGTGAACGATCCAGTCAATATCATATGGATTTTGTTTTTCTCCCCGCATCAAAGAGATGGGTATGTAATGTAGTTCGCTTTCACCCTTTTTAGTGATAACCAATATCTCAAGCGGCATGGGCATCAATTCTTTACGTTTGATATTTATACGTGTTGAGGATCCTCTCTCACTCACATCTTCCAGGGCATAATCAATTTTATTAGTTGTCTGAGTCCAGTCAGTTAAATACCATTGAAGCTGCAAGCCCGAAACACGCTCGGCGATTCTTCTAAAATCATTTGGTTGAGGATGTTTAAACTTCCACTCTTTGTAATATTCTTGGAGAGTTTTAATTAGATTGTCAAAACCAATAATATAGCTAAGCTGACTCAAAAATACAGCCCCTTTGCTGTAGGCTGTGCTTTCATAGGCATAATTGTGATAGTATCGGTTTGCGTTTGTGCTTTGGGGCATTTCCCCTCCAGACAAAGCAAGTTGATAATAACCATAATAAGAGTTTTGTAAAGGAAACACTTTTTTTTCCTCAAGTATTTCGTTTGTAGCAAGCGTGGAGATAAAGGTTGTGAAGCCCTCATCCATCCATTCGTGTTTTGTTTCATTTGTTGCCAGAACATGTTGAAACCATGAATGGGCAAGTTCGTGAGCCGTTACACCAAACAACGAACCGTATTCCCTTCCTCCAGTAATTAAAGTTAGCATTGCATATTCCATTCCCCCATCACCGCCCTGTACAACAGAATATTGTTTATAAGGATACGCACCTATGTTTTTATTGAAATACCCCATCATTTTAGCAGTATCTGGCTGTAGTTTTTTCCAATTAGAAATTATATCTGGATCATTTTTATAAAAAAAGTGTAATGTAACATCGTTAGGACCGGGATAAGTGTCATGAATATAGTCTCTGTCCGCAGCCCAGGTGAAGTCATGGACCATGGGAGCAACAAAATGCCACGTTATTTTCCCCTTTTTAGATTTAGGTCTCTTTCTTTCATGGTATCCCATACCTATTTCAGAGGCATTTTCCAAGTATCCGCTACTAGCCACCATATATTCTTTGTCGAGAGTAATTTTAACATCAAAATTTCCCCACACACCGTGAAATTCTCTACCAATATATGGGTCGGCGTTCCATCCGTCTACATCATATTCAGCCATTTTTGGATACCATTGAGCCATCGAGAACTCCACTCCTTCAGAAGAGTTTTTTCCAGCTCGCCGAATTACATCAGGAACATGCCCTTCAAAGAAAAGGCTAAAAGTCGAAGAACCACCCGGGGGTATTGGTGTATTTAGTGGTACCTCAAGAATTGTCTCAGAGGTAACAGGCTCTAAACGTATACCATCTTGAGTTAAATCATTAACCTTCAAATAACCTTGCTGGTCTTTCCTTAAACTGTCTACATATACCTTAAAGCGCCTGTTTCTATCAGGAGAGTTTTGTTGTTGTATTGCCATTTCGCTACCGGGCTGAAAAGCATTAAAATACAGATGAAAAAAAATTTTCTTAAGCGTTTCTGGGGAGTTGTTTGTGTATTCAACAGTTTGTTTTCCAGAATACATAGCCGTTTTTGTGTTAAGAGCAACTTCTATTTTGTAGTTAACAAATTGCTGCCAGTATTGAGCATTAAGCTTAGTTGTGCTAACAATGAGGCACATGAAAAGCGTATATAGCAGAGAATTATTCATTTTTTTCAAAATAATCGCTAAAATAAGAATCGAATCTATATTGTTCCTTCATACGTATGCCTTTTTCTGTTTTTTGAAGTGAAATTAACTCGTTGTGAGGATCGTGTTCAAAAAACAATAGAGAATTATTTTTAAGAGCTTCATTTAGAAACAGCCCCTTTTCTTTTAGAGTTAACAGCGGCCGAGTGTCGTATCCCATAATGTATGGTATGGGGAGGTGCCCAACAGTTGGTATTAAATCAGCAACATAAATAATTTGTTTTCCTTTATAATTTATTATTGGCAACATTTGTTTTTCTGTGTGGCCATCAACTAAAAGAATTTTGAAAGGAAAAGGGGTTTTCGATAACACAGGGCCGTCCCCTTTAATTAATTTAAGGCAACCTTTTTCCGATAACGGCAGAATATTCTCTTTTAAAAAAGAAGCTTTTTCTCTTGAATTTGGATTAGTTGCCCATTTCCACTGATCACTATGAACCCAGTATGTAGCGTTTTTAAATGCAGGTAAGAGCGAACCGGATTCTGGATCACGAATAACAGCACCGCCACAATGATCAAAATGCAGGTGTGTTAGAAAGACGTCGGTGATATCCTCTTTAGAAAAACCAACTTTATCGAATGAATTTTCGAGATTATGTTTTCCCCACAATTTGTAATGTCCAAAAAACCTGGAGCTCTGTTTGTTTCCAAAACCAGTATCGACTAAAATTAATCTTTTTTCGTCTTCAATCAATAGGCAGCGACAAGACATTTCAATTAAATTATCTTTATCTGCAGGATTGGTTTTTTCCCATATTTTTTTTGGCACCACGCCAAACATAGCACCTCCATCGAGTTTAAAATTTCCTGCTTCAATTGGATAAATTTTCATGTCACCGATATTAATTTTCCCTTTTAACTAAAATATAAAGACACTTTTTTTATTTTAATAATTTGATTAGCTGTTTGCTGTAATTGATTAAAGCAATTGTCTCATCCGTTCGGGCTAATTTAATTTTATCAAATATTATTAAACCCTCACCATTACTTTCCAGATGATAAATTTGGGTGTTTTCAAAAAAACTGATTAGATCATCGGTAAAAAATGATCTTATTTTTCTTTCGTTGTTACCGGTCACAAGAAATTTTTTTGAAAAATCAGGATACATTTCAAAATCTATATCTTTATGTCCCGTAAACGCAATAACCCGATCAAAGATTTTTTCAATAATCCCTTCTTTTTCCATTGCAAAAACGGGAATATCTTTATTAATTTTCAAAAACATTACCGTTGTGTTAAATGTCTCAGACGAAAAAGCGGCCCCATCATTAAATGTAACATCTGATATCTCCCATTCGACGTTAAACTCTCTAAAAAACCCGCGAAGACAATTTGTTTTGCGCTCAATAGGCCTGATTTCAAAAAAGTGAAACTTTTTCAAGTAAGAGGTGTTCCAGTCTACTTTAATGTTATATTCATAATCGTTTTCGTTCGCCAAATCCTGTAGCCTTTTTTGCCTAGGAGATAATTTCTCAATGTTGTTATTTAGAGAAATTTTTAAAGCTCTATTATATGGGGAAGTCGATACATGTGAGTCTAAACCAGCGATTACAACTTTACCACCTGTTTCCTTTTGGGCTTTTAAAAAATCAACCAAAAAATCCATGTATGTCATACCCACAAGCCTTGTTTGAGACAAATCTATTTTCACATCAGCTCCTGAAGGAATTTTAGAAACAAGATTATTTATATTGAAAACACTTAAAAAATTTGCTACTCCCTTTATTTTTAGATAATATTCATTTTCTGAGTTAGAAACCAGATTAGAGCCCGAGTTAAAAACCATTTTAAAAAATCGCGGTGCCGAAACTCTTGCAAGTAGCATATGGCTTATCAAAACCAAAACTAAACCACCAAGAAGACCGATTAAAAGGTTTGTGTAAAGCGTCAAAATCATAGTTGCTAAAAAAAAGATCAATTGCTCAGATCCTTTAGAATAAACTTGTTTAAATACAGTTGGTGATGCCAATTTAAAACCCGTGTAAACAAGTAATACCGCAAAAGCACAAAGTGGCACTTGTCGCATAACAGGGCTTAAAACGACAATAAATAAAAACAAAAATATTCCCTGGTATAAATTAGACCACTTAGTTTTTGCTCCATTATGTATGTTTACAGTGCTCCTTATTATAACAGCTATAATGGGTAAACCTCCTATCATTCCTGCCGCTATAGTACTTATACCAATACCGGTCAATTCTTTATTTAGATCTGTCTTTCTTTTGTAAGGATCAAGCTTGTCAACAGCTTTTGCAATGGCTAACGATTCAATACTAGTGATCATTAGTATAGAAAGTACAGTTGTCCAAAATTCGAGAGTATTGATTTTATTAAAATTGGGGTGCATAATTGATCCAGAGATTTTGTCGGGGATCTCTAACAATAGCTTAGGGCCTAATTCATAATTGGTTCCCAAAAAAGAAAGTGTGTGATTATCAAAAAAATTAAACCCGTACACAAAGGGAATAGAAAGCGCAACCACCCACATGGGAGCAGGTAATATTTGAAAAAAACGATAATTTAATTTAGAATGAAAAATTAACAAAATCAAACCAGTTAGTGAAATAATCACAACAAATGGATTTGCTTGGGGCAATTTAACGACAGCATCAACCAGGTTTTGAATAATACTTGGGCTATCAGATTGGGTGTCTAGTGCTACATGAATTTGTTTAGAAAAAATTATAACCCCTATTGCCGCCAAAATTCCATTTATTACAGAAGGGTGAAAGATGTCAGCAAGTCTTCCTAACTTTAATATCCCTAAAACAGTTTGAATAACACCAGAAACAACGATTGCTGCCAATATATAATTGAAGGCCTGCCCAGAGCCATCATCCATTAATGTAATCCCAAGTAATATTACAGCAATTACACCTTTAGCGGGCCCGTTGATAGATATGTGGCCACCTCTGTAAAGAGTTGTTATTACGCCACCTACAATAGCTGAAAGGATGCCCGACATAGCTGGAGCACCAGCAGCTAGCGCTATACCCAATGAAAGTGGCAAAGCAATTAGAGAAACACTAACGGCAGCAATCATGTCGTTTTTCCAATGATCTACCAGATCTCTCAAATCCTTCTTAAACATAAAAAAGTAAATATTTATATTTTAAATTATCTTTTGATTAATATTTATTTGCTAAACATGTAAGGTTTTAAACGATTACAATTCGTGGCGCCGCGCATGTATAAAATTAATCATATATAAAAAACTTAGTTCAATAACAATATAATAAAACATAGCTCTTTATTAATACAAAAGTTGATCTTATTAACGATTGCCTTTACATATTAATTCGGTTTTTATGCAAGATTAATAATCTAATTTTAATACTAGTATGTCAAAAAGTAAAAAGTAATTTTTAAAATTATCTAGTCATTTAATTTTAGAACAGCCATAAATGCTTGCTGAGGGATTTCTACACTTCCAACTTGACGCATTTTCTTTTTCCCCTTTTTTTGTTTTTCGAGCAACTTTCTCTTTCTAGTGATATCGCCACCGTAACATTTTGCTGTAACATCCTTTCTAAGAGCCTTAATTGTTTCTCTGGAAATAATTTTTGCACCAATAGCTGCTTGTATTGGAATATCAAACTGCTGACGCGGAATAAGTTCACGTAACTTTTCACACATTTTCTTTCCAATATTAAAAGCATTATCAGAATGCACTAACGCAGATAGAGCGTCAACAGGATTAGAATTTAATAAAATATCAACCTTAACTAATTTTGATTCTCTCATTTCAGCTGGAGAATAGTCAAAAGAGGCATAACCTTTGGAAACAGTTTTAAGGCGGTCATAAAAATCGAAAACAATTTCAGCTAGCGGGAGATCAAATATCAGCTCAACTCTTTCTGTAGTTAAATAAGTTTGATTTTTAATTTGACCTCTTTTCTCAATACACAAGGACATAACGCTCCCTACGAATTCAGCTTTAGTAATAATTGAAGCCTTTATAAAAGGCTCTTTGACTTTCTCGATTATGGATGGATCTGGGAGATCTGAAGGATTATTTACCCATAAAATACTATCTGGATTTTTCTTTGTGAAAGCACAGTAAGAAACATTAGGGACAGTTGTTATTACAGACATATTAAACTCTCGCTCTAAGCGTTCTTGAATTATTTCAAGATGTAACATCCCTAAAAAACCACAGCGAAAACCAAAACCCAGTGCAGCCGAGCTTTCAGGGGAAAAGACAAGAGAGGCGTCATTAAGTTGGAGTTTTTCCATTGAACTTCGAAGCTCTTCAAAATCTTCAGTGTCAACAGGGTAGATACCTGCGAAAACCATTGGCTTGACTTCTTCGAATCCATCTATTGCAGTTTTTGTAGATGCTGTAGCGTCAGTAATTGTATCACCAACTTTAACCTCTTTTGCTTGTTTAATCCCTGTAATTAAATATCCAACATCGCCGGCCAGTATTTCTCCTTTAGATTCTTTATCCAATTTGAGAGTTCCTATTTCGTCAGCAAAATAACTTTTTTGTGTTGCCATAAATTTGATCTTTTGCCCTTTTACAATAGAACCATTAATTACTCGGAAATATGTTTCCACACCTCTAAATGGATTATAAACTGAATCAAAAATAAGGGCCTGTAAAGGTTCGTTCAAATTGCCTTTTGGGCTTGGAATTTTATCAATTATTGCAGATAATATTTCTTTAATCCCAAAACCTGTCTTGGCAGAAGCAGGAATCACATCATTAGCATCACACCCTATAAGTTTAACAATATCATCTGTAACTTCATCAGCATTAGCAGATGGTAAATCAATCTTATTCAAAACTGGGATAATTTCCAAGTCATTTTCTAGTGCTAAGTAAAGATTTGAAATTGTTTGAGCTTGAATGTTCTGAGCAGCATCTACTACCAATAAAGCTCCTTCACATGCAGCTATTGAACGTGAAACTTCATATGAAAAATCAACATGCCCAGGAGTGTCAATCAGGTTTAGGGTATACTTTTCTCCAAGACACGTGTATTCCATCTGTATTGCATGAGATTTAATTGTAATCCCTCTTTCACGTTCAAGATCCATGTTATCTAAAAGCTGATCCTGTTTTTCACGCTCGGTGACAGATCCTGTAAAGTCTAATAGTCGATCAGCAAGTGTACTTTTTCCATGATCAATATGTGCAATAATGCAAAAATTCCTAATATTTTTCATGCAACTCCTTCATACATAGCAAACAAATATACGAGTTTGAAATCTGTAAGCTCGTGTTTTAGAAAACTTTTAGACGACAACATGTATGGTACAACTTATGTCTAAATTTATCTTGTTAAAACATTTGAGTTTTGTTTTCACTATTTTTGAGAAAATTTTAAAGTGTGGTAAAAATTGGAAATATCGATTTGGGATCATTTCCCTTGCTCCTTGCTCCAATGGAGGATGTAAGTGATCCACCATTCCGAGCACTTTGCAAAGAAAATGGTGCGGACGTGGTTTATACCGAATTTATATCTAGTGAAGGCCTCATCAGAAACGCAGCAAAAAGTATTCAAAAACTTGATATTTATGAAAAAGAGAGGCCAGTAGGGATACAAATCTTTGGGGCTAATATTGACTCCATGATGCAATCAATTGAAATAGTCGAAAAGACAAAACCGGATATTATTGACATTAATTTTGGTTGCCCAGTAAAAAAAGTTGTTTGTAAAGGGGCCGGCGCTGGGATTTTAAAAGATATTCCAAAAATGGTTAAACTGACAGAACATATTGTAAAACACACTAAGATTCCAGTTACAGTGAAAACAAGGCTAGGATGGGACCACAATTCAATAAAGATTATAGAAGTTGCAGAACGTCTTCAGGACGTAGGTTGTGCTGCAATATCAATACACGGAAGAACAAGAGCCCAGATGTACAAAGGCGATGCTGATTGGAGCTATATTTCACAAGTAAAAAACAATCAAAGAATGCATATACCAGTCTTTGGAAATGGTGATGTAAACACACCTGAACGTGCAATTGAAATGAAAGATAAATATGGGCTTGATGGAGCGATGATAGGAAGAGCATCCATAGGGAATCCGTGGTTTTTTAATCAAGTCAAGCATTTTATTAAGACAGGTGCACATATTACTTTACCCTCATTATCAGACCGTGTAAAAACAGCCAAGAGGCATCTGGAAATGTCGATTAGTTGGAAGGGAAATGTCTTGGGTGTGCTAGAAACAAGAAGGCATTATGCAAATTATTTCAAAGGCTATCCCAATTTTAAGCAATATAGAAAACAAATGGTTACACTAAATCGTCCTGATGAAATGTATGGTTTGTTTGATGAGGTCTTAGAAAAATATTCATTAGAGGAGATGGTTTAATTTCTACCTCTTGATAGGCCCTTTAGGGCCCAACCAGTACTAATTGTTCCTAGAATCAATAACGTAGTAATTACAATTATTAAATTCTTTAATTCAAAAATCACCGGATATTCGATATTTGTTCCTGGCACAAAAACAAAGGGATGATAAGACTGGAGCAAGATAAGGATCACCCCAAAAACTAGTCCTGCGGCCCCCCCCATGCCGCAAATAAGAAGACCAATTATCATAAATATTTTATAAATGCCATTACGAGTAGCACCTAAAGAAATTAAAATTTTAATCTGTCTTCTTTTGTCTAATATCATCATTGTGAGTGAACCAATTACATTAAATAAACCGATAATCATAACAAGTGAAAATATAAAGTATACTCCTAAATTCTCTGTATTAAGCATTCGATAAAGAGCCTCATTTTGCTCGGCTCTAGAAACCAGTTGAAAAGAAGTATGAAGATGAGTTTTGATAAGTTGAGTAAGAGATGTTTTTTTTACACCTGGAACCACTTTTAAAACAATTGAAGAAAACTCGTCGGATTCAAGCGAAAGAAGGTTTTGACCAAATTTTAGATTAGAAAATAAATACTTCTTATCCAAATCTTGATTGATTTGGAAAAGTCCTGAGACCATCACAGGCTGTGTAGTGAACAAGCTTTGATTCAATGCTCCACCACTGTTTATATTTGGGACAGTAATTTTCAGAAAATCATTGTAATCATAAATTCCAAGTGAAAGATTACCAGCAATTCCAAATCCCACAACAGCCTCAGACCCCTTAAATGACAACCAATCTCCGAGAGTAACTAAATCATCTACATTTGATACTGCAGTATAGTTTTCGGATACCGCCTTTAGAATAGCTATTTGACTTTTATCTTTAAATGAAATGTAAACCTTTTTCTCAATTTCAGGGGCTACAGCAATTATTTCTGGAATTGATTCTAATTTAGCCATAACCTTTTCAGAAACATTAAAATAAGAACCCTGTTCGGGTATTATTTTATAGTCAGGATCAAAAATATTAGAAAAAGAAAGTCCAAATTCTTTAAGTCCTGAAAACGCACTCAATACTATAAAAAGGGAAGCTGTCGTTACCACGACCATAACAAAAGCAAATGAGTTTATTCTATTTACTATAGTTTGTTTACTTTTTGAAAAAAAGTAACGCCACGCTATTTTAAGCTCATAAGACATATTATCTTTATTGTTCCACCTTTTACACCTAATCAGATTCTCTAAAGGGGTTACTCCCAGTTTTTAATTCTTTTTCTATTTTTTCAATGTAATCTAGAGAATCATCTATGTAAAAACTTAACTTGGGTATTTTGAAGAGTTGGTTTTTCATTTTTTGAGAAAGATCATGCTTTATACGGTTACAATTATTATTTAAACTATTTAAATAGTCTAGAATATTGTCATTTGGGAAAATGCTTAAATAAACTTTTGCTGAGGACAAATCAGGAGACACATTAATTTTTGTAACTGAAATCATAAGATTTGAGATGTTTTCCTTTCTAATGATGCTTTGAAGTAAATATGCTATCTCCTTTTGAAGAGCACTATTAATTTTGTTTTGACGAGGCGATTGAAATTTCTCCATATTTCAAAAATAGTTAGAAAAAAATCTTAATTATCTATCATAGTTAAACAAGTTAACACAAATATTACACAACACGTATTTTAGCAAAATATCTAAATAAAATGGTATATTGGAAATAAAAATGAAATTCCTAGAAAAATATTACCCCATAATCCTGGCATTTTTAAGTTTTCTTTATTCAATTTACCTTTGGTTTACAGGTAATCAGCTGGAAGGACTTTACGTTGGTTTATGGCCAGTCACAATTTTGGCCTTTGCAATTGCCATAAGGCAAAGACGAAACGAAGATTAAAATATAAGCAATGAATAATAAAATAATGTTCGTTATTGGATCTGTAATATTCATAATTTATGTTTATTTCCTTTTGAAAATTATAAGAACACAACACAAGATTCAAAGAAAAGAAAATATTAGTTCTTACGACTCAAATGATCTCGATGGAATGGGCAATCAGGGAAGGTTTCCAGATAAAAAGCCAAAAAATAGAGCTCTTTAATTCATAGACTAAAAAAGTATTATTTTTTTATAAAAAGGGAAATAGTAATTAATATTATTCCCGATCCAATAACCAGTTCGCTGTTATCAATCAAAAACTCAAAGACAGATAGTACTAAACCAAGTAGTATTATTTGAACACCTATTATTCTAAAAAAATTTTTGTTCATTGGTCTTTTTTATTTAAAAAAAACAGAAAAAGTGGCGGTATAAATAATACAAAAATAATTCCGAAATATACATATAGGAAAACCCCAAGCGCTATTGAAAATCCAAGAGCTAGAACAATATGATTTTTCATAATGTAAAAATAGCCATTGTAACACTAAATTTATCTATAGCAGAACAAATTGTGTACATAAAAGACTTACTTATATTTGTATAAGCAATCGCTCAATCTCTTTAAGAGATTTAAATAAGGGTCCTATAGCTCAGTTGGTTAGAGTAGCTGACTCATAATCAGTTGGTCCCTGGTTCGAGCCCAGGTGGGACCACCAACAAAGACAGGCGTTGACAGTAAATTTACTGTTAGCGCTTTTTTTAATTTATCCACAGATTTGTCCCTAGTTCTTTTCTCAAATTGCATATCACCTCTATTTTGGATTAGTATTTGATTTAGCTTTGCCATCAATAATGGCAGGAGTTTTAAGAGTTTTTATGACAAATTTTTATGGATCTCCTTAATGTCTCCTATTGCCTAAACTCAAGATTATGAAAATGAAGAACGGATATTCTGAATTCCTTAGAATGTTTGATTGGAACTACTTTATTACTTGTAGAACTCATTACAAAGTACACCTTATGACTGCTCGCAACTGGATTAATAAACTTATTTCTTCCACATACAAGGTAGAAAATGTTTTCTATGTGAGTGAGAGTGATAAAGGTGATCACACTAATAAACACGTACACATGCTGATTGACACAAATACAGATATGACCTATAAAGAAATTAGATTTGGACTAGGGAATGTATCTGTAGGAGATTACCAACCTATCTATGATAAAGATGAGGTTTGCAAGTATGTTGTAAAGCATTTCGGTAAGGATGTGGATTATGACTTTGTGTTTAAAGAGAAAAGCTAAAAACTTTTCTGCCTATCTGATTACCTTACGGTGGGGTGGGTTTTGTAGAACGGTTTTTTCTTAGAGTCAATTGG
>CAJWUI010000009.1 GCA_913047695.1 uncultured Bacteroidota bacterium
TTGACCACGACAGAGATATTTTAGGATCAATTTTCAGCCAATTCTGTATCGGAAAGTAACTTACTTCTTATTTGGTTTCCTTTAGCTGTAAATACTTAAAATACAACTTATTTGTTAATAACTAGTTTCCATTAATTTCATTCATTATTATAGTTTAGATGTACGAAAAGTGTACGAGTAATTTATTCGTACATAAAATTGTTATAAATGGCTTCAATAACACAGGCAAAAATAAACTCAACTGCAAAGAAAAATAAAGGTCAATATGTTGTGCGTTTTAGAATTTATTTTGACAAGGATAATATCCAATATAAAACTTCAAGTGATGTCACTCTTTTAAATCCTTTACACTAAAGCTTTGTGTATTAATTGACATTAAGTCCATCCTACTGAAGTCTTTCCCAGAACGAGGTTTAAGGACAAGTCCCCCAGACAGGTTTTTTAAAGTTTGTTAGGGAAGAAGTTGCAAACCCAGCAGGTTCAGATGTAATATTTGTAACACACCATCCTGAAAGGTCTTGATTGAATGCATCAGCAGCCCAAAACATTCGTTCCATACTAGTCACTTTAGAAGTATCCCAACTGCCTATGTCTTGATTGAATGATGATGCTTCATAAAACATACCAACCATATCAGTCACACTTGAAGTATTCCAGTTACCAATACCTTGATTGAATGATGATGCTTCATAAAACATACTTGACATATCAGTCACACTTGAAGTATCCCAATTACCAATATCTTGATTAAACGCTGTTGCATTTTCAAATATACTATTCATTGAAGTGACACTTGAAGTATCCCAAAAATTAATGTCAGAGTTAAACGATGAATTATCTTTAAATAGTTCGCTCATATTATTTACAAATGTTGTACATAGGTTAACATTAGCGTTTGCTATTTGAGCATCAATAGTTGAATCATCGACAACAGTATAGCTCACTCCATTAAGTTCATATTCATTCCCAACTAAAGCAAAATCATATGCTTTTATTGTAATTCCGTTAGAGTCTAAATAAATAGGAAATATGGGCTCTGTTGTTGTAGTTAGAGTTTCTTCATCTGGAGAACAAGACACGGTTGACGAAATAAACAGTAAAACAAGAAGAAGCTTTTTCATTTGTTTGGTTGTTTGTTTAAAAATAAAAAAATCTGTTGAATTTAAGATTGATTATCAGTGGATGTTATTGATAAAAAAAACAGGGAGTATCTCTAAATACCGCATGTTTTAATTTATTTAGGATTAATAAACTCAAATATAAAGAACTCTTCAATGTACATATTATAAAGTTTTTTAGTGTACCAAGAATGAAATTAACAAATATGGTTTTGCTTGTAAAAGTAGGGTTTATTGCTTTTTTGGTCTTTGATTTTCATAAACAATGATTCTACTAACTAAACCATCTTCAAGTTGTATATCTCCCATATGTAATACTACATTTTCTTCTCCATCTACATTAGATGTTAATGCAAAACCTGCAATTACCCATGTTTCTTTAGCTACAACCGAGTTATATGGTAACATCCAATATGGTTTCCAAGTCACATTATTAGCAAAAAATGATTCAAGGACTTTAGAATGTTCATCTTGACCATTAATAACTGTTCCATCCGGAAGCTCTATTTTAATATCAGCTTTTTCCATGGATAAAATTGATTCCATATCCCTTTCATTATGAGCATCAGCCCATTTTCTTATAAAATCTGTGGTTTCATCTGAACCAATCATATAAGATTCCTCTTCACCTCTAATAGAGTAACCTGCAGTTTTTGGTTCTTGTTTTTGCTCTACACAAGATGCAAATATGATTGCAACTAACAATAAATATTTTTTCATTATTAATGATTTATAATTAAGAATCTAATATATGTAAAATTGATTTGTGTTAAATTTAATCAATACAATAATTAATAAATAAAACTTACTACTTTATTTTTAAACTCATTTAAGAGTAAATGCTCCTTATTTGTATATTGTGGTCTATTAACCATAAATCCATTAAAATGAAAAAAATACTATCATTAATTTTATTTCTACTTTTTACTATTAGTTTTTCGCAAGAAAATCCAATTGTTTATTTAGACTACGTAACTGTCTTAAACACAGATATAGAAAAACACATAAATGCTGAAAAAAATATTTTTTCAAAAATGCACAAAGAACAAATTGATATGGGAAACAAAATAGGATGGGATATGTGGCAAATATCAAACAATAGATATGGAGAGCCAACTACTACCTTTTTATATGTACATATTAATACAGATTCTAATATGTCCTATACGCCCTCTAAAATTTTTACCGAATATGAACTTAGAGAACATCAAGAACAATACGCAAGTAGAATTGTAAAAACTGGGAATCTAACACTTAGTATTAAAGGGAGTTATGGAATAAAACCTGGAGATAAACCATTTAAGTATATGGTAGCAAATTATATGGCGGTAGATGTTTATAAGCAATATGAATATGAGCAAATGGAATTAAAATCAGCAGGCCCAAATTATGCCCAAAATGGAAGATCAGGATGGGGGTTCGGAAAAATTCTCTCTCGTTTTGGAACAAATCACGAAGTAAATTATTTAACTTTTGATTTTTATAACTCAATGAATGATATATTAAATTTAAGGAGTAATACATTTAAATTCACCAAATCTCAATTGGCAATATGGAAAAGTCAAGATAAGTTAAGAGAATTGAAAAATTCTCATATAATGACTTTAATAGCGTCTGAGAGATAAAATAAATTTCCTGCTATAAGATTTTACCCCTATAACCGAGGGGTTTTTTTGTTATATAAATTAATGAAATATAAAATCCATTTTGTTAAAACTCAATAATTTGAAAAACTAGTTTTTTTTATAATTAAGATATATAAGGCACATACCAACTATAATCATACATATTATCATTACCCAGTTAACCCAACCAATTTTTTTCATTTATTGAAGTTATTAAAATTATAGCCTAAGAATATTGTAAACACTCATGTTTTGTACTCAAATAGATAAATTTTTTAAATAAACTAAAGCATTAGCTCTTCAATACAGTATGTGTCGCCTATGTCATACTGATTGTAAATTTCTTCGCTAACCGCGCCTGTGCCTAATTGAAAATTGCTACTATTTAGACCATTTGATCTATCCCACTCGAAATAAAAATTACCATTTCCCTCATATTTATCAAAAATTACGATACATTCAGTTTGATCAGTACAACTTATGAGTAAACAAAATAAAATTAGAAAAGAAGTAAAATTAAAAATATAATTTTTCATTTATTTATTCATATCCCTTGCGAGACCAAGTTTTTTATATTCTTTCTTTTTCAATTTTGTAAGTGTTTAATTTTTTTAAATGTAGTACTTTTCTTTAGTTACAAATTTTGCTGGCTGATTTCCACCATAGCCTTCTTCTGCTTTTTTTGCCTTAACATATTCAACAATCGGCTTAAGTAAGTAAGTTGATTCCCCATCTTTGTATATTAGTCGGAACCATTTATTTTTATACGCTATCCATGTTTTATTTTGATTTAAGAGCAATTTTAATTTATTTGAATAAGGCAAGTATCCAGGTCCAAATTTAGGTTCCATCAAGTCACTGTAAGCATCGAACTTGACCAAAATCTTTTTCCCATTGATAATTGTGTTAACATAATCCTTATGATAATATCTAGAGCCAATAACATTTTTCAAAACATGTTTTCTACTTGTTTTGTTCTCATCAAAATATTGACTATAGCTGCCAGTTCCATCAGAAAGATTATCTTGTTGCGGAAAAATTAAAACAGGAAGGAATAATAACAGAAAATATTTTATCGGTTTATAGTTACCTAAATTTATTAATAAAAATATAATGAGAAAAAAAACAAACTCGATTTATTTCCTTTTTTTTATTTCCTTTATAGGCAGTGCACAATTCGGTACAATTGGATACGACTTCAAGGATCCTTACATAAAATATAAAGATTTAAAATTTGCTGTACGCCTATCAACAGAAAACAATATCTATTGCCCGAATCCAGAAAATATTTCTATAAACAAAGTTTCAGAAAATGAAATTATTCTCACTAGTAAATCACTCTCAGCTGCAGGTGGACAACTTATTTCTGATGGAGTGATTGAATTAAAGATTTCAGGTTCAGAAAATGGAAGAATTTCAATTACAGCTCAAGCTAGTCACCCCTCTGAATTAAATAAAAGTATCCTAATTCTTATAAAAGGGATTGACGTTAAATTTATGATCTCAGAAGAGTTACAGGCAAAGGGTGTTAAAGAATTTAAAGATAAAAAAGAGATTCGAGTAAGTTATCCTTCAAGGTCAGCTACAATGCCACTGGTATTTTTAAATAATGAAAGTGAGGAATGGTATGCATTATCAAAAGACAATAAATTAAGAAAAAAAGGTTTCGCTTGTTTTTATGACTATTTAGATGATGAACCTGTTGTTGTTTTGAGTCATGATAATGATATGCGCAATATTTCCAAAAAAATTACTGCACCAAAGTGGGTATTAGGAAAAAATAAATCAAGATTAGAAATCGTAAAAGAAAGATGTTATGATATTGAAGAAAATTTTAACCTTTCTCCATTTTTTAACAAACCGAAAAAACAAATAAATTGGATAAAGAATTTAAAATTAGTCACCTTTTTCCACGGGGTACACTGGACTGGTCATATCTTTAATACATATGATCAAATAGGTCAGCAATTACAATGGATTACAAGTACAATTGATGGCAAACAGGTTTTAGCATTTTTACCAGCTTGGGATGGTAGATATTATGTCAATTATCCTGAACATCTGCCCGATGAAAGAATGGGTGGAAAAGTTGGTTTAAAAAATCTTATAAAAAAGGCACACGCTCTGAATGTAAAAGTTGTTCTTATGTTTGGTGGTCCAAATCTTTCAAATTTTAAGTTTTTAGAAGATAAAAACATGTCTGATGCCGGGTTAAAAACTCCTTACGGTCATAGTAGACTTCAAAATTGGCTGGACTGGGATACAGATTTAAATATTGAGACGATGGGATTAATAATGAATTTTGGCCATCCGAAGTATAGAGACTATATGATTTCAAAAACAGCAGAACTTTTTGATACTTATGATGTAGATGGTGTATTTCTGGACGGTACTTTAAGATGGGAAAATAGTCCTGATTATTCTCCCTATGAAGGACTGATGCAATATACTAAGGAAATCAGAAAACGCTATCCAGATAAGCTAATAATGGGTGAAGATGGATATGACTTGGTTTACGGTCTTTTTGATCTTTTTCATACCTCTGGTGGACCATTGGGACTTGAAAAATACTTGCTTAGATATACTCGTCAATTTTATTATTTAGCTTATCCATCGGAAAGTGGTAGTGCAGGTGTCCATGAGATCGGTTGGTCAAATAATTCAGCTACTATAAAAAATGCAGACCCCAATTATACAATACCCTCAATTTCATTGTTTTATGGAGATGAAAAAAAATATAAAAATCAAATTCAAAATAAACTTAAGTTATATAAAAAGTGGAGTTTAAAGTCAGTTCCTATAATGCAAAATTGATAAAATCCATTTTTAGAAAATATTAATCTAAGTTTGATTTATTTACTCACCATAAACTGTTATCATTATTTCACGATTTCTATAATTATACCGGTGTTCGCACAAATAAACTCCTTGCCAAATACCCCATTGAGGTTTTCCATTATTTATAGGAAAGCTTACACTGCTTCCTAACAAACTTGACTTTATATGGGATGTCATATCGTCTAAGCCCTCTTCAATATGCGTGTACAAGTTAATATTCTCAGGAACAATTCTATTAAAAAATGTTTCAAAATCTGATCTTACAGAAGGGTCAGCATTTTCATTAATAGTTAAACTTGCTGAAGTATGCTGAATAAAAACATGTGCTACACCGGTAATTTTTGGTAGTTCTTTAGTAACATAATCAGTTATCAGATGAAAACCTTTTGAAAAGCCAGGAAGAACTATTTTTTTTTGAAATACCATAATTTAGATTACATGTTATCAAAATAGTTATTTTTTGTATATTTCCACAAATACTTATATTATTGATAGTAAGCAAATTACAACTTAACACTTACCAAACCAATTATGAGAAAACTATTTATATTCTATTTTCAAATTTTAATTTCTACTCAACTAAATTTTGCTTTTGGACAAAAAGAAAATTTTGACTCCGGAATTGATCTATACGATACAAGTGAAGAATTAGTCCCTTTAAGAAAAACTTCTGAAACAATTGGTAAGTGTTGCCAACTCGGAAAAGCAATGTCTAAATTGTCAGGTGGTATGAGTGATGTGTATTTAACGCAAAGTGAATTGAATGAAGATGGTTCGTATACAATTTTTTTTGTAAGTATGTTTACAATTGGATTTGATACTGAGTTAACTCAATTTGGGCTCGAAAATCCAACAGCCAAAATTTCAAGCTTTCATCTTAAAGACGAAAATAAATTTAATAGATTACAAGAATTGATGATATATGGATATAAGGAGTTTAATGCACACCCGATAATTAAAAAGATTAAATACGCCGATGTGTCTGAAGTTTTAGAGGGAGGAAATAACGATGGGGATAAACTACTTTTAAGATTTCATAACAAAAAAATTATTAAGTATGTATCATTTCAATTATTTGATAAAGAAACTGGATTTAAAACATCAGGAAAAGCAATTTTTTCAAAATTTATTCCTCAACTTTTCGGTTCAGACGAAATTATTGACACAAACTGGTAAAATAATATACTTGTAAATACAAGGTATTTTTTTTTAGCCTAAAAATTTATTCCACAACAAAGAGAACAATAGAATATACCCTTTTATAGAATAATCTAAGAGCTGATAAACGCCTTTATATCGATTTGAAAATGTTTCCATATAAATCTTAACGCTATTATTTATATTTTATTACGATCCAAGACATAATCAACCAAATAAAAACTAATTTCTATACTTTTAAAATTAAGATTTTATATATTTCAAAAAATTTTATCATGAAAAAAACACTCTTAACAACATTCGCTTTTTTTTTATTTGGAATTGTATTATCACAGGATAAAACAATAATTTCAGACCTGGAAAATTTAACCTTAGACGTTGGACAGGTTTTCACACCAACATCTAAAGTTGTTGACTCGAGAGGTGGCAATGTAGACTGCTTGAGAATAATTTATTACAATAAAAAGGGTGTTTTTAGTTCAGCTAAATCGATAACTTTTGACAGAACTAATGGGACATTAAAAGCAAATGACCCTGGGAATCATGATGTAGTCGCAGTATGTATTGATTCTAATGGAAAGAGACTAACAAGAACATTCAATATTAGTATCAATTACCCCAAAATAAAAAAAGTTAAATTATCTGTTGCAGAAAATAAATTTTATGTAGGTAATTATATACCCTTAGTTTATGAAATAACTGACGAGCTCAATAAAAAAAGGATTATTGATTATTGGAATTACGATAAAGCTTACAAATACTTTTCCAAAGTTGACGTTTCACTGAGATCTAACAATGGAAAAGTAAAAATTGACTCTTCTAATAATATTTTAGCGGTTCAAGAAGGTAATTCTACCATAACGGCAACATTTGACGGAGTTACAGATAAAATTGAATTAAAAATTCAAAAAAATCCCGTAGAAAAACTCGAACTAATTTCAGGTGAGTCTAATGTAAAAACTGGAGATGTTATTCAATTTAAAACCAATGCCTTCGATAAAAAAGGAAATATTGTTAATGGAATTCCCATTGAATATTCTTTTACTGGGAAGTCATTTGATAAAAGTAATTCAGCATCAGGATTGATTTTGGAAGATGGTAGATTTGTAGGGGATGTCCCTGGTAAATACATAGTATCCGCAAGTATTGGAAACATTACTTCATCCAAAATAATAAATGTTTTCCCAAGAAATGTAGAGCGAGAGGTTAATAATGTTGGAAAAGGTATTGTAAATGATAAACACACTTCAGATTTTTGGGTTTTTGAAGGTTCTGATGGAGGTGACTATGCGGTTACAGGTACATGGGGTGCAGATGGGACAGCCTATTTTTGGGATGTAAGTAACCCCACGAATCTAAAAAAAATAGATAGTGTTCAGGTTGACGCAAGAACGGTAAATGATGTAAAAGTTTCTAAAGACGGGAAAATATGTGTTATTAGTAGAGAGGGAGCCTCAAACAGAAAAAACGGTATGATTATAATCGATGTTACAAATCCACGAAATGTAAAAATAATTGCAGAGTACACAAAGAATTTAACTGGTGGTGTTCATAATGTATTTATAGACAATAATCACGTTTATGCACTAAGTAACGGTGAAAAGTACTATGTAATTAATATAGAGGATCCTTCAAATCCAAAACAAGTTGGAATGTTTGAAGTTGGTAAGGAAGGTCAGTCAATTCATGATGTTTGGATTGAAAATGGTATAGCATATTCATCTAACTGGAGAGACGGTGTTTACTTAGTAGATGTAGGAAATGGAATCGCAGGAGGTTCTCCTTCTAACCCTGTCTCGTTTGGAAACTACTCTTACGATAGTGGAGCACATCATGCAACATTCCCATACAAAAGTAAATCAACAGGTAAGTTTTATACTGTACTGGGAGATGAAATTTTTCCAAAGGGTGTTAACCCAAATGGAACAAATGAAACTGCTGGATTTCTTCACTTTGTGGACTTCACGGATTTAAAAAATCCAATTGAGGTTGCAAAATATGAACTGCCAACTCACGGATCGCACAATTTTTGGATTGAAGATGATATCCTTTACGTTGCGATGTATACTGGAGGTTTAAGGATTGTAGATCTGAGTGGCGATCTTTTAGGCGACTTATATAAACAAGGAAGAGAAATTGGCTACATTTTAACGGGAAATCCAGATGGATACATTCCAAACGACACTATGGTTTGGGGAGCACAGCTTTACAAGGGGCACGTTTTTTATTCAGATTTTAATACTGGACTTGGAGCAGCCAGAGTTTCAAATAATAAGCCAGATAACAGTAAAGCAAATACATATATTGAGTAATCATGTATGAAAAAATTTGAGTTTTTTTTGTCAGTGCTCCAATATTGTTTACCAATTAAGATTAAAATATTATCTGCTGTTTTTTTCTTATTTACAATAAACAGTCTTCTTGCACAAAACTATTATTTATATGTAGCATCTGAATCAGATGATACTGTATCGCTATTGAAATTTGATGGGAATAAGATTAATGAGGAAAAAAGAATCGATGTAGGATTTTATCCAACCGAAATAGAGGGGCCACATGGTATTACAGTTGATCCAAATGGTAAATTCTGGTATTTAACTTTGGCCCATGGAAATCCTTATGGTAAAATAATTAAGTACTCAACTAAAGATAACATCGCCATAGATCAAACTACTCTTGGTCTTTTTCCAGCTTCTATGCAGATATCTAAAATAACAGGTTTTATTTACTGTGTAAACTTTAATCTTCATGGGGATATGAAACCCTCGTCTGTTTCAGTGATTGACGCGGAGACAATGACAGAGATAACAAAAATTAAAACAGGTAGTATGCCTCACGGCTCAAGAATTTCAAAAGATGGTCTTAAACAGTACTCTGTAGCCATGATGTCAGGAGAACTATTTGAGATAGACGCACTAAGCCTAAACGTTTCAAGGAAACTCGATCTAGAAAACCATTCGTTAATGGATCACAGTAAAATGGATATGAGTGATAATAAAATGAAACATTCATCAGTAAAGCCAACTTGGGTCATACCACATCCAAGTAAATCTTTAGCTTACGTCGCTGGAAATGGTTCTAATGAGATTATTGAAATAAACTTAAATAAATGGGAAATAACCAAAAGAATTAAGATTGAAAAAAATCCATACAACGTAGAGATTTCACCAAATGGTAACTTTATGGTAGCAACTCTAAAGGGAAACGGCAAAACTGCTATTTGGGATCTTAGCACAGGTAATTTAATTAAATTGATAAAAAATTCAACCTCAGTACCCCACGGTGTTGCCATTTCAAGTGACAGTAAATACGCCTTTGTTTCAGTTGAAGGAAAAGGTGGTGAGCCTGGAATTGTTGATGTTATTGATCTTAATAAACTTTTACTGATTGATAAGGTTGAGGTCGGAAAGCAAGCCGGTGGTATAGCATTTTGGAAAAAAGAGATTTAGATTTCCATCGATTTATGAATCCTATTAAAATAAAACTAGCTTCATCGGAGTCTGAGTTAATCGAGATAAAAAATCTTCAGAGAATAAATTTAAAGGGAAATCTTTCTGCTGACGAAAAAAAAACTGAGGGTTTTCTTACAGCTGAATATTCATTATCTTTTTTAAAAAAAATTAACCAAGATTCTCCTGCTATAATAGCAAAAAAAAATAAGGTAGTAGGATATGCACTTGCTGTTTCAAAAAAAATAGGAAAGCAAAATAAATTATTAAATCATCTGATAAACGAATTTGATAATCAGAAATACAAAGATATTAAGCTGGTTAACGAAAATTATATTGTGGTTGGTCAGCTATGTTTAGATAAGAGTATCCGCGGAATGGGCTATGTTGAAAAAATCTATTCGCAATTTAAAAAAACCTACAAAAATTATAAGTATTGTTTGACTGCTGTTGATTTAGAAAATAAACGATCAAGTGCCATACACCAAAGGTGCGGATTTTTGCGTATTGGGCAACTGATGCTTAATGAAAATCCAGGGGAGATTATTTTATGGGATTTAAAAAACTAATTTTTGTTTTAAGGTAAAGCATTAATAAAACCCGTAACACCACTAAAATAATTTTCTTGATCGTCATACATGCTCCAGTGGCTTCCATTTGGACAGTGTAGATAGGAACCATTTTGAACTTCTTTACTCATCCACTCCATTTGTTTCGGATCCATCGTATCGAATTCACCTCCAATAGTAAGGATAGGTATTTTTAATTTCTTTAAATCATTTTTTCTATCCCACTCCTTAAGAACGACGTCACCAACCACACCAAATTCACTTGGACCCTGCATCCGTAGGTAGATGTCAAAGTTTGATTTATTTAAACTTCTTGTAACTGGGTCCGGCCACTCATCTAATGGCATTCTTAAAGAATGCTTTGTGTAATAATGTTTTTCAATTAATGATAAATATTCAGGATTAGTATAATCTTCTACCGACTCATATTTTCTGATCTTTTTTAAAACCTCAGGATCTAGTTGAGGTGCAAGCACGTTGTTTGCATAATCAATATAATCAGGAATTGATGGAACCATGTTTGATATAATTAGAGCTTTTAGGTTAGTCTGATATTTAAGAGCATATTCAATACCCAAAATACCTCCCCAAGAGTGACCAAGAATTATGAAGTTTTCTCTATTCAATTTAAGTGCTTGTCTTACTTGTTCAACCTCATCAACGAATCTATCTATGGTCCAAAGCGATTCATCTTCTGGTTTATCACTAAACTCTGAACCTAATTGATCATAATAATAAAATTCAATAGATTCTTTTGGAAAGAATGACTCAAAAGCTTGGAAATATTGATGATCGAAACCAGGTCCACCATGAAGAAGAAGAACTTTTTTTGTGGGGTTGTTTCCAATTCTTTTTGTCCATACATTAAATTTACCAATCGGCGTGTTAATAGGAATAATTTTTACACCCCCAGAAAGTTTATCACTCCTTTCAGAATAATCAAGGTAGTTGTTTGATTTATTTTGACTTTGACAGCTCAATAAACATATTGAAATCAATAAAAGTAATTTTCTCATTTTTTTGAAATTATTTAAAAAAAAAAGCCAAGAAAACTTGGCTTTTATTTTTTTTATTCGTTTTCTGTTAGAGGTATCGGGAATATATTAAAAATTTGGTCGCCAGGCCTATCAATTGGAAGAGATAGAGACTTGCCAAATCTTCTCAAATCATACATTCTGTGGTTTTCACACCAAAAAGAATATCTTCTTTGATTCAATAATTCATCGATTAGTGCTGATTCTGTTGAAGCACCACTATATGCAGGTAAACCGGCGGAAGTCCTAATTACATCAATAGCTTTAATAGCTTCTGTAGGATTAGAAGGGATATTCGCTTCAGCATATAAAAGAACAAGTTCTTCATTTCTAATGATATCAATAGGAGATATGTTTGTAGCATATAGTTTGGTTTGGTGTGTTCCATTTAATCCATCTTGAGTAGTAGGGTCAGATCTAATTATAGTCTTATTTTCTACTCTTTTATCACCAGGCTCAGCGTCAGCAATAAAACTGTTGTGAACAATGATTTGATCACCATTATTATCAACAATTTTGTAGAGACCGTTAACAAAATCACCAGCAGATAGACTGAAAACATGTTTAGGCCCTAGGGTTAAGTCTCCATTTAAGTTAAAAAATGAAGAGCTAAGTGCTCCCAATGCTTCAGTTTTATTTCCGGAATAAATAAGAGCAACTGCCTTTACAGCTCTATTGAATTTTGAAAAAGTAGAAGGCGTATCAAAACCATCAAAACCTGCCAGAGGAAAAGAAAAGCTATCTCCAGCTGCAGTCAAATCAGACAACGCACTGTCGAGTATGCTTGATACTTGCGTTAAAACGTCAGCTTCAGCTAGTACAGGTCCCAAATTAGTTGGGTCACTAACCTCTACTCTTGCAGAGCCGTAAGATTTTACTAACATAATGAGCTGGTGTGCGATTACAGTTCGTGCAAAACCTCTATAGCCAGCAGCTTCCTGCGCACTAACACTAGTCGTATTATCTAGTGCTTCTAATAAAATATTTGCGTTTTTTATCGTTCTGTATTTTGATGCCCAAACACTAGTTGAATAAAAAGAGTTGTTATCTAAAGAAGCACCATTTGCCCCTAAAAGGTCGCCTGTGTTTCTCGGATCAGCATCAAACTTATATAGCTCGCGAGCCATAGTTCCTGTATGAGTAGTTTGACCTGCTACTCCACCGCGCATTCCAGATTCAATACCCACAACGAGGTTGTTGAGCTGGTTAAGAGATGCACCAGTTAATGACCCTTCTAAACTAGGTCTGTTTGGATCGAATTCTTCATCGAATGTGCATGATAAAGAAAATAACGTTGTCACCACTAAGCTAAGGATGACTAATTTTTCTATTGAGAATTTAAAATTTTTCATATTTAAATATTAAAAGTTTACGTTTAGGCTGAATAAAAACTGACGTGAGTTTGGATAGGGAGTTACCTCTATTCCACTTGATAGTCCAGCTCCACCATTAACAGATGTTTCAGGATCATAACTTGAATAGTCAGTGATTGTAAGTAAATTTCTACCTGTTAAACCTAGCCTAACATTTGAAATATCTCCGGAGAGCCAAGAAAATGTGTTTTCTGGTAGAGTATAGTATATTGCAGCTTCTCTTAATCTCATGTAAGCAGCAGGCTCAATAAAGCGCTCAGGCACAAAACCTAGAGATGCCCTAGCCTGTCCCTCAGGAGTGTCTAGGTCAGCTGTTATACCTCCTAAATCAGTAAGTAATTTAGATAAGTTGATATTTTCGCCTCCTTCTTTCCAATGAATTAAAAATCCAATTTCTAAATTTCTTGAAATTGTAAAATTGTTATTAAACGAAATTTGAAAATCAGGCTCAACGTCTCCAATCTGAGTTGGAACTCCTCCAATATTACCTGCCAATTGAGTCACAGGTTGCCCTTCTTGGATATAAAAAGTACCAAGTCCTAAGCCGAAACCTGCTCCAGGCTGTGGAAATGCAGGAACATCTAGTCTTGTTATTTCTGATCTATTAAACCAAAACTGAATTCCGCTATTCCAGCTGAATCTCTCATTATCAAAGGCGTTAATATTAATACCAACCTCTAGACCTTTATTTTCTAGGTCAGCTAAGTTAGTTGTCTCTCTGGAAAAACCACTAGAAGTAGGTAAAGATCTACTTAGAATAAGATCTTCGACATTTCTATTGTAATATGTGAGTTCAAGTCCAATTTTTTCTACAAATCGTAAATCAACTCCGACTTCTAATTCTTGAGATGTTTCGGGTTCTATGTTAGCGTCTCCTCTAAGTGAAGCAATTGTTGATCCTCCAACACCGCCTATAGCGACCGAATTTAAACTTGTAAAAATTGAACCGAATGAAGCTGAGGAACCAGTTTCACCATACGCAGCTCTTAGTTTTAACTGGTCAATAGTACTATTACTCCAGTTCCCAAAATTTTGTATATTCACGGCTAATGAGGCTTTTGGAAATCCATAAAATTTGTTTGGATCACCATTTAAAGAAGACTTATCAGCTCTGTAACCAACAGTAGCGATAAACTGATCCTTGTAGTTTCCTTCAATCTGCCCAAAATATCCAAATTCTTCAATCTCAGATTGAGTTTGGCTTATAGCTTGAGCTGAACCTTGACCAAGAGTTGTTTGCCCAGGTATCAATTGTGTTGCTTGATTAAAAACAACGTCTGCGTCCCTTTTTAAGTAGGAGATACCTCCTTGTGTTGTTAAAGCTAATGCACCATCAAGTGCATCTCTGTTCCAAACACCTAATCCTAAAAGGTTATAGTTTTTGAAATTATTCTTCCCAACTCCAATAAATCCGTTATCACCACCATTTTGGGCTTGATGATTTTCTGGTACATAAACATAAGTTTCGTTAGCTAAAAAATCTAGACCTCCACTCCAAATCATTCTAAGCCTATCTTTCTCACCATCTATAATTTTTGTAGTTAGTTTTAAACTTTGAATTAGTCTATTATTGTCATCATCATTCCTTGCTTTGTCTCTTACAAAAAGTGGATTACCAGCATAATTTGGATTATTTGGATAATTTCCAGAAGTATCAGGGTATAGGTTAATCCATGGTCTTGTAAATGCAAGTGTATAACCATAACTTAAACCACCTTCATTTTCATTTCCAGTAAAACTTCTTCTTGATTGCCCTTGAATAAAGTTTGAAGAAGATGACAATTCAAATGTATTTGATATTTTATGATCAATATTTGCTCTAACAGAAAATCTGTCAAAACCAGTGTATTTGATAATACCTTCTTCATCTCTGTAAGATGCTCCAACATAAAATTGAGTCTTATCATTTCCTCCAGAAACGCTTAGTTTGGTATCAGATATTATTCCTTTATTTCCATAAACTTCATCCTCATAATCTATTAAACCAAATGTATTAATCGCATTGTTATATTTTACCACTTCACTTGCACCAAAGGCAGCTTCTACAGATGCTGCAGTCCAGTCTCTCATACCGAGTCTATTAGACATTTCAGCAAAACCGATATTTTGCGTCAAACTTACTTTTGTTTTTCCTGCTCTACCTTTTTTTGTTGTAATAATTATTACCCCAGCATTTGCTCTTGTACCATATATTGCTGCAGCTGAAGCCCCTTTAAGTACTTCTATATTTTCTATATCATTAGGATCTAAGTCAGCAATCCTGTTTGGAGCATTTTCTTCACTTCCCCTATTAGCTCCAGATGCAAACCTTAATCCAGAGGGTATTTCATTATTATTCAAATAAACACCGTCTAATATGAAAAGAGGTTGGTTATTACCATTTATAGATGAAATACCTCTTAATCGTAATGCAAATCCACCTCCTGGTGCACCTGACGAAGAGGTGATATTTACACCAGGAATCTTTCCATACAAAGCACCATCAACGGTACCTTGGTTAGTTTTACCAACAAGTTCTTCACTTGAAACAGTTGCTACTGCGTTGGCTAAGTTTCTTCTCTTAACACTTGTACCTAGACCTGTAATTACAACCTCATCTAAGATTGTGTCTTCTGTATTCATAACAATCGTCATGAAATCAGCACTAGCTGGCACTGATATTGTTTCAAATCCAATAAACGAGAATGTCAAGTCATCACCCTCTGATGCATCGATGGTAAAATTACCATCAAAATCTGATGTAGTTCCGATAGAAGTTCCATCGACTACAACCGTTACCCCAGGGATTGGATTTGAGTCCTCATCTTGAATATTACCACTTATTTGTTGCGAATAGGAATATGTTCCTGAAACAAGGATAAGTCCAATTGCAAAAAATAAAAGTTTTTTAATTGTTCTATTCATTGTAATTTTTTTTAAATGTCGCGCAATATAGTAAGAAAATGCCACAAATCTCCCTCATTTTTGATTAGTTTTAATGAGTGTAAACAATATTTGTTAATTTTTGATGATAAAAACTTAAACAAGCTCTTCCCTATAAATGTCAAGAATGTTAATAATTATAATCACAATACTTTCCTTTAATACTTTATACTCACAAATACTTACAAATGATTATAATTTTTTGTTTCCACAAAGCAATCTCGAAATAAAATATCATGATGAATGGGGAGCTAAAAACTATAAACACACAATAAATAACTTTAAAAAAAATCCATTAAAGTTCAATCAAATTGTTTTTTTGGGAAATAGCATAACAGCTGAAGGAGGCAATTGGGGAGAAAAATTAAATTCCCCAAACGTCAGAAACAGAGGAATCGCGGGAGATGTCACCGATGGTATTTTAGCAAGGATTGATGAAATTATTTATTTTAAATCTAAGGCCATTTTTTTACTAATTGGAATAAATGATTTGTGGAATTTTTCACCTGGCATCCCATCTACCAAATACATTAGCAAAAATATTTTAAAAATTGTTAAAGAAATAAAAAACGGATCAACTGAAACACAAGTTTACGTTCAAACAATTCTGCCAACGTCAAAAAGTATTTTTGTTGAAAGCATTAACAAGATAAATAATACTATTAAATCAAAATCCTCAAAATTTAATTTTACTGTTATTGACTTGCATTCATATTTTGTAAATAATGATGGGTTGATTAAAAGGGAATTAACTACGGACGGAATACATCTGAACTCGAAAGGTTATCAAGTTTGGGTTGAAATTGTTAGACCAATTATATCAAGCCTGAAATAACTTTTTATTTGATTAACATTCAAGTTTAGATTAATTAACGGTTTAAATTTAAAGATTAAAATTCAACCAAAAATTAAAAAAAGTGGGGCTCGAGCAATATCATGTGATCAAGAATAATTGAATTTCAATATCACTTTGCCCCACATGGTGCATGTTAAAAAAAATCTCCAAAAACTTTTAATTAAAAACAATACCTAAGGATATTTAAAGGCTATATAACAATTAGCAAAACTTATGAATTAAAAAAAAATCAATTAGTAATAAATTCCTTAAATAATTTTCATCTTAACCCCTCAAGTTGAATTTATTATTATTTAAATAAAATATTTTTTTAAATTGTATTGAAATGAATAAAAGAAACTTCTTAAAAAATATTGGAGCGATTGGATTATTGCCATTTAGCAATCAGTTGTATTTGGATAACAAAGAAACTTTATTTTCTGATAAAAATAGTTACAATGAATCGGATTTCTGGAAATTAGTAAGAAGTCAGTATAATTTACATCCTGACTTTATTAATCTAGAAAGTGGGTATTATAATATTATTCCCAAACCAACTCTCACAAAACAAATCGAACATATTAATAGAATAAACCTTGAGGGATCCTTCTACATGAGAAATAATCGCTTTGAAGATAAATCAATGGTAACTAATGAGCTTTCAAAAGTTGTTAACTGTCCCGCTGAGAATCTTGTTATTACTAGAAATGCAACTGAGTCTTTGGATCTAGTAATTAGTGGGTTCCCCTGGAAAGAAAAAGATGAAGTAATTTTTGCACTGCAAGATTATGGTTCAATGCAAGATATGTTTGAACAAATTGGAAAAAGATACAATGTTATTTTGAAAAAAGTTTCAATACCAAATCATCCTTTAAACGATGAGGAAATAGTATCTATCTATAAAAATCAAATAACAGCAAAAACTAAACTTATTATGGTCAGTCATATGATAAATATAACTGGCCAAATTTTACCCGTTAAAAAAATATGCCATATGGCAAAAAATTATGGAGTTCAAGTTTTAGTAGATGGTGCGCATTGTGTCGGACATTTTGATTTCAAAATTGACGAATTAGGTTGTGATTATTATGGTTCTAGTCTTCATAAATGGTTAGCAACTCCACTTGGAGCTGGTCTTTTGTATGTAGATACAAAACATATACCAAATATTTGGCCATTGATAGCTGATCATGAAAAAAATCCAAAAAAAATTCAACGCTTGAGTCATACGGGAACTCATCCTTGTAGTACTGATTTAAGTATAATAGATTCTATCGAATATTTGAATTGGATTGGTATAAAAAGAAAAGAGAAAAGATTACATTATTTAAAATCTTATTGGGTAGATGCCTTAAAAGATAACCCTAGAATAATAATAAATACCCCATACGATAGCAAAAGAAGCTGTGGTATAGGAAATGTTGGAATTAGAAACATAAAGCCAGATATACTAGCAAAACGTCTTTATGAAGAATTCAAGATATTTACTGTGGCTATAGATTATGCTAATGTTAAAGGATGTAGGATTACACCTAACATATTCAACAATACTCAAGAATTAGATAGTTTTATTTCAGCGATGCAAACTTTGGCAGACACCTGATTATTTGAAAGTCTTTTGCAACAACATAACAATTTTAATTCTAAGCTTAATTATATCGTTTTCAGCTTGTAGTAAACCTATTGATGAAAATGATGAATCTAATTGCATTGATAAAAGTTTAATTGATTCATCAGCTGTATGCTATGAGATTTATGACCCTGTTTGCGGTTGTAATGAAGTAACTTATTCAAATGACTGTATTGCAGAAAACAATGGTGTACTTATTTTTGAAAAGGGATCTTGCAATTAAGGTGAGTTTTAATAGTTTTAATATAAAATTCTAGAATTATATTTTCAAAATGAAGGCATTAACTAACGAAGAAATAAATATCAAAATAGCAGAAATAGATAGCTGGAAAGTTGTCGGTGGATCGCTTCAAAAGGAATTTGAGTTTGTAAACTTTTTAAAGGCTATTGAATTTATCAACCAAATAGCTGAGGTTGCTGAAGAACAGGAACATCATCCAGTTATAACAAATAGCTACAACTATCTTAAAATTGAATTGAAAACCCATGATGTAAATGGGATATCAGATAAAGATTTCAAGCTTGCAAAAACGATTGATAATCTAAACTAGAGTTCATTAACAATTAGATTTCGCCAGCGAACTTTTATACCACCTCCATCATGGATTTGAAGTGCAATTGAACCCTTTCCTTTGCCAATCATTTCATCTTCCAATGAAATCATCGAGATGCCATTAAGCCAACTTTGAATAAGATTACCTACTACCCTGATCCGCATTTTGTTCCATTTGCCCATTTTCAATACTTTATCTTTTTCTTTGTCGGGCTTAATCAACCATTCACGTCCATACGATTCATAAACTCCTCCTGTATCATTTCCTGGTGGTGCAACTTCAACTTGCCATCCACTTACTTTTGTTCCTTCAAATGTTGATCTTATAAAAACTCCACTATTCCCATTTGCCTCTTGTTTAAACTCAACTGTTAAATCAAAGTCATCGTAAAATTTTTCTGTAGATAAATATCCATATCCTTTATCTGGTCCACTTTCACATATTAATAAACCATCCTCAACATACCATAGTTCAGTTCCGTGAATATTCCATCCATCAAGATTTCTACCATTAAATAAAGATTCTTGTGCTGTTAAAGATATAGTTGTTAGTATAAGGGTTATATTTAAAAGTAATTTTTTCATTGGTTTAAATATTTTGAGTATAATCCTAAAAATAACATATTAAAATAAATTTTTATGGGTAAAATATTTTTTTTGTTTGTCAACCTGTTTTCCTTATCCAATCTTCTGATTTCTCAAATCAATCCTGAGGATATAGATATTATACGTGACAAATTTGGAGTCCCACATATTTTTGCAAAAACAGACAGTGAGGTAGCCTATGGTTTGGCTTGGGCACACGCTGAAGATGATTTTAAAACTATCCAGATAGGATATTTGGCAGGTAATAATCTTTTATCAAAATATTTGGGAAATAAAGGCCTAGGAGCAGATTTTGTAACTCAATTTATTGGTTCTGAAGAATTATTTGATAAAAAATATATGTCTGACATAACACCAGAATACAAAATTATTGTAAAATCATATGCGGAGGCTTTAAACCGATATGCTGAACTAAATCCTGATGAAGTTTTAATTACTGAGCTGTTTCCAATTACTGAGAAAAAAATGCTTCGCTATGCTCAGCTTCAGCTTTTTGTTTCATCTAAAGGAGATATGTGGGTCTCAAAAATTATAAGTAATAATATTTCAACAAAAATAGATAAAACTGAAAATTATATAGGATCAAATATGTTTGCCTTTAACAGCCAAAAAACTACTGACGGGGATACCTATTTTGCTATAAATACTCATCAACCATTGGATGGCCCTGTTTCTTGGTATGAAGCTCACCTTTGTAGTGAAGAAGGAACAAATATTTTAGGAGCTTTATTTGCAGGTAGTCCTAATATTCTAATCGGTACAAACGAAAATTTAGCATGGACACATACTGTAAACGAACCGGATAAAACTGATGTTTTTGTCTTAGAAATGCATCCTAAGGACAAACTGAAGTATAGAGTCGATGAAAAATATTTATCACTGATTGAAAAGAAAGCTATTCTTAGATATAATCTTTTTGGTATACCTATTAGAATAAAAAAGAAATATTATAAAAGTATTTATGGACCAACATTAAAAAATAAAAGTGGATTTTATGCTGTAAGAACACCTGCTCTTTTTGAGATAAGGGCATTAAATCAATGGTGGCTTATGAATAAAGCCAAAAACTTTAGTGAATTTTATAAAATACTTAAAATGAAAGCCCTACCCGGGTATAATGTAGGATATGCAGATAAAAATGATACGATATTTTACATGTCTAATGGACTCATACCTAAAAGAGAAAAAGGTTACAATTGGGCACATGTTGTTCCAGGAAACACCCGAAAAACATTATGGACTCAAAATTATGACATTGAAGATCTGCCGCAAGTATTACAGCCGAAATCAGGCTATTTTTATAATGCTAATCATACACCTTTTCACTCTTCCGGGTCAGGTGACAATCCAGACCCTAAAAAGTTTGATGAAAACATGGGTTTTGAAAAATTCGACAATAACAGATCTACAAGAATAAAAAAACTTATTGATAACCACGAAAAAATAAACTACACTAATTTCAAAAAAATTAAATATGACAGAAAATATCCCATTCCTTATAATTTCAGTTGGATGAATATCAACCATTTGGAAAATTTAGATCCTAAAAAATATCCAGATATTTCAGACTTAATAATACGTTTGCAAAAATGGGATAGGAATGCAGATTCAAATTCTTTAGGAGCAGGAACATTTGCCGTATTTTATAATGAATTAAGGCCTTATTACAAAAAATTGAGTGGAGAAAAAATTTTCCCCCCTTCTTTTATCATAAATGCTTTGAGAAGCACAAAAAAGTATTTGCTGAAAAATTTTAAAACAACAGAGGTAATGTTAGGTGATTATCAAAAATTAGTAAGAGGAAATAAAATACTTCCTATATTCGGACTCCCTGATGTGATTACTGCCATGTCCTCAAAACCTTACAAAGATGGAAAAGTTAAAGTAGTAAGTGGGGAATCATACATTGAATTAATACGATTTTCAAAAAAAGGTCCTGAGATAGAATCAATAATTTCATACGGTAGCTCGGATCGTCCTGACTCAGAGCATTATAGTGATCAAATGGAACTTTATTCAAAGTTTAAAACAAAAAAAATGACCCTTGATAAGAAGCAAATTTATTCTAATGCCGAAAAAATTTATCATCCCAAATAAAAGATTAATAATTTATAGTGGCTACTGCATCATTATAAATTCTTTCGTAGGAATTAACAACCGATTCTAAATCAAATTTTTTTGCTTGTAATTGGGCTTGTTTTTTAAACAATTTGTGCTTTTGCGGATTGCTTAAAAGTGACATTGCATTATTAATCATAGAATCGATATCTCCTACATTAGAAATAAAACCAGTTTTACCATCTAAATTTACCTCAGGTATGCCTCCAGCATTTGATGAAATTATTGGAACTCCATGAGACATAGCTTCTAGTGCTGAAAGTCCAAAACTTTCCTTTTCAGAAGGTAAAAGAAAAAGATCTGAATAACATAAAATTTTATCTATTTCATTACTATTTCCAAGAAATAAAACTTTATCCTTCAATTTATTATCACTAACATACCGTAAAGCTTTCCTTTTTTCAGGCCCCTCACCTACCATCATAAGTTTTGAATTAATTTTTGAATTGATGCCTTTAAAAATATTTATAACATCTATAACCCTTTTTAATGGTCTGAAATTACTAATATGAGTTAAAATCTTCTCTTCTTTTTCAGCTAGGAGCGTTCGTTTACAGGGCTTTTCTTTTGAATTTATTGCCTCCAGATCAATAAAATTTGGAATTACATCAATTTTCTTTTTTATGTCGAATAAATTCAATGTATCATCCTTCAAGCTTTTTGAAACCGCAGTTACCCTATCTGAATGATTAATACTAAAAGTTACAGCAGGTCGATAAAAAGGGTGACTTCCAACTAAAGTTATATCAGTTCCATGAAGAGTTGTTACAATTGGAATCTCAATACCAATATCAAAAAGCATTTTTTTTGCCATATATGCTGCATAAGCGTGTGGAATTGCATAATGTACATGAAGTAAATCAATTTTATTGGATTTAATTACGTCAACAAGTCTACTCGACAAAGCAAGCTCGTAGGGCTGATATTTAAATAAGGGGTAGTCTGGCACATTAACTTCATGAAAATGGATTTTCGAGTCATTTAATGTTTCTAGTCGAACAGGAAGATTATAGGTAATAAAATGAATATTGTGCCCTCTTTTACCAAGTGCTAATCCGAGTTCAGTAGCTACTACTCCGCTTCCTCCAAAAGTAGGATAACAAACAATGGCTATATTCAAATTTTTATCTTTTAATTAATAATTGATTCATATACAATTTCTTGGATACGAGTTCGAACATTGTTTTCACTGAATAAGAAGTTGTCATTAGGATATGTTCTATTAGCTAAAATAACTATAATTATTTCTTTATCAGGATCTGCCCAAGCATACGTACCTGTATAACCAAAATGTCCGAAGCTATTCATTGATACATCTCCAAAAGTTGATAAGTGTTTGCCCTTAAGTTGTGGTTTATCAAAACCTACTCCTCTTCTATTATAAAGTTTTTTATAATATGATTTGTTAAAAGAATCAATGGTAGATTTTTTTATAAGGTTAATTCTATTGTAGTATCCACCCTGAAGATACATTTGCAACAACGCAGCTACTGAATATGCGTCACCAAAAAGGCCAGCATGCCCACCTATTCCGTTTTGCATTGCTGCTCCCATGTCGTGAACATAACCATGTAATTCATTAAATCTAAAATAATTATCAACTTCAGTTGGCACTATTTCTTTTTTTGAAAATCTACTTAAGGGTAAGTAATCTATACGACTAAGGCCTAGCGGATTAAAGACCCGCTCTTTTACAATTTGATTATATTTTTTCCCATAATAATTTTCAAAATATTTTTTTAAGATGTAATAAGGTAGATCAGAGTATTTAGATTCTGAATCATTTAATAATTTACTCTCTTTGATAAAATCCATAATTACTTTTTCATAATTAGATTTTAAGTAAAGATTTGGTGAAACAGGAATTGAAAAATTTTTTGAAGCTTTTTTTTTATAAAATGATTTTTTTGGAATTCCTTTAGAGTTTAATGTTTTTTTGTAAAAGGGTATCCATGGTGTGAGGTAGGCTTGGTGTGACAACATTTCTTTTAATGTTATTTTAGACTTGTTAGAACTTTCCCAGCTGGGAATTAAATCAGAAATAGTAGTATCTAAATTAATTTTCCCTTGATCAACATCCTGCATAACAAGTGGTAGTGTTGCCAAAATTTTAGTTAGAGAAGCTAAATCATAAATATCCTTTCTTAAAACAGGTTGCTTTTTTTTATAAGTATGATAGCCAATAGCTTGATCCAAGATTATCTTACCCTTCCTTGTAACCAAGGTCCTAATCCCTGGTGTCATCATTGAATCAATCGCTGATTCTGAAATCAGTCTTATTTTTCTCCTTAAAACTGGGTCAAAACCCAAATGCGCTGGTAAAGCATAGCCAATTCTATTTAATTTACTCAATTGAATTCCAGATCCTTCAGGATAAGTTTTAGAAATATAAACAGGGAGATTCCCGGTTATTGATTGAGCTCCAAAGATCGCGTCAGCACTAAGTTGTTGAGATAGATCTGAATTTTGGTAACTTACAAGTATTGCATCAATACCTTCCAAATGATCAATATCAAGAAGTGCATATGGTTTTACAAAAATATCAAGTATCAAAGTCTTTTTCTCACTTAGTTTAGAAATGATACTTATTTCTTTTTCGGAAAATTTGTAAGCCTTATAGGGTGTCCTATTCGATCTATGAAAGCTCACTATAATTGTATCTAAATCATTAGTCGAATTGAGAATCTCGGTAATATTTCTTTCGTTGATTGGTTTGATTTTACTATAAATTTTAAGCTGCTTTTCAAAAATCTTACTCGAGTCGTCTCCTAAAGTAATGTGCCCTACATTAGCATTAGAATTAAGAGGTAAAACTTGATTTTTATTTTTTAATAATGTTAAAGCCTCCCCATATGCTTTATAATTTAGAGCCATATCCTCAACTTTATTTAAATCTTTAATAAGTCCGTCTATTTTTACAGGTCTGTAATTATTTAAACCCACTTTGTATTTAGCCATTAGGAGTTTCTTTACTGAATGTGACAACCTTTCTTCCGAGATAAGCCCTTTTTTACATGCGCTCAATATTGACGAAATACCCTTTGGAATATCATTAGATATTACAAGTATGTCGTGTCCTGCAAGAAAGGCCATCAAATCAATATTTTTACCTTTTTCGAATTCTGAGACTCCTTTCATGTTTAAAGCATCGGTAACTACTAAACCCTTAAAATCTAAATCATTTTTTAAAATATTTTGGATAACATCTTCTGATAAGGATGTAGGCAGACCTTTTTCAGAAATACTTGGAACATTTAAGTGAGCGACCATTACTGAGGTCAGACCATTATTTATGAGCTTTCGATAAGGTTTGAATTCAACTTCTTTAAGTCTCTCTGATGAAAGGCTAACAATAGGAAGGGTTTTATGAGAATCTTTTGATGTATCACCATGACCAGGAAAGTGTTTTCCAGATGTCAAAACACCTGCCTCATGATGACCTTTCATAATTGCTAAAGCCTGCTTAATAACTCTATCTGAAGAGGATCCATATGATCTATTACCAATTATAGGGTTTTTTGGGTTAGTATTAATATCTAAAGTAGGGCCAAAACTGTAATGAATTCCAAGCCTTTTTTCTTGCATCCCCATTCTTTTACCAATTTTTCTTAGAAGAGTGGAATCTTTAACTGCTCCAAGCGTCATTGCCCATGGAAAAGGCATTACTGAATCCAATCGCATTGCTACTCCCCACTCTGCATCCATTGCTGTCATCAATGGTACTTTTGACTCTTTTTGAAAAGCATTTAACCATTTAGTCTGTTCAACAGGCCCTCCAAGAGAAAAAACTAAACCACCAACTTTATATTTTTTGATAAGATCAAGTGTGAAGCGAAAATGTGAGCTATCCCTTTCTGTAAAAACCATTGGCATAAATAATTGTCCTACCTTCTCTTCTAAACTTAGTTTACTGTAAATACTATCAACCCACCTCTCTTGGTCAAAAGTATTTTTTTTGTCTATTAAAGGGTTTGGAGTCTGCCCAGCTAAATTATTTGACAAATAGAAAAAAAAATAAAAGCACAGAGTCTTAATTGAAATTTGCATTACAAATTATTTTTAATAAACCTATTATGCCAACTATTTTTTAACTCAACTTCCCAAATATTTTTATAATCTTTAACTGTCTTGACCAAATTGTTAAAAACGATAGTCTTACTATGAATTTGTTTTTCTTCAAACATTTTTTTAAATGATTCTAGTGATTTAGAAACCAGTGAATTATTATTCTTAAAAATAATATTCATTTTATCTAAAAGAGTAACACCCAATTTATTTTCAATTTTTTTTATGTAACGAACTGATGCATCAATTGAGCATCCACTCGCTTTTAATTTTTTTTCATTTACTGCTAGAACTATAAAACGATAATAAGGCAGTTCAAATGATGCTTCCAGTTCTTGATTGTGAGCAGTCCACTGAGAAATAAAGTTTTCTAAATCCTTCGTGAGGAAAGAAATTTGATTGTCATTAAAGGTCTGATTTGATTGATAAATCCAAACTCTCGCATGATCAGGAAGTTTATTAAATGGAACAAACATTTGATTATAGGTCTTTGGCGTTCGCAATTAGCTCAGCAACATCATATATTTTTATTTTTCGATCAACTTCTTTATACTTAATTCCATCTGACATCATAGTATTGCAAAATGGGCAGGCTGCAGCAATAATTTCGGGTTTAACTTCTAATGCCTGTTCAGTTCTTTCGATGTTAATTTCTTTATTTCCTTTTTCTGCATCTTTAAACATTTGCGCACCACCAGCACCACAACACAAAGCTTTTGATTTGCATGATTTCATTTCAACTAAATCTCCGCTAAGTTTTTTTATAAGTTCCCTTGGCGCTTCATAGACTTTGTTGGCACGTCCCAAGTAACATGGATCATGATATGTTATTTTTTTTCCTTTATATTTTTCATCACTTAATGTTAATAAACCTTGATCAATCAAATCTTTTAAATATTGAGTGTGATGAAATACTTTATAGTTTCCTCCAAGCTCAGGATATTCATTCTTCAATGTATTAAAACAGTGTGGGCATGTCGTAACAATTTTTTTTACGCCGTACTTATCTAAATTGCCTATATTTTTTAGGGCCTGCATTTGAAACAGAAATTCATTACCTGCTCTTTTAGCAGGATCACCAGTACAGGTTTCTTCGATGCCTAGTATAGCAAAGTTGATCTTAATTTGATTTAAAATCTTAACAAAAGCTCTAGTAATTTTCTTGGCGCGGTCATCAAAACTCCCAGCACAACCTACCCAAAAAACAATATCTACTTTTTTACCTTCAGCATTTAAATCAGATAAAGTAGGTACATTTAATTTCATAACTAATTATCTGACTGATCGTCATCAAAAACTTCAATTGTAACTTCTTTTTCAATTAAGTCTGTAAACTTTCCATTATATCTTGTTGCTTTCACTAAATGATTATCAATCCAGTGATAATTCCCTCCCCTGGGTTTTCCCATTAAAAGACTATGATATTTAAATCCATTATCCTTTAACCATTTTTCAGTAACAGTTCTGTGAGCCTCGACTCTAGCTGTAAAATAACAAATCTTATGTCCTTCATCGTACCATCTATTTAATGTTTCTAATGCATCAGGATAATATTTTGCAGTTGCCATGCGTTCAGGTTCTTCATTTGGTATATCATCACCAATAGTCCCGTCAATATCTACTAGGTAATTTTTAACTCCTTCGGGAAGTACTGGACTTATCAATTTTCCATCTTCTGACTTTTCATAGAGATAGTTTTCATCTGTCTGTTCCATAGTATTATTTTAAATTTTTATTCGTCTACCCACTCAAGACGATCTTGATTACTGAATGGCCATGGTGCCCCGTTATTTTCAATATTATTCATCATTAAGTTTAATTCAGCAGGGGCTGCTGATTTTTCCAGAGTCAAGTATTTTCGCATATTCATGATTATTGATAATGGGTTAATTTCAATAGGACACTCCTCAACGCAAGCGTTGCAAGAAGTACATGCCCATAACTCTTCTGGGCTAATATAATCATTTAAAAGCTGTTTATTATCATTTATGAAATTTCCATTGTTTTTATCTAAATTTTTACCGACCTCTTCTAACCTGTCTCTAGTTTTCATCATTATAGCTCGAGGTGATAATTTTTTTCCTGTCAAATTTGCAGGACATACATTGCTACATCTTCCACATTCTGTGCAGCTGTATGCATTCATAAGTTGTATCCAATTCAAATCAAAGATATCTGTAGCACCAAATTTGTCAGGGGGGGGTATTTCGACATTTATTTCCTTAACAGGATTCAAAATTAATTGAACCTCATCTTTAATAGAAGAATCAACATCAAATTTTCCATTAGATTCAAGGTTAGCATAATATGTATTAGGAAATGCTAATAAAATGTGTAAATGCTTAGAATAATATAAATAGTTTAAGAATATTAAAATTCCAGTAATATGGAGCCACCAAAAAGCCCTTTCAAAAAAAATCAAATTATCTATGGATAAATCAATAAATAATGGTTTTAAAAATTGTGAAATAGGAAAAATACCTGTTTTAACGTATAAATCTACGTTAGCATCTTGTAATAACATATCCGTAGCATTCATAAATAAAAATAAAAACATCAATACGACTTCAAAATAAAGTATGTTGTTCGCATCAAGTGATGGCCATCCAATTGTTTCGGGGCTAAAGAATCTTTTCAATCTGACAATATTACGTCGTGTCCAGAAGAAAAAGACAGCAATAAGTACTAAAAAAGCAAGTATTTCGAAAATACTTATAAAATAATCATAAATCACTCCTAAAAGAGGGGCAAAAATTCTGTGCTTCCCAAGAATACCGTCAAGAATAATTTCAAGTAATTCAATATTAATTAAAATAAATCCAACATATACAATAAAATGAAGAATCGCAGCAACGGGACGAGAGCCCATTTTTGATTGCCCAAAAGCAACTCGTAGCATATTTTTAAGGCGTGCATTAGAGTTATTATTTCTATTAACATCTTTACCTAAACCTATATTCCTTTTAATTTTTTTAAGATTCCTACAGAAAACATATAAACTTACTATTAAGAGAGACAAAAAAAAGAGGTTTGGCAAATAAGCCATCAATATATATTTACAACAAAATTAAAAAAAAATGACAAAGCGTCATTTATTATCATCATCCGAAGACTTTTCTTTTCGACCAAAAATTGAAAAATGAACATAACGTTTGGGATGTTCTTTGAGATCTGATAATAATGCATCAAGTGCTTTTGAAGAATTTACTAAGTTATTATATAATTCCTCATTATTTAATAGTAAACCTGCTGATCCCTTTCCTGAATTAATTCGTTTTATAATTTCTTTTAAATCTGTTGAAGTTGATTCAAAATTCTCTACTGTGGAATTAATAGGCATTTGTTTTAGTGAATCTGTGAGTTTGGTTAAATTACTAGTCATTTGTCCGAGATTGTTAATTGTGCTTTTAAAACCTTTTTCATTTGTTTCAAGAATTCTGATCATACTTGATGATAATTTATTAATGTTAGCTATTGAAGTATCTAATCCCTCAAGGATTGCTTTTAGATTGGTTTGTGTCTCATAATTCATAACATTACTTACGCCCACAAACAATGAATCTGCTGAGGTTAACAAACCTTCTATTTTGTCCTGTAGGGGAGCAATTTGCTGATTGACAAGTTCAGTAAGACCTGGCTTAATTTCAGAATTCAAAATGTCACCGTCTTTAATTACATTTTCGGAATCGTACACAGGCAATATTGCTATGGCTTTACCCCCAATTAGACCAGCCTCATAAAGTTGAGCTGTACTATTTTTCGAAAATGTTAAATCTTGTCTAATACTAAAGGTGACTTTGATCTTCTCGTAATTTTCGTTAAAATCAATAATTTTAACTTTACCAACATTTAATCCATTTATAGTAACATTCGCACCAATAACAAGTCCTTCGACATCTTCATAAAGTGTATGAACAGTTTTATCGTTGTCAAAAAAAGAAGTGCCTTTTAGATAATTAAATCCAATTATGAAAACTGTTATACAACCTAGGATTAGGAATGATGTTTTTACTTCACGGGTTATTTTCAAAACAAAACTTTTTGAGCTTCAAACAAATTTAGAAATAATTTCTTTAAGAGGACTTATTTTAAAATGGTTAGTGCCTCACTGATTGAAATTTTTCTAGTTCCAAGAAAAGGAACAATAAAAGCATTCTTAAAACCATGATTTTGTACAAATTGTAACAATTTTTTTGCCTTTTCATAATTTGAACTTGAGCCATAATAATATCGAAACAACCTTTCATTTTTAGTTCTTGAAATAGATTTTAAACCTTTAAAATTATATGGTTTCAAATCAATTTTCTTTTTACTTGCAGCGATTTGTACTTTAAACACTAATTTTTCATTTAATTTATTTGATTTTTCAATTTTATTTGATTCATTTACTATGGTAGTATTTTGGAAGCTGGCATTTCGATTATCTCTATAATTTATAATTGCTTTTGCTAAAGCGTCAGCCATGTTCGATTGACCTTTCGATGAATTAAGGTAAGCACCCTCTGACGAATTTGTAAGAAATCCTGTCTCAACTAAAACACTAGGCATGTAGGTATATTTTAAAACAACAAAACCTGCTTGCTTAACGGTTCTATCCTTTCGCTTCAGATTACTTACAAAACTTTTCTGAATAGAGTTTGCTGCTATTATACTTTGGTCTAAATAAGTTTGTTGCATTAAAAGTAAACTGATAACAGACTCTGGGTCATTAGGATTAAAACCATCATAATTTTTTTCATAATTCTCCTCTAAAAAGATTACTGAATTTTCTTTTTGTGCAACTTTAAAATTCCTATCATTTTCGTGTAAGCCAAGAACAAACGTTCCAGCTCCGAACACTTTAGATGAAGAAAATGCATCACAATGAATAGATATAAAAAGATCCGCATCAGCTTTATTTGCAATATTAGCCCTTTGAATTAATTCTACAAAAACATCTGATTTACGTGTGTATATCACATTGAATCCTTTAATTTTTTCCAATTTTTTTCCAATTTTTAGAGCAATGTTCAAAGCAATTTTTTTTTCATAATACCCATTACCCCTGTTACCTGAATCATGACCTCCATGACCAGCGTCCAAAACAACTGTAAATTGTTCTTCTTGGCCAAACGTATATACAGAACCGGAAAGTGAAAAATTAAATATTATAAAAAAAAGGACCGCTTTTCTTTTAATAATACTGAAAGAATCAATATATGACATAAATCCTTGACGCATCCTTAAAAATATCATTAATTTTGGTAGATTAAACCACATTGACAAATTTAGGGTTTATCGATTTGCAAACAAAGTTTTATAATATTGCTTTCATGTGTTTTTTCATTGGTACGCTACTATCCAATGGACAAGAAATTGAAACTGAAATTTACCAACAGAAGAATTTAGATAGCCTTAATCGAACTCCAAAAAAACCTTTACTCTTATCTGAGGTAAAATATACTGCAAAAGATTGCGTCAGAATTAATAGGAAAGAAAACAAACTCATATTATACAATGAAGCTGAACTTTATTATCAAAATATTGAGTTAAAAGCCGGAATTATTGTGTTAGATTACAAAACCAATGAAGTTAACGCTGGACGAATCGAAATTGACTCTGCTCTTGTTCAATATCCCTTTTTTAAGCAAGGTAGTAATGAGGTAAATCCTGATTCCATTAGATTTAATTTTGACACTCAAAAAGCCCTAATTTGGAATTCAAAATCAGGGCAAAATGGTATGGATGTTTTTGCTGCTCTAACAAAAAAACAGAACGATTCTGTTTATTTTATTAAGGATGCTAGAGTTTCTACTGCAGGAGAACTAATTGGAGGAGATGAAGGTCAAGGTATTGACTATTATTTTAAAGTGCGCAAAGGTAAAGTTATTCCTGGTGGAAAGATAGTTACTGGATTTACAAACATGTTTATAGCAGATGTTCCTACACCTGTTGGCATACCCTTTGCATTTTTTCCAACTACTCAAGATAAAGAATCAGGTTTTATAATACCATCTGTAAATCAGAGTAATCTTAGAGGTTATGCTGTTCAAAATGGGGGATATTATTTAGCTCTTTCAGATTATTATGATCTTGCATTAATAGGTGATTATTACACAAATGGGAGTTACGGGTTTAGAGGAGATTCTCAGTATAAAAAACTATATAAATTTAGCGGAAGGTTTAGTTTCAGGTATGAAAATTTAATCGATGGAGCAAGAGGCTTACCAGACTATTCAAAATCAACTGTTTTCAATGTAAGATGGAACCACAGGAAGGATCCCAAGTCAAGTCCTAATTCATCTTTTTCAGCATCTGTAAATTTTGGAAGCAGTGATTATTATAGACAGTCTGTAAATCAACTAAATACTCCAAACTTTCTAAATAACAATTTAAGTTCATCAATTAGCTATTCAAAATCTTTCCCTGAATACCCAAGAGTTAATATTTCGTTAACAACTGCATTGTCTCAGAACTCGAAAACTAAATCGGTAAATCTGACATTGCCAACTTTTCAAGCAACAATGGAAAGAATTTTTCCTTTTGCTCCAAAAAATGGTGCAAAAAAAGGTTTTTTTCAGAATATAAATTTTCAGTATGCTGGACGCGGTGAAAATCGAATAAGAACTACAGAAGATGATCTTTTTGGTCCAAAAATGTTTGATAATGCTAAGACAGGAATGAATCATAAAATCCCACTGAGCACGAACTTTAAAGTGTTCAAGTATTTTAGTGTAAGTACAGGTGTAAACTTTGAGGAAGTTTGGACTCAAAATACAGTAAGATTCAATGATTTTGATATTGAAACAAATTCTGCAACAAAAGACACAATTAATAAAATAGGAGCGTTTAGACAATATAGTCTAAACGCTTCTGTAGGTACAACTATTTACGGAACAGTAAATTTTAAAGAAGAAAGTAAAATTCAATCAATTAGACATACTCTAAGACCAAGTATAGGTTACTCAAATCGCCCAAGTTTTGAGAAGTATTATGATACATACATAGTTGATGCTGAGGGTAATACAGCAGAGTACACACGTTTTGAAAACAGCCTTTTTGGACTACCTTCAAGAGGTATTGCTAATGCAATGTCAATTAGCCTTGGTAATAATTTCGAGGCAAAAGTGAGAGACGATAAAGACACCACATCGACCGAACCTAAAAAAATAATCTTACTAAATAATTTAAACATTTCAACATCACATAATTTTGCTGCTGAGACTTTAAGATGGAGTCCAATCAGAATGGGTACACAGTTTTCTTTTCTTAAAAATAAAATGAAAATCAATGTCGGTACGACATTGGACCCATACACACTTGATGAGAACAATGTTAGAATAAATAAGTATCATATCACAAACGGTGGCGGATTATTTAGAATGACCAGTGCAAATTTGAATTTGAACTATAGGTTAACTAGTGAAGAATTAGAGGGGAAGCAAGAAGATAAAAAAAATCAAAATGAATTGAATGAAATGGAATCTATGTCAAGCGGAGGACGTGATGATGACTTATTTGGTATGGCAGAAGATTTTTCTGACAGAAGAATGAATCAAGAAGAACAAGGGGAACTCTCAAAATATCCCAGTTACAGAAGTAAAATTCCTTGGGATCTAAAAATTGCTTATTCGTTAACCTATAATAATAATAGAGGTCAAAAAGATTTAAGCAACAACTCTTTAATGTTTTCAGGAAATTTAGAACTTACTCCGAAATGGAAAGTCGGGGCATCCTCTGGTTATGACTTCAGAGGTAAAGGATTCACATATACTCAACTTCGATTTGATCGAGATCTAAACAGTTGGAGACTTAACTTCAGTTGGGTCCCTTTTAGTGAAAGGGCTTCTTGGAACTTTTTTATTGGCATAAAATCGGGTTTACTTAGTGATATAAAATATGAAAAACAAAGCCTTCCCAACCGATCTTACTAAATTTAAATTATAGAAATGAAAGAAATAATTAATACAAAAAACGCACCTGCTCCAATAGGACCTTACAACCAAGCAGTTAAAGCAAGTAATACACTTTACATATCTGGACAAATACCTTTAATTCCCTCAACAATGGAATTGTACAGTGGTACAATAAAGGAAGAAACTGAATTAGTTATGCAAAGTCTAAATTCAATTCTAGAAGAAGCAGGAATGAATTTTGAAAATGTAGTAAAAACGACCATTTTTATTGATGATATGAAAAATTTTCAATATGTTAATGAAGTTTATGGAAAATATTTTCAAAATGAAAATGCTCCTGCTAGAGAAACCGTTGCAGTTAAAACACTTCCAAAATCAGTTCGAATTGAGATTTCAATGATAGCAGTAAGCTTTTAAAAGATCACTGATTTCCGATGAGCCTCTTATGATATTTAACTAACTCATCTATTGGTCTTTGCACGATTCTTCCCATTGTAAGCTTTTTCTTTCCCAAAGCTTTAATTATTTCATCTTTCAAGTAGAAAGAAATTGAACCAATAAAATGAATAGGAACTCGGTCTGCATTTTTGAATTGAAGTATTTGATGATTTATAAAACGTTTTAATCCTGTATTTATAATTTTTTGGAATTCTGGATTCGATTTATGTTCTATTAAGAATCTCGAAAATGAAGCTAAATATGCATTTGGGTTTTCTCTTCTGTAAATATTTTCTTTTATATTATCTGCTTTTAAATTATACTCAGAAGCAAATTTAGTAGCGAGTTCTCTAGGCATTGAGTTAAAATAGTAGCTTCGTATTAATTGTTTTCCGTAATAATTTCCACTTGCCTCATCCATAAGTACGTATCCAAGAGAATCAACTCGCTGTTCTATTTCCTTACCGTCAAAATAAGTACAATTTGAACCTGTGCCTAATATGCAAACTATACATTTTTCTCCAGGTTTTGATGCTGCATAAACTGCAGCATATGTGTCCTCCTTTATGTTTATTTTACTTTTTGTAAAAATTTCTTTAAAAACTTTTGTAATTCTTTGCTGGGGAGATTCTACTCCACATCCAGCTCCATAAAAGTATAAGTGAGTAACCTTATTTCTATTTTGGTAGAGGTCGAAGTTATTAATAATTCTTTCTTTTAAAATGGCACTTGAAAGAACTTGCGGATTAAGTCCAAGTGTTTGGGTTGAAAATAACTCATCACCATTGTCGTCTACCGAAATCCAATCAGTTTTTGTTGAACCACTATCTACAACTAAAATCATAATTTTAATGTTTAGTTATAGTTGATTGACATGCTTTGCTAAATCAATTAATTTGTTAGAGTAGCCGCATTCATTATCATACCAGGATATAATTTTAAAGAAACTTGAGTTAAGTTGCATACCAGCATTAGCGTCAAAAATTGAAGTTCTAATATCACCCACGAAATCCTGAGAGACAACTGGTTCTTCTGTATATCCGAGTATATTTTTTAAGTCAGTTTGCGAGTGTCTTTTCATTACAGTTTTTATTTCTTCATATGAGGTTTCTTTCATTAAGGATACTGTTAAATCCACAACTGAAACGTTAGCAGTGGGAACACGAAATGCCATACCAGTTAGCTTACCCTCGAGAGACGGAATAACTTTAGTTACAGCCTTTGCAGCACCTGTCGAAGCAGGAATTATATTCAAAAGAGAACTTCTGCCTCCTCGGTAGTCTTTTTTTGATGGACCATCTACGGTAAATTGAGTTGCAGTTGTAGCATGTACAGTAGTCATTAACCCTTCTTTTATTCCAAAATTATCATTTAAAACCTTTGAAATTGGAGCAAGACAATTCGTTGTACAAGATGCGTTAGATACAATAATCTGATCCTTTTCCAATTTATGATGATTAACTCCCATCACAAACATTGGTGCATCAGCTGAAGGTGCAGAAATTACAACTTTTTTTGCACCTCCATCGATATGAAGATTTGCTTTTTCAAGAGTTGTAAAAATTCCAGTACACTCAGCGACCACATCAGTATTTAATGAACCCCAGCCAATTGATTGAGGGTCACGTTCAGCTGAAATTTTAATTTTTTTACCATCTACAACAAGATCGTTTTGTTCCACTTTTATTGTTCCTTGATAATTACCGTGTACAGAATCATACTTTAATAAGTAAGCTAGATGGTTTACATCCAACAAATCGTTAATCCCTACAATAACTACATCGTCTTGTTTCATTGCGGCGCGAAAAACTAATCTACCTATTCTGCCAAAACCATTTATTCCAATTCTAATTGCCATTTTAATTTATTTATTTAATTCTACAAAGAAAGTATATCTGATACTCTTACCAAATCATTATTAATTTCTGATTTTCCCTTAATAGCTTTTTCAAGTGGTGTTAATATAATTTGATCTTCTTTTAAACCAACCATGACATTTGATTTTCCCTCATATAAAGATTCAACCGCTTGAACCCCCATCCTTGAAGCTAGTACTCTATCAAAGCATGTAGGTCTACCTCCACGTTGCATATGACCTAAAACTGATACACGAACTTCATAATTAGGCATATTTTTCTCTACATACCCTGCAATATCAAAAACATTTTTACCTGTTTTATCTCCTTCAGCAATAACCACTATGCTTGACGATTTTCCGGATTTCTCACTTCTACTCAGAGACTCTAATAGACGTTCTAATCCCATATTTTCTTCAGGAATTAGTATTTCTTCAGCACCAGCTCCAATACCAGTATTTAAAGCAATATGACCTGCATCTCTGCCCATAACTTCAACAAAAAATAGGCGATTATGTGATATGGCTGTATCCCTAATTTTATCTATTGCGTCAATAACTGTGTTTAGTGCAGTATCATATCCAATTGTATGTGAGGTGCCAAAAATATCATTGTCTATTGTACCAGGAATACCTATTACGGGAATTTTAAATTCAGACTGAAAAATCATTGCCCCTGTGAATGAACCGTCACCACCTATAATGACTAAAGAGTCTATTTTGTGTTTTTGTAATGTTTCAAATGCTTTTTTTCTTCCTTCAGTCTTATGAAATTCAGAGCACCTTGCAGATTTTAAAATTGTACCTCCTTTATTAATTATGTTATTTACGCTTCTGGGATTCATAATTTGAGTTTTATCTTCAATAAGACCTTGGTAACCCTGGTAGATTGCTACCGACTCCAATTTTAAAAAAGCTGCTGTTCGAACTACAGCTCTAACTGCAGCATTCATTCCAGGTGCGTCACCCCCGGAAGTTAGAACTCCAATACGTTTAACTGATGTCATAATACTTTGGCTTCATTACAAATTTAATTATTAAATTAAGAGTACAATAATGTGCAATAATATTTTGTGAAAAACTATAAAAATTAAACTAATTCTTTTGAATAAAATTGATAATCTCTTGAGAATTCTCACCTTTAAAATCATTTTCCTTATTCACATTACTAGATTCAGCTCTTATCCTATTGATTAGTTGTTTGAAAGTATTAAAATCCACATCATAGGATAACCCTAAACCCTGGGTATATCCAAGTTCGTCACCAATGTATCGAAATTCATTTTCTTTATTAAATATCTTTGCCTTTAGTGAACCTTCATCATTTAAAATAAAATCGATCTGTACATTTCCAACAATTAGAGTTTGTTCTAGCCCACCTACTGGTACTCCTATTTTTCCATTCAACAAAATCTTTTCACTAATTTTTGTTGATAATGTAAAACCTAACCTATCTTCAGTAGCAATATCTATTAATGCACTCTTATCCCCTTGTAAATAATCTATCCCAACCTTAAGTTTGTCATTATCTTTCTCACCAATTAAATTAGTTACAATATCAGAGGCTTTTTGATACAAATTATTTGTTATTCCTTGCATAGAGACACTTACTTCGTTTATGAAAATACCCTGTGATAAAAGTGATAATGCCTGAAGTTGACTTCTTTGTGGATCAGCTAGTCTATAATTAATTTCGGAAGTCAGAGTAGCGCTTGTATTTGGAAATTCGATTTCGAAAATTGGATTATCTGGCTTGAGCAAATTACCTTGTAATTTGATAATCACATCAGTAGGAATATTTTTGTTAAAATTTGGATTATCAAGTAAAAAGGCTGGGTTTGCCCCTCCTGGTACTTCATAAACAGCTTGAATATTCATTCTAGCTTCAAAAGGATCTCCTTCCCAGATAATACTACCCCCAGGTTTTAAATTGAATTTTTTGTCAATTAATCCTAAGTTTCTAAAATTATAAACTCCGGTGTCTGTAATGAAATCTCCCCACATATTAAACTTTCCATTAGTATTAATTTCCATCAAAAGATTCCCTGACCCATTTCCACTAAGTGAGCTTCCTGTCTCTTGGTCGATAACAATTTCGATATTAGCTAGATTATTAATATCTAATTTGAAATCCAATTCTAATCCTTTAACTTCCTCTATCTTTTTTATTCTATTTTTAACTTTCAGTCTCCTTTTTTCATTTTTGTCAATAAAATTTACAAATGAGAAATCAGAAATTCCTAAATCATCGGATAGAGGGATTTTCATTGAAGTACCATTTTCCGTAGATCCCTCAACGGAGATTTTTAAATTTTTAGTCGGTCCATTTAAATTTACTGTTCCATTCAGATAGCCCTCTCCAAAAAATAGTGATTCAGGCTTATTATCTGTATTGAGAAGAAGCATTCTATCAGAAAAAATTGACAAATTGGCTGCCCAATCAGAGAAATTTTTGTGAGAAAGGTCACCACTAAAAAATGCTGATGTTTGCTTTGAAAGGTCATTAATTCCAGTCTTTTTAAAAAGAAAACTTTGTTCCTTTAAATCTACAGTCGTATCTTCAACAGAATAGTCTAGGTTTAAAAAAGGGATAGAAAATTTTCCGTCTCTTAGGTTTAAATATCCATCGTGAGTAATTTCATTTATATCCCCAGATAAATTAACCAGTCCATCTACAATACCATTAAAATTATTGATTGCTTTTTTACCTAAGGGTGAAAGAAAATTGATATTCATATCATTAATATCAATAACAAATTCAAAATTTGAACCCGTCGTACCTTCCCAGAATCCGCGAATATCCAGGGTTTTTTTTTCTCTATCACTATCAAATAATTTAATGTCAGTTAAAAAAATATTTTTTGTACTTCCCCTTTCTGACTTAAAAAATAAATTACCTTGGGGCTGGTTATTAATTATCAGATCATTAATATTTCCATCGATTTCAATTTCATTCTGATTTGCCTTACTAATAATGCTCGCATTGATTTTTGCTGAACCAGCTATTTCAAATGATTTTATCGGAGGGAGAATATTTTGGAGCAATGTATTCCTGAGATTTAATTTCAAGTTATAATTATTATAATCTGCAAAACTACCAAGAAGAGAAATAAATTGATTACCTGAATGGGCTGTCAAATCGCTGAGTTCCATTTTAGTATTTTTTGGGTAATAACTTAAGGTCTGAGTATTTAAATTTTCGGGATTTAATACCCATTTATTTTGTCCAAAAGGAATTGTTGACTTTTTTATTGAAAAATGTGAGTTTTTGAATTTATCTTGAGTATGATAAATATTTATCTGGTAAGAATCATTATGGTCGCCATTGGCCTTAAATTCAGATTTGAAGTACAGTGAATCTGATATATTTTTAGATGTTAATTTAAAATTATTTAGTTTATAAAATTTGCTTGATATGTTTTTAACAGATAAAAGGCTGTTGTGATCTGGGTTTTCAGTGTTAGCTTCAAAATGAATTTTGTTGAATTTAATTTCTTTGTATTCAAATAATGGGGCGTCTATAGTTAATTTCCCAAAATTATTTTTTGAATCGATCAAACCAGCAACATTAATATTTTCTGGAATTGAGGAATTTGGATATAAAACTTTTAAAATCTTTTTTTTGATATTTAATCTAAGACTTGCTTCTTGATTAACATGAATTTTTTTGAATGGGACAAAGGGATATAATTGATGAAACGTATTTTGAAAAAGAGTTGCGATTTTTGATAATTTAAATTTACCGCTTAATTCACCTTCTATGAAATCTGTATTTTGAATTTTTATAAAAGTTTTTTTATCTCTAAACCCTTTTTTTAGTTCAATTGGATTAAAACTTATTGTTTCAAATTGATTTTTTATTGAGGCAGATGAAATTTTTAAATTTCCTTCTAAATCATCCAAGTTGTTTCCAATTGTGTTTAACAGGATAATACCATCAAATTCAAGTTTTTTTGATCCTGATTTTAGGCCAAAGCCGCTCAAATCAATTTTATCAATATTGGCGAGTAAAGTTATTTTGGTTTTTTTTTGATTTAAATCTGCAAGAAAATCACTCTTAAGTGTAAGTAAATTTGAATCAATATTCAAATTGTTCCTTAATTCCAGTTTCTCAATTCTTCCATTTAGATTTATATTATTAACTCTAATATTCTTATTTTCTAAAGTCATATTATTTACTACCCAATATAAATTAGGGTTTTTTAAACTTTCTAAATTTCCACTAAAATTATATTCTGTTGTGAGTTTGATTTTTTGATTTTTATTTGTTGTGCGTAAAAAGTCGAAATTTTTAATCTTTCCGTAAAGTTCAAAACCTTTATAAGGGTTATTCTTATTAAGGATACCTAAACCAAGGTTCCCTTTAGTTGAAAAATTACCCCATGTGTTTTTAGAAAATAGGTCAAAACTAAAATTATTCAAATTAAATGTACTTATCCCTTTTAAATTAAGATTTGAGATTTTTAGTAAATTTTGATTTACTTGGTGAGGTATTGAATTTATTTTTCTAAGCTCATCAATATTAATTTTAAGTGAATCAGTCAATATTTTTATTTTCAAATCCGCTTGATTTAATAAGTTTTTAACATTTAAATTTCCAAAGAATTTAAAAAATGGGTTCGAAACTTTCAGATTTTCAAGTTCTAATTGTGAAAAAGATCCATTCGCTAAAAAAGAGGTTCTAAGGGGAGGTATATCGTTCAAATATTTATTTTTTGGGAACATAGAAATTAACTCTATTTTACAGTCATCTACAATCATATTAATATTCCCGTTTGAGTTGAAACTATTTAAATTACCATTACTTCCTATTAATTCAATGTTACCATTTAGGTAATTTGGACCAAATGATAATTGAAATCTGTCTAGGCTAAGAGATCCAGGTTTGTAAGATATCGATGCACTCGTATTTATAGATTTCATAAAACTATCATTAAAATTTCCTTTAAAATTTTCAATATTTACCTTTAATTCATTTTTTACAAAAACAAGCTTTGTTGCCCTAATTTTTTCAGAATTTAATTTGACAGTTTTTAACTTGCGATTATTTTCGTTTCTAAAAGAGAAAAAGAACTTATTAAGATCTATTTCTTTTACATTGAATTTTATTTTACGATTTGGATTTCTATTCTTTTTAAGTTTGTCCAAAAGAATATTCAATGAGTGTGTTTTTTCATCTTTATAGTGTTTTAATTTCAAATAAATTTGATTCCCATTCAAATATTTCAGTTTAATTTTTCCACTATATAGGCCTTTAAAATTAATCAAGGAGCTTTCTAAGGATTTCACAAAAATCAAAGTGTCCTTATGATGGTCCTCAATAAAAAAATTTAAAAAAGTCATTTTACCATTCCAATCTAGGTTTAGACTTTCAAATAAGATTTTTTGATTCGTTTTTTTAGTAAAATTTTCAGTAAGCCTTTTTACAATTTTTGTTTGGACAACTGAAGAAGATAATATAAAATAAAAACTAAGGATAGTGAATAATGATATTCCTAAAAGTATTGATGCTATTTTGTACTTTTTATTAATTGTAATCTGTTATTTTTGTTTAATTATAACTACTTCTTTTAATTACTAAAGCCACATGCTATTAGCTATTGAAACTTCCTGTGATGATACTGCTGCAGCTGTCTTGGAAGGTCGAAAAGTACTTTCAAATTGCATAGCAAATCAGAATTTTATTCATAAGACATATGGCGGAATCGTTCCTGAACTAGCTTCAAGGGCACACCAGTCAAAAATAGTCCCAGTAATTTCACAAGCCTTAGTTGAAGCAAATATCGATAAAAAACAATTAACCGCAATTGCTTATACACAAGGTCCTGGACTCTTGGGCTCTTTACTTGTAGGAGGATCATTCGCAAAATCAATGGCATTGGCTTTAGATTTACCCCTAATTCCTGTAAATCACATGCATGCACACCTTCTTGTGCATTTTTTAGATGGTTATGTTACTCCAGAATTTCCTTTTTTAGGTATAACAATATCCGGAGGACACACACAGCTTATTTTAGTCAAAAGTTATTTTAATTTTAAATTAATTGGGACAACACTTGATGATGCAATAGGTGAGGCATTTGACAAATGTGGAAAGATTATGGGTCTATCATACCCAGCAGGACAAGAAATTGACAAACTTGCAAAAAATGGTAACAAGTATAGGTTTACCTTTCCAATAGCAAATCCCAAAGGATACGACGTGAGCTATAGTGGAATCAAAACTGCTTTTATGAATTTTATTAAGATTGAAGAAGCTAAGGACTCGAAATTCATTAAAAAAAATCTTAATGATTTATGTGCAAGCCTTCAAAATAGCTTAATTCAGACAATTTTGAATAAAATAAAGATGGTATCTAATGATTTCGGATTAAACAGAATAGTTATTGGAGGTGGAGTTGCGGCTAATTCAGAAATTTGTAATGAGTTGAAAAAGCAAAAAACAAAAAATGGATGGGAATTATTTATTCCTCCGTTAGAGTACACAACAGATAATGCAGCTATGATTGGAATTGCAGGATACTTTAAATTAAATGAAAGAAAATATGGCAACCTTTTTGATGAATCAAAATCACGTTTGCAAATTTAGATATGACATTATTTTTTGATTCTCATATTACAATTAATACTAAAAGTTTCGAGTTAGATCCATCAGAAAGTAAACATATATCTAAAGTTTTAAGAAAAAAGTCAGGAGACAAAATAACTGTTACAAATGGTAAAGGTCTAGAATGGAAAGGAAAGCTTTTCTACAATAAAAAGAATATGCTAGTTGCAACCAAGCAAATTGCATTAGAGCACAAAAAAAAGTTTAGAAAAATCCAAATTGCAATTGCACCAACGAAAAGCAATCATAGAATGGAATGGTTGGTTGAAAAGCTTACTGAAATTGGTGTTCATAGAATAACCCCCATATTATGCGAAAGATCTGAGAGAAAGATTTTAAATACTAAACGATTAATCAAGATTTCCATAACAGCACTTAAGCAATCAAATAACTTTTTCCTGCCAAAAATTGATGAAATAATAAAATTTGATGAATTTTTGGAAAATAATAAAAATCCTATTTTAATTGCCCATTGCTCACCAAGGCCAACTAAGCTATTGGTTGACTACAAGTCCAACTTCAAAAAAATATGTCTTTTAATCGGTCCTGAGGGAGATTTCAGCACTAAGGAAATCGAAAAAGCTGTTACTCTAGGGCATACAGCTGTAAGTCTGGGTGACCAAAAATACCGAACAGAAACCGCAGGAGTTTTGGGATGTCATTTACTGCATATTCATCAACAAAAAAAATAAAATTTGAAACTTTCCTATCTTTACATATGAATTCCAGAGAAATCACTACAGGAGTTTTTTGGGCCATAATAAGACTTTTTGGCCTGTGTATAGTTGCTTGGTTGATATTTCAACTTAAATCACTTATAGTCTATATGTTAATTGCAGGAGTGGTAAGTTTAATTGGCCGGCCTATAAGTCAGTTTCTGACTCAAAGATTAAAACTAAATTCAATTCTAGCGTCAACAATAAGTATAATTTTTTTGTTGGGTGTCCTAATTAGTATTTTTTCTTTATTTGTTCCTCTGTTTATCAAACAAGTAGAAAATTTGGCTTTACTTGATGTCGATTTATTAAAAATCAATATTGAAACTTTAGTAAATGAAATTAGTATTTATTTTAAACTTGATAATACCTTTTGGCAGCAGCAACTTTCCGTAGATAATTTATTCAAAAATGTAAATTTTGGTCTTCTCCCTGAATTAATTAACCAAACATTAGAACTATTTGGTGGTTTTACAGTAGGACTATTTTCGATAATTTTTATATTATTCTTTTTTTTGAAAGATAGTTTTATTCAAAAGAGAATAATTTTAGCTATGGTAGAGGATAAAATAACTGACAAAGTTGAAAAATCTATCAATAAAATCAAAAATTTACTTTCACGTTATTTTTTAGGCCTTTTGATGCAAATTAGTATTTTGCTAATTATCTACAGTATAGTACTTGCTATTTTAGATGTTCAAAATGCATTTGTAATTGCTTTTCTGTGTGCGCTTTTGAATTTAATTCCATACTTGGGCCCCATAATAGGTGCATTCTTAATTTCAGTTTTAACTATGAGTAGTTTTATAGGCTCAGATTTTAGCTCTATAATTATACCCAAAACGGTTTTTGTTTTAATTGGTTTTTTACTTGGTCAAATAATCGATAATTTTTTTAGTCAGCCTTTCATATTCTCAAATAGTGTGAGATCGCATCCCTTAGAAATTTTTATACTGATACTTGCTGCTGGAACACTTACAGGTCCAGTAGGAATGATATTCGCCATACCAATTTACACTTCGTTAAAAGTAATAGGTCAAGAATTCTTCCCAAAAAATAAAATTATTAAATCGCTGACTAAAAATTTTTGAAAGTCTGATGGTGTTTCAGGTGAAATTAAAAAAAGTAGCGATGATAATCTTTTTGTTTTAATAACGCTTTTTCAAATTCACCTTTCAATTGGCTAATTAATTCTCCAGTTGGTTTTACATCACTTATTGAAGTAACACCTTGACCTGCAGACCAAATTGTCTTCCATGCCTTTGCCTCCTCCTTGGCATGATCTAATTCACTTCCAAAATCAACTTTTTTTGTTTGTTTCCATAATTCCTGGGTAATACCCATAGCTTCTAAACTTGGCCTCAAAAAACTTGCGTGGATTCCAGAAACCGCGGCTGTATAGATTATATCCTCGGCCTTACTATCCATTATCATCTTTTGATATGACTTATCAGCCATACTTTCATTTACGTTTATGAAACGTGTGCCCATGTAAGCTAAATCTGCTCCCATTTGGAGAGCTGATGCAATATCATTACCGTTACTTATACAACCTGAAAGTAGAATTGTTTTATCGAAAAAGGTTTTGACCTCATTTATTAATGCAATTGGATTTATTGTTCCACCATGACCACCAGCTCCAGCAGCAACTAATATCAATCCGTCAACCCCAGCTTCTGTTGCCTTTTCAGCATGTCTCCTTTTAATGATATCATGAAATACAACTCCTCCATAATTATGAACAGCATCTACAACATCAGATACTGCGCCAAGAGATGTAATTACTATAGGAACTTTGTGCTTAATACAAATCTGCAAGTCAGGCATAACTCTTGGATTTGTCGGATGAACAATTAAATTTACTCCATAGGGTGCTGATTTTTTCCCAGTTTCTTTTTCATATTTTCTCAAGGCTTCTTTAATTTCAATAATCCATTCTTCAAAACCTTCAGTAGTTCTTTGGTTTAGTGCAGGAAGTGTTCCTACTATGCCATTTTTACAACACTCTATTACAAGCTTTGGACAAGAAATTAAAAACATAGGTGCGGCAACAACGGGAATAGATAAGTCTTTAAAAAATGATGGTCTCATAAAATTTATTTTAGTAAAAGGGTCCATTCAAAATCGAAGGTTGATACAATATCACCTTCTGCATCAACACCTATGGCTTGAAGCCATAGGGTTTGAGATTTGTTTGTTTTCAACAATTTAGTAAATGTTTTCTCAACAGCTTCTCCATTATCACAAGAAAAAATAATCTGTCCTTTTGCTTTTTTTGTGAAAGTAGCTTTGTTGTTAATCACAAGCATTGAAATATCACATTTAAAACTTTTTGATGCCTGCATTATCAAAACCCCAGTAGAAAGCTCTGCGGACATCCCTTGAATAGCCCAAAAAATTGATTTAAAGGGGTTTTTATTGATCCAATTCAAATTTACTTTTGTGCTACAACATTTCCCTGAAATTTTTTTAACCCTTACACCACACCACCATGCGGAAGGCAAATTAAAAAAAGTGTACAGATTTATCCCAAACGGAGTGAGTTTCATGCCTTTAAATTAGTGATTCAACTTCAGTAAAATCCAAATCGAACGTCTCAGCCACCTCTTTATAAACAACTTTTCCATTAATTATATTTAAACCTTTCGCTAGGGAAGAATTTTCTCGACAAGCTTTTTTCCAGCCTTTACTTGCGAGTTCTATAATATAACTTAAAGTCGAATTAGTTAATGCTATAGTTGACGTATTTGGCATTGCTCCAGGCATATTGGTTACTGCATAATGGATAATTCCTTCTTTTATAATAATTGGATTTGCGTGTGTTGTGGGTTCACTTGATTCAAAACATCCCCCTTGATCAATAGCCACATCAACTAAAACTGTTCCCTGCATCATTTTTGATAACATTTTTTTATTAATTAATTTTGGAGTCTTGGAACCAGGTATTAAAACAGTACCGATTATCAAATGTGATCTTCGGATTTCAAGTTCTATATTAAGTTGATTTGAAAAAATAGGAGTAACATTATCAGGCATCATTTTATCTAAATCACGCAATCGTTCCAAATTATTATCAAAAATTGAAACGTTTGCCCCTAACCCAGCAGCCATCAGTGCTGCTTCAGTGCCCGCAACTCCACCACCAATAATCATTACATTTGCAGGTCTTACACCAGTAACTCCACCCAAAAGGATACCAAAGCCACCATAAGGTTTTCCAAGATATTTAGCTCCCTCTTGAGTAGCCATTCTTCCTGCAACTTCAGACATAGGAATCAATAATGGTAACTTATCATTTTCTTCAACTGTCTCATATGCTAAACAAACAGAATTTGAAGCTATCATCGCTTCAGTCAATTTTTTACTTGAAGCAAAATGAAAAAAGGTAAAGATCAATTGATTAGGCTTAATCAGTTTGTACTCCTGGTCAATCGGCTCTTTAACTTTAACTATCATTTCAGCAAAATTGTATATATCTTCAATTTTACTTAAGATCTTGCAACCTTCTTTTTGATATTCCTTGTCATCAAATCCGCTTAATAAACCTGCATTTTTTTGGATGCAAACTTGATGTCCCGCACTCACAAGGGATAATGCACCCGCTGGAGTAAGACCTACTCTAGCTTCTTGTACTTTAATCTCTTTGGGTATTCCTATTTTCATTTAACGTTAAGAATATTAATTTTTTTGATTATAGATTCAAAAATTTAAATTACTAAGATTAATTAAAATAAGGATCTTCACAATCAAATAGAATTAAATCTTTAGAACCAAATAAATCAGCTTCTTCTTTTTTCATATAAATACAATAAAGAAAACCCTCTATTTTGAGGGTTTTAAACATAATTTAAAGTGATCGCGATAGGATTCGAACCTATGACCGTCTGCTTAGAAGGCAGATGCTCTATCCAGCTGAGCTACGCGACCGTTGAACTATTGATTGGGATTTACAGAGGTTTTTAAAATCTGACTACTTTTTTTGATAGTCATTTGCATATAAAATTGCATTAATCTTAAAAGTTTACTACTCTATAAACCTTTAAATAGGCAAGCAAATATAATTAAAAGGACAGAATCCATAACCCCCTCTTATCTCATAAATTTAGTACAAGGATTTTTCTCTAATAAAGATTACATAATTGTTTAATTAACACGGTTTGTTTTAAAAAAATTAGCTTGGTAAATGTTTTAGCAAAAATAAAATTCCATTTCTAGATAATATTTTCTCAATATCATTATCTGAATAGCCTCTCCTATTTAAAATATGTCTTAGATTTTGTAAATCAGCAATTGTATCCAAATCTGCTGGGCATTGCTCTTTTCCAAATCCACCATCTAGATCTGACCCAATCATTACGTGATTTGTATTTCCCGAAAGTTGACAAATATGGTCAATGTGATCCACAATTGATTCAATCAAGAGTCCTTTATCAGTCGGTTTGGTTTTTCCTCTTTCCCAATTTGGAGTAATCATCCAAGCATCAAATGCCACTCCAATAACTGCATTGTGATCAATCAAAATTCTGATTTGAGAGTCATCGAACTGTCTTTCATTATTAACTAATTTTCTGCAGTTACTATGACTTGCCCAAATTGGACCTTGATAAAATTCAAGAGTTTCCCAAAAACTTAAATCACACAGATGCGTTACATCCAAAATAAGTTTGAGTTCTTCTATTTTTTTTAACAACAATTTCCCTTTTTCTCCAATTCCTCCACTTGAATCAGTACCATAAGCATAAATCCCTGGTCCATAATGTGCTGGACCTATAGCTCTTAATCCTTTAATATACATTCTCTCTAAATGATCCATAGATATAATTGAGTCTGCTCCCTCGAGACTTAAAACATAACCTAATGGCGTACCATTTGGATTTGATTTCCAATTATTTAAATGTTTTTTTAAGTTCGATTTTGAGTTTATTTGTACTAACTCCTTTTGAGATTCCATTTCCTTATACCAAGCTAATTGCCCTTGGGTGTGAGCCCAAGCTTGTTCTTGTGAATTCCAACCTGGTAAAGGGTTTTTTGGTTTGACGTATCTTGCTATAAGAGTGCCAACACACAATCCTATGTTGCCTTTACGTAATTCAGGAAAAGAGACAGTTGAAAGTTCTCGCCCTGGCAAATCATTCATTCCCTTTTCAAGTTTACGAATTGTATTTGTTTTCAAACGATAATCTCGATTCCATTCAATTGCATTCATTGATAGATCTAGATGTGCGTCAAAAATAAATTCCATAATTCTCTAAATAGATAAATGATAATCTCTTGCCTGAATATCCCATGAAGATTGAATTTCTCCATTGATTACAACATAAGATTTATTGTATTTTGCGACTGTAGGACATATGTGGTACGGAATTGCATAAAAAAGGTCACCAATATTTAAATTTTTATGCTTTTTATATTCAACTACAAGATGCTCTTCACTCTGAGATTTATGAATCGCTCCCTCCAAACCAAAAATTTCCATTCTTGGTAATGGCATCTCGGAAGAAACTGCCTTGTGGCCTATATCAAAACAATAGATATTTGGAGCTGGCTTGCTAATTAATCGAGTTACCAAAACAGCGGCATGCAGAAATGGTGACTCTTTCCATATTTTCTCATAACCCAAGTCCCAAAGAAGAGTTGTTCCTGGACTTAATAGATTTGTTTTTCTTAACGAATGAGGGTAAAAACTAGGAGTACCTCCTGTAATAATTTGTGGTAACGCTCCCATTTTATTTTTTATTCGTGCCACTAATTGTTCAACTTTTTTAAAATCTAGATTACATTGGTTTAATCTTTTACTTAATGATGAATGTCGAATATGACCGTCATAAACATGGAGTCCATTAAATTTCAGGTTTTGATCCTTAAATAATTCATAGTAAAGACTTAACGCCTTATCTGGAATTATTCCTGTTCTATTCATTCCATTATTTATATCTAACCATAAATTCATCTTTATATCATTAGCTTTTGATAAACTTGAAAATGATTTTAAAGAATCAATGTTATCCACAAGTGTAGAGAACTTAATTTTTGGATATTTTTTTTGAAGATTCAAAA
>CAJWUI010000010.1 GCA_913047695.1 uncultured Bacteroidota bacterium
ACTTAAAATCCAATGACCATTGCGGTCGTGCGGGTTCAAGTCCCGCTCCGAGTACACTTGAAATCCGTAACCATTTTTTAACGTGTTGCGGATTTTTTTTATTTATTGATAAATATCTTTCTTTTTAAAAAAAATATGAATTAAAGATGTTTTATCCTTTTTTTATATTTTTTGTATAGACTTTCATTATCAAAACCATCAATATTCTGACTAAAATATATTGGCAATTTTATCCCTTGATTGTGTGCTTTTTTAATTGATTCAGAAGCAATTAAATTAACAATAAAGCAACCTCCGATTGTTGAAGCAGCACCAGTTACATCATTTCCTATATTTAATAATCCGTCACCAGGTGGTACACAATTATCAATTACAAGATCTGCTATCTCATAAAGTTTTTTTTGTCCTTTAATTCGAGTTGGATATTTTTTTGATTGTTCAATTGATGTTATAGCAATTACTTTATTTCCGTTTTTCTTTGCTATCTGAGCCATTTCAATTGGAAGAGCATTACGTCCTGAATTAGATATTACTATAAACATATCTTTTTTTGAAATTTTATGTTGATCCCAAATTATTTCTGCTAGTCCACTAATCCTTTCAATACTTCCACTTCTTCTGGCACCCTCAGAAGTCATAACAATTGAATCTAGCATTGCATTAATATTTCCAAGACCACCAGCTCTCACAAATAGCTCAAGTCCTATCATATGTGAGTGACCTGTTCCGAAAGTATGAATTAGATAATCATTTATAATAGCATTAGTAAAACAACTGATTACTTTTGGAAAAATATTTTTATTTTTTCTAATGATTTTGTCAAAGAGTTCTATTGATGCTGTATGATAATCGTACATATTAAAATTTTAGATAAATTTAAATAGCTTTTAATTGTAAAATGGAAAAAATTTTTAATCTCTTTCAACTAAAAGATATAGTTGATTTAAACAAAATTTCAATAAAAAATAAATAATCAATGAAAGATATGCTTGTAAAATTTTATGAGCTTCCAAAGGAATGCGTAGAGTTCGAAAAATTAAAAAAGCAGATAGATTTTAGGAGACCGTTGGTTGCAGAAAAATATTTCAGAGTTTAAATTTAATTAAGAAAATGCGAAAATTAATTGTCTTTTTTTTACTCGTCTCGTGTAAAACGCCAGAAAAAGAGTGGGTATCATTAATAAAAAATAATTCTCTTGATGGTTGGCACATTTTTCAAGACAATGGATCAAAAAAAGGATGGTACGTAGAAAATGGAATACTAATTTTTGATAAAATATCTGGTCTTGAGTCTGGTGAAGATGATTCTAGTCTTCTATCAAACAAAACCTATACGAGTTTTGAAATTACATTTGATTGGAAAATTGAAGAAGGTGGTAATAGTGGATTTATGTGGGGAGTTTCGGACAAAAAAGAGTACAAATATCCTTATCAAACAGGACCTGAAATTCAAATTATTGATCCCGCTGTTTATGATAAACCGCAAGTTGTATTAGGTGGAGATATTGAACTAAATAATGTATTAACAGATTTATTAGAAAAAAAGCACTTTTTAGGATCTGTATATGATTTGTTTTCACCAGTTAGCAATTTTAGTTATAATCCTGTTGGAGAATGGAACAACTACTTTATAAGAATTGATCGAAAAAATAATTTGGGATCAGTAGAATTAAATGGTGTCGTAATAAATGAGTTTCCACTAAGAGGGCCAAAGTGGAATTCTGCTCTATCTAAAAGTAAATTCAATAACTCAAATAAATATCCATATTTAGGCGATAAAAGGTGGTATGACTTTGGAAAATTTTCAGAGGGTTTCATTTGCTTTCAGGATCATCCAGGAAAAGCATATTTTAAGAACATAAAGATCAGAGAATTGTGATAAATTCTAAATTAAAATTCACATCTAGGAATAATTGTCCCATGTGGATCTACATTTTTGTACCCTAATATTTTCTGCATTCTTTTAAAGAACTTTAAGTTTTTTATGTGTTCGATCTCTTCTGCTATTTCGTGAACCTCGTCTAGTTTAAATTGCATTTTTTCATATAAATAAAGTTCTATTAACCTATGTTTTGATATAACTTCAACTGCTATCTTTTTCCCAGTATTTGTCAATAATATTGGCTTGTATGGCCCCGAATCAACTAGTTTCATTAACATTAACTTTTTAATCATATTAGATACTGTCGATTTACTTACTTTAAAATGTTTAGCCAATGATGTTACTGTTGCTAATTGGGACTTTTCTTCTAACTTATATAATGTTTTCAGATAATTTTCCTTTTCTATCGTCTTTTGCATAAAATTGTTTTGTAGTGCAAAACTATTAATTAATTTTACAACTTATTTGAATTTAATGTTAATTCGATTATTTATTTTTTTTCTTTTTTCTGGTTTAATATTTGCTCAAGAATTTTCATTAGTAGGTTCGGTAGTCTCTCATGGAAAGCCACTCAAAGGTGTTAATGTTTTTTTAAAAGAATTTAACATAGGTACTATTACTAATGATGATGGACAATTTGTAATAACTTCATATGTAAGGGATAGTCAAAAACTTATTTTTTCATTTGTTGGTCACAAGCCTGTGGTTAAAATTATTTCTCCAGGTAATCTTGATATTGGGATCGTCGAATTGTTACCTGACGAGACTCTTAATGAAGTTGTTGTCTCATCAACATTAAAACCAGTATCTAAGTTAGATAGTCCAACTCCAGTGGAGGTTTATAGCCAATCTTTTTTTAAGGCAAATCCTACAGCTTCAATTTTTGAATCTCTTGGAAATATTAATGGTGTTAGACCTCAATTGAATTGTAATATATGTAATACAGGGGACATTCACATAAATGGTCAGGAAGGTAGTTATACTATGGTTTTGATTGATGGTCTTCCAATTGTGAGTGGCCTTTCAACAGTATATGGATTATCAGGCATTCCAAGATCTTTAATTGATCGTGTCGAGGTTGTCAAAGGTCCAGCTTCTGCTCTTTATGGTTCTGAAGCCATTGGGGGTTTAATTAATTTAATAACTAGGCTTCCTGAAAATACTAATACCCTTTCCTTAGACTCCTTTGTTTCAGGGTGGGGAGAAATAAATACAGATATAGGATATAAGTATAGCCTTTCAAATAAAAATTTTGGATTACTTGGAATAAACTATTTTAATTACTCAAATCCTATTGATAAAAATCAAGACGGATTCACAGATCTAACAATTCAAGATCGAATTTCAATTTTCAATAAATTATCTTTTGGTAATAATTTTTCTTTAGCTACCAGATATGTATATGAAGACCGATGGGGAGGTCAAATGAATTGGACCAAATCAGATAGAGGAAAAGATCAAATTTATGGCGAAAGTATTTATACCTCGAGGTTAGAATTATTTGGAAATTATCTAATTAATAAAAATCTCACTTTATACTTTAGTTTTAATGACCATTACCAAAATTCAATATATGGATTAAATTATTTCAATGCTAATCAGACTATTGGCTTTGGGCAATTTATTTGGACTAACAGTTTTAAAAAGCACAATATCCTAGTTGGACTAGCCTACCGATATACCTATTATGATGATGATACAACAGCAACCTACAATGAAACATTATTTTCAAATCTACCATCTAATATCCATTTACCAGGAATTTTTTTTCAGGATGAATTAAAGTTTAATGATTCTCAATCTTTACTTTTTGGATTACGGTATGATTATAATTCAATACATGGGGATATATTAACTCCAAGGATAAATTATAAATTGAATAACGCTGATAAAAGTACAATTATAAGATTGAGTTTTGGTTCAGGCTATCGTGTAGCTGAGATTTTCACTGAAGACCATGCAGCACTCACTGGATCAAGGGATGTTGTTTTTTTAGAGGAATTAAACCCTGAAAGATCATGGAATTTAAATGCTAACGTATTAAAAAAATTATATTTTAAACAAGGGGCATTGTTAGATATAGATTTTAGTGTTTTCTATACAAAATTTTCTAATAAAATAATTCCAAAATATGATCTGGACCCCACCAAAATTATTTATGGCAATCTGAATGGAACTTCAATCAATCAAGGTGCTTCACTAAATTTAAATTTACTAATTCAAAATGGAATTCGCTTAAATTTAGGAACCACCTTAATTGATTCATACATAAAAGATGAAAATTCCAAATCAACTCCTTATTTGACAGAAAGATTCCAGGGCGTTTTGAAAATAGAAAAAAAATGGATTAACTCTGGAATCACTTTAGACATTACAAGTAATACGACAGGCCCTTTAAAACTACCAACCCTTGGAGATCTTGATCCTAGACCCTCTTTTTCCAAAACATTTCATATTATAAATGCCCAACTAACTAAATCATGGAATAATATTTTTGAATCATACTGTGGTGTAAAAAACCTACTAAATTTTTTACCTCCTGAAAATAGTATTGCGAGATCTTTCGATCCTTTTGATAGGCTAGTAGTTTTTGATGACACAGGCAATGTTGCACCAACTCAAAATAATCCTTACTCATTGATTTTTGACCCCTCATATGTATTTGCATCTAATCAAGGGATAAGGTTTTTTTTGGGTTTAAGATGGAAGTACAATTAATTATTCTTTATAATTTTTAACTTTTCAATATAAATATTTTTAAAGTTATTAATTATAAGGTCTGCTTTACTATAGTCTTGATTTTCGGAACCTTCACCATTATAAGCTACACAAAAAAGTCCTGCCGACTTGGCGGCTCTTATACCATTGGTGGCATCCTCTATTACCATACAATCTTCTTTTGAATTTCCAGTTAGTTCCGTCGCTTTGATAAAAATTTCAGGATTTGGTTTGGATTCTTTTAGTTCAGCGCCACTTATTTTAGCCTGAAAATATTGATTGAGGTCAAATTTTTTAAAAATCATCTCAATATTTTCCATAGATGCGGAAGACGCGAGCACTAAAGTAATTCCATTTTCATAGTAATGTTTGATTAATTCTAATACACCTTTAATTAAATGTAACCTATAGCCTTCTTCAAAAAGTCCACTAAAGTATTTCCGCTTAGTATCAACTAAAGTTTCAGGTGATTGCTTTAACGAAAAAAAATCACAAATTTTTTTGCATATAGGCATTGTCGCCATTCCTGTGAATGAGGCATATAAATCTTCAGTTACTTCTATATTTAGTTCTTCAAACATTAGATAGTATGATTTTCTATGAAGAGGTTCACTATCAATTATTACGCCATCCATGTCAAAAATTACTGACTTAAACATAATTTATTTTAACTAGATAAATATTATAAATAAATCTTTAATTTTATAATTAAAATCATTCAATCCTCATGATTTTAATTATCTATTTTGTCTGTTTTTTAAATTTTTATCAAGATGATTGGAAAACATATTATGAAGATAAAAAAATAGAAATTTCATTCAAGTCTCAACTTTGTGAAGATAGAAAGAATGGTTTTGCTTTCGAGTATTACATAATGAGAGTAAAAAATTTAACGGATAAAACTTACGTTATAAATTTTTTTAAAGGCTCTGAAGAAAATCTTGAAGAAAAAATAGCATTTGTACTAGACCCTTTTGAAATAAAGACAGGGAAGTGCGAGTATGATCCTATTAAATTAAGAATTTTTAAAAGCGAAAAAATAAAAAGTAAAAGTGAATCTAAAATTGAATTTGATTTATCAAAAATTGATGTAATTGAAGTACAGTAATTTATTCATATTACTTCTGATTTGTTTTTCGGGTCTAGCTCAAGAAGTTCAATTTTCAACAACAGTTTCCTCTACCTCTTGCAGTGGAACTCTAATTAACTTTAATGTTCTTTATATACCAAGTGAAAATAGTGTAACTGAATTTGATTTTAATGATGGAAATCTACCCATGGGCTGGTCGTCATCTCCATATACTGTTGGACAACCATGCAATCCAGCAAGAGGTAATACACCATCAAATACGAATTATTTTTGGGCTACAATACTTCAAAATGGAGGTCCTAATAATGGGAAAAGATTTGTTCAAACTAATCCAGTTGATGTTTCATATGGAGGTAGTCTAGAATTTTTAATTAGGTATGGAGCTGATGATCCATGGCCTGGTTGCGAAGACGGTGAAAAAGTAGATGAAGAAGTTTACTTACAATTCTCTATTGATGAGGGCAATAGCTGGGAAGATATTTTTACTGATTGGGATACAGCAAGTGGATACAGTGCTCCTTGGTACGATTGGTATGAAAATGATATTGCTATTCCTGCATCAGCCCAAACCTCTTCAACAATTTTTAGGTGGTATCAGCCTGATAATGACGGCGATATATGGGATAACTGGGGGTTAGAAGATATAATAGTAAATGCAATACCGGCTCCAGCAGCATCATGGGATTTTGATTTTGGCAATGGTGATTTTGGATCAAGTGGATTGTCAACTTCAACTTTCTCTTTCACTAAACTTTACTCACCAAGTAATCTTACTAGAAATTTTTCTGTAACTATTTCCACAACTTTAACAGATGGAAATATTATAGGATTAACACAAAATATTTCAGTAGTTCCTAGCGATATCATACCACCAACTGTTACACCACCAATTAATATATCAGTCAATACAGATACAGGATTATGTGAAGTTGTTCTTTCACAATCAGATGTAGGAACACCAACAACTTCTGACAATTGTTCAATTATTTTGGTAGAAAATGATAAACCCTCATTGACCTTCAATAAAGGAATAAATATCCTCACTTGGACAGTTTCAGACAATGCGAGCAATACCACTACTGTGACGCAAACAATTACAGTTTTTGATGTTGAAAATCCAGTTTTAACAATCCCAGCAGATATTATTTCAGCAAATTGTTCTTTAACTATTGGTGTAGCATCTGCAATAGACAATTGTGGGGTTGTTACACCAACTAACAATGCTCCATTAACATTTCCTATTGGAATAACCCCTGTTATTTGGTCAGTTACAGATTCTTCAGGCAATACGGTATCTGCGACTCAACTGATTACTGTATCTGATACAATTGCACCACTAATTTCACCTCCAGCAGATGTTGTGGTGTCTACAGATATAAATTCATGTGAAGCAACAGGAGTTGTTTTAGGCAATCCAACTACGTCTGATAATTGTTCAGTTGGCAGTGTCTCTAATAATGCCCCAAATATATATCCTATTGGAACAACAACCGTTACCTGGAGTGTTTCGGATTTAGCAAGTAATACTTCAGTTTCCTTTCAGCGCGTCACAGTTGAAGATAATATTTCACCGAGTATCACACCACCACCGAATATAAGTTCAAATTCTTGTGTTATAATTCTTGGAATACCAACAGTTAGCGATAATTGTTCATTTACGTTTTCAAATGATGCGCCTGATTCCTTTCCAACAGGAACAACCACAATTACATGGACGGCGAGTGACACATTCGGAAATACTGTCACTGCAACTCAGCTTGTTACATTCAATGATACTACACAACCCACTATAAATATTCAAAGTGATAATATAACTGTTAATTCTGATGCCAGTTCTTGTTTTGCAACAAATGTTAATTTAGGATCAATTTTAATTAATGACGATTGTGGAATATTAAACTCATCAAATGATGCACCTCTGCAGTTCCCTATTGGTAGGACATTTGTTACATATAGTGTTACAGATATTAATGGAAATTCTTCTTCAAAAATTCAAAGTGTAACAGTTCTTGATAATGAGCCTCCAGTTGTTAGAGCAAGGGACTTAGTCGTTTCCTTGGATTCCCAGGGTAATCTAAATATTCCTTACGAGCTAATTGATAATGGAAGTACTGACAATTGTAATATCCAATCCTATGATCTCAAATTTAAAACTTCAGGATTAGTAATATCTGAAAACCAACCCATTATAGAAGAAATACGGCAAAAACAATTTCAAATTGGCTCGACTTCAAAAAGCAAACAAAAAAAACAAAATTTTTTAAAACTAATTTGCGATAATTTAGGACTTAAAGAAATTGAATTTTCTGTAACCGATACATCTGGAAACAAAGCCTCAGCTACAGTAAATATTTTTATTTCTGATAACTTAAATATTTGTGGTAATTCAACTAATCCTCCAGCTGGATCTGCTTCCCCAACAATTGATTCTGACGGAGATGGGTTTGATGATGAGATAGATGCATTTCCATTTGATCCTAATGAATGGACTGATACAGACAATGACGGAATTGGTAATAACTCGGATGATGACGACGACAATGACGGTTTTTCAGATGAATTAGAGGATGATGTTGGAACAAATAGCCTTGATGAAGATGATTTTCCCATTGATACAGATCTGGATCTAGTTATAGATTATTTTGATAATGACGACGACAATGACGGACAAAGTGATGAAAATGAAATTATTTGTGGAACAGATCCACTTGATTATAAGGAAATACCAATTGATACAGATAGTGACGGTATTCCAGATTGTTTAGATGATGATGACGATGGAGATGGTTATAATGATGATATAGAATCTTTTTTCAATACCGATAAATTAGATGTAAATGAATTTCCAAATCTTGATGAAGATGGAGATGGAATATTTTACTCCACAGATTATAATCTAATAGTAAATGATAATTGTCCTAATATTTCAAACGCGGATCAATTAGACATTGATCAAGATGGAGTGGGAGATTTATGTGACAATTGTCCTAAAGAGCCCAATTTATTACAAGAAAATCACGATAAAGATAAATTTGGTGATTTGTGTGATATTGATGATGATAATGACGGCCAGACCGATTTACATGAGATAGAATGCGGTTCAGATCCTAAGGACGAAAATTCTTTAAGTCCTGATTTTGACGGTGACGGAATTCCAGATTGCCAAGACTCTGATATAGACAATGATGAAGTTCCAGATATCATTGATCCAAATTCATACAATTTCGATGAATTTTTGGTAAGTGAGTTTATTTCAGATAATGGAGACGGTATAAATGATGTATTTAAAATTGTCAAAATAATAAATTACCCGAATAATTCACTTGTAATTTATTCTAGATCTGGGGTTATGATTTATAATAAAATAAATTATCAAAATACTTGGCCATCAGATCAAGATGAGAAGGTTCCTGAGGGAAGTTATTTTTACTCTTTAGATTTAGAGAATGATGGTTTAATTGACAAAAGGGGATGGATTTATCTAACTCGTTAAATGCTTTTTAATGTTTTCTCAATAAGTTTACGGGTTAAAAGTGCTCCTTGATTTCTTGAAATTCCATCACCAAAAAATTCTACACCGGCAAAAATAAAATTAGGGGATTTACTTAAGATTTTAAACATTCTTTTATAATCCGTAGTAGTTTCATTACCTTCACTATCAAACTTTTCAGATTTTGCACTAATGGCCATTATGTAGGGGCTAAGTAATTCAATTCCTTTGTATGGGTCTGGATAGAAAGTATCTGGATTTCTATTAAGAGTCCAATTTGTGAAATCTCCTAATATTCCTAAGTTGTCAAATTTAATACCTTCCATAAGTGAAATCATCCAGATCGGGTAAGAAGAATAACCGTTATGATTTTCAATCAAAAGTATTATACCCTTTGATTTTGCATAATTTACTAATTCCCCAACACCTTCTATTGCATATTTTAGTTTTTCGTCATGCGATATAGTTATATATTCACCACAAACGTTACGAACAGCCTTACAATTCAAATCTGCAGCAACATCGATCCAATATTTGTAAATTTCAAGTGACTTTTTTCGTTTTGATAAGTCTTTATCCGCAATATCACCGCTTCCGCCAGTTAGCATAACAGCACTCTTTACTCTAGCCGAATCGATTGATTTATTCAACTTATTGATATAACTTGGTTTTAATTTTGTTGGGAAATGACCCATCTCAAGATCTATATAATCAAACCCTAAAGACTTGGCTACACCAGGAAATTCGAGTAATTCTATATCAAGAGGATCATTGCTTTCGTATCCTGAGCGTATTATTGACCAAGGTGTCAAAGAAATTTTTACATGGTCTAGGTTTTTGTAAGGCGAATTATTAAAGTTAAAGGACGAAATACCAAGAATTCCCAAGGCCCCACTATTTAAAAAACTTCTCCTTTTCACTTTTATTTTACTAAAATTTTGCTATTTCTTGATCCATCCAAGATGACCTAGCTGTAATCCATTCTTTTAGGTATGTAATTTCTTCTGAATGTCTATTACCAATAAAATTATTTGGCCAAATGTAGGTACCCAGTATTAGCCATTTGCCAAAATTCTGAGTTATCGCATCGCTATCTTCTAACTCACCAACTAGTTCATCAACAATACCCATTATATTTGAATCAGATAATTCATTTAATCTTAAAGACGTCCATCTTTCCTCAAGGGCACTGGTAAAGTATGGGTCTTGCATTAATCTGTTCCACCAAAATGGAACTAGCATACCGTCTGCAGGGCAGGCCTCATTAAATTGATATGCCCAACCATTAGTTAATCCACCTTCACAATAATCTGCATTACCAAATGCGATATTAAAGTCCCAAATGGGACCCATTTTTAATTTGTCATTGATGTCTTTATGCATAAAAGTACTAATCCTATAGGCATCAACATTTTTTGTAATCTCATTCAGAATAAAAAAATCGATAAAACTATCAACATCAATGTATTTTTTATAGCCTTCAGAATCACTAGTAAAGTTTTCTGACGCCATGGCATCTTCAAAACCTCTCATGTAACCTTGAATATAATTTTTTTGTTCATCGGATATATCTCTATTTTTTGGATATTCATATAAAAAATGAACATTTTTATTAATCCCTTTTACACCATCTTTGGTATATTCTGACATAAAAGCTATATCCTCATTTAAATTATCCCCATCTCCTGTTATTTTATCAATTTTGATAATATATCCACCGCTAATATCATCTGATCTATTTTTGCTAATATCAACTCTGTTTTTATCTCTTTTAATTTTTTCCATCAGAACATATAAACCTAGAAATTCATCATTAATCTGTAGGTTGTAAAAACTTGTTTTTGTAGCGTATCTCCCTAGGAGATTTGAAAGTCTATAAATCAAAACATTTCGAATCAATGATTTATCACTAAATGGTCCATAAAGAATCCAATCCTCTTCTTCTGGATAACCAGCTAACGAAACATCTAAATCTTCACCTGATTCGTCCCATGTTTCAAAGCCATAAGATTTTTTTGGAAAATATTGTGAGGATGAGCCTCTTATTTCAATCCCTATATTATGTTCCTCAATTAAATTGCTACCTTGAAAAATTTGAAAGAAGCCACTGATTTTAGGCTCATCAACAATCTCTTTACCATATGTATTAATTTTTATCAATTTTAATGGGGTCTTCTCTACCGTGGTCTCATCTTCAACGAAATCATTAAGAAATTGAGTATTTTGATTGTCTTCATCCCAAGAACTGCAAGTTATCAGAAGAATAAAAATAAGTGATAAAGAAATATATCTCATTAAATTGAAATTTGATTATATGCTAATTTATCGAATAAATTTTTTAGTGGAATCTTTCAGAAATAAATTCTAGAACAGATGGAAGCGCAGAACGCCAATAATCCCAATTATGGTCACCGTCTCTTATACGAAATTCGTGATTGACACCTTTTTCTCGCATTTTGATGTGCATTAAAACATTATTTTTATATAAATAATCGTCATCTCCACAATCTATATACCATCTAACCGAATTCAGTATTTTCTGGTCAATTTGATCAATTAGATAAAGAGGATTATTTTTTTTCTTAAACTTTTCAAAATCACTTTTATTAAAATTCGACTTGCTATATCCCCAATAGATTTGATAAGAATGATCGTCCATTTGCTCTACACTCTGAGGCCCTAATGAAGCACTCAAAGGGGCAGCAGAAGAAAATAAGTCAGGGCGCCGAAGGGCATATAAAAAACTACCTCCTCCACCCATGGAAAGCCCGCAGATGGCTCTGTATCTTTTATCTTTTCTTATTCTATATTGATTTTCAACAAAAGGGATAAATTCTTCGAAAAAAAAATCTTCGTAATTCCATTTGCCTGACATTGCATTTGTATAACCGAATTGTCCAGTCCCGGCGTCAGGCATAATTATAATCATAGATGTGGCAATTCCTGAGTTAATTGCTTTATCAGCAGTATGAAGTACTTCTCCAAACTGTATCCATGCACTTTGATTGTCTCCTAAGCCATGTAGTAAATATAAAACTGGATAACTTCGATTAGAACTTTCATAATCGGGAGGAAGATATACAGCAAACTTTCGATCACCTTTTAGGATTTTACTATTTAAAACAAGTTCATCAATTACTTTTCCAGTTTGTCCAAATACAATTGGGTATGAAAAAAATAAAAGGGAAATAAGATAAAATGATTTCATTTTTTAGTACGGTCTAGATTGAAAATTACAAAAAAATCATATTAAATTTATTAAGCTAAAATAATTACAGCTCTTTCTTTCAAAATTTCAATCATTTAAAAAAATCTATATGTACTTTTTTTTAAAACAAAATAAAATATTTCCTTACAGCTTTTTTCTATTGTTATTTTTCCAGCTAATATCTGGGCAAAAAAAAATAAGGGTCATCTCATATAACATCAGATATGAAAATTTTGATGATGGGAAAAATCAATGGGACCTTAGGAAGGAAGCTCTAATCAATTATTTAAAAGATAAATCCCCTGGTATTGTTGGCATGCAAGAGGTTTTACACAGTCAGCTTTTAGACCTAAATCTTTCTCTATCTGAATATTCGTTTGTTGGTATAGGAAGAGAGGATGGAAAAAAAAAGGGTGAGTTCTGCCCAATTTTTTTTAATACATACAGATTTGAATTGATTGAAAGTGACACTTTTTGGTTATCTGAAACGCCAGAAAAAATATCTGTAGGATGGGATGCTGCATTAGAAAGAATTTGTACATATGCAAGATTCAAAGATCTTGAAAACAATAAAGAGTTTTGGATATTTAACACACATTTTGATCACATTGGTGTTAAGGCAAGAAGTAAATCAGTTAAAATAATTCTAAAAAAAATTAGAAAAATCAACAAAGAAAAAATACCAATTTTACTCACAGGAGATTTTAATTTGACTCCTGAAAAAAAACCTATAAAAATGCTTCAAGGATTTTTTCAAGATATTTTAGCTGATCTAAATATTAAAGATCCAAAATACGGTACGTTTAATGGATTTAAAACTCTAGTTGATTACCCTCAAAGAATTGACTATATATTTCAAAAGGGATTTAAAGTTTTAAACGCCGAACACCTTTGGATCAAAACCCCAGAAGACTTGTGGGCTTCAGATCATCACCCCGTTTACTTAGAGTGCTTGTTCAAATAATTCTATTTAATTTAAATAAAACTTCTTTATATTAGTTAATAAATAATTAGATTATGAAAGGTTTGATACCAATATTATTTTTGTTTTTTGTGTTCAATTTCTCAAGTGCTCAAAATTTCAAAGGACTTGATAAAAGTCCTTTAGATATGGCTGAATACCCTGCCAGGGGGGGGAATACTTTAGCTAGAATATTATATGGAAGACCACAGCTTAAAGGAAGAGATATAACTAGACTTGTTCCCGAAGGTCAACTATGGAGATTTGGTGCCAATGAGGCAACCGAATTGACATTATACACTCCGATGAAGTTAGATAACAAGCAAATTGATGCTGGTTCCTACACAATGTATGCTATTCCTAGAAATGATCAGATAACTATTATTATCAATTCAGCAACTCATGTTTGGGGAGCTTTTAGCTATGATAAAAAGATGGATGTGATTAGGGTAACTGTACCTTTGAGACAAGTAAGCCAATATCTTGAAGCTTTTTCTATGAATTTTCAAAAAAGCAATGCGGGTATCGATCTTCATTTTGGATGGGGTAATTACAGAGGAACGCTTCTCTTTTCAAAATGAAATTACATCTAATTCAGCACATTCTCCAAAGCTTTTTCAAGCAACGGCTCTAAAACACGATATCCTTTCTCTGTTAGATGTACGCCATCGTTTGAATATTCTTTAATGATTCCATTATTACCATCATTTAATACTTTAAAATAGTCCAAATAATAAGCACCGCTTTTTTTTGCAAAATCCTTAATCATAGAATTTAATATTGGGATTTTTATATTTGGTTCTTTACCAGGACTCCATGGATAGTCATACGCGGGCAAAATTGAGCACAAAATTACTTCCACACCATTTGACTGTGCAATTTCAGTCATTGATTTTAAGTTATTTACAATCATTTTTAATGTAACAGGTCCAGTGTTGCCAGCAATGTCATTTGTTCCAGCCAAAATTACAACAGCATCTGCATTAATGTCGATAACGTCTGCTCTAAATCTTACTAACATTTGCGGAGTAGTTTGACCACTTATGCCTCTATTGACATAATTTTTATCCTTAAAAAAATTTGGATTGGTTTGTAACCAGCCAATAGTGATTGAATTACCCATAAATACTATTCGATTTTTATTTTTTTTCATTTTAGGAAGTTTATCGTTGAGTTTTTCAAATTCTTTAAAATTTGCCCAATCCAGAGGATTAGGATCCTGAGCTAATGAACCTATAAATTGAAAAATAATAATTATTAAAGTGAGTATTCTAAGTCGAATTTTCATTTATTGTGTTTAAAATAAAATTAATAAAATTTGTTATCTTGATTAGGACAATTAAAACGAAATCTATGAATTGTTAAACCAACATTATATCACTAATGAAAAAAATTATTTTTAAAATTCTATTTCCGATTGTTTTTCTTAGCCCCCACCTAAAGGCTCAAAAATACATCCCTACTGCAGAAAATTTAGAAGCACGCGAATGGTTTCAAAACGCTCGTTTTGGACTTTTTATTCATTGGGGGGTCTATAGTATTTTGGCTGATGGTGAGTGGGTTATGAATAATCAAAATATAAGTATTTCAGAATACGAAAAACTGCCTTCTTTCTTTAATCCAATTGATTTTGATCCTGTCGAGTGGGTTTCAATGGTAAAAGAAGCAGGAATGAAATACATAACAATTACTAGTCGTCATCATGACGGGTTCTCCATGTTTGACACTAAAATGAGTGATTACAATATAGTACAAAAAACACCCTATGGCAAAGATATTATTAAGCTTTTAGCTGCGGAATGCAGAAAACAGGGAATCAAATTATTTTTTTATTATTCTTTACTTGATTGGAATAGGGATGATTATTTCCCAAGAGGAAGAACTGGTAAGGGTATAGCTGGAAGAGGCATAGGGAAATGGGAAACCTACATTAAATTTATGAAAGGTCAAATTAGAGAATTGTTAACGCAATATGGCAAAATTGGAGGTATATGGTTTGATGGACATTGGGATCAAAAAGAATTGGATGGTGTAAAGTTTGGGAAAAGTAAAGTTAATTGGCACTATGACGAAATATATGGATTGATTCACGAATTACAGCCACAAGCATTAATTGGAAATAATCATCACATAGGTGTAATAAATGGAGAAGACTTTCAAATGTTTGAAAAAGATCTTCCAGGGAAAAATACTACTGGTTTTGGAACCCCAGAAGACCAAATAGGAAGTCTACCACTGGAAGTATGTGAAACCATAAATGGCTCATGGGGATTTAATCTTCAAGACCGTAGGCATAAGTCCAACAAAGAACTAATTCACTATTTAGTTAAAGCCGCAGGTTATGGGAGCAATTTACTATTGAATGTCGGTCCAATGCCAAATGGAAAAATTCAATCAGAACATAAAGCCTCTTTAAAAGCGATAGGACAATGGTTAAATGAAAATGGTAATACAATATATCAAACAAGAAAGGGTCCAATTATGCCAAATGATAACTTTGTAACAACCCAAAAGGATAAAAGTATTTATCTACATGTTTTAAATCCTGATTTAAAAATTTTACAAATGAGTAAACTGGAAAGTCAAATTAAGTCAGTTAAACTTGTTAATTCCAAGAAAAGTTTAAATTTCAGAAACGATAGATATGGTTTTATTGTCGATATGGGTAATAATCAATTAGATCCTGTAGATACAATTATTGAAATTCAAATTCAGTAGATCAAAAATTTAAATTCCAATTAATTTTTAAATGAGCAACTTATATTCAATCTTAAAATTCTTAATTCTTATTTTTTTCATTGGGATATTCTCAAAATGCGAAAAAAAAGAAAACATTATTAGTCCTGTTCAACCTCTTCCAAACTCAAATCAGGTTACTTGGCAAAAAATGGAATACTACGCTTTTATTCATTTCAATATGAATACTTTCACAAATAAAGAATGGGGTTATGGAGATGAAAAGCCGATCCAATTCAGCCCCTCTCAGCTAGATACAGGGCAATGGGCAAAAGTTATAAAGGAAGCTGGAATGAAAGGTATCATAATAACTGCAAAGCATCACGATGGATTTGCACTTTGGCCGAGTAAATACACGGATCATTCGGTAAAAAATTCTTTTTGGCGTGATGGGAAAGGAGATTTGATAGACGAGTTATCCAAGTCCTGTAAAGATTATGGATTAAAACTAGGGATTTATATTTCTCCGTGGGATCGAAATCACCCTGACTATGGGAAACCTGAGTATGTGACATATTTTAGAAATCAATTACGTGAATTACTAACTCAATATGGTGACATTTTTGAAGTATGGTTTGATGGCGCTAATGGTGGAGATGGTTATTATGGTGGAGCTAATGAGGTAAGGAAAGTAGATAAAAAAACATATTATGATTGGCCTAAAACCATTAAGATTGTAAGAGACTTGCAACCTAAAGCTGTAATATTTAGTGATGCAGGACCAGATATTCGTTGGGTCGGTAATGAAAAGGGATATGCTAATGAAACCACATGGTCCCCCATCTATAGGGATAGTCTATATCCTGGAATGCCAAACTTTAATGATTTTTCGTCAGGTCAAGAAAATGGTACCCATTGGGTTCCAACAGAAACAGATGTTTCTATTCGCCCCGGTTGGTATTACCATCCGGAAGAGGATAGTAAAGTCAAATCTTTATCCAAATTGGTTGATATTTATTTCAATTCTGTAGGGCTCAACAGTTCTTTACTCCTTAATTTGCCTGTTGATAAACGCGGCTTAATACATGAAAATGAAATTGAAAATTTAAATCAACTTTCGGATTATTTAGATCAGACTTTTTCACAAAACTATGTTTACAAACAAAATATCGGGGCATCATCATCGGTTAAGGGATTTGAAAAAATGAACCTCATCGATGGAAACCTTGAAACTTACTGGGTCTCAAGGCCAGATGATGAAAAACCAAACTTTACTTTAAATTTTGAATCTCCGTTAGAGGCAAATACTTTTATGGTTCAAGAGTATATTCAACTCGGCCAACGGATTCAGGCATTCACTTTTGAAATAATGTCCAATGGGAAATGGGAAAAAGTTTGCGAAGGAACCACAATAGGCAATAAAAGGCTCATCCGCTTTAAATCAAAAAGGATAGATGCTATTAGATTTTCAGTCTCTAAGTTTAAAAAACAAGTAGTTTTAAATAATATTGGCCTTTATAGAGCTCCTGAAATAAATTAGATTAGTCTAAATACTAATTTTAGCCCATCAGTGACTGTACCTTCATTGCTAAGCCCATATCGCCAGTAATTTTTATTTCTCCACTCATAACAGCCATCATAGGGTTTAATTCTCCATCACGCAGTTTTCTCAAGACTTCAGCTGTGAGGCTTATCGTGCAATCTGCTTCTTCATCTGATGCTTTTACAATATTGGTATTTGAGGCGCCGTCTATAAGAATTCCAACACCATCTACTTTGAATTTAAGCTTTCCTCCAATCGGTTCGGATGTTGATGCCCTTTTTTCGAATTGGGCGATCATTTTTTCTAGACTCATTTTTATTTAATTTCCTTAAAAGTAAAAATAAAAAGTGACACGGTGTCATATTTTTTATTTAGATTAGTTGATTAAATGTAATAATGTGAAGTATCGCCTAAAAAAAGCAGTAGTCCTAGGTTCAGGAGTAATGGGTTCAGGAATAGCCTGTCATTTGGCAAATGTTGGTATGGAAGTTTTAATGTTAGATATTTTACCAAGCAATAAAAAACAATTTAAATTTTCTCGTAATTCAGTTGCAAGCAATGCGCTGCAAAACGCTTTAAAATCGAAGCCAGCTCCTCTTTATAATAAGAATTTTGCTTCTCGAATAAAAATTGGAAATTTCGAAGATGATTTTGAGAAAGTAGCTGACGCAGACTGGATTATTGAAGTTGTTATAGAGCGTCTGGACATAAAAAAGGAAATTTTAAAAAAAGTTGACCAGTATCGTAAAGAAAATAGTTTGGTAAGTTCCAATACATCTAGTATACCTATAAAAATTTTATCTGAAGGACGTTCAAAATCTTTTAAATATCATTTTTGTGGAACCCACTTTTTTAATCCAGCTAGATATCTTAGGCTTTTAGAAATTATCCCGACTCAAGATACTTTAACTGAAGTTGCGGAATTTTTTATGGATTTTGGTAAAATTACTTTAGGTAAACAGACCGTTTTATGCAAAGATACTCCAGCATTTATTGGAAATCGGATAGGTGTAATATCAGGAACAGAAATTACCTTACTTACTCAAAAATATAAATTTAAAATAGAAGAAATTGATGCCATGACAGGCTCTTTAATTGGAAGGCCAAATACAGCAAGCTTTAGATTAACAGATTTAATTGGATTAGATACTGGTGATAATGTAAGCCGTTTTATAATGGAAAATGTTAAAAGCGATAAATACATTAATTCATTAAAAAAGTTGCCAGAGCCCAAGTTTATGCGTTTCCTTTTAGACAATAAATTTCTTGGTAATAAAACGGGTAAAGGATTCTATGAAAAAACTGATAAAAAGGATGCTAAAGGGAAAACTATAATCAACGCGTTAAATTTGGAAACACTTGAATATGAGCCTGCTATAAGTCCCAAATTAGAAATTGTTAAATCAGCCAAGGGTATTGGATTAATGAACAAAAGATTAAATTATCTTGTAGATGGTAACTCAAAAGAACAAAAGTTTTTCAAAGACTATTTTGCAACTCTGTTGGAATATTCTGCTTCAAGAGTTCCTGAAATATCAGATCAATATTATCCATTAGACGATGCGATGCGTTCAGGATACGTGTGGGATTATGGTCCTTTTGAATATTGGGACTTATTAGGCTTTGATAAAGGTATTGAACTGATAAAATCAAACGGGGGGTCAGTTCCAAAATGGATTATAGATATGAAAGAATCCGGTGGAAATTCATTTTATAAATTCGAAAATGGCCAAAAGAAATACTTCAATATTCAATCAAAAAAATACGAATTTTTACCAGGTAGAGAGTCTTTTATAATCTTAGATAGCTATCGTGAAAACACTCCCGTATTGAAAAACAGTGAATGTGAAGTTCACGATATAGGAGATGGAGTTTTATGCTTGGAGTTTACAAGTAAGAGCAATTCGATAGGAGAGGGAATAGGAAAAGGGTTATATGAAATTATAGAAATTGCTGAGCGAGGAGAATGGAATGGTCTTGTTATTGGGAATAATGCAAAACAATTTTCTGTTGGAGCCAATTTGATGAATATTGGAATGTTAGCAATGCAAAAACAGTTTGATGTTCTAGAAAAATTTGTTTCTGATTTTCAAAAAATAAATATGAGAATCAGAACCTGTAAGATACCTGTTGTTGTTGCAACCCAAGGTTATGTATTTGGAGGAGGATGTGAAATATCAATGCATTGTGATGCTGGAATTTATGCCGCTGAATCTTACATAGGCTTAGTTGAAGTTGGCGTAGGCCTTTTGCCTGGAGGTGGTGGTACAAAGGAATTTGCTCTCAGAGCGTCAAATGATTTTTTTGATGGAGATGTTCAAAATCCAACTCTTTTAAAATATTTTAAGTCAATTGCAACTGCAGCAGTTTCCACTTCAGCTCATGAGGCATATGACTTAGGATATCTAAATAAAGAACGTGATTTTGTATGTGTGAATGCTCCTATGAACTTGATAATAGCTAAAGAAAAAGTTTTAGAGTTGTCAAAAAATTATATGCCTCCTTCATACAGAGATGATATTTATGTTTTAGGAAGAGGAGGGGTAAGTGTTCTTTATTCGGCTATAAATGAGTTTAGAATGGGAGAATATATGTCTGACTATGATGTTGAAATTGCTCGTAAGATTGCTAATGTGATATGTGGAGGAGATTTAACATCACCACAAAAAGTTAGTGAAAAATATTTATTAGATATTGAACGTGAGGGATTTATGAGCTTGCTTGGAAATCAAAAAACTCTAGATCGAATTCAATATTTATTAATGAATAATAAACTTTTAAGAAACTAAATAATGGAAGCATACATTGTTAAGGGGTATAGATCTGCTGTTGGTAAATCAAAGAAAGGGGGATTTAAAAATTATCGCTCAGATGATTTAGCAGTGGATGTTATAAAACATTTAATGGAATCAGTTAATGAAATTGCACCTAAACAAGTTGATGATGTAATTGTAGGTTGTGCAAATCCAGAAGGAGAACAGGGACTTCAGATAGGTAGATTAATTTCTGCGAGAGCTTTGGGTAAAGAGGTTGCAGGAATAACAATTAATCGATATTGTGCATCGGGACTAGAAGCAATAGCTCTAGCTGTTGGCAAGATAAAAGCTGGTTTTGGTGAGATTTTTATCGCTGGTGGTACCGAAAGCATGAGTATGATTCCAATGACTGGTTATAAATTAGCACCAAGTTATAAAGCGAATATTGAAAATTTAAACTATCACATAAGTATGGGTCATACTGCAGAGGCAGTTGCAAAAAAATTTAATATTAGTAGAGAAGCTGCTGATAAATTTTCTTTTGAATCTCACAAAAAGGCTGGAGAAGCTATAGACTCAGGATTATTTGAAAATCAAATTGTTCCAATAAGTGTAAATGAAATTTTTGTAGAAAATGGACTGCGCAAGACAAACAAAAACATTGTAGATACAGATGAAGGTGTCAGAAGAGACACAACATTGGATGGGCTTGCAAAATTAAATCCAGTTTTTAAAAAAGGAGGAGTTATAACTGCTGGAAATGCATCTCAAACTTCTGACGGATCAGCTTTTGTTTTAGTTGTCAGTGAATCAATAATAAAAGAATATAATTTAAATCCGATTGCTCGATTGGTATCTTGCGCAGTTGGTGGTGTAGACCCACTTTATATGGGAATTGGCCCTTGTATTGCAATACCTAAGGCATTAAATAAAGCAGGCTTAAAATTAGATAATATTGACCTAATAGAGTTAAATGAAGCTTTTGCAGCTCAGGCACTAGCAGTAATTCAAGAGGCAAGACTTGATCCAAAAAAAGTAAATGTAAATGGCGGTGCTATCGCTCTAGGCCATCCACTAGGTTGTACAGGAGCAAAATTGAGCATTCAACTTATAGAGGAAATGAAAAATAGAAACCAACGCTATGGGATGGTAACCGCCTGCGTAGGTGGAGGCCAAGGAATTTCAGGAATTTTTGAGCGTTTATAAAGTGAACCAACCAGTAAGCATTTTAGGCAAGAGAGCTTCTCAGAAAGAACAAGTTCGAAAGCGTCTAATGGAAGAGGCATTAATTTTATTTTCCAAAAGGGGTCTAGAAAAAACAACTGTTGCAGATATTGTTAAAAAAAGTGAGGTAGCAAGAGGCACGTTCTACAATTACTTTACAGACACACAAAGTCTTTTTGACTGTCTTATTGATGAGCTAAATCAAAAGGTTAGATCAGCTATTCAGCAAACTAGACGTGAAAGTAAAAATGTATACGATTATTTACACGGAACATTTAAGAGTTATTTTGACCTCATTGGAACTAAAGAAATGATCCAATTTCATATTTTAAACCAAGCACAAATACGTCAAAGTTCTTATCAAAGTGATATAATTAAGACTATAGTAAAGAATTTAAATAGAGATCTAAAATCTGATTTAAAAATTAAAGCCTTTACAGAAAAACATGAGTTTCTTCTTTTGAGTTTCATGCTAGTTGGCTCACCACCGGAACTTTTTTTAGCGACACATACTTCAAATATTAACTTTAGTAGTGACCAGTTAGCAACATTTTTAACTAAACTTTTTCATAAAGTATTAATGGAGTAATCCGATTTATACTTTTTTAACAACATACGTTACAATACCCCAAATAATCAGTTCATCCTCTGGACTCACTTTTATTGGCTCATAATTCTTATTTTCAGGCATAAGATATACGCAATCGGCTTCTACCCTAAGCCGTTTTACCGTAAAAGCTCCGTCAATAAAGCATACTGCTATTTTATCATTTTGGGGTTCTAGACTCCGGTCAATTACTAAGAGGTCACCATTGTCAAGGCCTGCACCTTGCATTGACTCTCCTGATACCCTCGCATAGAATGTAGATTCCTCATTTCGAACTACTTCTTGGTCAATGCTAATCCTTAACTCTTTGAAATCGTCTGCAGGCGAAGGAAATCCTGCGGAAATTCCTTCCTCTGCTAAATGCATTCTTTTATTCATTTCTTGACTTGGATGAAAAAAAACTAATTTTTGATTTTTCATATGTCTATTTTACTGTAATGATTTCACTGATTTCTGTTGTAAAACGATTTGACAAGTATTCCTGTTTCATTTTCCAAGTACGATTTAAATCCTGATTAGCTAGCTTTATTCGACTTGGGCCAAAGCGCTTATGAATTTTATCCACACTCTGCATTAGAGAAGTGTGTTTGTTATTATTGTTATCAAAAAGACTCAATTGGCGCTTTGTCGTGGGAGTAAGCCCCATAGTCATTACCCCCGCCTTTTTGTAGGAAACACCCTCTCTAAAAATTTTTTTTAGTCCAATTACTGCATATTTACTTAACATGATATTAGAATCTGTTGTATAAGGAAGATTAAGAACATAGCTATTTTGATAGGAAATAGTATTTTTCTTGTGCGGATCACTCTTTATAAATACTAACATTGTGCTACAGCTACTTTCCTGCTTTCGCATTTTTTCAGCACAACTACTTGCAAATGTTGAAATGCGTTCCTCCAAATCTGAAAAATTACTTATGGTACCCTCAAAGCTTCGGGTAGTAGCAATAGACTTTTTGGGTGGCTGAATTTCCTCTAATTGAATAGTAGGAAGACCCATTAGCTCTCTTCTTATTCTGACTCCTACAACAGTCATGTGTTTTTGAATCCAATCTTCAGACAATAGTGTGAATTGCCATGCATTTTCAACACCTAAATATTCAAGGCGTTTTTTGTGTTGACGGCCTATACCCCAAACGTCACCTATTTTTGTCCATTTTAGTGCCTTAATTCTTTTTTTTTCAGTATCAATGCAATAAACACCTCCTGTATTTAAAATAAATTTTTTAGCAATCTTATTGGCTACTTTTGCCAAAGCTTTGCTTGGAGCAATTCCTATCGAAATAGGTATCCCCGTCCACTGTTGAATCTGCTTTTTCATTTTTTCCCCTTCTTCTTTTAAATCGAAGAAATCAAAGCCCTTAAATTCCAGAAAAGCTTCGTCAATACTGTAGATCTCAACATTGGGGGTGAATTTATCCAATATCGACATAACCCGACTACTCATGTCTCCATAAAGGGGGTAGTTGGATGAAAAAACCTTTATTCCCTGCCTTTTAAATTGTTCTTGGTACTTAAAAGCGGGTGCTCCCATGGGAATTCCCAATGCTTTTGCTTCATTGCTTCGCGCAATAACACAACCATCATTATTTGAAAGGATTACAATTGGTCTCCGCTCCCATTGTGGTTGAAAAACACGCTCACAAGATGCATAAAAGTTGTTACAATCTACTAACGCAAACATCTGGAAAAGTTATTAAAATGTTTGCATTTAGAAACCTAATTTTCACAAAAGTTCTTCACCATTCTGTGTCTTATATTTAAAATAAAATTGCAAGAGAAAAACTATTTTTATTCAAATCCAAAGGCACTTTAGGCAAAAATCGTAATTTAGTAATTAAGAATTTGTACTGACTCAACTGCATGGATAATTATTCATTCCTAAACACTGCTCATACAGCTTATTTTGCTGATTTATATGATCAATATTTGCAAGACCCAGATAAAGTTGAGCCAAGCTGGAGAGCTTTTTTTCAAGGGTTTGATTTTGGTTTAGAAAGTAATGGGGTAAATGAATTAATAGCTTCAAATGAAACTAAAAATATTGAAATTCCTGAGCACCTACAAAAGGAATTCAAAGTAGTTAAACTAATTGATGGATACAGAACTAGGGGTCACTTGTTCACTAAGACGAATCCAGTAAGGGAACGACGAAAATATCAGCCAACATTAGATATTGAGAATTTTGGACTTTCAAATGAAGATCTTTCAACTGTATTTAATGCGGGAGAAATAATGGGGATTGGTCCTAGTTCTTTAAATGACATTATAAGTCACTTACAAAGAATTTATTGTAGTTCCATTGGTATAGAGTACATGTATATTAGGAATCCAGAAAGAGTTAATTGGATTCAGCAGCGATTAAATATAAATGATAATCATCCAGACTTTTCAGTAGAAAGAAAAAAAAATATTTTAAAAAAACTAAATCAGGCAGTAAGTTTTGAAAGTTTTTTGCATACCAAATATGTTGGTCAAAAAAGGTTTTCATTAGAGGGTGGTGAGTCATTAATACCTGCCCTCGACTCACTCATATTAGAGGCTGACAATTTAGGTGTAGAAGAATTTGTAATGGGAATGGCTCATAGAGGAAGATTAAATACTTTAGCAAATATCTTTGGAAAATCAACAAAAGATATTTTTAGTGAATTTGATGGTAAAGATTATGATGATGAAGTATTTGATGGTGACGTTAAATATCACTTAGGATGGACTTCAAAAATTGATCCGAATAAAGATGGAAAACAAATCAATATAAGTCTTGCTCCAAATCCTTCACATTTGGAAACAGTTGGTGCTGTTGTTCAAGGAATTGCTAGGGCAAAACTCGACAGTAATCATTCCGGCGATACCTCTAAAGTACTTCCAATACTTGTTCATGGCGATGCTGCAATAGCTGGACAGGGTTTAGCATATGAAATAGTTCAGATGGCAGCTTTGAAAGGTTATTCAACAGGTGGGACTATTCATGTAATTGTTAATAATCAAATAGGTTTCACAACAAATTATTTAGATGCGAGATCAAGTACTTACTGTACAGATGTCGGAAAAGTAACACTATCCCCTGTAATGCATGTTAATTCAGATGACGTTGAAGCAGTAATTCATGCTGTCCTTTTCGCTTTAAATTATAGGATGAAATTTAAAAGGGATGTGTTCATCGATCTTCTTGGTTATAGAAAATATGGACATAATGAAGGAGATGAGCCCAGATTCACCCAACCCAAGCTTTATAAAAACATTTCTGAGCATCAAAATTGTAGAGACATTTACGCAACAAAATTAGTTAGAGATGGAATAATTGAGAAAAGTTATGTTAACAGGATAGAAAATGAATACAAAACTTTTCTTGAAGAAAATCTTGAAGATTCAAGAAAATTAAAAAAAACCTTTATCAATCCTTTTATGTATGATGAATGGAAAAATATTGCACCGTATTTAGAGAGGGTTGATGAGTTTGCAATGAAAAAACAAGTAATCACAAAAGTAAGTGAAGACTCCCTTGAAAATGTTGCAAATGCAATATCAACATTGCCTAGCGACAAAAAATTTTTAAGGAAGGCTGTAAAACTTGTCTCTGAGAGAAAAAAAATGTTTTTTGATTTAAAAACTTTAGACTGGGCTATGGGAGAATTACTTGCATACGGGACTTTGCTATTGGAAGGACATGACATAAGACTATCTGGCCAAGATGTTGAAAGGGGTACATTTTCCCATCGCCATGCTATTTTGGTTGATGAGGATTCTGAGGAAGAAATTATCTTACTAAATAAAATTAATAAAGATCAAGGTAGGTTCAGAATCTTTAATTCTTTATTATCTGAATATGGAGTCTTAGGGTATGATTACGGTTACTCAATGACAAGTCCAAATTCTCTGACTATTTGGGAAGCCCAATTTGGTGACTTTTCCAATGGAGCGCAAATAATTATTGACCAATATATTACCTCAGCAGAAGATAAATGGAAATTACAAAATGGTATAGTTTTATTGTTACCTCACGGTTATGAAGGTCAGGGAGCTGAACATTCTTCAGCTAGAGTTGAAAGATATTTACAAATGTGTGCAAAAGATAACATGTTTGTTGTGAATTGTACTACTCCTGCTAACCTGTTCCATGTTTTAAGACGCCAGCTCAAAGCAAAATATAGAAAGCCATTAATTATCTTTTCTCCAAAAAGCCTGTTAAGGCATCCAAGGGCAATTTCTAAATTAAGTGATTTTACCAGTTCAGGTTTTAAAACCATAATTGATGACTCAAACGTAAACGTAAAATTTGTCGAAACTGTAGTTTTTTGTACGGGAAAATTTTATTACGATCTCTTTGAAGAAAGAAGGATTAGAAAAATTGAGGATAAGGTTGCTCTGATAAGAATTGAACAATTATTTCCATTACCTGATGTCGAGATTAAAAGTTTGATTTCAAAGTATAAACATTCAAAAGATTTTGTTTGGGCGCAAGAAGAGCCAAGAAATATGGGCGCTTGGAGTTATTTATTACTTCACTTACCAGAGGCTAAAATCATGAGAGTTGCAAGCAGAAGAATGTATGGTTCACCTGCTGCTGGAAGCTCAACAAGATTTAATAAACGTCACAAAGAAGTTATAGATTATGTTTTTGACAAAACAAAAGATAATTTTATTAGAAAATCAAAAAATAAAGTATCATGATTTTAGAAATGAAAGTTCCCTCTCCAGGAGAGTCAATCACTGAGGTTGAAATAGCCCAATGGCTTGTAAGTAATGGTGATTATGTAGAAAAAGATCAAGCAATTGCTGAGGTAGATTCTGACAAAGCAACTCTTGAACTACCTGCAGAAGTTAGTGGAACAATAACACTTAAAGCTGAGGAAGGTGATGCGGTTGATGTTGGTGCTGTTGTTTGTTTGATTGATACTGATGGTAAAAATAAAAAAACAGATGGGCAGGTAGAATCCTCCGAGGAAATTTTAGAAACAGAGAAAGTACCAAATAAGACATCATTAATTTCTAATAATTATGCAGCACAAATACCTTCACCTGCAGCAAGAAAAATTATGGATGAAAAAGGCATTAATCCGGTCGATATTAAGGGCTCTGGACGAGGAGGTAGAATCACTAAAAATGATGTAATAAATGCAGTCCCCTCAATGGGATCGAAACCTGAATGGGGTGAGCGTAAACAAAACCGTACAAAACTTTCAATGCTTAGAAGAAAAGTTGCAGAGCGATTGGTAGAAGCTAAAAATGAAACTGCTATGTTGACAACTTTCAATGAAGTTGATATGGACACGGTATTTAAAATCCGCAATAAATTTAAGGATAACTTTCAAAAAAAACATCAGGTAAAACTTGGCTTCATGAGCTTTTTTACAAAAGCTGTTGTCAGAGCACTTAAACTTTTTCCTGACGTAAATTCTATGATGGACGGGGATCATAAACTTTCTTTTGATTATTGTGATATAAGTGTCGCTGTTTCTGGACCAAAGGGGCTAATGGTTCCAGTAGTTCGTAATGCTGAATTATTAAGTTTTTCTGGGATCGAAAAAGAAATTGCTAATCTTGCAGTAAAGGCACGTGATGGCAAAATTACCGTAGACGACATGACAGGGGGTACCTTTACAATTTCAAATGGAGGTGTATTTGGATCTATGCTTTCAACACCAATAATAAATCCTCCTCAATCAGGAATATTAGGAATGCATAATATAATTAAGCGCCCTATTGTTATTGATGATAAAGTTGTAATTCGCCCTATGATGTATTTAGCACTTTCATATGATCATAGAATTATTGACGGTCGAGAATCAGTAGGTTTTTTAGTTGCTATTAAAGAAGGACTAGAATCTCCTGAAGAGCTTCTTATGGATGGTGATCCCCAAAAAGCGTTTGAATTATAAGTACAATTTACCTTCAACATAGTTGATGGTGGCTTTATTTTCTTTTAGAAAATCTGCGCCAATAACACCATCAATCTCTTGAATTCCCTGATCAGTCAGTGTTCTGTTTACATGACTTAAGTCAAGTAATGCAAAGGCTTGCTTACCATTGAATTTTTTTCCAAGTTTAATATTACAATTTAGTGTCATTATAGCTTCCATTTTTCCTTCGCTTGCTCCTGAGGCTTTAAAGGGCTCACCATCTTTTTTCAATTCGAAATAATTCTGAAGTTCAGAGTGAATACAACTATTTGAAGCTCCAGTATCAATCAAAAGATTTGCCTTTCTTCCATTTATCCTAGCTTTGCATAGAATATGGTTACTTTTCAAAAAATACAATCTTGCGAATACATTTCTTTTCATATTATAAATAAATTTAAGCTTAAAATTTAAAAAGTGTGATTTAATCAGTTTAATTAATTTTGATAAAAATTCTAATAGTGCATCTAATTGATACGCATACACATTTATATTTGGAAGCTTTCGATCAAGATAGAGATCAAGTTATTGAAAGAGCATTATCAGAGGGTGTAAACCATTTATTTATGCCTTCAATTAATAGTAAATATTTTAATCGTATGTTTCAACTTGAGAAACAATACTTTAATAAAATTCATTTGATGACAGGATTACACCCATGCTATGTAAAGGACGATTTTAATGAAGAGTTAGCTAAAGTTTTAGATCAATTGAAATTGAGAAAGTTTTGTGCAATCGGCGAAATCGGAATCGATTTGTACTGGGATAAGAGTTTTTTAAAACAGCAACAAGAAGCTTTTCAAAAACAAATTGAAATGGCGATTAATTACCAATTACCAATAGTTATTCATTGTAGAGATGCGTTTGACGAAATTTTTGAAATTTTGGATCAGTATAAATCTCAAAACCTTTATGGAATTTTCCATTGTTTTTCTGGATCAATTAAACAGGCTCAAAAAGCTGTAAGCCAAAATTTTAAGTTAGGAATTGGAGGAGTAATTACTTTCAAAAATGGTAAAATTGACCAATTTATACATAAGCTTCCTTTAGAGTCAATTGTTTTAGAAACGGATTCGCCCTATCTTTCACCGTCTCCTTTCAGAGGTAAGCGAAACGAGAGTTCATATTTAATCTTCATCCTTAAAAAGTTATCTGAGTGTTTCAAAATCTCAAATGAAAAAGTTGCTTCAATTACTACAAAAAATGCAATGCAGGTTTTTAAAAATGTTGATTTTTAATTAATTTATGTTGATTTAAACAATTTTAGAGAGGTGGCCGAGTGGTTGAAGGCGCACGCCTGGAAAGTGTGTATTCCAATTGTATTGGGATCGAGGGTTCGAATCCCTTCCTCTCTGCTATTTTTTTTAGTTTATAAATTGTTGTTTTGAAAAAAGCGAAAATTATAAATTAATTGTTAATTTTTAAATTTTGTCCTATGAAACAATTCATAAGATTTTTACTATTATCAATTCTCTTACTTTCATGTTCGAAAAAAGTAAAATATATTAAAAAGGAGGCTAATATTAACATCGTACCTTTACCAAAGAGTGTAAATCTAATAGATCCCAGCAAACATATTTTACTTTCCAAAAAAATTAAGGTATTTATAAACTTTAAGGATAATAAAAGTTTATATGACTTAATTTCAAATGACTTCAAAAAACTTAGTTATACCAATTCATTTGAACTTGTCACAAAAAATAATATGTCTAATTTATCCTTAGAAATTGACAAAGAACTTAATGATGAGGAGTATGAAATTAGTATTCATAATAAAATTATTATAAAGGGAGGATCACTAAATGCACTTAAAATGGCAAGATCCACACTATTGCAATTATCTGTAAACGATAAAGGGAGAATGACTTTTCCAATTTTAACAATAAAAGATAATCCAGATTCTAACTACAGAGGACTTCTCATTGATTTAGCAAGGAAGTGGCACTCAGCCGAAACAATTTATAAATTAATCGAACTTGCTTCTTTTTATAAAGTAAATTATTTACAGTTTCATCTAACTGATGATCAGTTATTTACTTTCCCTTCTGAAAATTTTCCAAAACTTCAGACAACTAATAATCATTATACTAAAGAAGAACTTTCATCTTTTGTTAATTACGCTTACCAAAGAGGGGTTATTATTATTCCTGAAATAGATGTTCCTGGTCATTCAATGCAGTTTGTAAAAAAATACCCGGAAATATTTTCAACTACTAGCCCAGAAAAGAGACCTGAGGATTTATTTGGGGGTAAATCAGAATTTTCCAATGTGTTAAATATCGGCAAAGAAGATGTTTACACTTCCCTTGAAAAGTTATTTGTAGAGGTTATGGACACTTTTCACACATCTCCTTATTTTCATCTTGGCGCTGATGAGGCAAATTTAAAAGTTATTGTTGATGACCCTTATGTCAAAAACTTCATGAAAAAAAATAAATTGGGATATAATATACAAGAGCTTTACAGATACTTTATTGTTAGGATGAATGATTTTTTTAAAAGTAAGGGAAAGCAAATGTTTGTCTGGGAAGGATTTTCTAGAAATGGTAAAATAGAGATTCCTAAAGATATAACAGTATTTGAGTTTGAATCATTATATAACCTACCCAATCATTTAGTGGAAGATGGTTATAAATTAGTAAATACGTCTTGGATGCCATTGTATATAGTACGAAGTGGAAATCCTGATCCTAATGTTTTACCCTTGAAATGGGGTCCAGAAAAAATTTATGATTGGAATATGTGGAAATGGGAAAACTGGTGGCACAAATCATCTGCATACAAAAATCCGATTCAATTAAACAGAAACAAAAATGTTATTGGCGCTCAAATGTGTTCATGGGAACAAACAGATGAAAGTGAAATTCCAACTATCAGAAAAAGACTACCTCCTTTTATGGAGAGAATTTGGAATTTTGATAAAAAGGATGATTTTGATGTTTTTTTTAAAAAAGTTAACAAAACGGACGTCATTCTATCTAAAATAATTAAAGATTATAGGCAAGATTCATTACTATTAGGATTCAATATAACGAATGATGGTAAAGGCAACCCAATTATAGAAGTTTTAGATAATTAAAATAATTTTTGGTATTTACACATAGTTTGTTTTCATATAAGTTTAATGAAGTAATTACACAAATTTTTAATCAGTAAAGAAATATACTATTAGTAAACAAAATAGCCTGCTTTTCTTTTGTAACTACTTATTAAAATTCAAATTAAAAACTAGTATTTTAATCATAAATATTAAAAACTTAATTATATAATAAAATTAGGAAATTTTTTTCTCGACTCTAAACAAATCAATATAATCTTTGATAAACCCCACATCTAATCCAACATTTCTTGCCTAGCTTTATTTACTAGTTTTATTTAACTCGGGTGGGAGAGAGTTCAAAAGTATGAATCTCTTTGTGTTGATTTATCTTTTTGTAGATAAAGAATAATTGGTTAATTTATTATGCAAAAATCAAAATCTAAACATGAAATTATTTGAAGCAATTAAGACAAGACGATCTATATTTCCAAAACAGTATAATGAAAAATCTATAAAAAATGAAGATCTAGAACTTATTCTTGAGGCAGCAAATTTTGCACCAACTCACAAAAAAACAGAACCATGGAGGTTCAAAGTTTTACAAAATGATTACAAAATTAAATTTGCTAATTTTTTATCTGAAAAATATAAAACCACAACAACAAAATTCTCTAAATATAAATTTCAAAATATAATCAATAATGTAAAAAGATCATCTGCATTAATATTAATATGTATGCAAAGAGATCCCCTAAATTCAGTTCCTGAATGGGAAGAAATAGCATCTGTTTCTATGTCTGTTCAAAATATGTGGCTAATGTGTACTGAATTGAATATTGGATCGTACTGGAGTTCTTCTAAACTTATTAATTATGTCCATGAATTTATTCAACTTAATGAAGGTGAAAAATGTTTAGGAATTTATTATTTGGGTCATTACGATAAAAAAATAACAGAAAGATCAAACGGATCAATTAAGGACAAGGTGTCTTGGTTTAAATAATTTAGTGTTACAAATTATTTCTAAGTATATAAATTACATTTATGTTTATTTGTTTTTAATCAATTGATATTTAAGAAAAATGTAATATTATATGCCTGAACTATCATTATAATTAATCTTTTAAAATTAAAATCATATTTATTTTTTTTTATCTTTAACGGCATTTAAATTTATAGAACAAAAAATAATAAAATGAGAAAACTAATTTTTGTCCTTGCAATTATAGGCTTTTTAACGACTGCCAGCGCAACAGTATCGACTGCGAATTTAGCTACAATTGCAAACGCAACACTTCAAGATGAAGAAGCCCCAGCTCAATCCGCTTCTTTCACACAGGAACTGAAAAAACGATTTATTGAGGGAGGACCCGGGTTTATGGGAATTGTTTTAATTTGCCTAATACTTGGCCTCGCAATCTCAATCGAACGTATTATTTTTCTTAATCTTGCAACAACCAATACAAAAAAACTTACTGATGGAGTTGAAGAAGCACTTTCATCAGGAGGTGTTGATGCTGCCAAAGAATTTTGTAGAAATACAAAAGGCCCTGTTGCATCAATTTTTTATCAAGGGCTTGATAGGATGGATGAAGGAGTTGAAAGTGCTGAAAAAGCAGTTGTTGCGTATGGAGGAGTACAAATGGGACAGTTAGAAAAGAATGTTTCATGGATCTCTTTGTTTATAGCTTTAGCACCAATGCTTGGCTTCATGGGTACTGTAATCGGTATGATTCAAGCATTTGACAAAATTGAAGCTGCGGGTGATATGCAGCCATCTCTTGTGGCTGGAGGTATAAAAGTGGCACTTCTAACAACTGTATTTGGGTTAATAGTTGCTATTATTCTTCAAGTTTTTTACAATTATATAGTAGCTAAAATTGATAGTATTGTTAATGACATGGAAGACGCTTCAATCACCTTGATTGATATCTTAGTATCTCAAAAAAAATAACTGTAATAATAAATAAATGAAAATTCAGACTATTGTAAAAATTTTAAGTGCTGTTTTTGGATTACTTGGTGTAGTCTTCCTCTTTAGGATTATTGGTGCTGGAGATGAAGAGATAAAAATGGCTGCAGCAACAGGGGACTTCTCTACGGTTACACCACTTGTATCACTTTCAATTGCAATACTTTTTATAACGATATCGATAACTTTAGTCTTCTCAATATTAAATCTTGCTTCAAGCTCTAAAAAGTTAAAGAAAGCGCTAATTTTCATAGGCTGCTTTGTCCTAGTTATTGCTATAGCATTTGCTGCTTCAGATGGATTAGAGACTCCTATGAAAGATGGCGAAGTTCTATCTGCTTCTGGTTCACGTTGGGTTGGAACAGGTTTAAGAATGTTTTATATACTTGCGACTCTAGCAATCTTATCAATGCTTCTTTCTGGTGCTAAGAAAATTTTAAAAAAGTAATTTATGGCTAAAAGATCAGCACCCGAAGTAAATGCTGGCTCAATGGCAGACATAGCTTTTCTTCTTTTAATTTTCTTTTTAGTGACCACTACAATTGAAACAGATAGTGGTTTAAACAGGAAATTACCTCCAATGGAAGACCAAGTTGATCCTCCAATAATTAGAGAAAAAAATATTTTTACTGTTTTAGTAAGTAAGAATGATCAACTTTTGGTTGAAGAAGAACTTGCTGACATTGCAGATCTAAGATCTCTCGCTGTTGCCTTTCTTGACAATGGTGGGGGTGTAGGCGACGAAGCTTGTGACTATTGCCAAGGAGAACGTGATGAAACCTCCTCTGATAATCCAGATAAAGCTATCATATCTTTAAAAAACGATCGAGAAACTTCTTATAAAGTTTACATTGCAGTTCAAAATGAATTAGTTGCAGCATATAATGATTTGAGAAATCGTGAATTTGAAAGACTTTTTGGTAATGATCTGGGGATAAATTTTGTAGAAGCACAAAAACAATATGATGATCCTAGAACAAGTTCAGAAAGACAAGAAATTCTTAAGCCCAAGCTTGACCAAGTAAAAGCAATGTATCCGCAAAAATTATCAGAAGCAGAATCAACTAAACTTAACTAACTATAAATATAAAATGTCAAAATTCAAAAAGAAAAAGGGAGGTGATTTACCAGCGATTTCAACGGCATCACTCCCTGATATAGTATTTATGTTATTATTCTTTTTTATGGTCGCCACTGTAATGAGAGACAGCACTTTGATGGTAATTAATAAGCTACCAGCTGCTGATCAGATCCAAAAACTTGATAAAAAAGACCGCGTTATGTACATATATGCAGGTAAACCATCCTCGAGATATCAAGATAAGTATGGTTCAAGTGCAAGGATACAATTAAATGATAAGTTTGCTTCTGTTGACGAGGTTGGTGCCTTTATCCTCGCGGAACGTGCTTCTAAAAGGCAAGAGTTGCAAAATGTACTAACGACAGCTTTGAAAGTTGACAGTGACACCAAAATGGGATTAATTCAAGATATAAAGCAAGAGCTTAGAAAAGTTCAGGCTTTGAAAATAAATTACACAACTAGAGTAGGTGATTATACTCAAAATTTGAATTAAATATCTGAAAAGATTTATTTTCATCTCTCTGAGATTAGTTCATACAATTAAGGCCTACTATTTTTGATTTGAAACCAAGAAATGTACCGTTTGTTATTAATTTATATTTAGGTTTACTAGTAACGCTTTTTACTTCATCTTTTCTTCAAAGCCAAAATATTCCAAAAGATGAGGAATTCAAATTTTACCGCGAAGATCAAATATATTTCGGAACCTCTCTAATGCTTATTAAGTCTAACCAAGAAAATTTAAAAGCTAGGGGTTTACCACGTCATTTTCAATTTGGTATTATTCGCGATATGCCACTAATAAAATCTGGCAAGTTGTCAACAGGTTTAGGATTAGGAATCAGTTTTGAAAGATTTACAACAAATTTAATCCGTTCAGCAAGTGGTCTCTATTCGTTGGACTTGAATAATAATATTAACAACCCCCTATCAATATCTGTTCAATCATTTGAAATCCCAATTTCAATTAGATGGAGAAATTCTTCTGACCGTGATTTTGCTTTTTGGCGGGTTTATGGAGGTATAAAAGTCAACTGGAACTACCGAATTAAAGCTAAACAAAATTCAAATTTTTTAACCATTGGTGAAGAATTAAAAAAGTTTGGGACAAGTGCATATTTGAGCTTTGGATACAATACTTGGAATTTTTATTTATCCAGCCCAATAGTCTCAACATTTGATTCTCTAAATTCCACCCAAAACAATTCATCTATAAAAATAGCACCTCTAAAAGTTGGATTAATTTTTTTCGTTCTGTAATAATCTAGAGTTCTTTTCTTAATCTTGCGACTGGAATATCAAGTTGCTCTCTGTATTTTGCTATTGTTCTTCGAGCTACGATGTAACCCTTTTTTTTCATCATTAACGAAAGCACTTGGTCTGTGAGAGGCTTTTTTTTATTTTCATCAATTATAAATTGTTCTAGTATTTTTTTTATTTCTATAGAGGAAACATCTTCACCTTCGTTATTTTTGAGTCCCTCCGAGAAAAAAGTCTTTAACAATTTTGTTCCATACGGTGTGTCAATATATTTGCTGTTTGCTACTCTTGATATTGTAGAAATATCCATATTAACTTTTTCTGCGATATCTTTTAGAATCATAGGTTTTAGTTTTTTTTCATCTCCACTCATAAAATATTCCTTTTGATGGTCTAATATTGCATTTATAGTAAGGTTTAATGTCTGGTACCTTTGCCTTATTGCATCAATAAACCATTGAGCTGAATCTAGTTTTTGCTTTATAAATTGAACAGCTTCTTTATTCGATTTTGAATCTGATTCTGAGTAACTATAAAGCATATCCTTATAAGTGTTTGATACCCTAAGTTGAGGCTCATTTCTCTTATTAAGTTTAACGTATAAATTTCCTTCCTCGAGCTTTAAGATAAAATCAGGTACTATTTGATTGTTTTCAGTATTTGAGGTTAATGCTCCCCCGGGTTTTGGATTCAATTTACTTATCAAATCTAAAGCAGTTTTCAATTTTTTTTCATCTATTCCAAGGCGTTCTTGAAGTTTATTGTAATGTTTATGACTAAATTCATTAAAATGATTTTTTATAATTTTTAATGCATAATTTACTTCAGGTCTATTTACATCCTTTTTTTCTAATTGAAGTTTTAGGCACTCTTGGAGCGAACGTGCTCCAACTCCTACAGGATCCAAAGATTGTACGGATTTTATTATTTTTTCAACGATTGAATTGTCTACCATTAGATTTTGAGTAAATGCTAAATCGTCAACAAGTTCTTCGTTACTTCTTCTTAAATATCCACTTTCATCAATGCTACCAATAATAAATTCAGCTATTTGTATTTCAGTATCTGTCAAAATTAGATTGACTATTTGCTGTGAGAGGTACTGATGAAAAGTAACACCTCCAGAAAAAGGAATACTATTATTTTCGTCTTTGTTTAGATAATTGTTTGAATAAATTTTGTAATGCGGGACTTCGTCATCACTCAAATATTGATCAATATCTATTTCATCTGTAGTGATTTTTTCACTTTCACTAAATTCAACATCAGATTCATTTTTATTCAATTGTTCTTTTCCGTTTTCTAATGCAGGGTTTTCCGCAATCTCTGATTCAATTTTTTGTTCCAACTCTAAAGTTGATAGTTGAATCATCTTCATCAGTTGGATTTGCTGAGGAGATAGTTTTTGAGAAAGTTTTATTTGAAGATTCTGTTTGAGCATACTTAAATAATATATCCCTTTGTAAATATATGTAATTTAGGACAAATCCTTTAAAATGTGGCATTCTGTGGTGTTCGTGGAAAAGGAATTACATCTCGAATATTGTTCATTCCCGTAACAAATTGAACTAATCTTTCAAAACCTAATCCAAAACCACTATGAGGCACGCTTCCGTATCTTCTCAGATCAAGGTACCACCAAAGTTCTTCAGAATTAATTTGCATTTCAATCATTCGTTTTTCTAATATATCAAGACGCTCTTCTCTTTGCGAACCACCAACTATTTCACCAATTCCAGGGAAAAGGATATCCATTGCTCTTACCGTTTTGTCATCATCATTTCTTCTCATGTAAAAGGCTTTGATATTTATAGGGTAATTAAAGATTATAACAGGACTTTTAAAATGTTTTTCAACCAAATATCTTTCATGCTCGCTTTGTAAATCTGTTCCCCATTCATTTATTAGAAATTTAAATTTTTTCTTTTTATTTGGTTTTGAGTCTTTGAGAATGCTGTATGCCTCGTTATAAGTTATTCTTATAAAATCATTTTCCACTACAAACTTAATCTTATCTAAAAGGTTCATTTGATTCCTTTCTGATAAAGGCTTACTTAGATCTTCCTTTTTTTGGCGATCATTCAAAAATTCTAAATCAGAAACGCAATTAGATAAAACTTCACTTAAAACTTGAGTTATAAATTTTTCGGCCAAATCCATATTATTGTTAAGATCATAAAACGCCATTTCTGGTTCTATCATCCAAAATTCTGCAAGATGTCTTTTAGTATTTGAATTTTCTGCACGAAAAGTAGGTCCAAATGTGTAAACTTCTCCCAAGCCGAGGGCATATGCTTCAGCCTCCAATTGACCTGAAACGGTTAGATTGGTTTCTTTTCCAAAAAAATCCTTTTTAAAATCCAGATTTCCATTTTCATCGATCGGAGGTTTTTTATGATCCAGAGTACTAACACGGAACATCTCTCCTGCACCTTCAGCATCACTTCCTGTTATTATAGGTGTGTTTATATAGTAAAAGCCTTTTTCTTGAAAAAATTTGTGAATATAAAACGAAAGAGATGATCGAATTCTCATGACAGCAGCAAAAGTAGTAGTTCTGATTCTGAGGTGTGCTTTTTCCCTTAAATACTCTAAGCTATGTTTTTTAGGTTGTATTGGATATTTCTCAGGATCACAAACACCAATAATGTCAAGTTTATTAACTTTTAATTCAACTTTTTGTCCACTTCCTTGACTTTCTAATAGTGAGCCCTCTAAATGCAATGCTGTTCCAGTGGTAATAAGTTTAAGTTCAGATTCATTTAAGCTTTCATAATCAACTACACATTGAAGGTTTTCTGTTGAGGAGCCGTCATTTAGTGCAATAAACCGGTTTGCTCTAAAAGTTTTTACCCATCCCTTTACAGCATAATTAAAATTTGTTTTAGTAGACTCTTTGAGAAGATATTTAATTTTAACTACTTTCATTTTATATTAAAATTTGATAAAGCGACACAAATATAAGTTTATTTGATCAAGTTAAAATAAGTCTCTAATTATGAACTTTTAGTCAATAATCTCAAGTTTCGGTTCTTTTAATACTTTCTTATTACTAATTGAATCTTCCAAAGAAATAAGCAAAGATGGAAGCAGAATTAGATTAGCTAACATCGCCATCATCAAGGTAACTGCTACAAGTCCACCAAGAGCCTGTGTTCCTCCAAAATTGGAAGACAAAAAAATAGAAAATCCGAAAAATAAAACGACAGAAGTATAAAACATACTTATACCTGTTTCTCTCAACGCGGAAAAGATAGCATTATTTATTTTCCATCCATTAGATATTAATTCTTGGCGGTATTTAGCCAAAAAATGAATTGTGTCATCAACAGAGATGCCAAAAGCAATACTAAATACTAATATTGTTGATGGTTTTAATGGGATTCCAGTAAATCCCATTACACCTGCTGTTATTATTAGCGGAAGTAAGTTTGGTATTAACGAGATTAAAATCATTTTGAAAGATCTAAACAAAAAAGCCATAAAAAGAGCTATTAATAAAATAGCCAGACTAAGGGAAAGGACAAGATTATTGATCAGATATTTTGTACCCTTCAAAAACAGAAGTGACTTACCCGTAATCTTTACACCATAGCGATCTTCAGGAAAGATTTTATCTATTAGTCCATTTAAATCAGATTCTATTTCTTCTAATCTTGAAGTTTTAATATCTTTCATATAAGTTGTTATTCTTCCAAATTGGCCAGTAGAATCTATATATCCTTTCATTAATTTATTGTTGCTTTTTGATTTATTTAGAAATGGATATATAAAACTATTTTCTTGTGAAGTTGGAAGGGTAAAATAATTAGGGTTCCCATTATAATACGCTTGTTTAGCAAATTTAACCGCATTAACTACAGAAATCGGAGTAGCCAATTCAGGAATTTCCTCTATTATTGAATGCAGCTGATTCATTCTATTTAATGTTGCTGGTTTAACAATACCTTTCACTCTTTTACTATCAATCCAAAATTCTAAGGGTACAATTCCATTAAAGTTTTCATCAAAAAATAAAATATCTTTAAAAAAATCTGCTTTTTTTGGCATATCTTCTATAAGACTTCCAGAAATTTTTATTTGATAAACTCCAGTTATTCCAATTACTAGACCTAGCAGTGAAACTAAGTAAACATTAACCCTTTTTACCCTTACAGTCTTCTCCATCCATGAAACAAAAAAATCAACGGTTTTATTTTTTAAATGTTTAAGGTGTTTTTTATTTGGCAAAGCCATGAAACTATATGAAATTGGAATAATTAAAAGAGATAAAAGAAAAATTGCAATAATATTTATAGATGCTACCACACCAAACTCTTTCAAGATTTTTGAATTTGTAAGAATAAAGGTAGCAAAGCCAGATGCTGTTGTAAGATTTGTCATTAACGTTGCATTTCCAATTTTTGCTATCATTCTATGTAAAGACTTGGCTTGGTTTTGATGTCTGGCAATTTCTTGTTGGTATTTATTTATCAAAAAAATACAATTAGGCACCCCAATTACAATTATTAATGGAGGAATTAATGCAGTAAGCACTGTAATTTCATATTGTAGCCATCCTAATATTCCAAATGCCCACATCACACCTACAGCTACGACAAATAATGATATTAATGTTGCCCGGAATGAGCGAAAAAATAAAAAGAAAATTAAGGATGTTATTAATGTAGCTCCCAATACAAAAAGAGCTATTTCATCTACAATATTTTGAGCATTTAATGTTCTAATATATGGCATTCCAGAAACGTGAATTTGGGTATTTAATTTATTCTCATATTTTTTGATTAGGGGTATAAAAGTTTCAAATATAAAGTTCCTTCTTTCAGCTGTATTAACAATTTTAGGATCCATGTAAATTATAGAACGAATTGTACTTGTTCTTTCGTCAAATAATAGATTATTATAAAATGGAAGCTCTAAAAAAAGTTTTTCCTTAAACTTTATAGGATTTTTCGATTCAATTGGAAATTGTTTTGAAACATCCTCTAAAACAAAACTTTTATTTTTTTTATTCTTTTTGAGTTCTTTAATATTTTCGGTTGTTAAGATAAAATCAATTTCCTCAAAACTTTCAATTCTTCCATTAAGATCTTTCCATACATTTCTTTTATTTGGAAAATAAAACTCTTCATCTTGAATGGCGATTACCAAAACATTTCCCTCCTCACCAAATATGTTTGTAAACGATTTGTATATAATATTTTCAGGATGTTTATCAGGAAGTAGATTAGCTTCAGTGTAAGTAAATTGCATGTGTTTCCATTGCATAGACCAATAAATGGTAATGGAAATCAAAACTAATAAAATAAGGATACGATTTCTAAGTATAAGTCTAGCAACTAGGCCCCAGATATTCCATTGTTTTTTTTTCTTCATGCAAGCCTATTCGCTTTTGATTTTTTCAAACGGTTAGGATTTCTTTTTCTTTTAAACTGCAAATTTGATCTGCTTTAGAAATATATTCATCTGTTAAATTTTGAATATCAATTTCAAAATTTTTTTGAATGTCTTCTGAAGATTCAGATTTTTTAATTTCATGGTTTGCTTCTTTTCTTGCAGATCTAATTGATATTTTAGCATTCTCGGTCTCAGATTTAGCAATTTTTACAAGATCTTTTCTCCTTTCTTCGGTAAGAGCTGGAATATTTATGATAATTGACTCGCCGTTATTCATTGGATTAAAACCTATATTAGCCATCATAATGGCATTTTCAATATCAGCTAATATTGATTTATCCCATGGTTGGATTACTAAAGTTTTACTGTCGGGTGTATTAATATTTGCAATTTGTGAAATTACCGTTGGTGTCCCATAATATTCAACTTTAACACTACTAAGCATTATAGGATTTGCCTTACCAGCTCGTAAATTTAACATTTCTCTTTCTAAATGTTTCAATGCCAAATCCATACTTTCTTTTGCAGATTCGATTATTATTTGTGTTAATTCTTCCATTTGATAAAATTTATAAGTTTACTCTTGTACCAATATTTTCTCCTTTTACAACTTTATAAAGGTTATCAGGAGTATTAATATCAAAAACAATTATAGGTAATTTATTTTCTTGACTAAGAGTAAATGCTGTTGTATCCATCACTTTAATTCCTTTTTTCAAAACTTCATCAAAAGATAGATTTTCAAACTTTGTTGCCTCAATATTTTTTTCTGGATCATCATTGTAGATTCCATCTACTCTTGTCCCCTTTAGAATAACATCTGCATTAATTTCGATTGCTCTTAAAACTGCAGCAGAGTCCGTAGTGAAAAATGGATTTCCTGTTCCCGAACCGAAAATTACAACTCTTCTTTTTTCTAAATGTCGTGTTGCTTTTCTTTTAATGAAGGGTTCAGCGATTGCCTCGATTTTTATGGCAGTTTGTAGGCGGGTAGGAACATTATTATTTTCAAGAGCACCCTGGAGGGCCAATCCATTAATTACTGTAGCAAGCATTCCCATATAGTCTGCTTGAACACGATCCATACCTTTACTAGATCCTGAAACTCCTCGAAATATATTACCCCCACCTATAACAATTGCTACTTCAGTCCCTTTATCAAAAACTTTTTTTATTTCTTTAGCATATTTGTCAATGCGCTTTGGATCAATACCATGGCTTTGACTACCCATGAGTGCTTCACCACTTAATTTTAGCAAAATTCTATGGTATTTCATTTAGAAAACAGTTGTAGCAAATATAAAGATTAAACAAGAATTTTTTTATAATTGCTAAATACAATCTTTTACAAAAAAATAGATTGAAATATAATTTTCAAATAACAGTGGCTTTTAAACTCATGTCAATGCTTTTTAGATTATTTGTCAGTTCGCCAATTGAAATGAAGTCAACACCTGTTTCTGCGTATTCTATAATATTATTTTTTCCAATTCTTCCCGAAGCTTCGGTTGACTTTCTTCCATTGATTAATGATATGGCTTTAGATAACTCTGAAGGATTATAGTTATCTAACAATATCCTTTTGACAAAATTAAAATTAAGAGCTGAATCTATTTCTTTTTGGTTTCTACACTCCACAATAACATCAAGTTCCTTATCAATTTTTTTAAGATAATTTTCAGTTTTAGTTAAAGTATTTTTAACACCACCACAATAATCGATATGATTATCTTTAATTAATATTGCATCAAAAAGCCCCATTCTATGATTGGTTCCGCCACCAATCATAACAGCCAATTTTTCAGCATACCTAAAATTAGGTGTTGTTTTTCTGGTATCTAGAATTTTACAGTTAGTGTGTTTAATCATCTTATTTAAACTTTTTGTTAAACTTGCGATACTGCTCATCCTTTGAATTGTATTGAGAACTAGCCTTTCCGTCGAAAGTATAGAAAGAGCTGAGCCATGAACTTTAAAAGCGATATCTCCTTTTCTGATTTTATTCCCATCTTTAATTATTGTTTCAACTTTAAGTCTTGGATCATAGTGTTTAAAAATCAGTTTAGAAAGAGAAACTCCTGCTATGTATCCTGAGTCCTTAACTACGAGCTTTGCAGAGCTTTTCATTCTGACATCTATGCATGATAAACTTGTATGATCACCAATTCCAATATCTTCATTTAATGCATTTTCAATAAATAAATTAAGTTGATTTTTGTAGCGTTTTATAAAATTCTTCATCATAATTTTGAATATAAAAAACTCCTCTATTTTTTTTAATTTGTTGAGCCTGCTTTATTAGCAAATAAGAAACACTAACCATATTTCTTAATTCACTTAAACCATAAGTTAACTTTTTCTTATTATAAAGTTTACTAACTTTTATATATATTTTATTTATTCGATCTTCGGCTAAATTCAAGCCCTCATGAGTTTTAAAAATACCAACGTGCTGAGTCATATTCTTTTGAAGTTCTATTCGTAATTTCCTGACATCACTTAAAGTATCACTTTTCGAATATCCTTCTCCGTTCCAAGACGGAAGTGCATTGTAAAAATGTTGTCCAGGTAAAGATTTTTTAAGAGCATTGATTGAGTGCATAGCTGCTCTGTGGGAAAACACCAATGCTTCTAAAAGTGAATTTGAGGCTAGACGATTTGCCCCATGAAGACCAGTATAACTACATTCTCCTATAGCGTAAAGACCTTTTAATTCTGATTCACTATGTTCGTTCACTTTTATCCCTCCACAAAAATAATGTGCCGCAGGGACTACAGGTATTAAGTCTTTTGGCAATATAATTCCTTGAGAGACACAAGTTCTATAAATAGTAGGAAAATTTGATTTCCACACATCTATCGATATTTTTGAACCATCAAGCCAAACATAATTTTCTGTTTGTTCTTGTATCTGTTTGTGTATACTACGAGCAACAATGTCTCTTGAAGCAAGTTCAGCTCTTCTGTCTACTTTTAACATAAACCTCTCTTTCTTACTGTTTAATAAAATACCTCCAGCACCTCTTACTGCTTCAGTTATTAAAAAAATATTTTCATTAACTTTATTTCTTAGGGCAGTTGGATGAAATTGGACATAGGCTAAGTGGTCCATCCTCACTTTTGCACGGTAAGCAGCTCCAAGGCCATCACCAGTAGCAGTACTAGGATTTGTACTATATGCATATAAACTTCCAGCCCCTCCAGTTGAGAGGACAGTTATTTTAGAACATATTTTAATAATTTCTTCTTTTTCTTGTGAAATTACATATGCTCCATAACACCTTCCTTTTTTTTCTACAGAATGGTGATCAGTTATTAAATCTACTAGAGTGTGATTTTCTAAAAGATTAATATTTGGAAAACTTTTTATTTTGGTTGACAAAACATCTTGAATTTGTTTGCCTGTTTGATCTTTATAATGAACAATTCTTTTTTCTGAATGCCCACCTTCTATTCCTAGATCAAGTTTCTCTTTATTCATGTCGAACTCAGCCCCCCAGTTTATTAACTCATTTAGTCTTGAATTACCTTCTTCAACAACAAATTTAACAACACGACTATCGCACTCACCATCACCTGCAATAATTGTGTCTTGAATATGTTTGTCTATCGAGTCATCCTGTAGGTTTCTTACAACAGCAATTCCGCCTTGTGCATATCGAGTATTTCCTTCACTTATATTTCCTTTGGATATAATTGTGATATTAAGCTTTGGGTTTTGTTCTGCAACTTTTATTGCAAATGTCAAACCTGAAATTCCAGTACCTATAACAAGAAGGTCATTTAACATAACTAACTTAGTTCAATCATTCTTTTTATTGGAATTTGAGCTGCATTTATAATATTAGTATTCATTTTAATTTCAGGCTTTTCATTAGCTAGGCAATTATATAACTTTTCAAGAGTGTTCATTTTCATATATGCACATTCACTGCAGGCACAAGTGTCGTCATCGATAGGTGCTGGAATAAATATTTTTTCAGGACAGTGCTTCTGCATCTGATGAAGAATACCTACTTCAGTAGCAACAATATACTGGAAAGCATTATCATTCTGCACAAAATTTAATAAAGCAGATGTACTTCCTATAAAATTTGCAATTTTTAAAATAGTTGATTTACTTTCTGGGTGAGCTATGAATTTTGCTTTAGGATATTTTTTTATTAAATCTAAAATTTTATCAAACGAAAATGCTTCATGAACTACACAAGAACCTTCCCATAAGATCATTTTTCTTCCAGTTTCTTTATTCAAATAAGCACCTAAATTTTTATCTGGAGCAAATATAATTTCCTTTTTTAGAGGGATGCTTTCAATAATTTTTTTTGCATTAGTTGAGGTACAAACAATATCACTTAAAGTTTTTATTTCTGCTGAACAGTTTATATATGAAACTACAACGGCGTCTGGGTATTTAGCTTTAAATATTGCAAAATCATTTGGAGGGCATGAATCAGCCAAAGAGCAACCAGCTTTTAAGTCAGGAAGAAGCACTTTTTTTTTGGGGTTTATAATTTTTGCTGTTTCTGCCATAAAATGTACACCCGCAAAAACAATTATATCCTCTTCAACTCTTGCTGCCTGCTGAGCTAGATATAAACTATCTCCCAAAAAATCTGCAATCTCCTGTATGGAATCATCTTGATAATAATGAGCAAGAATTACAGCGTTTTTTTTCTTTTTAAGGTCTTGAATCTGATTTGAAAGTTCTAAATTTTGGTTAGATTTTTTTTGTTCAAATTGGTTTGGAATAGCCATATATACAATATAATAAGTTTCAATTAATCAACTTTTACACTTTTTATATTTTTTTCAGAATATTTTTTTGTCACACTTTTCATTGAATAGGCGTTATCAAGCGTTTTCTCTCCAATTTGGATACGTTTTAAAGATGAAAGGTAAGCCCCGGAAGAAAGTTTTTGTCCAAAATCATGAGCTATACTTCTAATATATGTGCCTTTGCTACATGAAATTAAAAAATCGACCTTTGGCAGATTAATATTTGTTATTTCAAATTTTGACACATATACTTTACGGGATTTAATTTCTGCTGATTCATCATTTCTTGCATAATCATAAAGTCTTTTCCCATTGATTTTAATTGCAGAATAAATAGGTGGGATTTGATTTATATGACCAACATATGCTCGAGCTATTTCCTCTATTAAGTCATTTTTAATATGATTAGTTTCAAAAATATTATCAATTTCAGTTTCCAAATCATATGACCGTGTTGTTGCACCTAGAGTAAAAGTACCTTGATAAGTTTTCATTTCGTTTTGGTATAAGTGAATGGATTTAGTCTTTTTACCAGTACAAACTACTAATAAACCAGATGCGAGCGGGTCTAATGTTCCTGCATGCCCAATTTTTATTTTTTTTAGGCCAGTTAGATTTTTTAAATACCATCTCATTTTATTGACTACCTGAAAAGAAGTCCAACCAATTGGCTTGTCAATTAAAAAAAGTTGCCCTTCTTTAATGCTATTAGAATTAAATTTTTGCTTGAAAAAGTCCATAAAAGATTGAAATAATACCGACAAGTATACAGTAGTAACTGAAGTTTATTAATTTACTTTTCCTAACCAGAGTAACCATCCATTTACAGGCAAAAATACCACTTATGAAAGCTGTAAAAAATCCTAAACTTAGTGATAAATAATCAATATCTAAAGAGGTTTTTTTAATATCAAAGATTATCTTTAATATGCTCCCAAATATTATCGGGAGTACCATTAAAAATGAAAATTTAGCGGCTTTCTCTCTATCGATTCCCAGAATCAAAGCCATACTAATTGTTGAACCGCTCCGAGATATTCCAGGTAAAATAGCAATTGCTTGAATTACGCCTAATATAAAAGCATTTTTAATACTTACCATTTTAGCCTTATTGTTAAAATCCTCGGCGATATAGAGTATTAAGGCTGTAATTAAAAACATAATTCCAACCAAGATTAAATTGTTAGAAAATAAAATTTTGATTTTTTGCTGAAATGCAATCCCTACTGCAACTGCTGGAATCATTGAAACAATAATTTTTAACACAAAAAGAGTATTATAATCAATCTTCAATTTTAATAATGACGATAGTATTTCAAATATTTCTTTCTTAAAAACAAATACTGTGCTTAATGCTGTTCCAAGGTGTAATACAAGTGTTAATAACAAGCTGTCATAGGCTTGGTAATTATTACCTAACAATGCTTTTCCAATTTCTAAATGGCCACTTGAGGAAATTGGTAAAAATTCAGTTAAGCCTTGAATTAATCCTAAAATAATTGCTTTAAGATTACTCATTCTTTATGATCTAGGTTAATAAAAATTGAAAGAATTGCAACTCCAAAACCAATTATGATAATAGTTGGAGCTAATCTTATTCTTCTGAAGCTAAAAATTTCATCATTGAAAAAGTTAGGATCATTGCTTCCTCCACCACTCATTAAAATAAAACCAACAGAAAGTATCAATAAGGAAATGAATAACAAAGAGTAATTACTTTTTCCAAATAAAAATTTTTTTTCCGAGTATTTTTTTTTCATTTCCACATCTAATAGTTGGCATTTGTTTTTAGATTTAAATAACGCTGAGTTGCAAAGAAAGTACTAAGACCTGAAATTACAATTCCAAATATCACAACTAATAAGTAAATAGATACTAATTCATAAGTTTGATTCAAAATTTTTAATTCTGGGAATTGTTTGTCAATTTCAAATACTAGATAACTTAATCCACTAAGTGAGATTAAAGAGCTTATAAGTCCTAACAACATATTATTTAATATGAAAGGCATCCTGATAAATGATTTTTTTGCTCCCACTAGTTGCATAGTTTTTATCACAAAACGTTTCGAGTAAATCGAGAGTCTTATAGAACTATTAATTAATAGAAGAGCAATAATTACAAACAGTGAAGTAAAAAACAATAAAGAGAAAGTGATTTTTTGAATATTTTTTTCTAAAAGTTCTAACAATGGCTTATCATAAACAACTTCATCAACAAAATCAAAATTTTCAATGTCAGTTTTAGTTGAGGATAGAGTCAAGCTGTTCACATAGCTTGCATTGAAAAAAATATCAACAACATCTAGGAGAGGATTGTAACCCAAAAAACTTATAAAATCTTCTCCGATTTCATTAACATATGATTTTGCGGCCTCTTCTTTTGAGATATAATTAATTTTTTTAGTAGCAGGATTGAGTAAAATCTTCTTCTGTAATTGTGTAATCTCTATTTCTTTTGCGTTATTTTTTAAATAAACGTTCATAGCAATTTGCTCTTTAAAATGTGAAGTAATGCTTCTATAATTTAAAACAAATAACCCGAGTATGCCCAAAAGAAAAAGAACAAACGTTATACTAATTATGACAGAAAAATAACTATTTAGTAATCTCCTATTTTGAAATTTTTCTTGACTTTTTTTTGACACATTTATTTTTTAGTAAAAATAAAAAAGAAAAGTAATTATTAAGTACTCATAAAATTTTCTTTACTCTTTTTGACATTCAAGCAATAAATGTAATTTTGACTTTTTTAATCAATCAAATTAAATTCACTTGAAATACGATTTTAGAAATATTGAAAGAAAATGGCAGAAGTATTGGCTTGACAACAAAACTTTTAAAGCTGATAATAATTCAGAAAAACCTAAATATTATGTATTAGATATGTTCCCATATCCATCGGGTTCTGGGCTTCATGTTGGTCATCCTCTAGGTTATATAGCATCTGATATAGTTTCCAGATTCAAAAGATGTAAAGGTCTTAATGTTCTTCATCCTATGGGTTTTGATTCATTTGGGTTACCTGCTGAGCAATATGCTGTCAAAACAGGACAGCACCCTAAAAAAACCACAGAAGAAAATGTTGTCAGATTCAAAGATCAATTGGATAAATTAGGTTTATCATTCGATTGGGATAGAGAAATTAAAACAAGTGATAGCAATTATTATCGTTGGACTCAGTGGATTTTTTTAAAATTATTCAACAGTTACTATGATCATGACCTTAACAAGGCAAAGCCTATAGAAAAATTAAAGATTCCAAAAAACCTGAATGAAAAAGAAATAGAATCTTTTAGAGATTCTAAAAGACTAGCGTATGTTGACACAATGGATGTTAATTGGTGTGAGGAGCTGGGAACTGTACTTGCAAATGAAGAGGTAATTGGTGGTTTAAGTGAGAGAGGGGGATTCCCTGTCATTAAGAGACCAATGAAACAATGGGTCATGAGAATAACAGATTATGCAGATAGATTACTTG
>CAJWUI010000011.1 GCA_913047695.1 uncultured Bacteroidota bacterium
TTTCCGATACAGAATTGGCTGAAAATTGATCCTAAAATATCTCTGTCGTGGTCAATTTCACCTGTAATTGAGCCAATGTGATTAATTGCCTCTTTTATTTCTACACTTAGTAGATCTCCACTTAATTTATTGTTAAGGTCTCTTTGAATTTTTTCAACTGATAGAAGTGATTCCTTTAGAGCATTATAGTGCCTTGTATTTTGAATAATATAGTTAGAGTTAGTTTTTAGGCCCTCAACAAGTTTGACAAGCATCTTTTTAAGGGGAATTAAACTTTTAGGATTGAAGGTTGAAATACCTAATTGTCCATAAATTTTTACTGAATTTAATTTGTTCTCAATTTTTGAAGCTAAAGATGAGTTAAACTTGTTATTATTTTTATCAATTTTATTTTCAATAGTGATAAGAGTAGGGGAGCTATCTAATAATTCGCTTATTTCATTAGTTATATCTGTTGAATTAGAATCACTGTCATACATGTAAATTAGAATTGAGGATTTTTTGACTTTTTCTTTTGCTTTTTTAACTCCAATTGCTTCAATAACATCATCGGTATCTCGAAGCCCAGCTGTGTCAATAAATCGAAACAAAATACCGTCTATAGTTATTGTATCTTCAATTGAATCTCTTGTTGTACCAGGGATTTTTGAAACGATTGCCTTTTCCTCATTAAAAAGAGCATTTAATAATGACGATTTTCCTGTATTTGGTTTACCTGCTATGGCTACAGGTACTCCGTTTTTTATAGCATTTCCATAATTAAAAGATAGTTTTAAATCACTAATTTCTTTATGAAGATTTTCAAGTAATAATTGTAGTTGATTTAAATTCGCAAACTCAACATCCTCTTCTCCAAAATCAAGCTCTAATTCGATTAATGATTTAAATTTTATAAGCTCCTGTCTCAATTTTTTCATTCTATTAGAATAGCCACCACGCAATTGTTTTATTGCAATCTCGTGTGCTGCTAAGGTTTCAGAGGCTATAATATCGCAAACAGCTTCTGCCTGACTTAGGTCCATTTTTTTATTTAAATAAGCACGTAGAGTAAATTCTCCTTCCTTGGCAAGCATTATGCCTTCTTCAATAAAACTTGTAACGACCTTTTGCAGAATATAGTTAGAACCATGGCATGAAATTTCAACTACATCCTCACCAGTGTAGGAATTTGGTGATCTAAATTTTGTGACAAGGACCTCATCAATAATAGTATTATTAACAACAAGGTCCCCAAAGATTACCTTATTGCAAGGTAGCTTCTCAAAGGATTTATTTGATTTGGGTCTAAAAAAAAGATTTGTTTTTGTTATGGATTCTGGTCCTGATAAACGAATTAATCCGATCGCTCCTTTACCCGCTGGAGTGGCAATTGCAATAATTGTTCCCTCATTAATCACCTTATATGCTCTTATTATATGTAGCTCTTCTTTTATGAAGCCTGTGCTCATAATTTTTCCATAGCTTTTGGATAGCTGTGTTTTCTTCTAATTCTGGATTAGTTTCCACACTTATAATTTGTTTTTTATTAAATAGCTTTTGCATCTCATTGAAAATGATAGCTGTAATTCCTTTGTTCTGGTATTCTGGGTGGACTCCAATTAGATAAAACGAGGCACGATTATTCTTTCTCATAGCCTTCAGCAGATAGTAGGTATTAAGGATAGTAATTTTACCATTAATTTTTTTTAGAGCTTCGGTGAAGGAAGGCATTGTTATTGAAAAACATATAAGTTTTCCTTCTTTATCAATAATACATTTGATGTAGTCGGGATTTACAAACTTTAAAAATCTTTTCTTATAATTTTCTATTTGATAATCTTGAATAGGAACGTAAGTTTGAAGCTGATTATAGGTTTTGTCTAACAATTCAAACATTTGATCTACATAGGGTATAATATCTTTTCGTTTTTTAAAATTTAATAATGTTAATTCATATTTATCCATTATTAATTTTGAAAATCTTTTAACTCTTTCAGGTGAAGATTCAAAATCATCAATTTTTATTTCGTATTCTACCCATTTAGCTGCTACATTAAAACCAAGCTTTTCTAAATGCTTAGAATAGTAAGGAAAGTTGTAAAGAGTAATTATAGTATTCGGTTCGTTAAAGCCCTCAATTAGCATACCTGCCTTATCCAAATTTGAAAAGCCTACTGGTCCTTCAATAGTTTCCATTTTAAGGTTTTTTCCAAACGCAATAACAGCCTCAAGCAAGGTTTTGGAAACATTTATATCATCTACAAAATCAAACCATCCAAAACGGACTTTATTTTTTTTTATTTCTTTAACCTCGATCCAGTTTATAATTGCTGCTACTCTACCAACCACCTCACCATTTTTATACGCAATAAATAAAGATGCAGTTGCATTCTGATAAACAGGATTAAGCTTTGGATCTAGTGTTTCAATTTCATCCTTAACCAGTGGGGGTACCCAAAAAGGGTTATCCTTATATAAGGCGAATGGAAACTCCACAAAGGTTTGATAATCCCCTTTTGTACTGACTTTTTTGATATCGATCCTCTGACTCATAATTCTCAGTTTCTTTTAGCCTTACGATTCCTTTTTTTCTCAGATTTTGTATTTTTCTTAAAAGTTTTCTTCAGATTTTTTTCTTGTTTTTTTAACTCTTTTTCTTCTTTTTCTTCTCCTGAAATAAAATCTTTGTGAAAATCTAGTCTATAAGATACTCCAATATTTGCTAAAATACTACTTGGTGTAGTTTTTGTTGAAGTCCCAAGAGTGGCTTCAATTTGTAGATCGTCAGAGTAGAGGTATGCAACACCAGATCGGAAAAGAAAATTTCTGTAAAGGTCACTTCTTATCCCCTGGTTTTCAATATAAACAGACCAGTATTTATTGATTGTGTGGGTTAGAGTTAAAATGTAATTAATTTCAGTATAGTCTGAGAGAAAACGATCATATATTAAATTGGTTACAAATACCCATGATCCCAAAAAGTGAGATTGAGTTGCTAATATTCCTTTAAGATGAAAAAAGGGTTCTTTATCTGGAGGTATTCCCAAATTCTGAAAAAATATTGGACGATAAATATTTCCAAAAAAATTGTTGTACGGAAATGGATTATTCTTTTCAAAATTTACATTAGTTCCAAGTGTCAATGAGATTGCGGGGATTAGATCCCTCAACTTGAAACCATTATTAGCTTTCCAACTGTAAACATTAACTTCTCTCTCTTTTTTAAAAGGATCAAAAAACAAATATTTAAAGCCTAAAAAATTTTGTAAAAAACCTTCCCTTTTTGATTTTTGGTTTAGAGAATACAACTTAGAAATTAAGGATCCAATAGCATATTTACTATCAATTGTTAACTCTAATTTTTCACTTAAAAATCCCCATCTAAGAGATAGAAATCCAATTGCTGCATCAAAAGTTGAATTATTATAACCGCTATGAGCATAGTTTCTATATGCAAATCCCAATTCTGATTGAAAAACATTTTTACCTACAGAGAAAGCTCCTATTGACGCACCTGGCCTGTTTGAATTTATTTGATCTGTATACTGAGAAATTGCAAAACTCGATATAAATAAAAACAAAAAGAGGGTCTTTTTGAAAGCCATATAACAAATATAAAAGAACATTCTAGCATTCATGTGATATGGAACTTCTTATTAGACTGTAAAATTTCGCCAGTTAATTATGAAATACTTAATTTTAATAAAATTAAAATCATTGATAATAATTTTAAAATTCTTAATATTTTTTCTAGGTGGGATTTACATTCTCAGGTTACTTTCTCCTTTATTATTTAAAATTTTAATATCCCGTTTATTAAAAAAAGCTAAAGAAACTAAAACTAAAGAATATAAGAAAAGAACGAAAAAGACTACATCACAATCCTTCGGTGAATATATTGACTATGAGGAAGTTGAATAACAGAATTTTACACTTTACATTTTTTCCTCATTCAGTAATTATTATAGGCTTTGCAATAATATCATTATTATTTTACTATCCACTTTTATCAGGTAAAGCACTTTTTCAGTCCGATATACGTCAATATGATGGAATGTCGCGACAATTGAAAGATTATAGAGCTCAAGCAGGTGAGGAGACCTATTGGATTGATAATGCTTTTGGAGGTATGCCTACTTATCAACTAGGTGCAAAATACCCAGCAGACTTTTTAAGTCCAATCTACTCTTTTTTTCGAATTCTCCCTCGTCCTGCGCATATACTATTTATTTATTTACTTGGATTTTATCTTTTGATGATAATATTAAAATTTCCATGGCAAATTGGGCTTTTTGGATCAACGGCATTTGGATTTTCAACTTATCTACTCATAATTTTACAGGTCGGTCATAATACTAAGGCATTAGCAATAAGTTTTATCCCTTTTGTGATTGCAGGTATACTTTTACTTTTTAGAAAACAATGGTTTTGGGGATTTATTTTAACATCCTTGTCTTTAGCAATGCAAATTAGATCAAATCATTATCAAATGACTTATTACCTTCTATTTCTTATAGGGATTTTTATAGTTGTTTATGGTTATGACTTTTTTAAACTTAAAAAAATAAAACCTTTGATATTATCAATATTACTTTTGTTTTCAAGTGTTATCATTTCTTTAGGATTTAATTCTACTCCCTTATTGGCAACAGCAGAATATGCTAATTTTAGTACTCGTGGTGCAAGCGAACTAACTATTAACCCAGATGGAACTCCTAAAGAAAGGTCTACTGGCCTAGACTTTGATTATATTACTGAATATAGCTATGGAATCTTTGAAACACTTAATCTTATCGTCCCCAGAATACAGGGAGGAGCTTCAAGTGAAAATCTAGGGAAAAAACATGGTGTTTATGATTTTCTCATAAAAAATGGGGTTAGCTCTACCCAAGCACTTCAATTTTCAAAAAATGTTCCGACTTATTGGGGTAAACAACCTATTTTAGAAGCTCCCGCCTATATAGGTATATCTGTTTTTTTCTTTGCTTTAATATCAATTATTTTAATAAATGGACCCTTAAGAAACGCGTTAGCTGTAGGTGTTGTTTTTGCATTAATTCTATCTTGGGGAAAAAACTTGAGTTTTGTCACTGAGTTTTTTATAAATTATGTACCGTTTTATAATAAATTTAGAGCGGTATCTTCAGTACAAGTAATTTTAGAATTTTGTGTTCCGGTTCTATCTTCATTAGGTATTTATAATCTTTATTTTAAAAAAGAAAAAATTCAAATTAATAGAGTTTTGAAAATAGCTGCCTTTCTAATTTTATTATTAATACTTGTTTTTATTTCGCAAAGCCTACTATCCTTTTCTGGAATGAATGATTCTTACTATAGAGAATTATATGGGAATGATCTTTTATTAAAAATTAGAGAAGCAAGAATATCTATTTTCAAGTCAGATATACTAAGAGCTATAGTTTTTTGCTTCCTTTTGATGGGCACATATTTTCTTTTTTACTCCAATAAAATCAAAAGAAATTTAGCTTTAGGTATAACATTTATTTTAATGCTCACTGATTTACTAGGTATCGCCAATAGATACATAGATCGTAACGCATTCGTTAACTCAAAAGTTCTTTCTAATCCATTCCAAATTACAAAAGCCGATCAAAGCATTCAGAATGACAAAACGCGTTATAGAGTATTTGAGCCAAGACTCGGTTTAACTGGTTCTAGAACTTCGTATTTCCATAATTCTTTGGGTGGTTATCATGGAGCTAAACCGCGGAGATTTCAAGAATTGATTGATGCTTATAAAACTCAACAAAATAGTGGAATCTTAGATTTTTTAAATGTTAAGTATATACTATATCCTGACGAAGAGAGTGGAGAGTTAAAAACTTTTTTAAATTCTGGTGCACTAGGTTCGGCTTGGTTTATTAATGAAATAAATGAATTCAACACACCTGATGAACTTCTTAAAGCAATGGATAGCAATAATTTTAAAAAAACCGCTTTAATGCTTAAAAAGGATATACCTGAGGATTTCTCAAAAAACTATGCGAATGATTCTTTAAATGATATTAATCTTATAAAAGCTAAACCAAATTATTTGTTATATAGTATTAATACAGCTAAAGATGCTTTTGCAGTTTTTTCTGAAATGTATTATCCAAAAGGATGGAAAGTCTTTATAGACGATATTGAAAAAAATATTTTGAACGTAAATTATGTTCTTCGTGGACTACAGATTCCTGCAAATTCTTCAAAGCTAGAATTTAGATTTGAGCCCGATATAGTAAAACAAGGAACTTATTTAAGATGGCTTAGTTTACTAATTTTTATTTCAGCTAGTACCGCTTTGGCATACTTTCAGTATTTTAGAAAAACTACTTAACACCGATGGGAATAATAACTAGGCAGTCTATTTATAATGTAATAAGTATAGGCTTTGCATTTATAATCGGAGCTGTAAATATGCTTTTCCTTTATCCTTCATTTCCTGGTAAGGAATTCCAAGGACTTGTAATTGCCTTATTGGCAAATTCAAACCTTATACAACCATTTATTTCTTTTGGTGTTCAGCACACTTTAATAAAGTTTTTTAGTGATGCTAGCAGTAAAGATCAACAAGACCGCTTATTATGGTTTTCACTATTTATTCCACTTTTGGTCTTAATTCTTCTAACTCCATTTTATATTTATTTTAATAAAGAAATACTTAACTTTCTATCGAATGAAAATATTTTAGTTAGTAAGCTCCCTTTTTTAATTATTCTAATTTCTATTTCTACAGCATATTTTGAAATCTTTTTTAGTTGGCTACGCATTCAATTAAAATCTGTATTTGGAAATTTCTTGAAAGAAGTATATCCAAGACTTTTAACATTTTTACTTCTTATATTATATGCCTTAAAATTTATTGATTTAGACACTTTTATCATTTACTTGATTTGCGGATATTATCTCCGTTTGATCATCATAATGATATATAGTTTTAGTATTTATTTACCAAGTTTTAACGGATTTATTCCATCATCATGGAGAAATATGTTAAGATATAGTAGTTTGATATTTCTCTCTGGTGCTGCCGCAAGTTTTATTTTAGATATAGATAAGTCAATGATTTTTTCTTTAACATCTGATGCGAATGTAGCCTACTATGCTGTGGCAATATATGTTGCAGCTATAATTGAGGCACCAGGCAGAGCGATGTTTCAAATAACTAGCCCACTAGTTGCTAGGGCATTAAACAAAAACGAAAAAACCACTCTAGAAAATCTTCTAAAAAAAAGCAGTCTTAATTTATTCATTGTATCAGGGTTCGTTTTTTTATTAATTAACCTCAACTTAATAGATTTTTATCAAATTATTAATCAGGAAGGTTATTCTTCAGCTATTGGGGTTGTTATTATTGTTTCATTGGGAAAGCTTTTTAGTATGTCTATGGGATGTCTAAATAACATAATTATTAATTCAAAAAAGTATTATTACGTATTTTGGTTTTCAGTCATATCAGCAATTCTTGCGGTAATACTTAATTACTTCATGATTCAGAGTTATGGAATTATTGGGGCAGCTCTTGCTACTCTAATTGTTATTACTATTGTCAATCTCAGCAAAATTATATTAGTTCATTTTTTGTTTAAAATTCATCCATACTCAGCAAAAACTGTAAGTATTTTGATAAATCTAATCATTATATATCTTATTGTATATTTCGTTCCAAGCTTGTTAAATCCTTGGTTGTCAATTTCTTTAAGAAGCTTTTTAATTTTAGGTCTGTTTATCATTCCCTTAATAATTTTTAAGTGGTCAGACGAAATTGAAACCCTTTTAAAAGAGATTAGAAAAAAATTATATTAATTTTTTAGATAAAAAACTTGCAGTATTCGATTTTGAAATTCTAGAAATTACTTCGGGTCTACCTTGTCCAACTAAAAACCCCCCTTTGCTTCCTGCTTCTGGTCCTAATTCAACTAAATAGTCAGCACATTTGATTAACTCTAAATTGTGCTCAACTACTATGATTGTGTGACCTCTGTCAATGAGCAAATTGAAAGAAGTTAATAATTTGTTTACATCATGAAAATGCAAACCTGTTGTTGGCTCATCGAAAATAAACAAAATTTTCTCTTTTGTTACACCTTGGCTTATAAAAGATGCAAGTTTAATTCTTTGTGCTTCACCTCCAGATAATGTTGTTGATGATTGACCTAATTTAATGTAACCTAGACCGACTTCTTTTAGACATTTAAGTTTCTTTATAATTCGGGTTTCATTATGTGTATCGAAGAAAATAATAGCATCATCAATTGTCATATTTAGCACATCGTCGATATTTAAGCCATTAAATTTAATTTCTAAAATTTCTTTTTTAAATCGTCTTCCTTTGCATTCTTCACATTCTAAAATAACATTTGCCATGAATTGCATCTCTACAGTTAGAGTTCCTTCACCTTTGCATTTTTCGCAACGTCCACCATCGACATTAAATGAAAAATGTTTAGGTTGATAATTCCTGTTTTTAGATATTTTTAGGGAGGCAAAAAGACTTCGGATTTCATCGTAAGCTTTAACGTATGTTACAGGGTTTGATCGTGAAGATCGGCCTATAGGTTTTTGATCAACATACTCAACACTTTTAAGAGTATTAATATTTCCATTTAACCCTGAAAATGAACCAGGTTTTTCTAAAAAAATTTCAAAATGTCTTAATAGTGCAGGATAAAGGATTTTTTTAACTAAACTAGACTTTCCACTTCCAGAGACACCACAAATTACTGTCAGGGCAGAAAGAGGAATTTTCACATTTATATTTTTTAGATTATTTTCTCTTGCTCCAATAATTTCTATAAAATTTTTTAATGAACGTCTTTTTTCTGGGATTTCAATCTTTCTATCTCCATTAAGATAGTCTGCAGTTAGGCCATTACTTCTTAAAATTTTTTTCATGCTTCCATAAGCAATTATCTCACCGCCATTAGTCCCAGCTTTTGGCCCTATATCAATAATATTGTCGGCAGCATTCATAATCTCTTCATCGTGCTCTACAACAATTACAGTATTCCCCAAATCTCTTAAATCCTTAAGTACTTTAATCAGGTTTTCATTATCTCTTGGGTGCAGTCCTATGGAAGGTTCATCTAAAATATACATAGAGCCTACTAAGCTACTTCCCAAGGATGTAACTAGCTGAATCCGTTGGGATTCTCCTCCTGATAGTGTATCCGATCTGCGGTTTAAGGTCAAATAACCCAATCCTACATTTTTAATGAATTTTAATCGATTTTTAATTTCAATTAATAATCGCTCGGATATTTTTTTTTCATTTGAACTTAACTTTAGATTTTGAATAAAATCATCAAGATCATCCAATGAAATTTGTAGAAGGTCACAAATTGATCTATCATTAATTTTGACATATTTTGATTCATTTGAAAGCCTTGAACCGAAACATTCATTGCATTTGGTTTTTCCCCTATATCGAGATAGAAGTACCCTGTTTTGGATCTTATAATTCTTTTTTTCAATTTTTTTAAAAAAAGAATGAATTCCAGTAAAATATGAGTTTCCATTCCAAAGTAATTTCTTTTGTTCTTCATTTAACTCAAAATAAGGTTTGTGAATTGGAAAGTCAAAATGATAAGAACTATCAATTAATTTTTTGTAATATTTTTTCATTGTAGCGCTTTTCCAGGGTACAATTGCAAAATCATAGATTGATTTGCTAGTATCAGGAATTACTAATTCTGGATCAATTCCAATAATATCACCAAAACCTTCACATTTTTTACACGCACCAAGTGGATTATTAAAGCTAAATAAATGAATATTTGGCTTTGTAAACTTGATACCGTCTAATTCAAAAGCATTTGAATAAGTAAAAGTTTTATTATTATCCAAATCAAACAATCTGCACGTTCCTTTACCTTCATAAAATGCAATTTCAATTGCATCAGCAGTTCGATTATAAAAGTCCTGCTCATGTCTGACTACTAAACGATCGATAACTAGTTCAATTTTTTTTTGTTGTGTACCTTTTAAATCTTCTATACGGAATATATCCCCATTGTAAAGGACTCGAGCGTATCCTTGTTGAGTAAAAATTTTTAATTTATCTGTTATTGAGCGCTTAGAATCTGATTTTATTGGGACTAAAATAAGTAGTTTAGTTCCACGTTTAAATTTTTTAATTTGGTTCAATACATCAATTGTTTCGTCTTGTTTTACAATATTTCCACTTACTGGAGAATATGTTTTTCCTATTCTAGCATAAAGTAATTTTAGATAATCGTAAATCTCTGTCTTAGTGCCAATAGTTGAACGCGGATTTGAACTATTGACTCTTTGTTCAACGGCGATCGCGGGAGATAGACCTTTAATAAATTCAACTTTCGGTTTATCTAATTTTCCCATAAATTGACGAGCATAAGATGATAGACTTTCAACATATCGCCTTTGTCCTTCTGCATAAAGTGTATCAAATGCCAAAGATGATTTGCCTGAGCCAGATAACCCTGTAATTACTGTGAGTTTATTTCTTGGAATTGCAACGTCTATTTGCTTAAGATTATGCAAATATGCTCCTTTTACTATGATATGGTCTTTTGGATTATAATCCAAAATATCCTTCATTGCGATTTTTTTATATACTAATTTACAATTTTTAAATTTCAAAAAATTATATAAAATTCTGAAACAACTTTTTAATATTATAAATATTTATTAAAAAATCAGTCAAGAAACTTTCGCTTGAATTTCGATAAATTAAAAAAATGTATATTTGTATAAATTTGTTAGCCTATAGTATAAAATTACTTTAAACATTTAGGAGTTTAATTGCCAAAAGGCAGAAGTAATTTTATTATGGACATAAACAAAACAAATTTATCCGATGCTGACCTTATTACTCAATATTTAAAAGGGTCTGAAAGATCACTTGAGAATCTTATAAACCGTCATCAACTTCAAATATTCAATTTTATAAATTCCAAAGTTAATGATAGAGACAAGTCCGAAGACATATTCCAAGACACATTTATTAAAGTGATTAGGACTTTAAAAAATGGTTCTTATAATGAAGAAGGAAAGTTTTTACCTTGGGTCATGCGTATAGCACATAATTTGGTGATTGATCATTTTAGAAAAAATAGTCGTATTCCAATAATTGAGAACAAAGAAGAATTTGATATTTTTCAGTTTCTCTCTGACACAACACCTAACGCTGAGGTCGCGCTTGTTCAAGAGCAAGTCCTCAAAGACATACAAAATTTAGTCGACGAACTTCCCGAAGACCAAAAAGAAGTTCTAATTATGAGACTTTACCGTGATATGAGTTTCAAAGAAATTGCGGAAAATACAAACGTTAGTATAAATACAGCTCTTGGAAGGATGCGTTATGCAATAATTAATCTTAGGAAGATGATTAATGATAACCAAATAGCCTTAGAAACTTAAAACAATAATTTTTAAATTTTGTCGTTTAAATTAAAAAACAATTTATATGGCAAAAGACTACGATAAAGAAAAACAAATTTTAGACAAAAACTTACCACGTAAAATCGTAATAACAAGAATTTTAGCGTTTTCTAGGTCCTACAATTATAACGGGAGTGAAAAAAATTATTTAGAATTGCTTAAGAATTAATTTTTTTGAGTAAAGACTTCCTTCCAATAGTTTTAAAAATTATGTCTTTTTCTAAATTTAATCCTCTTGCTGGCGAGTACTCTCTTCCATACCATATTATTTGAAGATGTAAATCATTCCAGAGTTCTTTTGGAAATAGACGTTTTGCATCTTTTTCTGTTTGAATAACATTTTTTCCATTAGAGAATCCCCATCTATACATTAATCGATGAATATGTGTATCAACAGGAAAAGTTTGAATTCCAAAAGCTTGTGCCAAAACAACTGCAGCAGTTTTATGTCCTACAGAAGGTAGACTCTCTAAATCTTCATATGATTTTGGTACTTTTCCTTTATGTTTTTCAATTAAAATTTTTGAAAGCCCATATATCCCTTTTGATTTCATTGGTGATAAACCTACTGGCCGAATTATTTCACGAATCTCTTCAACACTCATTTTAACCATTTCATATGGAGTTTTTGCTCTTGCAAAAAGTTTAGGTGTAATTTGATTTACTCTAACATCAGTGCTTTGTGCTGACATTAAAACAGCAATTAAGAGCGTATAAGGGTCACTATGCTCAAGTGGTGTTGGAATGGTTGGATAAAGTTTACGGAGTGTTTTAATAACAAAATCTACTTTTTCTTTTTTTGTCATTTTTTTAATTTTCAAAAATGCTTTCGTAATTTAGAAAAAAAAATATGTTATGGCTACATTAAAAGAAGGTGATAATGCTCCTGACTTTTCATTGACAGATAATGAGGGTAAATTTCATTCACTTAAAGATTATTTTGGTAAAAAGTTGATTATTTTCTTTTATCCAAGAGCAAATACTCCAGGATGTACAGCTGAGGCTTGTAATCTTAGGGATTATTTTAAGGATTTAAAGGATAAAGGCTATTCAATTTTAGGAGTTAGTGCTGACTCAGAAAAAAGCCAACAAAGCTTTTCTAAAAAATACGATTTTCCTTTTCCTTTGTTAGCCGATATTGAAAAAGTAATGATTAACGCTTATGGTGTATGGGGGTCAAAGAAGTTTAGAGGAAAGGAGTATGATGGAATTATCCGCAAAACTTTTTTAGTTGATGAAGGGGGGATAATTACACGTATTATTGATAAAGTAAAAACAAAAGACCACGCAGCTCAAATATTAGAAACATAAGAATTCAACCCGTTATTCCAAACATTTCATTTTTCTTAATTAAATCTGCTATACCACCAGGTAAGTTTTTTTCCCAACTATTTTCTCCATCTTTAATCTTCTTGAGTACTTCCTTGCTAAATATTTTCAAATAGTCTTCCTCAAAATCGAAAATATCAACTATTTTACCATTATATTTAAAAAATTTGTAAAAATCTTTCATTCTGGGATCTAATTTGAGGTTAGTACTATTAATTATCCTTCCATCAAGATCTTTCATTGGATATAAATAGACTTTTAGATTATTATAAAACATCTTACCAAAAGCTTCTAGTATACCACCTCCTAAATCCTGATAATATTGCTCATCAAAAATTTCAACAAAATTATTTACACCCATACTTAATGCAAGTTGATTTTTTGTATACTGCGACAAGTAATCAACGAGTTTATAATATTCTTTAAAATTTGAAATCATAACTACATGCCCTAAAGAGCATAGCAATTTGGCTCTATCCATGAAATCTTTTTCATCAATTTCTCCCTGCGCACGAAGATTGGAAAGAGTTATTTCAAAAATTACAACAGTTTTATCTTCATCTACTCCAGGTTCGCGTATAAATGCATCTAAAGCTTTTTCGAACATATCAATGTTGACCAAAGTAACAGGACGAAAACTCCCACGTAAGGCTAGAATATTTTTTTTGTAAAGTTCACGCGCTGGTAAAATATTATTTCCTTTGGGATTAAACATTACAGCATCAGTCATGCCATTTCTCACTAATTGCAAACTCATTAATCTATTATCTACATTTTCGAATAATGGACCACTAAAGTTTATGGTATCAATTTCAATAGCGTCATTGTCTATATGATCATACAAATATCGCAAAAGTTTCTTTGGCTCGTCATTTTTGTAAAATGCACCATAAATTAAGTTTACCCCGATCAAACCCAATACCTCTTGCTGGAGACGTGCCTCAGATTGGTGAAATCTTACGTGGAGAGTAATTTCACTATAATCATCTTTCGGATTGGTTTGAAATCGTATACCCATCCAACCGTGTCCTTTAAATTTTTTTGCGAAGTCAATAGTTGCAACTGTGTTAGCATACGTAAAAAACATTTTGTCTGGATATTGATCTCTTGGTAATCTGTTTTCAAGCAGGCCCATTTCATGATCAAGCATTTTATTTAATCTGGCTTCTGTCACATATCTTTTATCGTTCTCTTCACCATAAATGTTATCGCTAAAATTTTTATCATAAGCACTCATTGTTTTTGCAATGGTTCCAGAAGAACTTCCTGCTCGAAAAAAATGTCTTACGACTTCTTGACCTGCTCCAATTTCAGCAAAGGTTCCATATATATACTCATTTAAGTTGATTCTGAGTGCTTTTGCTTCTATTGAAGGACGGTTTTCAAGTTTCTTTTCTCCAGGTAAATTGACTGTCATTTGATGGCTTAATAATACTCAAATTTACGAAGATTGTAGAATTAATTAACAAAGATTACCTTTGAAAAGATGCTTAAAATTACTTTTTTAGGGACAGGAACTTCTCAGGGAATACCAGTAATTGGAAGTAAACACCCTGTTTGTCTAAGTTTAGACAGTAAAGACAAGAGATTACGCGTTTCGGTTCTGATACAATGGGATAATATAAATCTCGTCATTGATTGCGGACCTGACTTCAGACATCAAATGTTAAGGGAAAAAGTAACACATTTAGATGGAATTTTTTTTACTCACGAGCATTCAGACCACAGTGCTGGTATAGATGACGTTAGACCATTTTTTTTTAGACAAGGTGATATCCCAGTATTTGGAAGTCAGAGAGTAATTGATAACTTCAAAAAACGCTTTGATTATATATTTTCAAATGAAAACAAATATCCAGGGGCACCTTCAGTAAAAATAAAAGTAATATCTCCAAAATTAGACTTTAAATTTGGTGGTAAAAATATTGTTCCAATTGAAGTAATGCACAATAAATTACCTGTGATTGGTTACAGAATTGATAACTTCTGCTATTTGACTGATATAAAAACAATAAATGATTCAGAGTTAAAAAAACTAAAAGCCCTTGACATAATTGTCCTTAGTTGTTTGAGAATTGATGAACATCCTAATCACTTAAATCTTCAAGAGGCTATTGATCTAGTCGCTAAAATTTCTCCAAAAATCGCTTATTTAACCCACATAAGTCATTTAATGGGTTTTCACAATGAAGTGAGCTCTTCTTTACCGAAGAATATTTTTTTAGCCTATGACACTCTAAGTATATATTCTAAATAATTTTTACAAATCGGTTTTTTTCAACCATTTCAAAAAAAGATTCATATTTTCTTGGGAAACAGTATGACCTTCTGGAAATTCATAAAATTCAATTTGGCTATATTTTTTACTCAATTGTAAAATTGAGTTTCTCGCTTTAGAAATTGGTATAACCATATCTGTCGTTCCATGTGCAGCGTAAGCTAAAAAAGTTGGCTTAGACGATGTATCAATACTTTCATGTATAAAACCACTTAATGCGACAATACGTCTTATCTTATTCGGTCTACTGTAAGCAAGTGCCCAACTGAGTATTGATCCTTGACTAAATCCCAATAAACAGAGATCTTTTTTATTCAATTTATATTTATCAACTAAATGATCTAAATTTTTTTCTAATAAATAAACTGCATCCCATGCCTCTTCAAGTTTAGAATCAAAAGTTCCATCGTTTTTTGGGTAAAGCGGATACCAAGCATAACTATTATAAGACAATTTAAGTGGCGCCTCAACAGCAATTATATTATAATTATCAGGCAAGTAAGGTTTAAAGGAGAATAAATCTTCTACATTACTACCATACCCATGAATTAAAACTATAGTTGGACTATTTTCAATATTTTTTGCTTTTCTGATAAGGTAATTCAACATTTTTCAGGCATTAAGAAGAATCTTATTTTCCCTTATACATCCATAAACTTTACCTTTAATTGGCATATCTAAAAACATGCAATTTTTATTTGTAGAATAAAGATTTTTCTCTGAAAAAATTCCATTTCCCTTTGGGGTAAAAAGAGTGAGGTCAGCAGGTGTGTTTAATTTAAAATTATGATCTTCTATTCCAAAACGTTTTTTTCCTCTTGTCAAAAACGAAATTATTTTTTCAATAGGAAATTTATCTTGAAGAACAACAAAACAAGCCTCAAGACCAATACTTCCAGGTTCAGACTGAACAAAATCTAAATCTTTTAGCTCAGGATTAATAGGCTGATGCATACTAGTTATCATATCAATAGTACCATCCAAAAGTCCTTCACGAAGTGCATTTTTGTCTGTATCAGTTCGTAAGGGAGGAATAATTTTAAAGTTTGGGTCAAAATCTATTAGTTTTTTATCAGTAAACAAGAGATGTGGTACCCCAACCGCACAACTGATATTTAAACCCTTTTTTTTCGCTTTACGAATTAAGTCTACACTTTTTTCAGTTGATACGTAAGGTATGTGCATTTTTCCCTGAGTATATTCCAGTATTTGAATATCACGTGCGAGTGGGATTGATTCTGATATTGAAGGGATTCCCTTTAATCCTAATTTTACACTAATTTCTCCTTCATGGATTTGTCCATTTTTACATAGTTTTTTATCTATTGGATAGCTTTGGAGAATTCCATCAAAAGTTTGTATATAATCTAAGGCAATTTTTAATTCATTTGGGTTAATAATGGTCTCATTAAAATTACCAAATGATTTTGCACCAGCTAGATGCATGTCATAAAGAGATGCCATTTTTTCCTCATATTTTTTTTCTGAAAGCACTGCACTAACATGCAATTTAGTAGTCTGTGAAAGAGTTGATTGAATCAAATGATTTACATCTGCTAGTGTCGAAGTTTTTGGGTTAGTGTTTGGATTTAAAAGCACATGAGTAAAACCACTTTTAGCAGCTGTGAGTAATCCATTTTCCAGTGTCTCTCTTTCTTCAAAACCTGGTTCACCAAAAGATATGTTAGGGTCAAACCATCCTGAGGATACATAGAGTTCTTCAAGATTTATTAGATGGTCAGCCTCAACGTCTATGTGATCATCAATTCTGCTTAGCAAACCATTTTCTATAAGAATATCTACTTTTTTATTGTGAAAAACACTTTTATCATTGATTAAGGTGGCTTTTTTTAAGAGTATTTTCATTTATTATAAATACAACACAAAAATAAGAAACAATTTATTTAAAGACTTTCAATGTCTATTTATTTATGATTTATAAGCATAATGTTTATTATAAATATTAATCAGATTATTTTTGGTAGTATTTTAAAGCGTATTTTACTGTTTGTTGTTTTTTGCGAGATCAATTGAATTGAACTTTCTGTAAGTTGAAGAAGCCTTGGATAACCTCCGGTGATTTGAGAATCTCTCATTAAAATTATAATACTTCCGTTTGGTGTGCATTGTACTGTTCCAGGAATTACTGGAGATGTCCAAATTTGTGGTAGATTGTGTATAAATTTTTCTTTCAATTGATAAGCCATTCGGTTGTTCAATGAGGAAATATGAAATATTTTTTTTTCAATTAATTTTTGTTGTTCTTTTTTTAAGTATTTAAACTCTGGACCCCTATATACTTCAATTTTTTTATTTGCATAATTAATTTTTTGCTCTTTTACTCTTGTTCCAACAGCTGGTTTAAAATTCGACTTACCGATAGGTATTATTGTGTTTTTTGAAATCTTATCTGAAGATGTAATATTTTTATACTGACTTCTACTTCCAAGAACTTTTTCAGTTTTAATACCACCGCTAATTCCTAAATATGTTCGACATCCTGTTTTTGCAATGCCAAAAGATAAAATGTCTTCTTTTTTTACAAAATAAGGCTTGTAATTTTTTAAAATTTCATCATTTAATCTCGCATTCATTTCTGCCCCTGTTAAGCATATATAAAAGTCATCATGAAATTTTAATTTTGGTCCTTTTATACAACATTCTAGTGCTGCAGCTTCTGGTGAATTATTTAATAAACTATTAGCAATTAGATAAGCTGACTGATCTAATGCTCCTGAAACAGGGACTCCAAAATTTTTGAAGTGATGCCGACCAATATCTTGTATTGATGTGTGAATACCAGTTTGTAGAATTTCAATCATATTTTATTTAATTGATAATTACCATTTTTTTGTTCAGATTCTATTTTAGTGTAGGTATCAGAGTCAATTTGTTCAAATGAAATCCAATCACCAGGTTTTGCGAAGCAAGGAGGTTTTTTTTTAGGATTAAATAAGTTTACGGGGGTATTGCCTATTAAATGCCATCCACCTGGACTTATATTGGGATAAATTCCTGTTTGCATACCTCCAATAGCGACAGCACCCTTTGGAACTTTCAGTAAAGGCTTTTTCTTTCTTCGTAGATATAATCTACTATTTAAACCACTTAAATATAGAAATCCAGGCAAGAATCCCAGAAAATAAACTCTGTAACGAGTACTTAAATGCAATTTAACTACTTCACTTGCATTGAGATTTATTTCTTTTGATAGGTTTAAAAGATCTGGAGCGTATTTTAGATCATAACAGACTGGAATCTTCCAATGTATTCCCTTAATGATAGTCTTATTTTTTTTTTGTAGTTTTTTTAAATGCTCTTCCCAATAAGTTAGGCTTCTAATTTTGTTTTTAATTTCAATTAATAAAGATTGATATCCTGTAACACATCTATTGACCTGAAAATCTTTTTCTATTAAACTTTTAAATTTAATTAGATGCTCTAAAAGAGTATCTGAAGGATCCATTCTCCATTCGAGAAGAATTGTTTTATTATTTAACGCAGAAATTTCAAATTTAAATAAATCAATCACCCTTTTTAAGATAATTTTTATATAATTGGTGCAACAGCACTAAATTTTCTAATACATTTTTATGGTCTCCATGGATACAAAACGTATCAGCGGTAATATTAATCCATTTACCATTAACTGTTTTCAATTGTTTTTTCTCAAGAATATTATAAAGTTGATTATACATAGATGTCCCATCTCTTAAAATCGCTCCTTTTTTAGCTCTATCTTCTAATTGTCCATTATCTTTATATCCACGGTCAAGGAACGCTTCACTATAAACATTTAATCCTCTTGAGAGAGCGAGTTTATATAATTCACCATTATGAATGGTAAAAATTAAAACTTCAGGATAATATTTCTCTACAATTTCGACTATAATTTGAGCTATATTCTTGTTTTTAACACAATCATTATATAATGCACCATGAGGTTTAATGTGGTTTAAATCTTTAGGATGGTCAAGTTGTTGAACAAATACTAATAATTGATTTTTTATACTTTTTATTAATTCACTTCTAGAAATTTTCATTGAAATTCTTCCAAAATTTTTCCTGTCAGGGTAGGAGGGGTGTGCACCTATTTTCACAGCATTAATTTTAGCTAAACCTACTACTCTTTTAATTTCTGAAGTGCCTCCAGCGTGTGCCCCACAGGATATATTACAAGAGTTGATTAATGGCATTAATTTTTCTTCAATATTAAAACCTTCTCCCATATCAACATTAATATTTATTTTATTCATTTTAATTAACCAGAATTAAAAGTGTTCTAAAGCTCAAAAACAGTGAAATAATTACGATAATACTCCCAACTAAATTTTGATAAATATTATACTTAAAATTACCTAAGATTGAGGATTTATTCATCATCCAAAGAAGAATAACTACTATAATTGGAAGTAATATTCCATTTGCAATTTGAGCGAATTCTATTACACGTATAAGTTTAAGGCCTAATGCTGATATTAAAACACCGCATAAAATAATAAAAATCCATGTTATCCTGAAGTGAACTGATTTTAAATTCGGAACCCATCCAAAACATGCGCAAACTACATAAGAAGCTGCCATAGGTGCTGTTATTGTACTTGTTATTCCTGCAGAAAAAAGCCCTATCGCTAAAAAGTATTTTGCAAATTTTCCAAATAGAGGTTCTAATCCTAACGCTAAATCGCTCACACCTGAAATGCTTGCATTCTCTATACCTGAAGCAGAAATTATTATACTTAAAGAAATAATACCTCCAATACCTATGGATATGTATAAATCTTTAAGTGCATATTCAAGTTCATTTGATTTGGACCATTTATTTTTTGCTAATTCAGAATGAAGAAAAAGGTTGTAGGGCACAATAGTAGTACCAATTAAACCTATGATAGTTAACAAACTGCTTTCTGGAGTTTCAAAAGAGAATAAACCTGTAATTATATCTCTAGTTGAGGGTTTTGTAAACAAAACAGTTGCTAAAAAAGATATACTCATAATTATAACCAAACCAATTAAAAAACCTTGAATAATTTTGTATTTGCCAGTCCAAAGAAGAGATGCTGCAATAATACCAATTGCTAAAGAATAAAAGTTAAATGAGATATATCCTAGATTAAATTTGAATTCTCCAAGTAAAGTTTCAATACCCAATATTGTTCCACTTATGTTTCCTGCCTCGTAAGCTGTATTTCCAAAAAGAATTGCTACAAGAATTAATCCTAATATCAAATTTTTAACAATCGGATGTTTTAGCTCATCCTTTATAGCCTGGGTTAAATTTTTTTTTGATAGAATACTCACTTTTATAGCCATTGATTGCAAAATTATGGCAGCTAAAATGGCTATAATAATTGTCCACAAAAGGGACATACCAAACTTTGCTCCGGCTAAAGAACAAAGAGTAACTGTCCCAGGTCCTATGAAAGCTGCAGCTATTAAGGGACCTGGACCAAAATATTTAGAAATTTTTTTAAACATCTTTTAGTAATACTCTATGAATCAATTTACCTATTTTTATTATTAAACCTCATATCGTTGTTATTGAAACCTTCAAAAACACCAAGGCCAAAAAGTGCAAAATCATATTTTACTGGATCTAATGCATCAAAACTCCTTAAAACTTCATCTAATTCTTTTAGCGCCCTAAGATCATTTATCTTACGATTTAGTAGACCAAGTTTACGAGCAATGTTTCCAGTATGAATATCTAACGGACAAGAAAGTTGACTGGAATTTAACTTTTTCCAAATCCCAAAATCAACTCTATTTTTTGAAGATCTTACCATCCATCTTAAATACATATTTATCCTTTTAGCTGCAGACCCATTCAATGGATTCGAAACATGTTTCTTTACTCTTTTGTCATGGGATAGTTCAAAAAAACACTTCCTAAAGTGATAAATATTCTCATCCATTCTAGAAGACTTTGGGAATTTTGAAAAGGCTTTTTCAAGGCCTCCGTAATTTTTATAGATATGACGAAGAGCCTTTATGAAATATATAAAGTCATAACCATTAAACGTTCTATGAATAAATGAAGTGAGACGTTTGAGATCTCTTTCCCTATGAGAAGTAACAAAGTTGTAAGGGTCATTTCCCATCAATTCCATCATTCGGAGACCATTTTTGATTATAGTTGCGCGGTTTCCCCAAGATATAGAAGCAACTAAAAATCCTGAAATTTCAATATCCTCTTTTTTTTTGAATAAATGAGGGATTTTGATCGGATCCTTTTCTAAAAAATTTGGGTTTTCATATACTGAAGATTTTTCATCCAAAAAATCCTTTAAATCCTTAACAAACATTAATTAATCTGCCCATCTTTTAGATTTATTACTCTATCTGCACGCTTAGCTAGGTCATTATTATGAGTAACAATCACGAAACTACAATTAAGATTGTTGCGGAAATCAAAAAAAATTTTGTGAAGTTGATTTGCATTATCTGAATCCAAGTTTCCACTAGGCTCATCTGCAAAAATAATCTTTGGCCTGTTAATTAGTGCTCTAGCAACAGCAACTCTTTGTCTTTCGCCTCCTGAGAGTTCATCTGGTCTATGATTAATTTTATCGATTAATCCCACACTTGATAAAAGATCTTTTGCTTTGGCCTCTACATTAATATTTTCTTTGTTCAACCAATTAGGAATACAAACGTTTTCCAGAGCTGAGAATTCTGGGAGTAATTCATGAAATTGAAAGATAAAACCAATATTATTATTTCTAAATTTTGCTATTGAATTTTCTTTCATTTTTGTTACATCTTTACCATCAATAATTATTGAGGTTTTAAGATCATAATTTGGATTGTCAAGAGTTCCTAATATATTTAAAAGAGTTGTTTTACCAGCACCCGAGGGTCCAACAATAGCAACGATCTCTTTCTCTTCAACTTTAATACTGATGTTATCTAAGACTTTTAAATTCCCGTAATCCTTTGAGATATTGTTTGCTTTTAAAAGTGTATCCATACTATTTCAAATTTAAAATATTATTGCTTATATCAAACAATTAATATGAATGGCATTACTCATAGACTAATTAAGTTGAATAAAGAATATATGAATCAAAATCCAATGTCACTATTCAATATTTCATTATTTTGTTTAACTTTAAAAAAAAAAAAAATTAAAATTATTTATTTGGCAGGAGGTTGTTTTTGGTGTACAGAAGCAATTTTTCAAAACATTAAAGGTGTAATTGAGGTTAAACCAGGTTATATTGATGGAACTGTAAAAAATCCTTCCTATTCGGAAGTTTGTAGAGGAAAAACAGGTCATACAGAGGCTATTGAGTTAAAATATAATCCAAAAAATATCGATTTAGAAGATATATTTTTTATATTTTTTAACACTCATGACCCTACTACTTTAAATCGACAGGGCAACGATATTGGTACTCAATATAGGTCTGGTATTTATTACACAGAAGTTAAACAAAAACAGATTGCATTTGAAATTATTAAACAAATAAATTCAGAAAAAATATATGATAATCCCATTGTTACTGAGGTAAAAAAATCAACTCCTTTTTATATCGCTGAGGAGCATATAAATTATTATAGTCAAAATTCTAATCAAGCCTATTGTAGTTATACAATTACACCGAAGATCAACAAATTAAAAACATATTTTAAAAATTATATTGATACAAAAAAATGAATGAAAATTTTAACATCGAAACTTTACCAATAACGGATCAAATCAAATCTTATTTTGAAGAGATTATAGATCTTTTGGGCGAAAATAAAAATCGTGAAGGTTTATTAAAAACTCCAGAACGTGCATCAAAAGCACTAAAATTTCTTACAGAGGGATATGAAAAAGATCCTGAGCAGATTTTACAAAGTGCAATGTTTCAAGAAGACTATAATGAAATGGTTATTGTAAAAGATATTGAATTATACTCACTTTGTGAACATCATTTACTACCTTTTTTTGGGAAAGCTCATTTAGCTTATATTCCTAACGGACATATCGTTGGTTTAAGTAAACTTCCAAGAATTGTGGACATATTTTCTAGAAGGTTACAAGTTCAAGAACGTTTAACTGAGCAGATTCTGGACTGTATTAACTCAACTCTTAATCCAAAAGGTGTAGCTGTAGTTATTGAAGCTTCTCATATGTGTATGATGATGCGTGGGGTACAAAAGCAAAATTCAACTACAACAACTTCCGGTTTCAGAGGCGCGTTTAAAGATACTGACACACGGAACGAGTTTTTGAATCTTGTTAAATCAAATTTATCCTAGGAATCTTTAAAAAAGCGTTTAAAACCAATTTTTTTCAAGATTTTTTTTTCAAAATTCCAAAAAAAACGAAATTGAAAAAAAACAGCTCCCACTATTATTAATAAAATTTGATATAGTGGAAAAATTGCAATGATTCTTATGGTCCAATAAACAATATTTCCAAATGGTATAGTTTCAAACTTTTCAGGTACTAGATTTATTAAATTCAACAATGGCTCTCCCAAGCGAACACTCAATGAACCTGTAATTCCAAATACAATAAAAATAATAATCAATTGGAAGTTAGAACTAACTCCCCATTTCTTCTTTAATTGACTTAAATACAATTTATTTAAATTTATTTAAGCAATTTTGATATCTGAATTGCTAATTCTTCACCTATACGATTTTGAGCCTCCAGTGTAGCGGCTCCAATATGAGGTGTTAATGAAATTTTTTCATGCATTAGCAACTTTACCTCAGGTTTTGGTTCATTTTCAAAAGTATCTAATCCAGCAAAAGATAAATGACCCTCATCTAAAGCTTTTACAAGAGCTACCTCATCAATTATTCCGCCCCTTGCGGCGTTGATTATTCCAGCACCTTTTTTCATTTTAGATATCACATTTGAATCTATAACATACTTTTGTTGAGCAGGAATATGAAGGGAAATAAAATCTGAACTTGCAATTACTTTATCAAAGGGATGAACTTTAATTTTGACCTCAATACTCTGGCTAGTTGAAAAGTTTATTTTAACGGTTGCGTTATCCATGAATTTATCAGATGCCATCACTTTCATTCCTATTCCTAGTGCGATTTTAGCAACTTCTTGTCCAATTCTACCAAAACCGATAATTCCTAATGTTTTTCCTCTTAGTTCAACTCCTTTAGCATATGCCTTTTTAAGACCTTTAAAGTTAGATTCACCCTCCAAGGGCATATTTCTGTTTGAATCAAATAAAAAACGCACACCCCCATATAAATGTGCAAATACAAGCTCAGCAACAGAAGCAGATGAAGCAGCCGGAGTATTTATTACATGGATACCTTTAGATTTTGCATATTCAACATCAATATTGTCCATTCCTACACCACCTCTGCCAATTAGCTTTAAACTTGGACAGCTATCAATAAGATCTCTTCTCGCGGTTGTAGAACTTCTCACAAGTAGCCCAACAATTTTGTTTTCATTTATATAATTAATTAGTTGCTCTTGAGCTACATTGGTTGTTATAATCTCAAATCCATTTTCTGTTAGGTTATCTATGCCTGATTTTGAGATTCCATCATTTGCTAGAATTTTCATATAAACTATTTATTTTTTTGTTCTAAAATTTGCATGCATTCTACTAATGCTTTAACGCTACTTATTGAAAGGGCATTATACATCGAAGCACGATAACCTCCAACAGAACGATGACCTTTTATACCATTTATTCCAGCGTTTTGGCATAATGTATCAAATGAATCTGAGAGTGATGGTTCCGATAAGTTAAAGGTAGCGTTCATTGTACTTCTACTATCCTTATCAGCAAATCCTACGAATTTTGAATTCCTATCAATTTCATCATAAATTAAATCAGCTTTTATTTTATTCTTTTTTCCTATCTCCTCTAATCCTCCATTGTCTTCAATCCATCTTAAGGTTAAAAGACAAGTGTAGACGGAAAATACAGGAGGTGTATTGAACATACTTCCCGATTTGATTTGTAAGGAATAATCAAGAATTGATGGGATTTGTCTAGAAACTTTCCCCAATATATCTTCTTTAACAATTACGAGGGTTGTTCCTGCAGGGCCAAGGTTTTTTTGTGCCCCAGCATAGAACAAACTAAATTTAGAATAATCAAAATTTGTTGAAAAAATGTCCGAACTCATATCTGCTACAAGAGGTACTGAAGTTTGTGGAATTTCTTTAAACTGGGTTCCAAAAATTGTATTGTTGGTGGTTAAATGAAGGTAATCAAGATCAGCAGGTATACTATAGGTTTTTGGTATATAATTAAAATTTTTATCCCTTGAGCTAGCAATCTCAATCACTTCTCCTAATAATTGTGCTTCTTTGATTGCTTTTGTTGACCAAGTGCCAGAATTTATAAATCCAGCTTTTTTTTCTAAAAGATTGTAAGCAGACATTAAAAATTGTTGACTAGCACCACCTTGTAAAAACAACGCTTTGTAGCCTTTTCCTTTTAATCTAGTAATATTAAGCGCTTTTTCACATGCCTCATCCATTATATCAACAAAATTTTTACTTCTGTGTGAAATTTCGATAAGCGACAATCCTGAGCCATCAAGTTCCTTGACAGCTTGAGAAGCTTTTAGCATTACCTCTTTAGGAAGTATTGATGGTCCAGCACTAAAGTTATGGATTTTCATAATTTTAAAATGATTTAATGGTAATACGAAGGGATCTACAAAACAATATTTTTGACAAAAATATTATTACTCAGTTAATTTCAATTAATTACATTGTTTTTTTTTTCATAATTGTTAACATTCAATTTCATTTTATTGTCTTGGGTTTTTAAAATACATTATAAATTAATTAGAAACTTTAATGTGTCAATGTCATCAGCATATTGGAATAAGCTTGGCTTTTGTGATTCTCCAAATGGGATAACATTTTTAAAATTTAAATCTGAAACAATGCACTGAATGGAATCTATATTTTTTGATAGTTCCTTTCTTAATTCTTCTATATCTTTATAATATTCATAATGTAAACATGCTAAAGGAGCACTGATTTTCTTATCTTCTTTTAATATAAAAAATCCATTGTCCTTAAAAGGTTCATTATTTAATAAAAGAATTGTTTTGAGGTAATTATAATTGTTTAAATATTTAAAATTGTTGATTACGCTTTCATGAGAGCGAAGACTTTTTAAAATTTTGTCTAAATCAAAACCGAATGGAATGTATATTTTTGAAACATTTCGACACCCTAAGCCAAAATATTGAAGTATGTCAACACAAAGTTTATTTAAATCTTCAAAACTTTCTCTACCGCTTAAAACTGCAATACCATTTCTGTTTTTTCTTATGATGTTGGGATATTTTTTAAAATAATAATCAAAATATCGGGCAGAATTATTTGATCCTGTCGCAATTACTGCATCAAAATTTCTTATTATTTTTTTCTGATAATTGAAGTATTTTTTTTTAATCTGACTTTCCAAAAAATTAGTCATGTATGGCAGAAGTAAATCATCTTTTGATGAACATTTTACAATCGATTTTAAACCGAAAACCCAAACACAAATGAGATCGTGTAAACCAACCATAGGGATATTTCCTGCTAATATAATTGCAACCTTTTTGTTTTTTTTTGACTCAAATTTGTATTTGCTTACCCAATCTAAAATTTTATCTTCTTCTAATTTTTCAGACCAAATGTGAAATACATTCTCAATATTTTCTTGGTTAAACCAAGCGTTTTTATTGATAGATTGTTCAATAACAGTTTGTAACTTTGCATATTTAGGTTTTAATCTATCAAATTCTTTAAGATGTAAACCTAAATTGATTAAAGCCTCTATTTGTTCTGAGTTTGTGTCCATTTATCTTGTGGGAAAGTGATTTAGGCCTTATTTTTGAACAAATGTACATAACAGATGGCTATTATCATTACTGAAGATTGCATAAACTGTGGAGCATGCGAGCCTGAATGTCCAAATACTGCCATTTATGAAGGCGCTGAGGACTGGCGTTATAAAGATGGAACCTCACTAAACGGAGATGTTATCTTGCCTAATGGTGAAAATGTGAATGCGGATGTTTTTCAACAGCCTGTTTCTGATGAGTTTTATTTCATTGTCACTGATAAATGTACTGAGTGCAAAGGTTTTCATGAAGAGCCTCAATGCGCAGCTGTTTGCCCTGTTGATTGCTGCATACCAGATGAAAAAAATGTTGAGTCTGATGAAAAGCTTTTAGGGAAGCAAAAATTTATGCACCCAAATAATTAATAACTTCTTCACTTTTCCAATTCACAAGTCTTATTTTATTTTCCTCCAATTTTCTTTTGCAGCTCTCACTTTTGAAGTAGTTTATATCTTGATGCCTCCATTTTGCACCAAAATTAGGGTGATCAACCGTGATTTGTCTCATCTCTTCATTATCATATGCGGGATGGATCAAGATAATTGATAATCCGTATGGCAAATTATCTAAAATATTATCATAGAATTTATTCAGCCCATTACCAATGAATTCGTCATATGAACCCATAAAAACATTTTCAATAAATTTGCCACTGGGAAGATCAAATGAGTTAGGATTACCTCCAGCAACTGAAATCAACTTTTTACTCAAAAGTATAGGTAAATTGTATTCTTGTCCTAATTCATAGTAAATTTCCAGAAGATCTTGTCTTAAACCTAAAGTATACATGTGAGAATCTAAATGACTAGGATTCAGTCCTATAGTTAACGCAATATCAATTTGATTTTTTAATTCGGTATATACTTCATTTTTATCGGCGTTTAGTAATATATGATTCCGTTTTGGGTAAAAATATCCATCTTTATTTATAAGAGAATTAACTTCTTTTTTGTTTGAACAAGGTTTAAAAGGATAATTTTTCCATTCACCTGTTAATGTTAAATGGATACCATAATCTAAACTTTTGTTTTTTAAACAAAATTTAGCCATTTCATAAAACCATGGGCAGGGAACCATTAGGCTAGTTGAACTTATACTTCCATTTATCATGCCATCTTGTGTTGCCAAATTTTCTGACCAAGCAAGGCCAGCGTCATCTGCATGAATTATAAGATATTTTTTATTTTCCATTTGTTAGGATTTGATTTCTATCTTTTAAAATTAAAGGTTAATAAAAAAGAAAGCTATTTTTATAAAAATTTTTTATGAAAGCAGGGATAGTGGGTTTACCAAATGTTGGAAAATCAACTTTATTTAATTGTTTATCTAATGCTAAAGCACAGAGCGCAAACTTTCCATTTTGCACTATAGAGCCAAACGTAGGTGTTGTTAATGTACCTGATCTTAGACTTCAAAAGCTTGCAAAGCTTGTTAATCCTCAGAAAGTAATTCCAGCAACTGTAGAAATTGTAGATATTGCAGGATTGGTAAAGGGGGCTAGTAAAGGAGAGGGATTGGGGAATCAGTTTTTAGCTAACATTCGAGAAACTGACGCGATAATTCATGTATTGAGATGCTTTGATGATGAAAATATTTCTCATGTTGATGGATCCGTAGACCCTAAAAGAGACAAAGAAACCATAGATATTGAATTACAGCTTAAAGACTTAGAGACTATTGAAAATAGACTAAACAAAGTTGGTCGTTCAGCTCGATCAGGAAACAAGGATTCAATCAAAGAGAATAATATACTGATGCAAATCCGAGAAACACTTCAACAATCAAAAAATGTTCGAATTATGGATATAAATGAAAAGGACAGGATTGAATATGTACAACCCTTACAATTAATAACTGATAAACCTGTATTATATGTTTGCAATGTGGATGAGGCTTCAGCAAGTCAAGGAAATAATTATGTTGAAATAGTTAAAGAATTTGCAAATTCAGAAAAAACTAATTTTTTATTTTTAGCAGTTAATATTGAAGCTGATATTAATGAATTAGAGAGTTTTGAGGAAAGATTACTTTTTTTAGAGGATTTAGGACTAAAGGAAGCAGGAGCATCAAAATTGATAAGATCTGCGTATAACCTTTTAAACAGACAAACATATTTTACTGCCGGTGAAAAAGAAGTTAGAGCTTGGACCATACCAATTGGTGCCACAGCACCAGAGGCTGCTGGTGTAATACATACTGATTTTAAAAGTGGTTTCATAAAAGCTGAGGTAATAAGTTTTAGTGACTACATTCAATATGCATCAGAAATTAAAGTAAAAGAGGCGGGTAAAGTTAGGGTAGAGGGAAAAGAATACTTAGTAAAGGATGGGGATATTATTCATTTTCGATTCAATGTATAATTCTAGCAGGGGTATTTTTTAAAATATAATTTTTAAATGGATAAAGAATCGTAGACTTTTACTTTCTCCCATAAGTGTTTAGCTTCTTCAATAAATAAAAGATGGTGAGGATCAATTTGATATTTATTTTGATCCTCCAAAGAAGGAAAATTCACAATATAACAATAAGTATAGGAGCTATCAACCACATCGCGTTGTTCAGAATCTGCAGGGGTTCCCAAGTGACACGATATTGACAGATGGTTATTTCGAATTAATTTTTTTATGGCATTTTCAAATTCGAATCTATCTTTTTTATTGTTAGGGTTTTTCAACCAAAAAAAAACTGTGTGATATAATGTGGCAGTGAAGTTTAATAACATTATTATTTTTTCGATAAATGTAAAATATTTAATGTTAAAATAAATAATAAAAAAATGTGGCTTGCTAATATCAGTTTCCAACTATTAACTTTTTAACAATATTGTCAAGTCGATTGTTGATTTCTTGGGGGCTAAACAAGTTTTCTTTAATAAAGCAATAATTATATTAGCAATGAATTCCATGAAAAATACAATCACTTACACAGAAGATAATATTCGATCTCTTGATTGGAAAGAGCACATTAGGTTACGTCCTGGAATGTACATTGGAAAGCTTGGTGACGGTTCCTCCCCTGACGATGGAATTTATATACTATTGAAAGAAATTTTGGATAACTGTATCGACGAGTTTGTTATGGGTGCGGGCAAAACTATAGAAATAATTATTAATGAAAACAATGTAAGTGTCCGTGATTATGGAAGAGGAATTCCTTTAGGTAAAGTAATTGACGTTGTTTCGAAGATGAATACTGGAGGTAAATATGATTCTCGAGCATTTAAAAAGTCAGTAGGTCTTAATGGTGTTGGAACGAAGGCAGTTAATGCCTTATCTGAAACTTTCATTGTTGAGTCAATAAGGGAAAATCAGACAAAGAAAGTAAAATTTGAGTTTGGAATAGTTACAGAAGATTCTCCCTTGGAAAAATCTAACAAGCGAAGAGGCACCAAAGTAATTTTTTCGCCAGATAGAAAAATATTTAAAAATTTTAAATATAGACCAGAATATGTTGAGCGCATGATTAAAAATTATGTTTTTCTTAACCCTGGTTTGACAGTTGACTTTAATGGCGAAAAGTTTTACTCTGAAAACGGTTTAAAGGACCTCTTGGAAGATCAGTCAAACGAAAAAGACCTGTTATACTCAATCATTCACCTTAAAGGTGAAGATATAGAAATTGCGATTACGCACAGTAAAACTCAATACAGTGAAGAATACCACTCATTTGTAAATGGCCAGCATACTACCCAAGGTGGAACACACCAAGCAGCATTTAGAGAAGGTTTGGTAAAAACAATCAGAGAACATTTTGGCAAAAACTTTGAGGCAGCTGATATTAGGAAATCCATAATTGCTGCGTTAAGCATTAAAGTCATGGAGCCTGTTTTTGAATCGCAGACCAAGACAAAGCTAGGATCAACTGAAATGGGTAGTGGATTGCCATCGGTTAGAAGTTATATAATTGATTTTTTAAACAATGAACTAGATAATTTTTTGCACAAAAATCAGGATGTAGCAGAGTTAATTTTGAAAAAAATTCTACAGGCAGAAAAAGAACGAAAAGAGCTTTCAGGAATAAGAAAGCTCGCAAGAGAAAGGGCTAAAAAAGCGAATTTGCATAACAAAAAATTAAGAGACTGTCGTGTTCATCTTTCAGATTTAAAAAAAGATCATAGGCTTGACTCTACATTATTCATAACAGAAGGAGACTCAGCGAGCGGCTCAATTACTAAGTCAAGAGATGTAAATACACAAGCTGTTTTTAGTTTAAGGGGTAAACCTTTGAATAGTTTTGGAATGAGTAAAAAAATTGTTTATGAAAATGAGGAATTTAACCTGCTGCAGGCAGCTCTTAATATTGAGGAAAGTCTAGAAAACTTACGTTATAATAATATTGTTATTGCTACAGATGCTGATGTAGATGGAATGCATATTCGATTACTTTTAATTACATTTTTTTTACAATTTTTTCCTGAGCTCATAAAAGAGGGGCACCTGTATATTTTACAAACACCATTATTTCGTGTTCGTAATAAAAAAGAGACAATATATTGTTATAATGAGGATGAAAGAAAAGAAGCATTAGTAAAACTCAAAGGTAAACCAGAAATCACAAGATTTAAGGGTCTTGGTGAGATATCTCCTGATGAGTTTAAATATTTTATTGGTGATGACATAAGATTGGACCCTGTAATGCTAGACAAACAAACAACTATAGAAGAATTACTTCTTTTTTATATGGGGAAAAACACTCCTGATCGTCAAAAATTTATAATTAATAATCTTAAGGTAGAACTTGATTACGCTGAAGAAAAAATTGAATTAGCTCAGTGAAGATATGAATGAAGATGGAAATTTTATAAACTCAGAAGAATCGGTTGCCCTGAAAAGAGTGACTGGAATGTATAAGGATTGGTTTTTGGATTATGCCTCATATGTAATTTTAGAGAGGGCTGTTCCTGCAATTGAAGATGGGCTTAAGCCTGTCCAAAGAAGAATCTTACATTCTATGAAAGACCTTGATGATGGCCGATACAATAAAGTTGCAAATATTGTTGGTCACTCAATGCAATACCATCCACACGGTGATGCAAGTATTGCAGATGCAATGGTCCAAATTGCTCAAAAAGAGTTATTAATTGATATGCAGGGAAATTGGGGGAATATTTTGACTGGAGACGGAGCTGCAGCATCAAGATATATTGAGGCTAGACTGTCTAAATTTGCTTTAGAAGTAGTTTTTAGTCCAAAAGTTACTCAGTGGCAGCTTTCTTATGACGGGAGGAAAAAAGAACCAATTCATTTGCCAGTAAAGTTCCCATTATTACTTGCACAGGGAGCTGAAGGGATAGCAGTTGGGCTTTCAACAAAAATTTTGCCTCATAATTTTAACGAACTTTTAAATGCAAGTGTTAATTATTTAAAAGGAAAAAAAATTACTTTATATCCTGATTTCCAAACAGGTGGTATTATAGATGTTCAAAATTATAACGATGGAAATCGAGGTGGTAAAGTTAGAGTTCGTGCACGTATCAGTAAAATAGATAAAAATACCTTAGTTATTAATGAGATTCCTTATGGTACAAATACTTCATCATTAATAGATAGTATACTAAAGGCAAATGATAATGGGAAAATTAAAATTAAGAGGATTGAAGATAATACATCGTCCAAAGTTGAAATTTTAGTATATCTACCTAATGACATTTCCCCAGACAAAACAATAGATGCACTTTATGCCTTTACTTCTTGTGAAAATTCAGTTTCACCATTGGGCTGCCTAATTATTGATAATAAACCCAATTTTATGGGTGTTTCGGATATGCTTAAAATATCTACCGATCACACCGTCCAGCTTCTTAAGATGGAATTAGAAGTTCAATTATCAGATTTAGAAGATCAATGGCACAATGCCTCTTTAGAGAGAATTTTTATTGAAAATAAAATCTATCGAGATATTGAAGCCGCTGAAACATGGGAAGAGGTAATTTCCAAGATACAAATTGGTTTAAAGCCCTATACGACGAATCTAAAACGAAATGTTGTTGAGGATGATATAATTAGGCTTACTGAAATTAAAATTAAGAGAATTTCAAAATTTGATTTAGATAAGGCGCAACAAAAAATCGAAATACTTGAAACAGATATAGAAGAGGTTAAAAATAATCTTAACCATATAATTGATTATACAGTTAGATATTTCAATCATTTAAAAAAATCTTATGGAACAAATAGAGAAAGAAAGTCTGAAATAAGAATTTTTGATGATGTCGATGCGAGAAAGGTAGTTACTAGGAACCAAAAACTCTATATGAATAAGGAAGAGGGTTTTATAGGAACTTCCCTACGAAAAGATCAGCTAGTATGCGAATGTTCAGATATAGATGACATTATAGTATTTACTAAAGACGGAAAAATGCAAGTTGTTAAGGTAGATACGAAGGTTTTTGTTGGTAAAAATATCGAATATGCTGCAGTTTTTAAAAAGAAAGACCAACGCACTATATACAATATGATTTATAGAGATGGGAAGAAAGGGACCTCATTTATAAAACGTTTTGCTGTTACTGGAGTTACTCGCGATAAAATATATGATTTAACTCAAGGGAAGCCTCAGTCTGAAGTACTTTATTTTTCAGCAAATCCTAATGGAGAAGCGGAAATAGTTTCAATCTTACTAAAAAATACAGGAAGTATAAAGAAACTAAAATGGGATTTAGATTTCGCTGATCTACAAATAAAAAATCGTGCAGTTAGAGGTAATACAGTCACCAAATATTTTATTAAAAAAGTAGAGTTAAAAGAGAAAGGCATATCAACACTTAAACCCAGGAAAATTTGGTTTGACAGATCAGTTTTTAGGTTAAATTTAGAAGAAAGAGGCGATCTTTTAGGGGAATTTAAAGGTGATGATAAATTAATCGTTTCAACTTCGAAAGGAACAATTAAAGCATTTACCCCTGATATGTCTCTACATTTTGAGGAATCAGTCGATAAAATTGAAAAGTGGTATCCTAAAAAACCGCTAACTGCAATTTATTTTGACCCTGAAAAGCAAAGATATTTCCTGAAGAGATTTGTTGTTGAAAACACTAATCGTGAGGATAGTTTTGTTGTTAATAAAGGAGAACTTATATACTTTTGCTCTAATTGGAAACCAATTCTTAGAATTATTTTTGAAAAACCTAGAGGAAAAGATCCATTTCCAAATTTAGAAGTTGATGTTGAAAACTTTATTTCTGTTAAGGGGTTCAAAGCTCAAGGAAATCTGCTAACCAAGAAAAAAATCAAAAGAGTTGAGCTTATTAACTCCTCAAAATATGAGGAAACAGAACAAACAAATCCCCTTGAAATAGAGGTATCAAATGATGAAACCGTTAAAGCTAGCGATGACACTACTCAAATCACTTTAGATATATAGAATTATCAATGTTAACTAGATTGATATTTTGTAGTAGGTAGTTAAATCAATTTATTTTTTCAATCCTTCCCTTTTTTTTATTTTTTCTGTCACCGACAAGTGAATATTCAAAATTATAGCTGTTTTTGTTAGTGCTTAAGATTCTAATTTGAATAGGTCTTTTTTCATTATAGCTCTTTGCATTTAATTTGGTCAAAATACACTCACAATCATTAACCCATCGAATTTTCGCAGTATCAATTATGCCATCAAAAAATTCAATTTCATATAATGAATCTCTCACGAAATATGATGTTTTTATTTCATTATTAATTACATGACTAAATTTAAATTTTCCTTCATGAAAAGGCATGCAATTCCTTTCTAAAGAGTAGCAAGAAAAAAATATAATTATTAGAAAATAATATACCTTGTAATTCATCAAAACAAAAATATCAAGATTTTGGTGAAAATGTTAAAAAGCTACCGTCCTTATATATTTGTATAATTTGAACTACATCAGAATTAGTTTTAATCTCCATCGGACTCTCTTTATTGGTTAAAACATTTGATGATTTTTTTAAATCTGATTCTATTTTATTTTTAACAAATTTACTATCAGAATTTGAGAAAGGGGAGGGTTTGAGGTTATTATCAAATAACAACCAGTCTAGAGTCACTTCTTCAAAGCTATTTACGATTTTCAAAATAAAATCTAAGCTAGGTTTATTCCTTTTCGACATAACATGTGAAACAGATGAACGCTGAACCCCAATTTGTTCAGCAAATGAGGCAGAATTTAAATTGTTATTTACCATTATCTCATTTAGACGTGAAATGAAAAAATCTATGTTTAACATTGTAAATTTTTATGAATTAATTCTTCAATTTATTAAAATAATTTATACAAAACAAGTCTTATTTATTTCAATAAATGCTTTATGTATTTTTTATAAAATCATGATAAACAATATATTATGAAAAAATAATAAAATATTGTATACAATTGTAAATTTAGTAATTATATAATATTATAACCAAACAAATCCAAACTAACAAATGTTTACATATGTTTACAAATCGTTATTTACATTTGTATGTATATCATTTAAATGAATTATAAAAGATATTTCCCTCCATCTTATTTAGAAAAGCGATTAAAAGATTTTAATTCTAATGTTAAAAGAACTGTTCTTGGTAGATCTGTTAATGGTCTTCCGGTCTACCAATTACAAATTGGTAATGGTGATCAAAATATTTTGATGTGGTCTCAAATGCATGGAAATGAAAGCACTACTACAATAGCCTTATTGGATTTTATTTCCTGGGTATTAAAGCCTAATCAGGCTGAATTTTTAAAGTTTTTTAGTTTTTTTATTATCCCTCAGCTAAATCCTGATGGATCTAAATTATATACCCGTCAAAATTTTAACGGTGTTGATTTAAATCGTGATGCAATCAATTTAAGTCAGCCTGAGAGTATAATACTAAGAAATGCATACGAGAAAATTTTACCAAATTATGCGATTAATCTTCACGGGCAAAGAACCATTTATGGTTCTGGACCTAAGGGTCCTCCAGCAACAATTTCTTTTCTCTCTCCAAGTGCTGACTCGAAAAAGTCAATTACCTCCTCAAGAACGAAAGCTATGATTGCTATTTCTTCAACTAGAAATGAATTAGAAAAACAGCTTCCGGGAGCGATAAGTCGTTATGATGACCAATATAATCCTAACTGTGTTGGAGATTATTTAACAAAATGCGGGACTCCAACTATCCTATTTGAAGCGGGGCATTATATAAACGATTATTTTAGGATCAAAGTAAGGTTTTTTATCCTTGAAGCATACAAAATCTTATTTAAGCATCTTATGCTGGAATCAAACGGGGGTTCAGTTGAATCGTACCTTTCCATTCCCCAAAACACAAACAATTATGTTGATTTAATTGTAAGTAATATCACAATAAAAGAAGATAAATATGTATATAAAAATCAGCAGTTAGCCATTCAATATATTGAGAAATTAAAAAATCAAAAGATAATTTTTTTACCATCACTTGTGACTTATGGAAAAAATTTAAAACTTAAATCACATAATTTTCTTGATTTTACTGATATTAAAAAAGACAACTACATTATTTTCGAAAAAGATGTAATTGTAAATACAGACCCATTCAATAAATTATTTTCATTAAATACCTTTATTTAAAGAATTATTCTCAATAAAAAACAAATATTATCATTAAATTTGCATCCGTTTCATATTTATAATAATGAGTAAAGTAAGCTTAGACGAAATAGATCACCAAATTCTCGATATACTAATTGATAATACTCGCATTCCTTTCACCGATATTTCAAAGCGTCTTTTAATCTCTCCAGGAACTGTACACGTTCGCGTAAAAAAAATGGAAGAAGCAGGAATAATTAAAGGTTCATCTTTAAATCTTGATTACGTTAAACTAGGTTATTCCTTCATAGCATACGTTGGTATATTTTTAGAAAAAACTGCTGCAACTGAAAAAGTTCTTAATTCGTTAAAGCAAATTCCCTTTATAACTGTTGCTCATATAACAACAGGAAAATTCAATATTTTTTGTAAGGTTCGAGCTCGTGACACGCACCATGCAAAAGACATAATATTTATGATTGACGATGTTGAGGGCGTTTCAAGAACTGAAACTATGATTTCCTTAGAAGAAAGTATAAATGATAAAAAAAGGTTAATGCATCATATTTTTAATGAATTAAATTGATGGCACGTAAAACTAAAATTGAAAGATTTAACGAAAAAGTTCTCTCTCGATTTCAAATTTACAATAGTTTATTCTTAACTCTTCCATTTAAAGCTATTAAGCAAACGTCATTATTAATGCCTCTTTTTGCTGAACATTGTCGTATACAATACGAAAAAAATTCAAATCCAACTGAGATCCTTAATTCATTTTTTAGTCAGTATGCACCTAATTTAAAGGCTCAAGAAGAGCAGGACTTGCTATTTAATTTTATTCAATACATTGAACGCCAGGTTGTACTTTTTGATGCCATTGAAGATGCAGGGTTTTCATATGTAAATAATATGCATGGTAGGGGAACAATTCGAAGCATAAAGGAAGAGGCTTCAAATAAACAGTTAGAAAAAGAGTTAATAGACTATATTAAACGTTTTAAAGTTCGCATTGTTTTAACTGCTCATCCCACACAGTTTTATCCAGATAATGTTTTAGTCATTATTAATGAGTTATCAAAATCTATTGCTTCAGATGATTTGGATAGTATAAAAAAGCTTCTTGTTCAACTTGGGAAAACTCCTTTTTATAAAAAGGAAAAGCCCAGTCCATATGAGGAAGCTGTAAGCTTAATATGGTTTCTTGAAAATATTTTCTACCATTCTGCAAGTACAATCTACAATTATATTGATGAACATATAATTAATTCAGAAGACCTTGATAACTCAATCTTTGACTTTGGTTTCTGGCCTGGAGGAGATAGAGACGGTAATCCTTTTGTTACCCCAGAAATAACTCTTAAAACCGCTGAGCGTCTTCAATTTTCAATTTTAAGAAACTATTACCGTGATTTAAGAAAGCTAAAAAGGAAAATAACATTTCCAGGTCTAGAAAATCGTATCGAATCTCTTGAAAGTTTAGTGTTTAATCAACTTTTTTACCCAGAGCGGAATAAACATTTCTCCATTAAATTCATTAATTCTGAGCTAAAAATAGTTTTTGATTCTTTGGTAAATGATCATGATGGCCTTTACAAAAATGAAGTTTTAGATTTAATTCACAAAGTGCGCCTTTTCGGTCTCCACTTTGCCAGTTTAGATATTCGACAAGACTCACGAATTCATCACAAAGTTTTTACTAAAATTGTTTCACACCCAGATATTTTGAGATATACTAAAAACTTACCTGAAGATTATTTGAGTTTAAGCATAGAAGAGCGTTGCAAATCTCTTATCGAGATGAGTGGTGATGTTCCACCAAAAATATTTAAAGATGAATTAACATGCCAAACCTTAGAGAGCATTCGCAGCATGCAGAAAATACAAAGTAAAAATGGTGAAAGAGGATGTAATAGATATATAATTAGTAATTGTCAGACTTTAGAAAATATACTTGAATTATTTGCTATGTGCCGCTTAAGTAATTGGAGTATCCCAAAAGTTGATTTTATTCCATTATTTGAAACTATTCCAGATTTAGAAAATGCAAGCAAAGTAATGAGATCTTTATTTAACAATTCAATTTATTTAAATCATTTGAAGACAAGGGGCATGAAACAAACTATTATGTTGGGCTTTTCTGATGGCACAAAAGATGGTGGATACTTTATGGCGAATTGGAGTATCTATCTCGCAAAAGAATCTCTTAGTAAACTTTCCAACGAATTTGGTGTTAGAGTTGCTTTTTTTGATGGTAGGGGAGGGCCACCAGCAAGAGGAGGTGGAAACACTCACGAATTTTATGCTTCAATGGGAGATACTATTCAAAGTGATGACATTCAGATAACAATACAAGGACAAACAATAAGTTCCAATTTTGGCACTTTAGATTCTTCACAATTTAATTTAGAGCAGCTTTTGAGTTCTGGGATTGAAAATCAAATTCTGAATCCAGGAAAAAATAATTTGACAGATGATGACCGTAAATTAATGGATAGCATTGCAAAAATAAGCTACAAAGCTTATAAAGATTTTAAGGCTCACCCTTCATTTGTGCCTTATCTTCAGCACATGTCCACATTACCATATTATGCCAAAGCAAATATTGGTAGTAGACCTTCAAAACGAGGTAAGTCAGATACTTTTAAATTCGAGGACTTAAGAGCAATACCATTTGTAGGAAGCTGGAGCCAGCTAAAACAAAATGTTCCAGGTTTTTTTGGTCTAGGAATTTCATTAAAAACTATGATTGATGAAGGGAAATTAGATGAATTAAAAAAACTATTTAAAAGTTCTAAGTTTTTTCGAACTCTAATCTTCAATAGCATGATGAGCCTCTCAAAATCTTTTTTTAAACTGACTACATACATGAAAGATGATAAAGTATTCGGGGAGTTTTGGAGTCTAATTTTTAATGAATATAATCTTACAAAAGAAGTTCTTTTAAAAATCAGTGGATTTGAGTCTTTAATGGAAAATGAGGCTGCTGGCAGGGCATCCATTAAAGCAAGAGAGGAAATTGTTCAGCCTCTTTTAACAATTCAACAATACGCATTAATGGAGCTGCAAATTTTAAGAAAACAAAATAGTTCTAATTCAAAAAGAATAAAAGATTTAGAGGCAATGGTTACTAGATCACTTTTTGGTAACATAAATGCAAGCAGAAACTCAGCTTAATTTAGCTTTCATAGAAGTCAAATGCGTTATTCAATAATCTTTCGCCAACATTTACATCTATAATAGGTTTACTTATATCTTCTAATAGTACAAAATTTATTTTCCCGCGGTCATTTTTTTTATCATGGCTCAAAAGTGATATAATAGATTGTTTTTCTTCAGATTTAAACATCATTTTTGGAAAGTATTTGTTAAACGTCTTTTTAATATCCAATGCGCTGTCGAAAGGAAATCTGCAGACTTGAGTTGAAATATAAGCTTCTAATATCATACCTATGGATATTGCTTCGCCATGAAGTAATTTTTTTTTATCCTTGTGCTCAAGGAAATAAGATTCGATCGCATGTCCAAAAGTGTGCCCAAAATTTAATATTTTACGCAAATTTTTTTCTTTATAATCTTTTGAAACAATTCTCTTTTTAATACTAATAGATGGCTTTATATGTTTCGAAAGATTAGATATACTTAACAAATTGATTTTTTTTAATTTACACCAATAAGAGGCGCTTGCGATCAATCCATGCTTTAACATTTCTGCAAAACCACTTCTAATTTCTTCTTGTGGTAAAGTTTTTAACCAATTGGAATCAATAATTACTTCTTTTGGTTCTTTAAAAATTCCTATTTGATTTTTTAATGATCCAAGATCAATCCCAGTCTTACCTCCAACTGAGGCATCTACCATTGATAGCAGGGTAGTGGGAATATTATAAAAATCAATACCACGCTTAAATGTACATGCCACAAAGCCACCTAAATCGCAAACAACACCTCCACCAAGATTTATTAAGATAGAGTTACGATCAGCACCTTTTTCAGTTAGCTTATGCCAAACCATTTCACAAGTTTTTATATTTTTATATTCCTCACCTGCGTGCATTTCGATCACCTGATAATTTTTAATTTTAGTTTTTGAAATGAAATTTGATAGACAGAACTTGTTGGTATTACTATCGACTAAAATAAAAACACTAGAGGTTTTACTTTTTAAAAATTCTTTTGAAAGGTCAAATAGACCAGTTGTCCCAAATGAGATTTTTACTTTATTCTTCATGACACTGTATGTTTAATAAAATAATCATTAATTATTTTGAGCAAATAATTAGTACCCAGTTACAAATTTTTAATTTTTTTTAAAAGTTTTTTTTATTCGGTCAAGATTTCTCTTATTTTCTCTGTTTTTTATGCTCTCTCTTTTATCATAAAGTTTTTTACCTTTGGCTAGAGCAATTTTTATTTTAGCAAAACCATTTTCATTAATAAAAACACGCAAAGGTACAATTGTTAACCCACTGTTTTTAACATCTTTGTAAAGCTTCTTAAGTTCTTTTTTTTTTAATAAAAGTTTTCTTTGGGCTTTTGGTTTATGGTTAAATTTATTTGCGAAACCATATTCCTCAATGTTCATGTTTACTGTAAACAATTCACCCTTCTCATTGAATTCACAAAAGCTTTCTGAAATTGATGCTTTACCATTTCGTATTGACTTTATTTCAGTTCCGGCAAGTACAATTCCAGCTGTATATTCATCAATAAGATCGTATTCAAAACGAGCACGCTTATTTTGTATGTTAATTTTTTTAATCACATCACAAAGATAATATTAATCCTTGCTTGAAATAAGTTCACCATTTCTAAAAATAAATGTTGAATCTATGTAATCAAAAATAATTTGTTTTTTACGTTGTATGTTATCAGATAGTAATTCCTTACTTAATGGATTAAGTAATTTTTGTTGTATTATTCTTTTAACTGGACGCCCACCGTATTGGGGATCAAATCCTTTCTTTGCTAAATTTAAAATGGCTTCGTCAGTTACAAACAAGTTTATTGATTTTTCTCTTAGCTTATTTTGGGTTATAGTTATTTGCAGTTTTACAATTTTTTCAATTTCATTTCGGGTAAGCGGAGTAAAAAGTATAATTTCATCAATTCTATTTAAAAACTCTGGACTAATATTTTTTTTCAAATGTTCCATTATGTTCAAAGTCGCCAATTCCTCTGCCTTTTGAAAAGATTGATTATTTTCGAATGCTTTTTGAACTTCATCACTCCCTAAATTACTTGTCATAATTATTATACTATTTTTAAAATCTGCAACGCGTCCTTTGTTATCGGTCAACCTGCCTTCATCAAGAACTTGTAGAAGAATATTAAAAGTGTTGGGATGAGCCTTTTCTATTTCGTCTAAGAGTACAACCGAATACGGTTTTCTTCTTATTGCTTCTGTTAGTTGTCCACTTTCATCATAACCTACATATCCTGGAGGAGAACCTATAAGCCTGCTTATTGAGTGCCTTTCTTGATATTCGCTCATATCAATTCTTGTAATATTATTTTCATTATCAAAAAGAATCTCAGCCAAGGCTTTTGCAAGTTCAGTTTTTCCAACACCTGTTGTACCTAAAAACATAAAGCTCCCTATAGGCCTGTTTTCATCTTGTAGATCTGCCCTACTTCTTCTAATAGCATCACTCACGGCTATCACAGCTTTCTCTTGTCCTACAAGCCTTTTGTGTAAATTCTTTTCGAGGCTTAAAAGTTTTTCTCGTTCAGATTGAATCATTCTTGCAACTGGTACACCAGTCCATTTTGCAACAATTTCAGCAATATCATCATAAGTTATCTCTTCTCTAATTAATGAATTTTCTGATTTTAATTTTGCGAGTTTATTTTTAAGTTCCGACATCTTTAATTCTTCATCTTGAAGCTTTCCGTATCTAATTTCTGCAACCATGCCATAATCACCCTCTCTTTCAGAACGATCTGCTTGAAGCTTCAAGTTTTCAATATTTGATTTTGTTTGCTGAAGGTCATCAACAATTTGTTTCTCTTTTTGCCATTTAGCATAAAGAGATTTTCTATTTTCTTTTAATCCAAAAACCTCTTTGTTTAATAGCATTATCTTTTTTTCGTTTTTTTCTCGCTTTAAAGCAACTATTTCAATTTCAATTTGTCGAATCCTACGATCTAGTGTGTCTAGCTCTTCAGGTTTTGAATTCATTTCCATTTTTAATTTTGATGCTGCTTCATCAATTAAATCAATTGCTTTATCTGGTAAAAATCGATTTCTGATATAACGATTAGAAAGAGAAACAGCACCAATTATGGCGTCGTCTTTTATCCTAACTTTATGATGCATTTCATATTTTTCTTTTATTCCTCTTAGAATTGAAATAGTACTTTCCGTATCGGGTTCATTAACACTAACTTTTTGAAATCTTCTTTCTAATGCCTTATCCTTTTCAATGTATTTTTGATATTCATCCAAAGTAGTAGCCCCAATTGCACGTAAATCACCTCTTGCAAGTGCTGGTTTAAGTATGTTAGCTGCATCAATAGAGCCTTCACTTCCACCTACACCAACTAGTGTGTGTATTTCATCAATGAAAAGGACTAGATCACCATCACTCTTTATTACTTCTTTAATTACACTTTTTAGTCTTTCCTCGAATTCACCTTTATATTTTGCACCTGCAATAAGTGCTCCCATGTCTAATGAATAAATCAATTTATTTTTTAAATTTTCGGGAATATCACCCTCAATTATTCTATGAGCAAGTCCTTCTGCTATTGCAGTTTTACCAGTTCCGGGCTCACCAACTAATACCGGATTATTTTTTGTACGTCTACTTAGTATTTGTAAAAGCCTTCTTATCTCTTCATCTCTTCCAATCACAGGATCAAGTTTACCCTCAATAGCCATTTTATTTAAATTAATGGCATATTTATTTAAAGAGTTATAGTTACTTTCAGCAGAAGCCGAAGTTACTTTCTCTCCTTTACGAAGTTCTTCTATTGCCGATTCTAGTTTTACTTTGGTTATACCTTCGTCTTTTAAAATATTTGAGATTTTACTTCTTGATTCAAAAATCGAAATTAAAAGATGTTCAACCGTAACATATTCGTCTCCTGAGTTTTTTGCAATATTAATTGAATTCATTAACGTTTGGGATGCACTTTTAGATAAATTCTTTGTATTTCCTTCAACTTTTGAAAAGGTATTTAAGATGTTTTCATTTAAACTCTTGACTCTAGATAAATTGACTTTCAATCTATTAAATACAAAAGGTAAAACATTTTCATCCACCTCAATTATTCCTGAAAATAAGTGCTCGTTTTCAACTTGTGGATGTTTATTTTCAAAAGCATTTAGTTGAGCAGCTTGTAAGGACTCCTGTGTTTTTAAAGTAAGTCTATTCAAATTCATAACAATCTTTATTTTGAAAGCGCAAAGTCTATTCCAATCACAATTCTATGTCCTTTTGACATATAAACTATTGTTAATTAAGTCATTATGACATATTTAACTAATATGTAGGTGGTTAAATTGTCTGTTGCTTGTTAATTAATCTTGAATAAATCATTAATATTTAGAAAAATTGATGGCAAAAAGGATATCTAATTGTTTAATTTTGAGTAAAATTAAGTTATGAATAGCGATAGGGCAATATTTGATTTATTAGAAGCTGAGAAGGATCGCCAATCAAATGGTATCGAATTAATTGCTTCTGAAAACTTTACCAGTCCTGAAGTAATGAAGGCTTGTGGATCCATTTTGACTAACAAATATGCAGAGGGCTACCCAGGAAAAAGATATTATGGGGGATGTGAGGTTGTTGATAAAGTAGAACTAATTGCAATTGAGCGAGCAAAAGTGCTTTTTGGTGCAGCTTATGCTAATGTTCAGCCTCACTCTGGATCTCAAGCAAATACTGCAGTTTTTCATGCATTTTTGAAGCCAGGTGATAAAATACTAGGTTTCGACCTATCACATGGTGGTCATCTTACTCACGGCTCACCAGTTAACTTTTCTGGACGCTTGTATAGGTCTCATTTTTATGGGGTAGATAAAAATTCAGGTCGTCTAGATTACGAAAATATACTAAAAATAGCAGGTGAAGTCAAACCACAAATGATCATTGCTGGAGCCTCAGCATATTCGAGAGATATTGATTTTGCTAAATTTCGTGAAATAGCTGACTCAGTAGGTGCATTTCTTTTAGCTGACATTTCGCATCCCTCAGGGATGATTGCTACAGGTCTTTTAACTGATCCTATTCCTCACTGTCATGTCGTAACAACAACAACTCATAAAACATTAAGAGGTCCTCGTGGTGGACTAATCCTAATGGGAAAAGATTTTGAAAATCCATTTGGTCTTACTCTTAAAAACGGAAAACTGCAAAAAATGTCACATATTTTAAATATGGCTGTTTTTCCAGGTAATCAAGGTGGGCCATTAATGCATGTTATCGCTGGTAAGGCAATTGCATTTGAAGAGGCACAGCAGCCAAGCTTTAAAAAATATATGACACAAGTTCGAAATAACGCTAAGGCTATGGCTAATTCTTTTTTAAAGTTAGATTACAATTTAATATCTGGTGGTACTGATAATCATATGATGCTAATTGATCTTAGGAACAAAAATATCTCAGGTAAGGATGCTGAACTTGCACTAGTAAAGGCAGATATTACCGCAAATAAAAACATGGTTCCTTTTGATGATAAATCTCCATTTGTTACTTCTGGAATTAGAGTAGGAACAGCAGCTATAACTACACGAGGTCTCAAAGAAGACCAAATGGAAGAAATTGTAAATATGATTGACCGGGTAATTTTAAATTATAATGACGATTTAACTATAAGTGAAGTTGCTAACCAAGTTAATTCTTTAATGCATGGTAGACCTTTATTTAATTCTTAAAAAATTAAAACTTTGACAATATTTTAACCTCAAACATCCTATTCCAATTTTTGCCAGTTACAAAAAACGTTTTACGCGATTTATGGTATGCAATACCATTTAGAACATTTAACTTTTTGTGTTGTTTGACTTTTTCTTTAAGTCCTGAGAAATCAACAACCCCTTCGACTCTTCCTGTTTGAGGATTTATTATAACCACAACATCTTTTTGAAATTGATATGTGTTAGCATATATTTTACCAGAAACCCATTCTAACTCATTAATTTTTTTCAAAGCTGATTTATTTGTAACTACTTGAATTCTTTTTTCTTCACTCAAATCAGTTGGATTTAGAATCCATATATTTTCGCTACCATCAGATTTGTATAGCTTATTTCCATCATTACATAATCCCCATCCTTCTTTGCTGTCAAAATATGGAAACGATTTGATCATTTCTAAATTTGTTTTGTTATAAATAAAGCCTTTTAAAGATTTCCAAGTTAATTGGATTATTCTATTATTTATTAATGTAATGCCTTCCCCAAAAAATGCATCATCTAATTTTTTAATTTCTATGATTTCACCAGTTTCATAATTAACCTTTCTTAAAGTCGATTTTCCATTAAGTCCTGTACTTTCATAGAGATGGTCTCCATCGAATTCTAATCCTTGGGTATATGCTTCTATGTCGTGGGGAAAAATATTTATTATTTCATACTTATAAAGCTTTGGTGGTTTGTCCGATAAAAGTGTATAAACTATATTTCTTTCAAATATTTTATCTCCCTTTCTTAATTTTATTTTTATAATATACTCACCTAAGGGGTCAGTTTCCAAAAATTTATGTGTTTGGTTAATCTGCTTATTATTTAAGTAGTATGAAATATCAAAATCTTCAATTGATGTTTTAACAGTTAAATTCAAAACTTTCTCGAAACTACCTTTATTGCCTTTTACACCAGTTGAAATTTGAATTTTTGGATCAGTATTGCTGCTACAATTAAGAATAAGTATTGAAATAATTATATTTAAAAAAAACTTCATTTTATTTTATTTAACTTATTACTTTAGATTGTTTGGCAAATTAAGAATTTAAAATCATTGTTGATATCAGACTAACAGTTTATATTTGCTAATGGGCAAGTTCTACACAACCAGCTCCTGTTGAATCCCCCAGGGCGGGAACGCAGCAAGGGTAGGCGGTCGTAGCGGTGTGATGTAGGCAGCTTGCCCATTTTATTCGAAAATATGGGAAAAGTTGTCTTAGTTACAGGTGCATCTTCAGGATTAGGTCTTGAATCAGCACTTTACCTAACAAAAAAAGGCTATGTAGTTTTCGGGACGAGTCGAAACCCAGATAAATTAAATAAATCGATACCATTCGAATTAATAAAATTAGAAATTACAGATCTCACTTCAATTAAGGCATGTGTATCAAAAGTATTGTCTTTGAGAGGGAAAATAGATGTTTTAATTAATAATGCTGGAGTTGGGATTACTGGACCTTTAGAAGAATTAAATTCTGAAAAAGTAGTTGAAAATTTTGCTACAAATTGCTTTGGACCTTTAAATTTAATTCAAACAGTACTTCCACAGATGCGAAAGCAACAGTCAGGTATTATAATTAATGTGACATCAATTGGTGGATACATGGGTCTTCCTTTTCGAGGAGCATTTTCAGCATCTAAAAGTGCATTCATGACTATGACAGAGAGTTTACGAATGGAGGTCAAAGAATTTGGTATTAAAGTGTGTACGCTCGCACCTGGTGATTATGCTACCGATGTAGCATCCAGAAGATATCATTCCCCAGTTTTAAAAAACTCTCCTTACAAAAAATATGCTGAAGGAATTAAAACAATGGATGAACACGTTGATAAAGGTAATCCCCCAATAGAAATTGCAAAAGCAATCTATAATATTCTAAATAATAGCAATATTAAAGTACATTATCGAGTTGGAGCTATTTTACAAAAGTTATCAATTTTTTTAAAAAAAATACTGCCAAGCCAAATATTTGAAAGGCTAATCATGAATCATTATAAATTATAAAGTCATATGAAATTTTTTATAGATACAGCAAATCTGAGTCAAATCAGAGAAGCACAAGATTTAGGTGTTTTAGACGGAGTTACTACAAATCCTTCTTTAATGGCTAAAGAAGGTATAACAGGAAATAGTAATATAATTCAGCATTACAAAGATATTTGTAAGATAGTTGGTGGAGATGTTTCAGCTGAAGTCATCTCAGTAGACTTTGATGGTATGAAACGAGAAGGTGAAATGCTAGCAAAGCTAAATCCTCAAATTGTTGTTAAAATTCCTATGATTGAAGAAGGTGTTAAAGCTTTAAAATACTTTTCTGATGTAGGAATAAAGACTAATTGCACTCTTGTTTTCTCTTCAGG
>CAJWUI010000012.1 GCA_913047695.1 uncultured Bacteroidota bacterium
TTAAAAATAAATTTTGCCGGGAGTAGTTTTTAAAACAAAACCTAAAAAAATATTTCACTATTTTTAAAAACATTTCTTAATATGAGCCTCGGTGGCGGAACTGGTAGACGCGCTGGATTCAAAATCCAGTTCTTTTCGAGAGTGTGGGTTCGATTCCCACCCGAGGTACAATTAACAGAATTATTTTGAAACCAAAGTTTGATTAATTTTAGTTTATAACATTTTATTTATGTTTAACAAAAATGGACTTTTACTCTTATTAACTTTGTGTTACACCGTGATTTTTTCTTGTAAAAAAACATCACACAAAAAGCTTAGTCCCAATGTTATTATTATTCAGCCAATAATAACACAATCAGATTCAGGTGATAAGCCGTCAAAAATAAATTTGTCCAATGGATTAGTTAATAGAGCATACTCCAAATTAGATTTAGAGTTTCATTATTTAGAGCCAATTTATTTTAATAATACAAATGCTAGGGATGGAAAAATTAATCTAGACAGTATAGTTTCGATTGCAAGAAGAGAAAAAATTCTGAAAGGTCAAGATGATATTATAAACATGTTTTTTGTAAATGCTATTGATGGAAATAAAGGTCCAACTGGACGTGGAATGATGAATGGGAACCTTGTATTTATAGGCTTTGGTGATGAAAGCAAATACAAGGGATTAGAAAAAAAGTATATGGAAGCATTTGTTTTAGCTCACGAAGTAGGACACAATTTGGGACTAAAGCATGTTATCGATGATTCTAATGTGAACGATTCTTTACCAAATTTACAAGGGGAGGGAGATTTTGAAGATAGAATTGACCCAAAATTTAGTCTTAATCGATATCAAATAGAGCAGATCAAAAAAAGTCCTCTTTTTCATTCAAGGATTAATTTTTTAAGCCCATCTCAAGGTAAAAAAGCAATTTTAGATGAAACTTTTGAGCCTTATTTTTCAAAACTTCAGACTCGCGAGATTACCACCTTTGTTCAGCAATCATCTCCAAAAAATATCAATTCTGCGCGAAAATTTGCAAGAGAAAAATTTTCTTCTGCGGTAATTGAGTTTAGTGAAAAAGAAAAAAAAATACTATCGTTTGTCGTTGAGAAAACAAATGATTGGTTATTGCAAAATAAAATATACCTTATGGCCCAACAGCCTTGGAGATTTATCAAAATTCAAAATTGGCTTTGTGGCGGATTTGCCCACACAAGAGGAACATATATTATTTTAAGTCAAGCCTATCTTGACAAGCTTTCTACTAATTGGAGTGAAAAAATGGATAAGAATAATGAAAGAAAATTAGTAACTTCTTTGGGCGGTTTATTGGTGCATGAACAGATGCATTCTCTTCAACGAACCTTCAAAACAAAATTTGATAAGCTTTATTCAGAAAAATGGAAATTTGTAAAACAAAAAGTAAATGATGAGAACGAAATAATACTAAATCAAGTTTCAAATCCAGATGCACCTTTAGCTGAGTGGTTAATTCGAGACCCTCAAAATGAAAATAAGTTTTTTTGGTTAAGAACACTATTAAAAAAAAATATCGATATCCCGAAAATGGGTAGAGATTTTATAGACTTGGCTTTCCATGTAGAAGAGAAAAGTGGTAAATACTTTGTTTTAAAATCTGAGAATAAATTAGTAAATCAGCCTTTAGAAGAACTTATATTTTATACTCGGTCTTATCCTGTATCACGAGGTCTCGACCACCCTAATGAAATTTCTGCATACATGTTTTCAGAATTTTTTAAGTCAAAATATAATTTTAGGGAGCCTTTTCAAGAGATAAGTGAGGACTCAAAAAAAAATGTAGAATTGTTTTTAGAGTGGATAAAATCAGATATGAGATAGCTTTAATATTTATTCGATTTCAACAATAAGCTCAATTTCTACTGCAATCCCAAGGGGTAACGAAGCCATACCTACAGCAGATCGCGCGTGTTTGCCACGGTCACCAAAAATTTCAACCATTAAGTCTGAAAAACCATTTATTACTTTAGGCTGATCTTGAAATTCGGGAGTACAGTTTACCATTCCTAAAACTTTCACAATTCTTTTTACTCTATTTAAATTTCCAAGTTCAGATTTTAATGTAGCAATATGATTTATCCCAGTTAGCCATGCTGCTTGATAACCATCCTCAATTGTCAATTCTTTACCTAATTTACCAGTAATATATGAGTCATCTGCTTTTTTTGGACCACTACCAGACAGAAATAATAAGTTTCCTGATCTTACTACTCTAACATAATTTGCTACAGGAGATGAAACCTCAGGTATTTTTATACCTAATTTCTTTAATCTTTTTTCAGGATTATATTCTAAATAATTATCAACCTGATTTTTGCTTTGATTTTGTTCACAGCAAAAAAATAATAGTGATAAAATCACAAGATTTCTTAAATTCATATATGGTAATTTAGATATTCGCAATTTACAAAATCAATAAGATTTTTTTATGAATTATATTTTTACCTAATAAGATTAATATTATCCACCAATGAAAAAATTAAGCAATGAAAAAAAAAATTAAAAAATTATTATTAGTCTTATTTCTAGTCCTATTTTCCTGCACTAAGAAGATTGAAAATGTAATTACTAATAGCTCAATATCTTCAGCACATCCCCTAGCATCTGAGGCTGGAAAAAAAATATATGAACAAAATGGAAATGCTTTTGATGCCGCGGTTGCAGCTGCTTTCACCCTGGCTGTTGTAGAGCCCAGCATGAGTGGCATTGGTGGTCGTCTTCAGGCCATATATAGGAGCTCTTCTGGTAAAATAGGTGGAGTAGATGCTTCCACTCAAGTTCCCATGAATTACAAAAAAATGGATGAAAAATATAATTATGGATATAAAACTATTGGAGTTCCAGGAGTTGTGGCAGGTCTTTTAAAACTTCATGAAAGTTATGGATCATTATCTCTTCAACAGATTATGGCTCCAGCAATTGAATTTGCTGAAAAAGGGTTTAGAATTCTTCCTTTAGAAGCTGAAAGGCAGAAAAGTGTAAAAAAATATCTTCTCGAATTTGAGGGGTCTAAATTCCATTTTTTAAATTCTGACGGTAATTCTTTTAATTCTGGAGATTTAGTTATACAGATGGATCTAGCGAAGACTTTAAAAAAAATAGCAAATGAGGGGAAAAAAGGATTTTATGAAGGTGAAATCGCAAGAAAAATTGTTAGCGATATTCAATCCAATGGTGGCATTCTAACAATTGAAGATTTAAAGAATTACAGTGCACTTGATTCAAAGGTATTAAAGGGATTTTTCGATGGAAATGATATTTTCTCTTTAAATCTTCCCTCATTTGGAGCAATAACCATTCAAATTTTACAGATTATAGATAACTTAAACCTTCTTGTTTCAGAGAACGATTGGGCTCTAAAATTTGGAAAGGCTACTTCACTAGCATACAGGTATAGAGATTTTCAAGAAAACTTAGATTCACTTTCAAAAATTTTAAGCTATGATGAAGCAAAGATTTGGGCAAGAAAAATTGAAAATAACCAAATTGATATAGTTAAAAATACAGATAAGAAAATACCTTACTCATGGATAGCAGACGGTCATACAACACATCTTACCACTGCAGATAAAAAGGGCAATGTAGTCAGTCTAACTCAAACTATTGGACCAACTATGGGCTCAAAGGTAGCCACAAAAGGTCTTGGATTTTTATATGCGGTAAGCCTTGGAGGATATTTAGGAGAATACAGACCAGGTGATCGTTCCAACTCGCACATTTCGCCAACATTATTTATGAAAAATGGAAAAGTTCAACTTGCACTAGGCGCAGCAGGAGGAAGCAGAATTCCTACTGCGATCACACAAGTGGCGCATAGACATTTGTCTCAGAAAAAAGACCTGAATACATCGCTTATGCTTCCAAGAATATATCCCTACGAAGATTCACTTTGGATAGAAGATCATGATGAGGTAAAATCTTTAAATGCAGACCTAGACCAAAATGAATATCCTGTTAAACTAGTTGATGAAAAAGCTAGGTTTGGTAGGGTACATGCTATTTCTTATGATTCTATATCAAAATCATGGTTTGGTTCTGCTGATCCTGACTGGGAGGGAACTGTAGATTACTATATAGATTAAAAAGTTCTAATTACGATTCTAAAGCATCCTTACAATAATCAACACACTTTTTAATTTCATCAATTATAGTTGAATTTTTTGGCGTTTTATACTCATATTCTATAGTAGCAGGGAAAGAATATTTTTGATCTCTCATAAGCTGTAATACATCAACTATTGGAGTGTCTCCCAAACCAAAAGGCATATTATCTTGACCATTAGCAGGAGTTTTACGATCTTTAATATGCATACTGTAAATCTTTTTATTCATATTAGATAAAAATTCAAATACATCAGTATTTCCAGCAGCAATATAATGACCCAAATCAGGATTCATAACATTGCTCTCCGATTGTTTTAGTGCGGTGTCCCACCATTTTGCGTGTTGCTGAGTGTGCCCATGGTAGGCTACTTTAATATCATTTTTTTCAGCTAATTTTCCTAGTCTTAAAGTATGCTCTGGATTTTTAGGACCATAAGGAGGACCAGGTAATTCAAGAGTTACATGACTAGCTCCAAGAACTTTCCCTACTTTCATTGCATAGTTAATATCAGCGTCTGAGTTCTTACTACCCAATAAATAGTCAGGTTTAAATGCGTAAATTTCAACTCCTGCGTCATTAAACATTTTGCGAAGCTTCAAATAATCATTTGGATCTCTATTTTTTTTCCAATTTCCAGCTGCTTTTTCGTAAGATTTTTGTTGTTGTTTTAAATCTGCTAATTGTTTTTTTTCTTCACGAGATATTTCATTTTTTCTATCTAATCTCATAAGTCTATTAAGAGTTCTTCGATCAATTTCGTATAGTGGTTTTCCTAGATGATTTTCAGCTACACTACCCATCAACTCAATTGCATTTATACCGCAGTCTAAAATGTATTGAAGTGTGGCTTCTGCACTTTGATCTTCCATTTCTCTGAAGGAATATGTAATTACTCCAAGTTGTACTCCATTAATTTTTGAATTAGGTTTCAAAAAGTTTGGAATGTAAGTTGGTACTCCCCAAGACTTGTTTGTACCTATGCTAATTCCTAAAGTAGCTATTCCAGTATTTTTAAAAAATTTACGTCTAGTTAAAATTGATTTTTTTGATTTCATTTGTTATCTGTAGTTATTTATTCATAAAACTAAAATTAGATAAATTAAATTTAAAGGACAATTATGTATAAAGTCAACTATTTCAATGATGCCCAAAAAAGTTTTCTTTATATTTAGTTTGAATCACATTTTCAAAAAAAAATTTTATTAAGGTTGCTAAATGTATTATATAGGCTATGACATAGGGAGCTCATCAGTGAAAGTTGCTTTGGTAGATGAAAAAACGAACAAATCAATCGCTACAGTATCCGAACCTGAAGGCGAAATGCTAATTCAAGCACGCAAATTTAATTGGGCTGAACAAGATCCCAACCTTTGGTGGGACTGTCTTTGCAAAGCCACAAAACGCATCCTTTATGAAAATAAAATTTTATCAAAAGATATCCTTGCTATTGGCATTTCATATCAAATGCATGGTTTAGTTTTAGTAGATAATAAAGGTGAACTGTTAAGAGATTCTATTATATGGTGTGACAGCAGAGCCGTCGAAATTGGGAATTTGGCAGCAAAGGAAATAGGTGAAAGTAAGTATGGCAAAAGATTGTTGAATTCCCCTGGAAATTTTACCGCTTCAAAACTTAAGTGGGTAAAAGACAACGAAGAAAAAATATATAAGAAAGTGTCAAACTTTATGTTGCCAGGAGATTTTATTGCCTACAAGTTGACTGGTGAAATTAATACAACAATAAATGGATTATCGGAAGGAATCTTATGGGATTATAAAGAAAAAAAAGTAGCAAATTGGCTTCTTAAGTATTTTGGTTTAGATACAGGTTTAGTACCATCATTGGTTAGTAATTTTCAAAACCAAGGCTGTGTTACCAATATAGCATCAAAAGCTTCAGGTTTACCAATAGGAATTCCAATTAGATACCGTGCTGGAGACCAGCCAAACAACGCACTTTCTTTAAATGTTTTAAAGCCAGGAGAAGTAGCTGCAACTGGTGGAACATCAGGTGTTATTTTTGCCGTTAGTGATCAAATTGGCTCCAAAGAATTTTCAAGACTCAATCACTTTGCTCACGTTAATTATAAACAGAAAGACCCAAGAATTGGAACCCTCTTATGTATCAATGGAGCTGGTATTTTTTACAGTTGGTTAAAAAAAATAACCAAAATTGATCAATTTGATACAATGAATAATTTAGCAAGTTCAATTGAAATTGGAAGTAACGGTTTGCTTAATTTACCTTTTGGAAATGGGAGTGAGCGCATGCTAGATAATAAAAATTTGGGAGCGCATCTACATAATCTTAATTTAAATTTACATCAAGAGTCACATCTTTGCAGGGCAACTTTAGAGGGTGTCGCTTTCGCTTTTGTATATGGAATGGAAATAATGAGTAAGGATGGACTAAATCCCGAAATTATTAGAGCTGGTGATGATAATATTTTCCAGTCCGAAGTTTTCACTTCAACCTTTTCCTCATTAACAGGTAAGCCAGTTGAAATTTATAATACTACCGGCGCGATTGGAGCCGCAAGGGCGGCAAGTCGAGATATAAATACCGCGGAACAGTTAAGTGCCTCTCTAGATAACAAGGATAAAATCAGAACTGTAGAACCTCGGTCAAAAAATGAAGCCTATATAATAGCTTTCAATAAATGGAAAAAAATCTTAGATAATAAATTAAATATAAATCAATGATAGTTACAGGTGATAAAGAATTTTATAAAGGAGTTGGAAAAGTGAATTATGAGGGAAAAGAATCAGACAATCCTCTTGCATACAAATACTATAATCCAGATCAATTAGTGATGGGTAAAACAATGCGTGAGCATTTTAAATTTGCAATTGCATATTGGCATAGCTTTTGTGGGCAAGGTGCAGATCCATTTGGCCCTGGGACACAAAAATTTCCATGGGATGAATCGAATGACCCCATGCAAAGAGCACGTAACAAAGCAGATGCGGCATTTGAATTAATCACAAAGTTAGGCTTTGATTATTTTTGCTTCCATGATGTTGATTTAGTAGACGAATCAGATAATTTGATTGAAACTGAAAAGCGTTTGCATAAAATTGGTGATTACATTTCTCAAAAGAAAAAGGATTCAGATGTCAAGGTCCTATGGGGTACTGCAAATTGCTTTTCTAATCCCATTTACATGAATGGAGCAGCGACAAACCCAGATTTTGGAGTTGTTGCACGTGCTGGTGCTCAAATTAAAATGGCATTAGATTTAACGATGGCACTTGGTGGAGAAAATTATGTTTTTTGGGGTGGAAGAGAAGGATATATGTCTTTATTAAATACTAATATTAACAAAGAGTTAGATCATATGGCAAAAATGTTATCAATTGCCAGAGATTATGCTCGTGGTCAAGGATTTAAAGGTACTTTTTTTATAGAGCCTAAACCAATGGAACCTATGAAACATCAGTATGATTTTGATGCGGCAACAGCCATTGGTTTTTTGAGAGCTTATGGATTACAGAAAGATTTCAAGTTAAATATTGAGGTTAACCATGCAACATTGGCTCAGCACTCATTCGAGCACGAATTAGCTATAGCAGCACATTCTGGGATGCTAGGTAGTATCGATGCCAATAGAGGAGACAATCAAAATGGATGGGATACTGATCAATTTCCTATAAATATTTATGAGGTTACAGAAGCAATGCTTGTTTTTTTACAATCTGGAGGATTACAAGGTGGAGGAATAAATTTTGATGCAAAAATTAGAAGGAATTCTACAGATTTGGATGATATTTTTCATGCACACATTGGAGGAGCTGATACTTTTGCTAGGGCAATACTAACTGCAGAGAAAATACTTACTCAATCAGAATTTCTTAAGCTGAGAAAAGACCGTTATAATTCTTTTGACAGTGGTAGCGGAAAACAATTTGAGAGTGGAAAACTGACTTTGGAGAATTTATATGAAATTGCATCTAACTCGAAATCTCCAAAAAAAATAAGCGGAAAACAGGAACTCTTTGAAAATATAATTAATCAATTTATATAGTATTTGATGCTACGCCTAGCAATATTAACCTCAATTTTATTTTTTGGATGTATTCAAGATAAAGTTAAAAGGAAAATAATCAAAAGGGAAGGAATGGTATTGATTCCCTCGGGGAGTTTTTTTATGGGAAGTGAAGACAAATTCTCAAGAAAAGATGAATCGCCAATGCATCTTGTTCATGTAGATTCTTTTTGGATTGATCAAAACGAGGTGACTAATGCAGAATTTACTCAATTTGTTGAAGCAACAGGTTATATAACAACAGCAGAAATTCCCCCCAAGTGGGAAGAAATTAAAAAGGAACTCCCTCCAAATACTCCAAGGCCACATGACTCTCTTTTCAAAGCAGCTTCATTAATATTTATTTCTTCAAAGGGCCCTGTTAATTTAAATTCACATAATCAATGGTGGAAGTGGCAACCCGGGGCAAATTGGAAACATCCTATGGGACCAGAGAGCAACATAGAAGGAAAAGATGATCATCCGGTTGTTCATATATCATGGTATGATGCTACAGCCTATGCGAACTGGGTAGGGAAAAGATTACCAACTGAAGCTGAATGGGAATGGGCTGCTCGAGGAGGTAAGAAAAATTCAATTTACCCTTGGGGTAATGAAGATTTGAATTCTGGCACTCCAAAGTTGAATTCATGGGAGGGGAGTTTCCCCTATTTTAATGAACAAAGAGACAAATTCTTTTATACGGCTCCTGTTGGTTCATTTGCGCCTAATTCTTTTGGACTCTATGATATGGCAGGGAATGTTTGGGAATGGTGTTCTGATTGGTATGATTTTAATTATTATTCAAAAACCAAAGATCAGGAATTATTAAATCCAAAAGGGCCTGAGAAACCAAATGATCCTTACCAACCCTATCTGAAGCAAAAAGTAATGAGAGGAGGATCTTTCTTATGTAATGATTCGTATTGCTCTGGATACAGAGTTTCAGCTCGAATGAAGTCATCACCAGATACAGGACTTCAGCACACTGGATTCAGATTGGTTAAAGACTTAAATTAAACCAAATGAAATATCAAAAAAAAATGACACTGTGTCATTTTTTTAACTAAATTAGACTAAAATTGTATTTAGATGAATATTCTTGTTTGTATTAGTTGTGTTCCTGATACAACCTCCAAGATTAATTTTAAAGAGGGTAATTCTTCTTTTGAATCTCAAGGTGTTCAGTTTGTAATCAATCCAAACGATGAATTTGGACTGACGCGCGCCATATGGCTTCAACAAAAATCAGGAGCTAAAGTTACAGTCGTAACAGTGGGGGATGAAAGCTGTGATCCTATTTTAAGAAAATGTCTTGCTATTGGTGCTGATCAAGCTCTTCGGATTAACATTCAAGCAAAAGACGGTTTTCAGGTAGCATCAATTTTGTCAACTATTTGCAAGGATAAAAACTATGATCTTATTATTACAGGAAGAGAATCAATTGATTATAACGGAGGTATGGTAGGGGGTATTCTTGCTACAATTTGCGGAATACCATATTTAGCAAATTGTATTCATTTAGAAATAGACGGAAATGAGGTTGATTTACAGAGGGAAATAGACGGCGGTAAAGAAACTTTAAAAGCTTCATTACCAGTTGTTATTGGTTCCCAAAAAGGATTGGTTGAAGAGAAAGATCTTATAATCCCTAATATGCGAGGGATAATGCAAGCGCGTCAAAAACCATTAGAAGTAATATCTCCAAATGAAATTAAACCAGCAACTGAAATCCTAACTTTTCAAAAACCAGACAAAAAAGGTCCGGTTAAACTAGTTGATTCAGATAATATCGATGAATTAATTAAATTGCTTGAAAATGAAGCTAAAGTCCTTTAAAATAAAAAAATGAAAATACTTGCATTTATTGAATCACAAGACGGAGATGTTAAAAAAACAGGTTTAGAGATAGCCTCTTATTCTAGATCTATAGCTGACGCTAGAGGTTATGAATTAGTCGGAGTAGGATTCAATATTGATAATACCAAAATACTTGAGTCATACGGATTAGAGAAATTTTATAATATAGAAACAAAAGAAGACAATTTTTTTAATGTAGAAAGTTATAGTGATAGTATTTCACTTATTGTAGAAAAGGAAAAAGCTACCATTATTATAGTAAGCTCGTCTGCGGACGGAAGATATTTAGGACCGATTTTGTCTGTTAAAATTAATTCAGCCTATATCTCAAATGTAGTCGGATTACCCACAAAATATGACCCTGTTCAAGTTAAATGCTCATGTTTTACTAACAAGGCATATAATGAGAAAAAAAGTTTAAAAGACCGCGTAATTTTATCTCTTTCATCAAATTCTTTTGGATTAAAAGAACAAAATAAAACCTGCGAATTTTTAAAAAGTACATATGTATCCTCAACTAAAAGTTTAAAAGTAACTGAGGTAGATAGATTAAAAGGAGAGGTCTCTATTGCAGACGCAGATATTGTTGTTTCAGGTGGACGCGGATTAAAAGGACCGGAAAATTGGAACCTTATTGAAGATTTGGCTGACGTTTTAGGTGCCGCTACTGCTTGTTCTAAGCCAGTTTCTGACATGGGATGGAGACCTCACAGGGAACACGTAGGTCAAACTGGTAAGCCTGTTGCATCAAATTTGTATATAGCGGTCGGGGTTTCAGGCGCAATACAACATTTAGCTGGCATAAATTCTTCCAAAGTGAAGGTTGTGATTAATAATGATCCAGAAGCACCTTTTTTCAAAGCAGCTGATTATGGTATTGTAGGTGATGCATTTGAGGTAGTTCCAAAATTGACAGAAAAACTTAAAGCTCGAAAGCTTTAAATTCTGATTTCTAATTCTTGTTTACGTCTTCAAAACAATTAAATTTTAAATTTTTAAAGAATTCATTATTTTTATATAAACATATTTAAAATGATATTTAGACTAATCGTTCTTTTATCTATTGTATTTGTAAGTTGTAAACAAATCCCTCAAGAAAGAAATAAAGAGACTTTAAAGAAGCCCGAGTCAAGTTGGGAGATTCTTTCAAAAGATGATAGCTTTAAAGGTTGGCATATTTACCAGAATGAAAGTGGTAAAAAGAGCGGATGGATCGTTGAAAACGGAGTTTATACATTTAACCACAAATATGCTAAGGGTGAAGGAAATAGAAGCCTAACCACAGATGAAACATACACAAGTTTTGAAATAAAGTTTGAGTGGAAAATTTCTAAAAATTCAAATAGTGGTTTTATATGGGGAGTGAGTGAGGATGAAAAATATGAACATCCGCATGAGACTGGTCCAGAAATCCAAGTGATAGATGCCGACATTCATGGTGAAGATCCTAATAATCAAAAATATACGGTGGGTGCTTTGTATGCCCTGAGTCCTCCCATTAGTATCGCTTCAAAAAAACCAGGTAAGTGGAATCAATATCATATCACAATAAACTATGAAACAAATCAAGGTAAAGTTATACTTAATGGAACGGAAATAAATAATTTTCCTTTGTCTGGAGACAAATGGGATGCAATGGTAAAAAATAGTAAATTTACCGAGATGATAGGTTTTGGAAAATATAAGAAAGGACATATTTCTTTTCAAGATCATGCGCCAGGAACCGTATCATATAAAAATATCAAAATAAGAAGATTGTAGTCTGAAAACAAAGAATCCAAATATCAGTTATCTTTTCTCTTTAATTTCAATCTTTTTAGTAGCCATGTTTTTGATCCCTATGGGTTTAAAACTAGAGCACTCCTTTAGCTACCACTCAGATAATATTGAATGTTTTCATGATCAGACTCATATTCATGATTATAATAAGCATAATGATTTTCTAGATGTTTATTACCAGCCTTTGGTTGAATATCATTTTAAAAGTGAAATAATTTTAAATAATGCTCAAACATTATTTAAATACTTATTTAATAATACTTCTATTTACAATAGATTAAGTATGAATAATCTTAAAGATAGAGGTCCACCGAATTTTATGTTTCGGTAATTATCAAATATTAACTAACAATTAAAACTTTTTAAAATGAAAAAATACTTATTATTATTATTCGCTTTTGCATCCTTCGCTGTTATTTCATGTGAAGACGACGATCATGATGATCACGATGGACACGATCATTCTGCATTAGTAGAAGATTCTTTAGCTAACATTGCTTAAGTAAAAACAATTATTTAACGATAATTAGTAATTCTGGCCTTGCACATTTGTGTAAGGCCAATTTTTTTATCTAAAATTTAAGTGATGTTAATTGTGAAAATTTTAATTACATAATTCACATCTTCCTTGAATCAATAATTGCGATACACTAACTTTTTTATCAGTAACTTCTGGTAATTTCATCTCTACGTTTAGGCGATCTATTTTACCACAACTAAGACATTGAAAATGTGGGCGAAATTTATTTAAGATTGATTCAGAATTGCTACTACAACACCCATCACATTTTGCATACCACTTTAGTCCATTTTTCCCAAAAAATGAATGTAATATAGAGTCATCTTCTAACTTGTTGAGGATACGATAAATAGTTGTTTTGTTCATTTTATCTCCTAAACGACTTACAAGATCTACAACTGTGATAGCGCTTATGTCATTATTGAATTCCTTTAACAAGATGTTAAGTGATGAAGTTTTTCTATGTATACCCACATAACAAATTTATTTATTTTTTCTCCTCAAAAAAAAAAAAAGTACTTATTTTTGCAACTGAGTTGCATTAATTTAAACCATTTAAAAAATTTAATATGAAATTTTATACAAAATTTAGTAAAGCAAAGATTCTTTTTTTAGCTTTTATTTTTACCATATCCTGTAGTAAAGACGATCCAGACGGTGTAAATGAGCAAGAGTACATTTCAAATGTTTTAATGACAATTGAATCTGCCGACGGAACAACACAAACAGTAGACTGGGATTTGAGTGAAATGAACTCCCAAACAATCAATTTAAAAGTAAATACTGATTATACAGTTGGATTAAGATTCATAAATAGCAGTGATCCGACTGAGGTGGAAGAAATTACATTAGAGATTATTGATGAAGCTGATGAGCACCAGGTGTTTTTTGAATTCGCAGATGTTTCTGTGAATGTAACTTCTGCATCAAACGATACGAAAGTTGGAAGTAGGGGTGTGCTTCTTAATAGTGTCTGGAATGCGAGTTCCGCCGGAACTGGTTTGGTCAGAGTATATTTAATACATCAACCTACAAATTTTAATGCCACAACAAGAGAAGGCTTTGGAGGATATAATGATGTTTCAATCGATATTCCAGTATCTATAGTTGAGTAATTGAAACACAAATCAATCCATCTCTATTACATTCTAAATTGTTTATTCATTTGGAACCTTGCTTATACCCAAGAATGTAATTTATTTATAAAAGGAAAAGTCATTGACTTTCACGATGACTCTTTTTTAATGGATGCCCTTGTAAAAATTGAGGGCACCAATTTTTTTTCTCAAACAAATTTAAATGGAGAGTACAAAATAGAGGGAATATGTCCTGGGAAATATGTTTTAAATATTAGCCATCCAAACTGTAAAACAAAGAACAAAAATATTAATCTTAAAGAAAACAAAACATATGATTTGAAATTAGAACATCATATAAATGAATTAGAAGAAATTATATTATCTGACTCTAGGCTTTTTCGAACTAGAAAATCAGTTCGGGAAGTCTTGGTTGACATAAGTGAAATTAATTCATATGGCAGTAATACTTTGGTTGACGCATTAAATTATATCCCTGGGGCATCAATTTTAAAAACTGGAAATTCTATTGGTAAGCCAGTTATTCACGGTATGTATGGAAGTAGAGTAGGTATTGTAACCGACGGATTTAGGCAGTACGATCAACAGTGGGGTCCTGACCACGCACCAAATATTGATTTCGATTCTTTTGAGACAATTCAACTTATAAAAGGTGCTGCTGCTCTAAAATACGGTGGAGATACATCTGCAGGGTCAATTATCTTAAGTTCCAAAAGAAAAGTTTTAAGAGATACCCTTTTTGGTACTTCATTTATAAATTTAGAATCTAACGGTTGGGGAGGAAAACTTGGATCTAGACTTGAAAAAAATTATTCAAACGGATTTTATATAAATGGAAATTTTACAGGTAAAAGATATGGAGATTTTAATACTCCGAATTATGTCCTTTCAAACACAGGATTTAAAGAAGTAGATTTTTCAATAAAACTTGGAAAAGATTTGGTTTCAAAAGGATGGAATTTAAAATATTCAAATTATAATTTAGAGCCAGGAATTCTAAAGGCATCACATATTGGTAATGTTCAAGATTTATTTTTTGCACTTAATTCAAGCGAACCGTCAATAATTGACGACTTTACTTATAATATAGGGGCCCCAAATCAAAGAGCCAGTCATCAAAGATTGTCCTTTAAATATTTTAGATCATTTAAAAATGATGTGAAACTTGATTTTGGATATAGCTATCAAAATAACAAACGAAAAGAGTTTGATATAAGAAGAGGTGGTAGAACAAATATACCGGTAGTTGATTTACTTCTTAAAACCCAAAATTTAATTCTAGGTTTTTCGAATATAAAAATGGAAAATTGGGGATTTGAATTTGGATATAATGCATTAATTCAAGATAATTTTTCTACTCCAGATACTGGTGTAAAAAGACTAATTCCTGATTATATTAAACTTGAGAATGGAATCTATATTCAAGGAAGCTACCAAGAATCAAACTCCTTTTTATGGGAGTGGGGATTAAGACTTGATCATGTGTTTTATGACGCTAAAAAATATTACTATAAGTCAGTATGGGAAGAAAGGGGTTACGATGTTTTATTTAATGAATTTGAAACAGGAACTGAATTTGCAAATCAAATTTTAGTAAACCCAAAATTCAATTATTTAAACGTTTCTGCACAAACCGGTATTTCAACAAAAATATCGGATAATTCTGAATTTAATATTTCTTACATCTTATCCCAAAGAGCGCCAAATCCTTCTGAATTATTTAGTGATGGATTACATCATGCCATGGCGGCAATTGAATATGGGTACTTAGGTATTAATCCCGAGACAAGTCACAAATTTCTTTTAAGTTTATCCAAGACTAAAAAAAATTATAATTGGTCATTCGAGCCATTTATTTCAAAAACTTTTAATTACATTTTCATAGAACCAACTGGATTAAAACAAACTATCAGAGGCGCTTTTCCAGTATGGACTTACAAGAGCACAGATGCATTTTTGACAGGTATTGATTTTAATTATTCTCAATCAATAATAGAAATTCTTAGATTTGATATAGGAGCCTCATATGTATACGCTCAGGACATTTTAAATTCTGAGCCTTTAATATTAATTCCTCCTCTAAATTCTTTTCAAAAATTAAAAGTTTCACCTAAAAATAGTAAATGGACTTTTGAGATCTCCAATCACATAAGTGCAAAACAAAATAGATTTCCAGACTCTAATTTTATCTTTGACTATATACAGGACGGAACAATTGTATCAAAAACGGTTGATATTAGCGAGTCTCCTTCTGGATTTCATCGACTTGATGCTATTTTATCGTTACAAATAAGGAATCAAAAAAACTTTACAGCTAATTTAAGATTGATAGCCCAAAATATTTTAAATACTGATTATCGTGACTATCTAAACAGAATGCGTTACTATTCGTCCGAGTTAGGAAGGAATCTCCAAATCCAACTTAATTTTAATTATTAATTACTTACGTAATTTGGTCTTTAAATATTTATAATAACTTTAAGTGTTGTAAAATTTTTAGTGTGAATGATTAACAATAAAGTCCTACAATTAATATTGTACTCTATAACAAGTACATTATTTGTTTATGCACAAGATGAAACTTTAATAGAAGGTAATTATAATGATCCATCATTAGTTACTCAAACTGCATTTGTACAAGAGCTTCTGTATGTGGCAGGTTATGTACCCGAAAAAATTGAGGTTTATCAAAGCCTTCCAAATTATTCACATGTCTTTCGAGTAAAATTAGATTCTGTTACAGGTGGATTTGTATTTGTTCGTTGGGATAAACAAAAAAAGCAGCATTATGTTGCTAATAAAATGATTGATCCTGGAGTTTATTATAATTTAAAGTCAGCACAAGAAATTATGCGTAAACAAACCCAAAATGCAAGTTTTAGTATTGATGATGGATCTCTTCAAGCTAGTGACCAGCAAAAAATAGGCAATGAGGATTTAAATGAACTTCGTCAACAGTACGATAAAAGAGAAAAGGAAAAACAAGATGCAATTAATGCCATTGAACAAAAGAACAGACAAAAAGAGCAGAGAAAATTTGAGAGAAAGGCATCAAAAAAAAATTGACTTATTATCCCAAATCTACAGTAAGGATATTTCCATCTAAACTTGAATCAAAACATCGCATAGATCCACTACAAGTTGCACCAAACGAGTTCCCATGACGAGCACAAGTGAAATTAGTTCCATCAAAAGACCATTGATTTCTTGAGCCCTGGTGAGGACAAGCATTATTAAATACTCTAATCTCGCTATCACTAATTCTTACTAATAAAATATTTTCTGAAGTAAAGTTCAACCAACCTCCAATTTCCTGCAAACTAGAAAATGTATTATCGTCTAAATCAATTATCAGTTCAGTGCTTGTAACTCCTTGAGGTGAAAAATTATTTGAAGAAGATGTTGTTTGAGTAGATACAGATGAATCATCTTCTGAAGAACATGCTTCGATTACGGGAATTCCTAATGCTGCTATAACTATTGGTTTGCATGCATTCTTTAAAAAGTATCTTCTATTTTTCATAACAATGTTTGTTTAAATATAATTAAAAAAACATAAACAAAATAAATTTTAAAATTGTTTTAATCGTATTTTTATAGTATGAAAAATCTACTAACATTATTACTATTTGTTGGCATTAAGATAGTTTTTGCTCAAAACTCAGGTACACTAAATGGTCGTATTGTTGATGAAAAAACTCAGCAACCATTACAAGGAGCCACAATAATTTTAGATGGTACAAATATTGGAACTATTACAGATTCAGATGGATACTTTATTTTAAATAATATACCCTTTCAGTCATATAATATAGAGGCAAGTTTTTTAGGATATCAAACCACTAAACAATTTAATGTAATTGTAAAATCAACTGGAAATATTCCCTTAATATTTGAGTTAAATGAATTATCCGAAGATCTTGATGAAGTAATAGTTTCAAGTAATCCTTTCAAAACAAACAGTGAAACTCCCTTATCAACCCAAACCTTTTCAGTTGTTGAAATTGAAACTTATCCTGGAGGTAATAATGACATTACTAAAGTAGTTCAAAGCATGCCGGGTATTTCTCCTTCAATAGGAGGCTTTAGAAATGATATTATTATTAGAGGTGGAGCTCCTAATGAAACGGTTTATTATTTAGATGGGATTGAAATTCCAAATATTAATCATTTTAGTACCCAAGGTAGTGCAGGTGGACCTGTTGGTATGATTAATGTTTCATTTATTAGGGAAGTAACTCTTTCAAGCTCTGCATTCGGTGCGGAATTTGATAATCCACTTTCAGGTGTTTTGTCATTCCAGCAAAGAGAAGGAGACCCAAACAGGTTTGGTGGTAATTTTAGATTTGGGGCTAGTGAAGCAGGTCTAACCTTAGAAGGTCCTCTTTTTAGAAAAAATAAATCTGAACCATCAAAAACTACCTTTTTATTTTCGGCAAGAAGAAGTTATTTGCAATTTCTTTTTGAACTTATTGGACTGCCAATTCGACCTGATTATTGGGATTATCAATGGAAAGTAAAACACGAATTAGATCGATACAACACATTAACTTTTATAGGTTTGGGCTCAATTGACAATTTTTCTGTTAAGCAGCCAGGTGAGTTTGATGCAGAGCAACAAGCAACACTTGAGCAAGTACCAATTATCGAACAGAGAAGTACTACAGTTGGATTGTCATGGAGGAAAAACTTCAAAAAGGGTAATGGATTCACATCTACAGCTCTCAGTTCAAACAGGCTAGCAAATGTTTTTTCAAGATATCTTGACAATGTAAATAAAGACGGAATTGTTTTTCAAAATGATTCATATGAGTGGGAAACCAAATTACGTTTCAATCTAACACAATTTATAAATGATTTGAAATGGTCCGTAGGATTTAATGTTCAAAATTCAAGTTATAAAAATGGAACAAGTTTTTTAAGAGAAAATATATTTTATGAAACAGATTTAAATTTTTTTAAATATGGTTTATTTCTAAAAGCAAGTAATAATTTTTTTAATCAAAGACTTAATATTTCTTTAGGTATAAGAACTGATGCTGACACCTTTTCAACAGGCTCAAATTTAATTGACAATTTTTCCCCAAGGTTTTCATTTTCATATTCTCTTTCTGAGGACCAAAAATGGAAATTTAATGCTTCCATTGGTAGGTATTTTAAAATTCCAACCTATACAATGTTAGGTTTTCAGAATAATTTATCAGTTTTTGTAAATAAATCTTCACAATACACTAAAAGTGAACACTATGTGGCTGGTTTAGAATATAATCTAACATCGGTTTCAAGATTAACTGTGGAGGGATTTTTGAAAAATTATTCGCAATTTCCTGTTTCTTTGATTGATAGGGTGTCACTTGCTAATAAAGGAGGAGGATTTGAGGTTTTAGGTAATGAAGCTATTCTATCTCTAGGAGAAGGTAAAACATCTGGTTTGGAATTTTTATTTCAACAAAAGTTAGCCAAAAACTTTTATGGTATTTTGGCCTATACATATTTTTCTAGTAAATTTTCCGGTCTTGATGGGATTCTAAGACCATCAGTATGGGATAGTCGTCATCTTATTTCATTTTCAGGAGGTTATAAACTAAAAAGAAATTGGGAGATAAGTGCTCGCTGGAGGTATGCTGGGAAAAATCCTTATGTTCCGGTTGACATTACTGCTAGTACTATTTCATATCCAGAAATTATTCTAGATTATGATACACTCGGGAAATTTAGACTAGATGCTTTCAATCTTGCAGATATTCGAATAGATAAAAAATGGAATTTTAAGAATCTTTCCTTCAACTTATATTTCGAGGTACAAAATTTTTTAGCTCAACCAAATCCTACACCACCAGAATATGGATTAAACAGAAATCTGGATGGCACAATTATAATACCTAGAAATTTAGTTCCTGTATCTAATCAAGAAGGAAATAGTTCACCCTTACCTACCTTTGGATTTGTTTTATTCTTTTAGGAAATATTCACAATTCTAGTAAACCATCCGGTATTTCAACAGATATATTTTTTTTCCGACGATCAACATTTATAATAAAATCGTCATGAATTGGAATTAAGGATGTAGTTCCGTCATATTTTTTTATTTCAAATAGAGCCTGTAGACCTTGATCATGAATTCTTACAATTGCTCCCAAATTTTCTTTATTATGCATAATTGAAAAACCGATTACTTCATGATAATAAAATTTTTTCCCTTTCAATTTTGGAAGATAACTTAATGGTAGGTAAACATCTTTTTTTATCAATTTATCTGCTTCTATTTCGTTTGTTACGTTTTCGAATCGAATCCTGATTAACTGTGATTTATGCAGTTGTACACTATTTATAATAAAAGGCACCAATGCGTTGCCAAGTTCAATAAAAATTGATTTTAATTCAGTATACTGCTCCGGATTATCACTATCTGTTTTGACCAATAACTCTCCCTTGAAACTATGTTTCCCTATAACTTTGCCAATGTAAAAGCACTCCTCCTTTTTCATCGGAACAGTATTTTAGTCTAGTCAGTATTTTTAGAGTTATTCTCACCTTCAGCTGTTTCATTGTCTTTACCAGACACCTCTTCAGTAGCAGGAGCCTCTTCAGCAGCAGGCGTTTCTTCAGCAGCAGGGGTTTCTTCAGAAGCAGGTGTTTCTTCAGCAGCAGGCGTTTCTTCAGCAGCAGGGGTTTCTTCAGAAGCAGGTGTTTCTTCAGCAGCAGGGGTTTCTTCAGAAGCAGGAGCCTCATCAGTTGTAGGCGTTTCTTCAGCAGCAGGAGCCTCATCAGTGGTAGGCGTTTCTTCAGTAGCAGGCGTTTCTTCAGTAGCAGGAGTCTCTTCAGTAGCAGGAGTCACTTCAGTGGAAGAAGCTTCTTGGGTTGCTGCTGCCTCTTTTGCAGCGGCGTCCTCGAGTCTTTTCTCACTTGCTTGTTTTTCCGCATCCAGCCTTTTTGTTTTATCTACTTCACTGGCTTTTAATAAGTTATCTTTTTTGGCCTGAATTTTTGCTTCTTTTTCCTTTAGCCAATCAGCAAGTTTTTTATCAGCTATTTCCTGGGTAAAAGCACCTTTTCTTACTCCGCCGTTCAGGTGATGTTTTAACATCACTCCCTTGTATGATAAAAGAGTTCTAGCAGTATCTGTAGGCTGAGCTCCTTTTTCCAACCATTCAACTGCACGATCTATGTCAATTATTACAGTAGCTGGGTTTGTATTAGGATTGTAGGTACCAATTTTTTCTAGGTAGCGACCGTCTCTTTTTGCTCGAGAATCAGCAGCAACAAGCCAATAAAATGGTTTTCCTTTTTTTCCGTGTCTTTGAAGTCTTAATTTTAGTGGCATAACATATTAATTAGCAAGGATACACGATCCTTAAACATTAATTCGGATGGCAAATATAGTTGAAAATTGTTATAAAAATCCTAAGGGTTTAATCTTTTCTTTTTTGTTTTCTCAAATTATCTTTATTTTGAGTTAGCGGCAAGGCATTTAAATCCTTGTTGTGATAATAAAAAAAGTGTAATTTTGGCGACTAAAATTTACACTTCATGAACATAAGCAAAACCAAGATTGATAATCTTAATGCAGTTATCAAAATAGAAATTGAGGGTAAAGATTATGAATCAAAAGTTAATTCAGTTTTAAATAATTACCGAAAAAAAGCAAATATCCCTGGATTTAGGAAAGGAAATGTACCACTGGGTATCATAAAAAAACAATATCAAAAGGCTGTAAAAGCAGATGAAGTTAATAAGCTAATAACTGAAAATTTAGAAAAATATATTAAAAAGGAGAAAATTGAGTTACTTGGTAGTCCATTGCCCAAGAATAACAAAGATCTTCTTGATTGGAGAGCTGAAAAAATGACATTTGAATTTGAGTTAGGTCTATCACCAAAATTTGATCTTAATCTAAATGTTTTAAAAAAAGTAACTCATTATCAAATTGAACCAGATAAAAAGATGATTCAGGAGCAATTGGATTATTTAAGAAACCAATATGGGAAATTAGTAACGCGTGAAAAGGTTCAAAATAAATATGAGATTATTGCTGAATTTAAAAATGAAAATATAGGGATAAACAAAATTGGCAATTTTAAGCTTGAAGAAGTAAAATCAAAAAAAGCTATTAATGAACTTAAAGCTGCAAGTGTCGGTAAAATATTTCTAATAAAAATTAAGGGTCTTTTTAAGGAAAGCAACACAATGAAACGTTTTACTAATTTTGATGATAATAAATTGGAGGAAATTTCTGCAAATGAAATTACAATCGAAATTAAAGAAATTAATGAAAGAGTTCCTGCATTATTAAATCAAGAACTTTTTGATAAATTATATGATAAGGGTACAGTTAAGAGTGAAAATGATTTGATGGAAAAAATTAAAATAGGTTTAGAAAACCAATTCAAACCACAATCAAATCAAAAACTAATTAATGATATATCTGAAACTATAGTTGAAAAGACCAAATTTAAACTTCCTGAAGATTTCCTAAAGAATTGGATTCGAAATTCAGGAAAAGAACCTCTAAACGAAAAAGAAGCAGTAGAAGAATTTAAAAAGTCAGAAAAAGGAATACGTTATCAACTTATAGAGGGTAAAATAATAAAAGAAAACAATCTAAATTACACATTTGAGGAACTTCAAAATTATGCTAAGAAAATTGTGGAAAGTCAAATGAAACAATACGGACAAAATATTGACAAAAAACAAGTTGACGCATTGGTTTCTAAAGTTTTAACAAACCGGGAGGAAACAAAAAGGATTTCGGAGCAATTAATAGGTGAAAAGATGCTAAAATTTTATTTAGAGAAAGCACCCCTAAAACAAAAAAAAGTTGGTTTTGATGTCTTTATAAAAGAAGCTTACGGTAAAGCTTGATAATTTCATTAATTTTGATGAAAATATAGAAAATGGACTACGGTAAAGAATTTAAAAAATATGCAACAAAGCAACACGGTGTAAATGCAATGTACTATGACAAAATTGTAAGTAGTATGACTCCTTATATCATAGAAGAAAGACAATTAAATGTTGCCCAGATGGATGTTTTTTCTCGTCTAATGATGGATAGAATAATGTTTTTGGGTACTGCTATAGATGACCAGGTTGCAAATATAATTCAGGCACAACTATTATTTTTGCAGAGTACAGATTCTTCACGTGATATCCAGATGTATATCAATTCTCCAGGTGGAGGGGTTTATGCCGGTCTAGGAATTTATGATACGATGCAATTTGTAACCCCAGATGTTGCTACAATTTGTACAGGTATTGCTGCCTCAATGGGAGCAGTTTTATTGTGTGCAGGTCAAAAAGGAAAGCGTTCTGCACTTCCACATGCAAGAGTAATGATACACCAACCTTTAGGTGGTGCTCAAGGTCAGGCTTCAGATATAGAGATCACAGCGAGGGAGATATTAAAACTTAAAGACGAGTTATATCAAATAATTTCAAAACATTCTGGGCAAAGTAAGGAGAAAGTAACTGAAAATAGCGATCGAGATTATTGGATGAAAGCAGAGGAGGCAAAGAATTATGGAATGGTCGATGAAGTGCTTAAAAATGCACCGCAATAAAACTTAACCATGAGCAAGTCTGAATTAAATTGTTCGTTTTGTGGTAAACCTAAATCTGATACTGAATTACTTATTGCTGGTTTAGATGCACACATTTGTAATAGTTGCATTATTCAAGCACATGGAATATTAGTTGAAGAATCCTCTGAACAAGAATCTAATTCAGTAAATATTGAGTTAAAACCACCGAAGGAAATCAAGGCTTTTTTGGATGAATATGTTGTAGGACAAGAAGTTTCGAAGCGTGTTCTAGCTGTAGCTGTTTACAATCACTATAAACGTTTGCTTCAAGTAGATTCGAAAGAAGATGATATTGAAATACAGAAAAGTAATATTTTGATTGTTGGTCCAACAGGAACCGGAAAAACTCTTTTAGCACAAACGATTTCAAAATTTTTAAATGTACCATTAGCGATTGTAGATGCAACAGTTTTAACTGAAGCTGGTTATGTAGGTGAAGATGTGGAAAGTATTCTCACTCGACTACTTCAAGCTGCTGACTATGATCTTGATCGCGCTCAAAGGGGAATTGTTTTTATAGACGAAATTGATAAAATTGCTCGTAAAAGTGACAATCCTTCTATTACAAGAGATGTTTCCGGTGAGGGGGTGCAACAGGCTTTATTAAAATTATTGGAAGGAACTATTGTGAATGTACCTCCAAAAGGTGGTCGTAAACACCCAGATCAAAAATTTATTGAATTAGATACGTCGAATATCTTGTTCATTGCTGGTGGAGCTTTTGACGGGATAGAGACTCATATAAATAAACGTTTAAATATTAAGGCTATAGGCTACAAAAATTCTTTTGAAAAAGTGCATTTTAATGAAGATAAAATACTAAGACATATCACACCCGGAGATATCCGATCTTATGGATTAATTCCTGAGATTATTGGTAGATTACCAGTATTAACTTACATGAATCCATTAGATAATGTTGCACTAAGGCTAATTTTAACATCTCCAAAAAATGCGCTTATAAAGCAATACGTAAAGTTGTTTCAGATGGATCAAATAAACTTACAATTCACTCCCGGGGCGCTAGATTATATAGTTGAAAAGGCTCTTCAATTTAAGCTTGGAGCGAGAGGTTTACGATCTTTGTGTGAGGCAATATTAAATGATGCAATGTATGAGCTTCCTAATACTGAGATTAAAGAATTAAAGGTTACCAAGCTTTATGTAGATCAGAAGTTATCGAATGCAGAGTTTTCAGATCTTAAAATAGTTTCTTAATAATTCATTTTTAACAATTCGTCCAAAAATTCCCTAGAATTAGAAAGCCTAGGTACTTTGTGCTGACCACCAAGCTTTCCTTTTTGTGATAGCCATTTATAAAACAAACCTTTTTGGGCCTTATGAAGCCTTAATGGTTTTAAAGTCATGTTATTATATCTTTTAGCTTCATAATCTGAGTTTTCATTTTGAAGTGCTTTATCAAAAAGTCTACAAAAAAGTGAAAGATCCTCAGGCTCTCTATCAAATTCTATAATCCATTCATGTGCACCTTGTTTATTTTTCTCCATAAAAATAGGTCCCGCTGTGTAATTGAAAACGTTACTTTTAGTTTGAGAACAGACTTTTTCAAGGGCTTTTTCAGCATTATCAATTATAAGTTCTTCTCCGAACACATTTATAAAATGTTTTGTACGTCCCGTTACTTGTATTCGGTAAGGAGACAAACTTGTAAAACGAATTGTATCCCCAATTTTATATCGCCACAGACCTGCATTTGTGGTTATAACCATTGCATAATTAGTATCCAATTTAACTTCAGATAAAGGAATTATTTTATTGGAATCCTCATTATATCCATTGAAAGGAATAAATTCATAAAAAATTCCATAATCTAACATAAGAAGCAGTTCGTCTGAATTATTTTTATCCTGAATCCCAAAAAATCCTTCAGATGCATTATAAATTTCATAATATCGAAAACTATTTTTTGGAATTAATTTCTGATACAACTTCTTATATGGTTTAAAACTGACTCCACCATGAAAGTAAACCTCCGCATCAGGCCAAACCTGAGAGATATCAATTTTTCCAGTTTCTTTTAAAACATTCTGAAGTAGGACTAACATCCATGATGGCACACCTGTCAAGCTAGTTACTTTTTCAGGAATTGATTCATTAACTATTGCTTTCATCTTTGTCTCCCATTCAGGCATTAGAGAAGTTTTATTACTAGGCGTGCTACTTAATTCTGCCCAAAATGGCAGATTCTGAATTATTATAGATGACAGATCACCAAAGTAACTGTTATTATTATTATATAATTCGTTGCTTCCACCGAGCCTTAAAGACTTACCTGTAAGTAGTTGTGAGTTTTCATTATTATTGAAATATATACATAACATATCTTTGCCGGCCTTGTAATGACAATCCTCAAGAGCTTCATTGCTTACTGGTATAAACTTACTTCTTGAATTTGTCGTTCCACTAGATTTTGCAAACCATTTAATTTGAGTAGGCCAAAAAATATTCTGTTCTCCCTTTCTGCACCTTTCAATATCAGCTTCAACATCCTCGTAAGTAGAAATGGGAATATTTTTTTTAAATTCATTGTAGCAATTTATCCCACTAAAGCCGTATTTTTTTCCAATTTCTGTTTTTTGAGCATTTCGTAACAAATTAAATAATAATTCATTTTGAACCTCATTTGGATATTTTGTGAATAGTTCCATCTGATGAATTCTCTTTTTGAGAATCCATGATGCAATCGAATTAAATAAGGGTATAGGCATTAAATAATTACTATATTAACGCTGTAAATTTAAATAAATCTTATTGAGTAAATGATTCAGGGGACATTAAAAAAAATGATTACCGAATATAAGAATCCGATTAATTATTTCTTAAATATGGACAAAGGATTTGTTCATTTGAATCAGCATATTGGTAAGAAATTAAATATTTCCCATATAGGGTCTGAATGCTTATCGTGTTCAAAAGAATTTGAAATATTTAGACAGGGTTTTTGTAAATCTTGCTTTTATGAAAATCCAGCTGCAGGAGATTGGGTTATGCGTCCTGAACTTAGTAAAGCACATTTAAATCAAGCAGATAGAGATTTGGAGTACGAAAAAAAAATCCAATTACAGCCCCATATTATTTATCTTGCATTAAGTAGTCATCTAAAAGTTGGTGTAACAAGAAAAACACAGATACCTACACGTTGGATAGATCAGGGAGCTCACGAAGCTATGACTATAATTGAAGTTCCCAACAGATACCTTGCTGGCATTGGAGAGGTTGCTTTAAAAGAATATTTTTCTGACAAAACAAATTGGAGAAAAATGTTGCAAAATGAAATTACACCTGTTAAATGGGAAGAAGCTTTTAAAAAATCGATAGAATGCTTGCCCAAAGAATTAGAACCTTATAAACGAACCATGCAGAGTTTAGAAAAGATTTTTTTCCCAGTACAATATTACCCTTCTAAAGTTAGTAGTTTGAACCTATTAAAGAGCCCTGTTTATAAGGGAAAGTTAATAGGCATAAAGGCTCAATATATGCTTTTTGAAGATCAAACCGTTTTTAATGTTCGGTCGAATGAAGGCCAAAGAGTTAAACTTAGTTTTATTGCTTAGACTGCTTTTTTAGAATTAATAGTCATTTCAAATAACACTTTTTTTTCTTTTTTTGTCAGGTCTCTATACCTACCAACTTTTGTATTAAGCTTTATATTCATAATTCTAATCCGCTTTAACTTAATCACTTTATAGCCAAAATATTCACACATTCTTCTTATCTGTCGATTTAAACCTTGAGTTAAAATTATTCTGAACTGATTTTTATGAATTTGTTCTACTTCACATTTTTTTGTTATTGTGTTCAAAATAGGAACTCCCTTTTTCATATTATTGATAAACTCAAAGTTTACTGGCCTATTAACTGTAACAATATATTCTTTTTCGTGATTATTACGAGCTCTTAAAATTTTGTTTACTATATCACCATCATTAGTTAGTAAAATTAATCCCTCACTCATTTTATCTAAACGACCAATTGGATAAATCCGAGTTGGGTAATTTATGTAATCAATAATATTATCTTTTTCAACCTGGGTGTCAGTTGTACAAACAATTCCTGCTGGCTTATTAAATGCTATATAAACATGCTTTTCCATATTATTTTCAACTAACAAACCATTAACATCAACCGTGTCACCTGCCCTAATTTTTTGGCCTAAAACAGCAGTACTCCCATTAACTTTAATTCTACCCTCATTTATCAATTTATCAGCAACTCTTCTAGAACAATGACCGATTTCACTTAGGTATTTATTTAATCTAATTTCATCTAGTTCCTTTTTCATAACTATATTTCAAGTTCATCTGTAGGTTTTAGGGTGAAGGTTTTTCTGAAAATTCCTACAAAAAGATAAAGTAATGGAGTGTCTAATGCAGCAACTATAATTTTAAACAAGAATCCTGACATGACAAGTCCCCAAAATAGTTTCCATTGTAAAACACCAAAAACACATAATAGGCCAACAACTAAGAAAGTATCTATAAATTGAGAACTAAAGGTTGAAAAATTATTTCTTAACCAAAGCATTTTTCCATTTGTTAGCTTTTTCCAAAAATGGTAAATATGAATATCCACAAATTGGGCAATTAAATAGGCTATCATTGATGCCAAAACCGCTATGGGTGAAAAGGCAAAAACTTGATTGAAAGTATCATCATCAATTGGTGAATTTTCGATTGCTGGTACTGCATTTGCAATTAATAATATTCCCATTGAGAAAAAAGAAGCAAAAATTCCAATAATAACTACTTGGTTTGCTCTTTTCTTACCGTAAATCTCTGAAATTAGATCGGTAATGAGGAAGGTAATTGGATAGGGGAGTATCCCAACAGAAAGCTCAAAAAGTTTATTCCCTAATATATTCAAGTCTGCCGGATACCAATAGAAGAACTTTTGGAAAATCAAATTAGATACAACCAAAGAGGTTATAAAAAGGCCTGAAAGTAAAAAGTAAATTACCTTTGCGAGCTCTTCTTTTTTTTTGTTCATCTAACGAATAATAATTTCAAAAGGTAAAAGAGTTTGAATGTATTGTGGATCAATCTTAGTTTCCAACTTTCTCAAATTAAGTAATAACTGTTTTATAGATAAATTTTCTAAAAAATCATTACTCTCACTTTGAATTGAGAGTCCTAAAAGCATATTCTCTAAACTTTCTTCAAACTTTGGGAATTCTATGACATTGAATTTTTTTAAGTCTACTTTTTTTGCAGCGAAATTTATGGCATTTTCCAAGTCTCCTATTTCATCAACTAGCCCTAGATCTAGTGCTCTTTTTCCACTCCATACTTTACCTTGAGCCAGTTCTTCTACGATATTGGGATCTAGAGAGCGTCCGTTTATTACTCTCTCTTTGAAGATATTATAGGTTTTTTCAATCCCGTTTTTTAGTTGTTTTTTGAAAGTTTTTGTTATGGGTTGATATGTACTGTAACCAAGTGCGTTAGAATGAGTTTGAACTGACTGAGCACGAATTCCAACTTTATCTAACAAACCTTTTGCATTTGGTAATGTAGCAAAAACCCCTATTGAACCTGTAACACTCATAGGATCCACAAAAATATAATCTGCGGCGGTTGCTATATAATATCCTCCAGATGCGGCAATATCTCCAATAGATACTATTACAGGTTTTTGTTCTTTTAATTTAACAGTAGACCTCCATATTAATTCTGATACTAAAGCACTCCCTCCAGGAGAATCAATCCTAATTACAACTGCTTTAATCCAGTCATCTTGAGCTAATTCTTCTAAAGTTTCAACAAAAACTTCTTGAGCAATTATTGACTCAGTTCCTTCACCATATAAAATAGGTCCCTTAGCAAAAAGAATAGCAATTCTATCTTTGACGTCATAATTGTAGTTGCTTTTGATAGAATTTACCTCGTTAATTTTTAATTTATTGATACTCTGTTTTTCTTCTAGCCCAAGACGGACTTTAATTTTTTGTTTGAAAACATCTTCGTAAATAATACCGTCAATAAGCTTTGATTTTAGTGCCTCTTCAGGCATAGAAATTTTATTTGTTTCTATGAGTTTATCAAGGTTATCTTCAGAAAGATTTCTAGAGAAAGAAATATCCTCTCTTAAAATTGACCATATGTCTTTTAGAAGGGTGGTTATTTGATATTTGTTTTCTAAACTCATTTCGTTTTGAAGGAATGGTTCTACAGCACTTTTATATTTACCGTGGCGAACTACCTCCATTTTAAAACCATATTTGTCTTGAAAATCTTTGAAATACAATACTTCAGAAGCAAGTCCTTTAAGTTCTAGTGAGCCAACAGGGTTTATAAAAGTTGAATCAGCAATAGAAGAAAGAAAGTAGCCTTTTTGAGTAAAAAAATCACCATAAGCATAAATAAATTTCCCTTTTTCTTTAAAGGCCTTTAAGGATTTTCTTATGCTGTTTGTCTGAGACCAGCCGGATGTTGTATAATCAGAACGAAGACTTATACCTTTTATCTTTGGATCATTACCAGCAATTTTAATTGCTGAAATTATATCCTGTAATCCAATAACTTTTTCACTTAATCCTAAAATATTTTGAATTTGATTATTTCTAGGAGCACGTTCTACAATAGGAGTCCTCATATCCAATTCCAATATACTATTTGGACTAATTGTTTTTATTGGTCCGTTAGTATTAACAAGGCTTGCAAAACCTGAAACTATAATCAATACAAAAGCTAATAACAAACCAAAAGCGGCAAGTGAACCTAAAACTGACGCAAAAAAAGTTTTTATAAAATTCATTTTGTAATAATTGGTGGTGCAAATATAGGGTTTTGTAGCTTTGTAAGTATTAGACTTTATTAATGTTAGAACCTATTATAATTTCATTAGGTAGTAACATCGGAAATAGGATTGGTTTTATATACAAAGCACTGGCTTTAATTGAGGAACACCCTGTAACGATAAGAGAATTATCAAATGTCTACGAAACACCCTCTTGGGGTTTCGATAGCACCCCTTTTTATAATGCATGTGCTATTTTAAAAACTTCTTTAAAACCAAACGCCATATTAAAAATACTTTTAAATGTGGAGGATAAATTGGGTAGAAAAAGATATTCAGAAAAAGGATACCAGGATAGAACTATAGATTTAGATTTACTTTTTTATAACAATGAAATTATTTATTCAAAAAATTTAAAAATTCCTCACCCTAAATTACATTTAAGAAATTTTGTTTTAAAACCTTTATTAGATTTAGCTCCAAAATTTAAACATCCAGTTTTACATAAAACCATTTCTGAATTAAATTATCATCAACTAGATAAAATAAAAATTGTTCAAACAAATTTTGATTTACGTCTACCACCAATTTTCAAATCATTTCCCTTTATATCAATTGAGGGAAATATAGGGGTAGGAAAGACAACTTTGGCTAAAATGATATCAAAAAATTACAAGGTTAAATTTTATTCAGAGGATTATAGTTCGAACCCACATTTAGAAAATTTTTACAAAGATCCAATCAAGCATGCATTAAGAACAGAATCATTTTTTTTAAATAATCGTTTTGAAAATGATAAAATTTTTTGGCAACAAAATAACGACAAAGTTGTTGCAGATTTTTGCTTTTTTAAATGTCTTGTTTTTGCTAAACAAAATCTTAAAAAAAATGATTACAATACTTTTAAAAAAGATTTTGACCATAAGGTGGATAAGATTAAAATTCCTAGTTTGGTAATTTTCCTTACTAAAAATTTTAGAGAGTTAGAGCAGCAAATCAAAAAAAGAGGCAGATCTTTCGAAAGGGAAATAAAGCTTACTTATCTTCAGAAATTAGAGAAAGGCTATCACTTAATTATAAACAATTTTGAGTTTCCAATTTTAGAATATTCATTAGATAATATAGATTTTAATAAAAATGAATTTGAGTTTGAAAAATTTTTAAGAGCAATCTTTAGGGCCTCATTTTGATAAAAAAATCCCAAATAATAATCCCGGCTGCTACACTTATATTTAGTGAATGTTTGGTTCCAAATTGAGGAATTTCTATAGCTTTATTGCAATAATCAACAACTTGTTGATCAACTCCTTTAACTTCGTTACCCAAAACAAAGCAATACGATTTTTTAGGAATTGGTTTGAAATTCTGTAGTTGTGTTGCATTTTCGGTTTGTTCAACTGCCCAAACTGATTTACCTTCACTAGTAAGTTTTTTAACAGCCTGAATTGTAGAACTACAGTATTCCCATGATACACTTTCAGTAGAACCCAAAGCAGTTTTATGGATGTCTTTATGCGGAGGGCAAGCAGTAATACCGCAGAGTATAATTTTTTCAATTAGAAAGGCATCAGAAATACGAAATATTGATCCAATATTGTTTAAACTTCTTACGTTGTCTAAAATTAAAATTAATGGAGCTTTTTCTGAGGTTTTAAAATCTTTTATAGATTTTCGAACTAGTTCTTCATTTTTTAGTTTACGCATAAATGGTATTATTAACAAAAATACACAGTCTAAGTTTTATGTTCTTATTTTAAGCTTCCGTTTTTGGAAAAAATTATAAATTTCAAGTATAAATTTTAACAAAATTTTTGTGGCAAAGGAAGTAAAAGAAACTCCGCTTATGAAACAGTATAACAGGATAAAATCAAAGTATCCTGATGCACTATTATTGTTTCGTGTGGGAGATTTTTATGAGACTTTTGGTGACGACGCTATAAAGGCATCTAAAATACTTGGTATAATTTTAACTAAGAGAGGTGCAGGGAGTTCTAGTGAAACTGAACTGGCTGGATTTCCTCATCATTCAATAAATAGTTATTTACCAAAACTCGTAAAAGAGGGCTGTCGTGTGGCAATATGTGATCAACTTGAAAATCCTAAACTAACTAAAAAAATTGTTAAAAGAGGAGTTACTGAATTAGTTACTCCTGGGGTATTAATTAACGAAGATGTTTTGGACCAAAAGAAAAACAACTATCTAGCCGCAGTTTATTTTGATAAAAAATTTGGTATATCATTTTTAGATATTTCAACGGGAGATTTTTTGGTTACTGATGGAAATAAAAATGAAATTGAGCAATTACTTCAGAATTATATTCCAAGTGAAGTATTAGTTCCAAAGCCTATGAAAAAATTTTTTAATGAGCAATTCGGTTTACAATATCCATGTTTTTATATGGAAGATTGGGCTTTTGAGACAAGTACTGCAAGACAAAAGTTAACATCACATTTTCAAACAACTTCCCTCGAAGGATTTGGTATTGAAAAGGATAACGAAGGAATAAGTGCTGCTGGTGCTGTAATGCATTATCTATCAGAAACTCAGAATGATAAATTAAAACACATTAATCGAATCACTCCGATTAATAAAGGTAATTATGTTCATTTAGATAAATTTACACAAAAAAACTTAGAACTTTTTTCTCCCAATCATCTTGAAGGAGCTTCCCTAATAGATGTAATAGACAATACCGAAACTGCTATGGGAGCTCGATTGTTGAGAAAGTGGATTACATTTCCATTAAAAGAATTAAATCTGATTGAGCTAAGACAAAATATTGTTGAAGAGTTTTTAGGTAACGAAATTGATTTAGAATATGTTTACACCTCGCTTAAACAAATAATTGATATTGAAAGAGTAATTTCAAAAATAGCAACCGAAAAGATTTCCCCACGCGCACTAAATCAACTATCAAATTCGCTAGAAATAGTTGAAAAAATAAAAATTAAAATAAAAGAAGGAAAAACAAAAATTTTGCAAAAAAAGTTTCAAAATTTACCTAGTTTGGATAATCTAATAGCTTCACTTAAATCAAGACTTCATCCTGATGCACCAGTTTTAGTATCAAAGGGTAATGTAATTGCAGATGGTTTTTCTGAACAATTAGACTCTTTGAGAAGTTTAAAAAACAAGTCTCAATCTCATTTAAACGACATGCTTGAAAGGGAAACAGATCGTACTCAAATTCCATCTCTCAAAATAGCATTCAACAATGTTTTTGGATATTATATTGAAGTTAGAAATACTCATAAGGACAAGGTTCCAAATGAATGGGTCAGAAAACAAACTTTGGTTAATGCTGAGCGTTACATTACAGAGGAACTTAAAATTTTTGAATCAGAAATTTTGAATGCTGGTGAGCGTATTCTATTATTGGAACAAAATCTTTTTTTAGACTTATTAAAACTTTTACAAGGCGAATTAGAAATTATTAAAGAAAATGCGTCAGCAATAGCACTTTGCGATGTTCTTAGCAATTTTGCAAAAACAGCTAAAAAGAATAATTATTCTAAGCCGAATATGGTTGATCACACCGCCATAGACGTAAAAGGGGGGCGTCATCCTGTAATTGAAAAACAACTTCCAATAGGAACACCCTATATATCAAACGATCTAAAGCTAGATCGCGAAAATCAACAAATAATGATGATAACAGGCCCTAACATGTCTGGTAAATCAGCTCTTCTTCGACAAACAGCTTTAATATCATTGCTTGCACAAATTGGAAGTTTTGTTCCTGCAACTAAGGCTACTTTAGGTATTGTAGATAGAATTTTTACCAGAGTTGGGGCAAGTGATAATATCTCTATGGGAGCGTCCACATTTATGGTTGAAATGAATGAAACATCATCTATTCTAAATAACATTTCAAAAGACAGCTTAGTTCTTTTGGATGAGATAGGCAGGGGTACAAGCACATATGACGGAATTTCGATTGCTTGGGCTATTGCTGAATATCTTCATGAACATCCTTTTAGACCAAAAGTTTTATTTGCTACTCATTATCATGAATTAAACGATATGGCTCAATCTTTTGAAAGGATTAAAAATTTTAATGTTTCAATAAAAGAGACGAAAGAAGATGTTTTATTTTTAAGGAAGCTTATTCCAGGAGGTAGTGCTCACAGTTTTGGAATTCATGTAGCAAAAATGGCAGGTATGCCAAAACATGTTCTAACAGTTGCTAAAGCAAAACTCAAAGTTCTCGAAAAATTACACTCTTTAGAAAATAAAAATGGGAAAATAAAAGAAAATACAGACTTACAATTGACTTTTTTCAATTTAGATGACCCATTACTTGAGGAGATTAGAGAAGAGATTTATAAAATAGACATTGATAATTTGACTCCTGTAGAGGCATTAATGCAATTGAGTCAAATTAAAAGAAAATTGTCAAAAAAATAGAGGTAGGCTCAATCACCTCTTTCAATTAAAAGATCTTTTCCAATTATCATTTTTTGTTTGTGTTCTGTAACTATTCGATTAATTTTTTTAATTACATCTGGATATTCTTTTGAAATATCATATTTCTCGGAAGCATCTTTGTTTAAGTTATAGAGTAAAGGTGGATTATGAATTTTTTTTCCTCCATAGAGACCATATTCACCTTCAGTTATATAATGGGCTTTATATTCATCAAGTCTGACAGCATATAATTCATTTCCTCTGTAATAAAAAATGTGGTTCCTAGAAGTCGGGTTATTTTCAAAAAGTCTTGGTCCTAAATCATAACTATCTAATTGGCGATCTTCGGGAATAGGAACCCCGGCAATCTTACTAAATGTTGTCAATAAGTCCATTGTTGAGCCAATTTGGTTTATAATTCCAGGTGAAATTATTCCGGGCAGCCAGAATATTGTTGGTACTCTCATTCCACCTTCCCAGGTTGTCCCTTTTCCAGCGCGTAGAGGACCAGCACTACCCCCATTATCCTTATATGCGGTCCATGGTCCATTATCGGATGTAAAAACAACTAGTGTGTTTTTATCAAGCCCCTCATTTTTTAAAGTTTTTAATATTTCACCAATTCCATAATCGATTTCTTCAATTACATCCCCGTAGAGCCCTCTGGAACTTTTACCTAAGGCTTCTTTTGATGCAAAAAGTGGAATATGTGGTAAATTATGTGCTAGATATATAAAAAAAGATTTGTCACTGTTTTCTTTAATAAATTTAATTGTCTCTTCAGAATAGCGGCGAGTAATATTATTTTGGTTGGCAGGTCGTTCAATCACTTTTTCATTTTGAATTAAAGGCACTTGAAAGTTTTCAATAATATAATTTTCAGGGTTACTCATAAAATTGTAGTAGCCACCTTTTTTTCTCATTATATCTTTCGGTACATCCATATCATTTGAATATGGAATACCATAATAATAATTAAACCCATGCTTAAGGGGTAAATGTTCTTTTTTATGACCCAAATGCCATTTTCCAATACAGGCAGTCCTGTATTTAACTTTTTTTAATTGTTCTGCTATTGTGATTTCATAATCTGGAAGACCATTCTTTGAGTCTGGAAACAAAACCCTTGCTTTACTACTTGTCATTCCACTTCTTATAGCCAATCGCCCAGTAAGAAGTGCAGCTCTACTTGGAGTACACACGCTCGATCCAGCGTAGAATTGTGTCCACTTTTGACCCTCAGATACCATTTTATCTAGATTGGGTGTATTTATTGTTGGATTCCCAAATGAACTTAAATCACCATAACCTAGATCATCAGCAAATATTACAATAAAGTTTAAGGGTTTATCAATATTTTGCGCAAATAGATTATTTGAAAAAAAAAATAAAATAAAAATTAGAATTGATCTAAAAATTAACATGTATCCTTTTAATTTATTTGATAAACAATTTAAAATTAAATTCGATTATTTGGTTTAAAAAGTATCTTAATATTTAGAAAAGAATAAAATTATTTTACATTTACACACCAAAATGCGAAAGTAGCTCAGGGGTAGAGCATCACCTTGCCAAGGTGAGGGTCGCG
>CAJWUI010000013.1 GCA_913047695.1 uncultured Bacteroidota bacterium
CTACTGTCGCAACTATTGCAGATTTAAACAAAATGATTTTTGAGGGAAAAGTTGACGAAGCGGAGGTTGGAAAATTAGTAATTGGAATGCCACTTGAGGTGAATCTAGGTGCGGTCGAAGACAAATCTCTAAAAGCTAAATTAAAATTTATTGCTCCAAAAGGTAATGAAGAACAGGGAGCAGTACAATTTAAAATAGAAGCAGATTTATTTCTGAATGACTCAATTTTCGTCCGTGCGGGATATAGTGCTAATGCTTCTTTAGTTCTAGAACGAAAGGATAGCGTCATGGCTATATCAGAGTCATTATTGCAATTTGATTCAAAAACAGAAGAGCCTTACGTGGAAATAGAAGTTGGTGATCAAAAGTTTGAAAGAAAGGATATCGAAATTGGTATTTCTGATGGAGTAAATGTTGAAATTATCAATGGAATTAGTGAAGACGATAAAATTAAAGTTTGGAATAAAACGGAACCTTTAAAGAAAGATGCTAATCAAAATAGTTTTAAGTAGGAATAAAAACTAATCAAATTAAAATCAATATTATCATGAAAAATATTTTCAGCATTTTGATATTTCTAAACTTTCAATTTCTTTTTGCACAATTAAAAACCTACACATTAGAAGAATGTGTATCAATAGCGCTTGAAAAGAATATAAGTATACAACAATCTGAATTTGATTTAGATGGAGCTGATATTGATAGGTTAGATGCTATTGGTAGTTTTCTGCCAAATATAAATGCTCAATCCCAACATATCTGGAACAATGGATTAAGTCAAAATATTACAAACGGTCTTATTGAGAACTTGACAACTCAATTTTCTGCTTTTGGAGGAAATTTAGGAGTTACACTATTTAATGGTAAACAAAATATAAATCAATTAGCAAGGGCTAATCTAAACATCATATCAAGACAATATCAACTTGAGGACATGAAAGATGATGTGAGTCTTTTTGTTGCAAACTCGTATCTACAAGTAATGTTTAACAAAGAGTTGGAAGAAGTTCAGCGTTATCAACTCGAATTGGCAAAACAGGAATTAGAAAGAACCCAACTTAGAATTGCTGCAGGAGTTCAAACTCAAGCAGAAATTTATGAAATTGAAGCTAATCTGGCTTCACAAGAACAGGCTTTGGTTCAGTCGGAAAATGCTACACGACTCTCATTAATTAGTCTAGCTCAGTCACTTTTAATTACAGATTATGAAAATTTTGATATTGCAGATGTAGATTATTCTATCCCTCTTTCACAGATTCTCCTAGAAAAACCTAAAAAAATTTTTGAAAAATCTTTGACCTTAAGAAATGATATAAAAGTAGCAGCAACCAATATTGATATAGCAAAAAAAGATATTGATTTAGCAAAAGGTGCATTATTACCTACAATTTCAGCATTTTATAATTACAATACACGTATATCTTATAGTGACCGATTTATAGAAACGGGAAATCTAATTGAAACCCCAATTGGAGTTGTAAAAGAAAATGGTTCACTTGTGATATCAGAGTTTCCGGAGAGAGAGTTAACAGGGCCTTTATCTTTTACTGATCAGTTTCGTCAAAATGATGGGCATAGCTACGGACTTAACTTAAGCATCCCACTATTTAATGGGCTTTCATTAAGGAATAATATTAAAAGAAGAAAACTGAATCTAAAAAGATCAGAAGTTCAATTCGAACAAACTAAGTTAGATTTAGAAAACACGGTAAATCAAGCCTATAATAACGCAGAAGGGGCTTACAAGTTTTATCAGGCATCTGAAAAGACACTTAAAGCTAGAAAAGAAGCATATCTAATGGCAGAAAAACAATTTGAAGCGGGCGTTTTAAATTCATTTGATTTTATACAAATTAAACAACGATATGAAATTGCTTCGTCTGATAATATTAGAGCTAAATATGACTATATCTTCAAGTTAAAAGTATTAGAATTTTATTTTGGAATTGAGATATCTGTCTAGTTGTAAATTTTCTTATTTCATTTATTTAAACTTCCTTTATGATCAAATTCATTAAATTTATTTATAATAAATTAACTAATCCGTGAATAAATACGCTAGCGAACATAAAGAAACCCCAGGTAATCCGTCTACTGCAAAAAGTAGTTCAAAAAAGCTTAACGATCGTCAAAATAGAATTCCTCTAAGAGTTTTGACTGAAAAACAATGGTCTTTTTGGGTTCAAAAAGGATACATAGTTATTAAAAAAGCAATACCAAAAAAACAAGCTGAAGCCACAGCGACTTTCTTATGGGAATTCGAAGAGAAAAATCCAAAAGATGTTTCCACTTGGTATAGGCCACCCAGAGCTGAAATGCAAATGAAAGAGCTTGCAGGAACAGGTATGGTTGAGGTATATAATAATCAGTATTTGTGGGATAATCGCCAGACTCAGAAAGTTTATGATGCTTTTGTCGATATCTGGGGAACGGAAAAGCTGTGGGTTACAATTGACAGAGCAAATTTAAATTTTCCAATTAAGAAGGGGTTTGAGTACAAAGGATTCATTCATTGGGATTATGATCCAGAAACTAAGCCTCAAAATGTTCAAGGTGTAATCGCATTGTCAGATCAAACAGATATAAATATGGGAGGATTTCAGTGTTTACCATGGTTATTTCAAAACTATGATTTGTGGAAATTAGGACAACCAGAGGATAGAAATCGCTTTAAGCCTGATATTTCAGGTATTGAAAAATATATTGAAAAAGTAGCAATGGAAGCAGGGGATTTACTCATTTTTAATAGTCTTCTACCGCACGGAATACGTCCTAATCTCTCAAAAGATAAAGTCCGTATTGCCCAATACATATCAATGATGCCTGCAGAAGAAGATAACAAACTTCTTAAGCAGTGGAGGATCAACTCTTGGAAAAATAGAATAGCACCAGAAGGATATGCATTTCCTGGAGACCCAAGAAATTGGGAGCAAAAAAAGTATGAAACGGCAAAATTATCCTTATTAGGAGAAAAACTTTTGGGGATAACCTCATGGATATAATTCAAGATGGATTTTAAATTAAAAGGTAAAAAAGTCTTTATTTCAGGCTCAACTTCTGGAATTGGTTTAGAGACTGCGAGAATTCTATTGAATGAAGGTATGAATGTTTATATAAATGGTAGAAGTGAAAAGACTGTTAAGAAAGCAGTAGAATATTTAAAAAATGAAATTAACGGATCACAAATAAAGGGTATAGTAGCTGATTTTCTCGAACAAGGACAAGTAAACAATCTTTTAAGTTCTCTAAAAGATGTTGATGTCCTGATAAATAATGTAGGGATATATTCTTCAACATCTTTTTTTGACACTACAAAAAAAACTTGGCACGACCAATTCCAAGTAAATGTTATGAGTGGAGTTTCTTTAACTAAGCATTTTTTAAAAGGTATGATCGCTAGAAATTGGGGAAGAGTTATATTTATTTCAAGCGAATGTGCTTATTTAGCTCCTACAGATTTAATTTCATATAGTGCTACAAAAGCAGCTTTGCATTCTATTTCAAGGGGTATAGCTCAACTTTCGAAAGGGTCAAATGTAACTTCAAATGTAGTTGTTCCAGGATCTACTTTAAGTGAGGGAGCAAAAAACTATTTAGAAACTAAATCTGAATTAGAAAATGTAACTAAAAATCAAGTTGAAAGGAATTTTTTTAAAGATGAAAGAAAAACCTCATTAATAAAAAGGTTTGCTTCAACAAATGAAGTAGCAGCTACAATAGCTTATCTTTGCAGTGATCATTCTTCAGCTTCTAATGGTGGAGTTATTAGGGCTGACGGGGGTAGTTCCTTGGGTACATTTTAACGGTTTATGTCTTATATACTACATATAGAAACATCAACATTGCAATGTTCAGTTTCAATTGCATACAAAGGAGAATATATTGCTGGTAAACAATTATTAGCAAACGAATTTTTACATGGTGAAAAACTCCATGTTTTTATAAAAGACATATTTGAAAAAACAAAAATAAGAAAAAACGATCTTAATGCAGTAGCAGTAAGTAAAGGCCCGGGTTCATTTACTGGGCTAAGAATTGGTGTTGCTGCTGCTAAAGGAATTTGCTTTGCACAAAACTTACCACTTATTGGTATAAATACTCTTGAAATTATGGCAGCCCCTTTTTTTAATAAAAATGAATACAATTATTTAATTCCTCTTTTAGATGCCCGAAGGATGGAAGTTTTTTCAGCAATATTTGATGCTAAAAAAAGGTATATTCAGAAAACAAATGCTGTTGTGCTTTCAGATAACAGTTTTTTTGATAAGGTTGAAAACGGATCATGCTTAGTAATTGGAAGTGGGTCATCGAAATTTAAAACCCTTAAACCAAAAATTAATGCTGACTTTAATCCAGAGCACTTTCCATCTGCTAAAGACATGTGTGAGCTTTCCTGGGATCTTTATAAAAAAGGGAGCTATGAAAACTTAGAATTTTTTGAGCCCTTTTACCTAAAGGACTTTCAGACACAGGATATTAGGAAATAAAATGTTAGCCGTTCAATGCTATTACATTTTCTATTTTACCTGGTATCATTTCTTTGAGCATTGTTTCGATACCATTTTTCAGTGTTAATGTTGATGATGGACAGCCACTGCATGCACCTTGAAGAATAACTCGTACGGATTTTTTATTAGAATCATAAGAATCGAACTCGATGTTTCCCCCGTCAGAGGCAACAGCTGGTTGAATATATTCTTTTAGAATTGAAACAATTTGCTTTTCCAACTTATTTAGATTTTCAAAATCTGATGCATTTTTGTAATCTTTTTTAAGTTCTATCGATTCTTCAATAACAGTATTCCCTTCCTCTAAATAAGAACGGACAAACTCTCTAATTTCCATTACAACTTCATCCCATGTATTAATTTCATATTTAGTAATTGATATATAGTTTGAATTGATAAAGATTTCTTTGATAAATGGGAAATGAAATAATTTTTGAGCAAGAGGAGATACCTTAGCCTCATCAATATTCTTAAACTCAAAACTTTCAGGCACTAAAGATTTATTAGCAACAAATTTCATTACAGATGGGTTAGGTGTACTTTCTGCATATATGGTGGTTGGAATTTTTTCAGTTATTGAACCTCCATTATTTAAATAATTTTCCAATTGTTCACATACTTCATCAGCAACTTCATCCCATTCTAAAATATTGAAGCGTTCAACAATTAGCTTCTTTTCTTCAAGCGTTACAGATTTAACGAAAGGTAGAAAAAATAGCTGTTGAATCAAAGGAGCGCCTTTGGCATCATCAACATTCTTATAAATCTGAGAATTCTTATACCCAACTTTATGATTAAATAAAAATTGAGCCTTATCCTCTCCTTTCTTTATTTTTGGGATTATTTTGTATTTCTTCAAAGCTTAAATTTAAGTATTGTAAAAGTAATTAATGATAAGAAAAATTTGAAAAAGTTTACGTTTAATTTGAAAATAATCTTTTTGTATTTTGCAGTAAATAAATAGTGTGTTTATAAAATCTGTAAGGGGTTACAAGCCTTCATTTGGGAAAGATTGTTATTTTGCTGAAAACTGCACAATTATTGGGGATGTAATTATTGGCGACAAAGCATCGGTGTGGTTCCAAGCTGTTATTAGAGGTGATGTCAACTCTATTCGTATTGGAAATAAAGTTAACATCCAAGATGGTGCTATAATTCACGGCACATATAAAAAAGCATCTACTAATATTGGAGATAACATATCAATTGGTCACAATGCTATTATTCATGGATGTAAATTACATGACAATGTACTTATTGGTATGGGAAGTATTTTAATGGATAATTGTGTGATTCATAGTAATAGTATAATTGCTGCAGGAGCTGTATTGACTCAAAACACTATAGTTCCCCCAGGATCAATCTTTGCGGGTATTCCTGCAAAAAAAATTAATGAGATAGATCGAAACCTTCAGAAAGACGAAGTTGAGAGAATTGCTGAGAATTATCTTCTTTATTCAAGTTGGTATAAAAAATAAAAGCCACAATATAAGTGGCTTTAAGTTTATTTATAAAAACAGATCTTGCTTAGAAACCTAAATCAGATTTTACATCAGCCATTAGATCTTTACCGGTAGCCATTATTACACTCCCGCCAGGGCTTGAATCTAAGACATAATCAAAACCTTGTGCAGCAGCTACTTTTTCTATTGATGTACGTGCTTTTTCATAAAGTGGTCGCATCATTTCTGAAGAACGTTTCTGTAATTCTTGTGCAGCTGTTTCACGGAATTCTTGAATTCTTTTCTGCATTTCCTGTAATTCAACTTGTCTTTGCTGATTGATTAGCTCCGTTTGATTTTCAGCATCTCCCTGATAACTCTGGGCTTTTGTTTGAAATTCTTTTGCAGATGTTTCAAGTTCTTTAGCGTATTGATCTTCTAGTTTTTTTAATTCATTCTGGGCTGCAATCACTTCTGGCATTTCACTTATTAATTGCTGAGTATTAATATGGGCAACTTTCGATTGAGCAGTAATGTTCAAAGGAATGGAAATGATGAATAAACTAAAAATAAGTGTACTAAAGTGTTTCATAATTATAGAGTTTTTATTTATTTGAAGAGCTAGATTTTGATTTCAATTTTTCTATTTGATCCTTTCTATTCTGAATACGTTGTTGTCTGTTAATTCTTTTAATTACTAAATCACTAATATCGTAATTTTTTGCGGAATATAACATGGTTATACTTGAAGAACGGTCAAAAATGAAATCATATTTTTTTTCTTCAGCAATTTGTTTTACAATTGATAGAACTTGATCTTGAACAGGTTGTATTAGTTTTGATCTCTGAATTATCATATCGCCCTTTGGTCCAAAACGTTTTTCTTGTAGGGAAATAATTTCGGAAGCAAAAATTTGAATCTCAATTTCTCTATCTTTGATAAGCTCTGGGGTAAGAAGTATTCTTTCAATATTTAGCTGCTCTTCGTATTGTTTTAATTGAATTTTTTTTAATTCAATCTCTTTTTTCCACTTTTCAATATTCTTGTCAAGTAAACCACTTGCTTTATTGTATTCTGAAATATTTTCAAGAATTATATTCATATCCATATACCCCACTCTAGTTCCTCTTTGTGCGAATGCGGAGATGATTGTAAATAGAAGTAGTCCAGTATATAACTTTTTTCTTAACATAACACCTTTATATAACGATCAAATAAGTATTATATTATGGTTTTTTTAGTAATCTGAATTTCAATTTAAAACCTCTGACCAATAACAAAGTGTGTTTCCCATCCATTAGGTGCAGTCAAATTAGAGTTTACATTATCAAATCCATATCCAAAATCAATTCCTAGCAAACCAAAAGCAGGCATAAATATTCTTACTCCTGCACCTGCAGAGCGTTTAGATCTAAATGGATCAAACTCTCTAAAACTATTGTAACCATTTCCGGCTTCTAAAAAAGTTAAAGCATAAATTGAGGCACTTGGTTTAAGAGTAATTGGATAACGAAGTTCTAATGAAAATTTATTGTAGATTACGGAGCCATCCGTACTTGACAGAGATTGGTTAGGGTAGCCTCTTAATGCGATTGTTTCACGACCATCCAAAGCATAATTGATCATACCATCACCACCCAAAAAAAATCGTTCAAATGGAATATTTCCACGTGCAAGGTTGTAAGAACCCAAAAACCCAAAATCAGCTTGTGTTTTAAGAATTAATTTATCATAAATGGGCGTATACCAAGTACCATTAAATTTTATTTTATAAAATTCGAGCCATCTAAATTTTTCTTGATCTATTTTGGCTAGATCAGGATTGCCACTTTCATCTTGGAATTCACTTAAAATGCCCAAATTTGAAAAATCCTTTTTACTAAATAGCGAATATGGCGGAGTTAATTTTGCACTTATACTAAAAGTGGATCCACCGGTTGGAAATATAGGGTTAACTCTTGTGTTATTTCTCGTAAGGTTAATTGTATATGAAAGATTATTGGCTTGCCCATCACCAAATGTAAATAAACCAGTGTAATAATTTTTTAGGTTGTAATATTGAAATGAAATAGCTTGTGAAAGTTGAAAGAAGTCATCAGGAATTCTCAATCTTTTCGCTAAACCAATTGTTGCACCGCTAATCTGAAAAGATTGGGATTTGTCTGCTAGTCCTGTAAAAAAATCATATCTATACTGAATAGTATGCTGTAGTGAAGTTGAAAATTGAACTGGTTGCTGACCACCCAGCCATGGTTCAGAAAAACTAAAACTGTAAGTATTATAGAATTGGCTTGCTTGGAGTCTTAAAGCTAGTGTTTGACCATCTCCCATGGGTAAAGGTTTGTATTTTGTTTTGTCCAAGATATTTCTCATCGAAAAATTGTTAAATGACAGACCTAATGTTCCAATAAATCCTCCTTGCCCATATCCTCCTTGAAGCTCTATTTGACTTGCTCCTGACTCAACCAAATCAAAACGAACATCAATTGTTCCTGAATTTGGATCTACATTTTCCATTTGTGGATTGATTTGTTCAGCATCAAAAAAGCCTAATTGTCCAACTTCTCTTACAGTTCTAACTAATTTATCTTTACTATACAATTCTCCCGGTTTTGTCCGGAGTTCTCTGTAGATTACATGGTCATTCGTTCTTGTATTTCCATTAACCACTATTTTATTAAAATTAGCCAATTTTCCCTCAGTAATTCTAATTTCAAAGTTAATAGTATCCCTTATCGCACTTACTTCGACTGCATTAATGTTTGAAAATAGATATCCATTATTTTGGTACAAGTTAGTTATATCATTTCCATCAGGTTTACTTGTATCAGCTATCCGTTTTTTTAACAAAACTCCGTTATAAACATCACCTTTTTTAAGTCCCAAAATTTGTTGTAAAACTTGATTAGAGTAAACAGCATTTCCTATAAAATTAATATCTCCAAAATAATATTTATTTCCCTCTTCAATTTCTAAATTCAGAGAAATGGATTTAGATTCTTTTATATTTCTGATTAAAGTATCTGATAGAATCCTTGCATCTCTATATCCTTGTTCTTTGTAAAAGTCGGTTAATCTAACAAGATCTTCTTTAAAATCATTTTCTATATATTTTGACTTTTTCCAAAAACGAATTGGGTTTTTCGATTTAGTATTTTTTAGTTTAGATTTTAATTTATTTTGTTTAAAAATATCATTTCCTACAAAATTGATGTCTTTAATTTTTATTTTTGAACCTCTATCAATATTTACAACCATTTTATAAGAATTTGTACCAACTGTGTCCTTTATAGTATTTAATGAAACTTTTGTATCTAAAAATCCTTCTTTTTGATATTTATTTATGATGTAGTTTCGAGTATTAGTTAAAAAACTTTCTGAAAGTTTTTTCCCTTCAACTAGATCTGTATCTTTAATTATTGCATCAATTTTACCCTTTTGTAAACCATTTATTTTAACTTCAGTTAATGTTGGAAGTTCAACAATTTCTAATTCAAGAGAAATATTATTATTATTAATTTTAGTTACAAAAATATTAATGTCACTAAATAGTTCTAGCGCCCAAAGTTTATTAATCATTGCACTAACTTTTTCTCCTGGGACTTTAATTTTTTCCCCAACAGTTAGTCCGCTATAAGAAATTACGGTTTGCTCATTAAAAGTTTTTATTCCACTAACACTGATTGAATCAAGTCTGTATGTCTTACCTTTTACAAAATCATTGGTTTGTGAGTAAGTGAAGTTTTTCACAAAAAAAAGTATTCCGATGAACCAAATCGATAGTAAAAATTTATTATTTGATTTGTTCGCTTGTTTTTCCAAATCTTCTTTCTCTTTTTTTGTAATTTGATAATGCTTCTTCTAGATCTTCTTTCTTAAAATCAGGCCAAAGAGTTTTTGTAAAATACAATTCTGCATAGGCAATATGCCATAGTAGGAAATTACTAATTCTTTCTTCACCACTTGTCCTGATTAATAAATCCACTGGAGGTAAGTTTCTCGTGTAAAGATGGCTAATTATGGTGGATTCGTCAACTTTTTCTGGTGAAATTATACTATTTTTAACTTTCTTTGATATGGTTTTAACAGCTTCAATTATTTCTTCTTTTGCCCCATAATTAAGTGCAAGTGTTAGAATCATCTGTTTATTTTTTTTTGTTTTTTCAATTACAAACATCAGCTCATTTTTAACCGAGTTTGGTAAGGTTTTTAGGTCACCAACGGCACATAGTCTTATTTTATTTTCATTAAGGCGTTTAAACTCCTTTTTTAGAGAACTAACAAGTAGTTTCATTAATAAGTTAACCTCTTTTCTTGGCCGACTCAAGTTTTCAACTGAAAATGCAAAAAGGGTCAGAAAATTTATTTTTTTTCTCGCTACTTCCTCAACAATCTCACTAACTGTTTCAGCACCGCGTATATGCCCAGCAAACCTTTTTTTCCCTTGTTTTTTTGCCCATCGGCCGTTGCCGTCCATGATAATGGCTATATGTTCGGGTGGTTTAATCATCTATTCTTTGCAATAACATGGGAGATCACCAAAGGTAAATGAAATTGTTAAACCTGTAAAAATATACCAATCATTATTATTTAAGTTTCCGAATTTATAATTTAGATTGTTTGCATATTGATTTTCTGGATTACTACCATCTAAATTATCAGTTAAAGCGTACCTGGCCCCAACCTCAAAGCCTAAGACAAAAAATGGATTTGGGTTAAATTTAAATCCAACACTTATTGGAATCGCAATTTTTCTATCTTTCCCATAGTTGTTATATTTAGGCTCAATTAATAATAACGAATTACCAGGTTCAATAAAAAATTGGTCGTATCTAAAATAACCTATACCATAAAAAACGTATGGGGTAAAACTCAAGACAGGGTCATGTAAATTAAATTCTTTAAAATTTATTTCAAAACCAGCAACTATTTCTTCAATGGAATTATTTATTTTATATGATCTTTTAAATCTATTAATGTCATTATTTTTAAATTCATTTTCGCTTATAGTAGTGAGTGTAATACCCCCTCTCAGGGAATAACGGTCAGTAATATTCCACCTGTAAAGAAATCCATAAGCTAGCTCATTCGGATCCAAATATCTGTGAGATCCAACATCACCAATATAGTTGCTTCCTCCAAGGAAAATTCCAATTTCGTGAAATTGAGCCTCGATTTTAGGCGTAAAAAAAGTGATAAGTATAAAAAAATGGAATTTTTTGTACATTTTCTCAGACTACTAAACAATATTTGATGTTTAGTAATAACCTAAAAAGCCTAGATTTATTGTACGTTTCGGGTATCTTGTCCCCAAAAAAGTTTTTCCCTAAGTGTATTGAAAAAGTAAGTTCCCTGTAATTGAACGGTCAAAAGATTAAAACTTGCTTTCTTTATGTGAACGTCGTTACCGTTATCAATAGTATATATCCTGGAATCTAGTGAGAGTAAATGACTATTACCTCTCCCTTTTACAGATATTTTCAAAGTTGTTTCATCAGGTACAATTAGGGGTCTCATATTAATGTTATGTGGGGCTATAGGATTAATTACTATGCATTTAGATGATGGAGTGACAATTGGGCCACCACTACTTAATGAATAACCTGTTGAACCTGTTGGTGTTGCAATTATTAATCCATCAGACCAATAAGTTGTAAGGTATTGATTATTTAACATAGTATCAATACTTAGCATTGAGGTAGTATTTTTCCTATTAATTGTAACTTCATTTAATGCATAAACAAAATCATTCAACGCTTCAGATTTATATTTTGTGTGCACTTCCAATAAAGATCTCTCGACAAACACATACTTTTTTTCAAAAAATTGGTTAAGTCCTTCTTGTAAAGTATTTTTCTTGATAGTAGTTAAAAAACCAAGTCTTCCGGCATTAATTCCTAAAATTGGGATTTTGGAGTCCTTAATTACGGATATAGACCTTAGAAGGGTCCCATCGCCACCAATAGAAAATAAAAAATCAACGTTATTATCCAACAATTTATTATCCTCGAAATAATTGTAACTGTCCGCAAGGCCACCCAAATGTTTTTTTATTTTTTCAAAAAGAATAAAATTATGACCCTTTGATTTGAGATAATCAATTACGGTTTTGATGTAGTCAATTGACTTTGTTGAAAAAAATGCGCTATAAATAGCAATTTTCATATTTATAATTCTAATTACTAAGTTACAAAACTCGTAATAACCGTGATTTTGAGATTAAATAATTAATTTAACACTAATTTTTTTAAATCTAACATTAGATATATTTTTGCAGTAAGAAATGACTTCTCTAAGTGTAAATATAAATAAGGTGGCTACTTTAAGAAACTCGAGAGGCGGGAATGTTCCAGATTTACTCAAAGTAGCCGAAGATATGCAAACATTTGGAGCACAGGGTATCACAATACATCCAAGACCTGACCAACGACACATCCGTTACGAAGATGCAAGAGATTTATCTAAAGTGGTCAAAACAGAGTTTAATATCGAAGGTAATCCTACAACAAAATTTTTGAGTTTAGTATGTGAAGTTAAACCAACCCAAGTAACATTAGTTCCAGATGCTGTGGATGCAATTACATCAAGTGCTGGATGGGATATTAAAAAACACGGAAAATTTTTAAAGGGTGTAATTGATAAACTAAAAAATGAAGGTATTCGTACTTCGATTTTTATTGATCCAGACATTTCTATCGTTGAGGCAGCATTAGATACTGGTACAGACAGAATCGAGTTATATACTGAAAAATATGCTAAAGCTTATGATCTTGATAGGGAAAATGCAATAACACCTTATATTTTAGCAGCTGAAATGGCAAATGAATTAGGTATTGGAGTTAATGCTGGGCATGATTTAAACATAAAAAATTTAGCATACTTTGCCCAAAACATTCCTGATTTACTTGAGGTTTCAATTGGGCATGCTCTTATTTCAGAGAGTCTATATTTGGGATTTAAAAATGTAATCCCTGAGTATTTAGAATGTCTAGTAAATTGAAAATACTCCATAGTAAAATAACTTCTGACAAAGGAAGTGAACTATTAATACTCCACGGATTTCTTGGTATGGGAGATAATTGGAAAACATACGCTAATGTTCTAACCAAATTAGGTTACAGGGCTCACTTAATTGACCAAAGAAATCATGGGAAAAGCTTTTGGAGCAATGAATTTTCCTACTCAATTATGGCAGAGGATATTTTAAATTATTGCAAATATCATAAACTTGAAAAAGTATTTATTCTTGGTCATTCTATGGGAGGTAAAGTTGCTATGGATCTTGCATGTAATTATCCACATTTACTTAAAGCATTTATTGTAGCCGATATTTCCCCTAAAAAATACGAACCCAAACATCAAAAAATTTTAAATGGCTTGTCATGTTTAGATTTTAATAAAATTTCTTCTAGAGCTGAGGCAGATGAAAAATTGTCAACTGTAATTCCAGAAAACAACTTAAGACAGTTTTTGTTAAAAAATCTCTACTGGATTGAGAAAGGAAAACTTAGTTTAAGAATTAATATTGAAGTTCTTAAAAAAGCAAATCATATGATCGGAGAGGAATTAAATTCAAATTTCCATTCTGAATTACCGTGTCTTTTTTTAAAAGGTGTGAACTCTGATTATATACTAGATAGTGATGTAGAAATGATTAGAGGATACTTTCCTAAATCTGAAATGGTTACGATCTCTGGAGCAGGTCATTGGCTTCATTCTGAAAATCCGAAAGAATTTATTGAATTTACTTCCAAATGGTTAAATGAATTTAATTAATTTATAACAACCACAGAAAAATTGTGAAATTTATTGCAGTTCGATGTTGTAAGCTAATCTTATTATATTTTTATTTTAAAATTTAATTTAATGAAGGTTCTTATTCGAAAGGCTGAAAAAAAAGATAGTTCGGCGATATTAAATTTAATAAAAGAACTTGCTCTTTTCGAAAAAGAGCCTAAAAGTGTCAAACTTAGATCATCTGATATAGAAAATGATGGTTTTGGTGCCAAACCATTATTTGAATGTATTGTTGCAGAAATAAACAAAGAAGTAATTGGAATGGCTTTTTATTATCCACGCTATTCAACATGGAAAGGGCCAACTATTCACCTTGAAGATTTGATTGTTTCTGAACAATATAGAGGAAAAGGCGTAGGAACTCTATTATATTCAAATTTCATTAAAATGGCTTTAAATTTTGGAGTTAAAAGGATTGAATGGAATGTTTTAGATTGGAATAGTCCTGCAAAAAACTTTTATAAAAAAAGTGGGGCTAAAGTTTTAGATGAATGGAGAACAGTTCAAATGCACCAATCTGAAATGAAGAAATATTTGAAAAATATCGGAAATCATTGAAAAATGAAAGTTTTTAAATTTGGTGGAGCATCTGTCAAAGATGCTTTAGGGGTAAAAAATCTTGTTTCAGTTCTGAAACAAGTAGGTTTTGAGAATACACTTGTAGTTGTATCAGCAATGGGGAAAACAACTAATGCGCTTGAGAAAATTATAGATAATTATTTTAATGAATCAATTAATCATTTGGATGGATTAATTGAGCTTAAACAACACCATATAGAAATTGCCAAAAATTTATTTAAAAACGAAAGCTCTAAGATCGAAGGAATTATACATCAACTTTTTGAAGAACTGAATGGATTTTTAAAGTCAAATAAGTCTCCAAATTACAGTTTTATTTATGACCAAGTTGTAAGTATTGGAGAACTTTTATCTTCAAAAATAGTGCATACATTTATGAACTTTTCTGGATTGGAATGTCATTGGATTGACTCTAGAGAGTGTATAAAAACCGATGATTATTATCGTGCTGCAAATTTAAATTGGGAGTTAACAAATAAAAATATTTTAAATAATCTAAAAACCTGTTCTGTAGCTGTAACTCAAGGTTTTATTGGAAGTAATTCAAATAATTTTACAACTACACTGGGTAGGGAGGGCTCAGATTATTCTGCTGCGATATTTGCTCATGCTTTAAATGCGTCATCTCTAACTATATGGAAAGATGTTCCCGGGGTTTTAAATGCTGATCCTAGGGTGTTTAAAGAAACCAAATTATTAAAACAAATATCTTACAGGGAAGCAATAGAGCTTGCTTTTTACGGAGCATCAGTAATTCATCCCAAAACCCTTCAACCACTGCAAAGAAAAGAAATACCACTTTATGTAAAATCTTTTGAAAATCCAAAAAATGTTGGAACTGTAATATCAAAGGGTAAAAATTTAGATCCTTTTATGCCTTGTTACATTGTAAAAAAAAATCAAGTCTTGCTTCGACTCTCAACGATTAACTTTTCATTTATAGTTGAGGAAAATATTAGCTATATTTTTAGACTATTGCATGAGTATCAAATGCCAGTCGAGCTTATCCAAAACTCTGCGATCAGTTTTTCAGTTTGTATTAGTAATAAATATAGAAAATTAGAAGAGTTATTACTCATTCTACGCGCTAGGTTTAATGTAGAAGTTAATCAAGGAGTTGATCTATTCACAATTAGACACTATAATCAAGAAGCATTGGATTTTATTAAAAGTATTGGAAAACCAATTTTATTAGAACAAAGAACAGAACAGACAGCTCAATTCGTTATTTAATTTGTTAATCTTAATTCTTTAATTTTTCTAATTATTATTGAAGCTAATTTTTTATGGCTTTCGTAAGTCCAACCAGCTACATGTGGGCTTAACAAAACTTTATCAGATTTAATTAAGTATTCAAGAGAAGGGGTGATCTTATTTGAATTTGTCAGTGAATTGAATGAATTAGATTCATACTCTAGGACATCTAATCCCGCACCCAATATTTTTTTTGATTTTAAACCTTCAACTAAATCGTCTGTAACAACTACTTTTCCCCTCGAGGTATTTATAAGCCAAAATGGATTCTTCATTTTTTCTATAAATAATTTATCAAAAAATCCAATAGTTTTTTGTGTTTGTGGAAGATGTAAACTTAATATTTGAGCTTTATTAATTATTTCTTCAAGACTAACCTGAGATGTTATTTCATCACCTAGATTTGACTTGATATCATAACAAAGAATTTTTAGGTTATTAAAGCCTGCTAATTTTTTTGCAAAACTTTTTCCGGTATTTCCATAACCAATTATAGCTAGTGTTTTTCCTTCTAATTCGAACCCTCTGTGTTCTTCTCTTATCCAAGAGCCGTTTACTATTTTTTGATGACCGGTGTGTAGCTTATTCATCAAACTTAATAACATGCCAAGGGCATGCTCTCCAACAGCATTTCGATTTCCTTCAGGTGAGTTAATTAGATGTATTTTCTTTGAAGTAGCATATTTTACATCTATATTTTCTAATCCTGATCCCACCCGAGCAATAAACTTAAGTTTTTTTGCAGCTTTTAAAATTAGTTTATCAATAGTAAAGCGGCTTCGTATCACAATACCCTGATATTGTTCTATACTCTTCATAATTTCAGTTAGAGGAGTTTCATATGATATAACATTCTCAAACCCCAGTTTTTCTAAGTCATCTAAAAGAACAGGGTGGTTTTCGTCAACGTGGAGAATCTTGGGTTTCTTCATTAAAACCCTAAAATTATTTTTGCAAAATAAAAAAACAGAAAAATTCCAAAAATATCGTTCGCGGTAGTTATGAATGGACCAGTAGCTATTGCAGGATCAATACCTTGTTTGTTAAGAATTATTGGAACGAACGTTCCTACAAGTGCAGCAACTAAAATTACTAATACCATAGATCCAGCAATCGTTGTGCTGACAAGAAAAGATTGATTTATAAATTGACCAAAAATAAGGATAACGCCAGCTAGAGCTAGTCCATTTATCAGACTGAGACCAATTTCTTTAACTAATATATTAAATAATGATCCCTTTACTATATCATTAGCTATACCTTGTACTATAATTGCAGAAGATTGAACCCCAACATTACCAGCCATTGCGGCGATTAGTGGTGTATAAAAAAATAAATTGCGCAACATAGGTTGTTCCATTATTGCTTCAAAATCTTGTAAAATAAAAACACTTCCTATACCACCTAATAGACCAAGAAAAAGCCAAGGAAGTCTTGCTTTAACTAAATCTAATATTTTATCGTCTGCTACAACGTCAGCTGAAATACCAGCTGCTAGTTGATAGTCTTTGTCTGCCTCTTCTTTTATAAAGTCGACAATGTCGTCGATCGTAATTCGTCCCAACAATTCTTTTTTCTTATTTACAACTGGAATTGCTTCCAAATCATATTTTGACATAATTTTTGCAACCTCATCAGATTCTTGATCAACTGTAACATAATCTACCTTTGGGATGTATATATCTTTAACTTTAGCTTTTGAATTTGCAGTAATTAAATCTTTAAGGGAAAGTCTTCCTTTGAGTAAGTTTTTTTCGTCAACAACATAAATAGAATGAACTCTTGTAACGTTTCCTGCCTGAGCTCTCATTTCATTCAAACATTTTAAAACACTTAAGTTTTCATTTACTTTAACTAATTCTTTTGCCATTAAAGCACCTGCGGTATTTTCTTCGTATTTAAGCAGATCGCGAATGTCACTTACATGTTCATCATCTGTAATTTGAGACATTACTTTCTCTTGTCTCTCCTCAGGAAGTTCAAGGATAATATCTGCTGCATCGTCGGTATCAAGTTCCAGAACTTCTTTAGCAATTTCCTTTGCTGAAAGTTTTTCCAAAATTCCTTCTCTAATATCAGGGTTGACCTCAGCTAGGGCATCCGCAGTTTTATCGCTTCCTAAAACTTTTACTAAATATGTTGCTTCATCAAGAGAGACGGCTTGGATAATTTCTCCCAAATCTGCATAGTGAGCTTGTCCAAGTTTTCTTTTAATACGAATGTTATCCTCCTTTTTAACAAGGTCTCTTATCTCAATTAAAAAAGTTTCATTAATTTCAAATGTTGCCATTGTCAATCCATTTAGTAATTTGGACAAAGTCAGAACCTGAGAGCATCTCAGGACGTTTATCAAAGATACTATCTTCTCTTAACTTTTCAGACATAATAAAACTTTTTAAACTATTGCGAAGAGTTTTACGACGTTGCTGAAAGCTTAACTTAACAATTCTAAATAGGAGTTGCTCGTTACATTCTAAAATGGTACAATCTTTTCTTACAAGCTGAATAACTGCAGAATAAACTTTTGGAACAGGATTAAATACTTTTGGAGATACATCGAAAAGTAAATCAGTTTTGTAAAATAATTGAGTAAGAACTGAAATAATCCCATATTTTTTTGATCCAGGAGACTCACAAATCCTTTCTGCTACCTCTTTCTGGAACATCCCAGAAAAAAATGGAATTTGATCTCTATGCTTTAGAGTTTTAAATATAATTTGGGTCGAAATATTGTATGGGAAGTTTCCAATAATAGCAAATTGTTTGTTTCCAAAAACTTTATTTAAGTCAAATTTTAAAAAATCTCCTTCAATAATTTTACTTTTTAGATTGGGATATCTTTCTACAAGATATTTTACAGCCTCTTTGTCAATTTCAATTAGATTTAAGTCATCAGTTTTAGAAATTAAAAACTGGGTTAATATTCCCATTCCAGGTCCAATCTCAATGACTTTATCATAGTTTTCAAAAGTCAAGGTGTCAGAAATTAACTTTGCAATATTTATGTCTTTTAAAAAATGTTGGCCTAACTTTTTTTTCGCACGAACTGTTTTGATTTTTTTTCTCAATTAAATAATACTTTATTAAAGGGCATTAGCCCAAAACTAATCTTTTTCTTTTTATCAGTTTTCTGGAATATTTAGTTAAAGATTACTTTAGAATCAATTAAAAGATTTTTAATTCAGTACTACAAATGCCAGTTTATTGGATTTTTTTGAATCCGGTATAAGGAATTAAAACTTTGGGAAGATTTATTCCACTTGAGTCTTGAAAATTTTCTAATATACCTGCAACAATTCTAGGAAGTGCTAATGAGCTTCCATTTAAGGTATGTAAGAGATCTTTTTTTCCTTTAGAATTTCTATATCTCAATTTTAGACGTTCTGCTTGAAAACTATCAAATGTTGATACAGAACTTACTTCAAGCCACTTACTTTGTCCAATCGAATATATTTCAAAATCATAAGTCAAAGCAGAGGAAAAACCTAAGTCTCCAGCGCAAAGTCTCAAAATACGATATGGTAGTTTTAATTCATTTAAAATAGATTTTATGTGATTTACCATATCCTCTAGAGCATTTAATGCATTTTTGGGTTCCTCAATTCTTACAATTTCAACTTTATCAAATTGATGAAGTCTATTTAATCCTCTTACATGTGATCCGTAGCTGCCAGCTTCTCTTCTAAAACAGGGGGTGTAACCTGTTAGAGCAATTGGAAGTTCTTTGGAATCTAACAAACTATTACGATAAATATTTGTTATTGGAACTTCAGCAGTTGGTATTAGGTAAAGGTTATCTTTATTTGCATGGTACATTTGTCCTTCTTTATCTGGGAGTTGACCAGTACCAAAACCTGAAGATTCATTAATTAAAATTGGTACTTGAACTTCTTTATAGCCCGCTGAAATATTCTTATCAAGAAAATAATTAATTAACCCCCGCTGCAATCTTGCTCCTTTATCCTTATATACTGGAAATCCTGCTCCAGAAATTTTGTTTCCCAATTCAAAATCAATTATATCATATTTTTTTCCAAGCTCCCAATGAGGAAGATAATTAACTTTTGATTCAGTCTTTAAATCTGACTTAAAGACCTCTTCGTTATCTTTATCTGAATTTCCATTTGGAACAATATCATAGGGTACATTTGGTAATTGAATTCTTAAGTCTATTAAACTTTTTTCAATCTCAATAAGTTGCTCTTGGAGTTTTCTAGTTAAACTTTTAAGACTAATACTTTTTTCTTTTAGACTATTTACTTTTTTAGTCTCACCTGTTTTGTATAGCACCCCTATTTCCTTGGCAATTTTGTTAGAAGTTGCTAAACGAATATCTAGGTTTGTCTGAGTATCTCTTCTTTTTTTATCAAGATTAATAATTTCTTCAATAATTTTTGAAGAATCAAAACCTCTTTTTTTCAATCCAATAATAATTGACTTTTTATTTTCCTGAATATTTTGTAAGCCAAGCATCTAGTTTTTTATTCAAAAATAAAGCAATTTTATTTTACCCTTTAAATATAGACAAGCTTCTTTTACAATTGTCCCTATCTTGATTAAGTTGGTTTTGGAGGTCTTCGATAGAATTAAACTTTTTTTCATCACGGATTTTTTTCAAAAAATGGACTCTTAAATATTCTCCGTAAATATTTTCATTAAAATTGAATAAGTGTACTTCTTGTGTTTGGTTAATTCCATTGATTGTTGGTCTAGTTCCAATATTCATCATACCATCAAAAAATTTATTTTTATAATCTACCCTAACAAGATAAACACCCTTTGATGGTATTAATTTATAGGGTTCTTTAATTTCTAAATTTGCTGTTGGAAAACTTATAGTTTTTCCTAAACCTTTCCCTTTAGCTACGATACCATTGAGTTCATAGTCACGTCCCAAAAATTTTTTTGCTTCTTTAAAATTACTATTGATTATAGCATCTCTAATTTTAGTTGAGCTGACTGTTGTTGATGATATATTTTCAGCAGGCACAGTTAATACTTCAAAGCCATATTTTTTACCAAATAAAATCATATCGTCAACACTTGCTTCTTTATTTTTTCCAAAACGATGATTGTAGCCTGTATACAAAGAATTAATTTTAAGCTTCCCAACTAATATGTCTTTTACATATTCAGTTGCACTGAGTTTTGAAAATTCCAATGAAAAAGGATGGATTATAAGATTATCAATTCCTAGTTTTCTTAAGATTGCTTCTTTTTCCCTTAAAGTATCAATTAATTTAATTGTTTTATCGCTTTTCAAAATCATTCTTGGATGTGGGAAAAAGGTCAAAAGATTTGCTTGAAGTTTTTTTTGTTCAGCATCCTTTACTAGAGCATTTATAATTTTTTGGTGTCCAATGTGAACACCATCGAAAGTTCCTGTAGTAAGAATTGATTTTGATGGGGAAGAGTAATTTTGAATTCCTTGAATTATATCCATCTAAAAAACTAATCAAATTTGTCTAACAAAAGTACGTTAATATCAATAATGGAAGAATTAGTTTGTTTATTTTTAGCTACGACTTGAAAGTCAGTAAATGGAAAATGACAATATTTACTACCTTAAAAAGCCATTGATTATATGGGTTATTTTTATTAGTCTATCTATAAATATAACTTTAAGCCAAGATAAATGGATAAAAGCAGGAAACCCAAATCAAAATTTAATTTCATTTGTTGAGTTAAGTGAAAACTATTACTTAATGCCAAAAGATTTCTTTAAAAAAGACTTTACGCAAAAAGTAGATTTTGTTACAGAAATTTCTCTACCTAATGAAACAGGAAAAGAAGAAGTTTTTCAAATTAAACATGTACCATTATTTTCTAAAAAATTATCAAAAAAATATCCAGGAATTAAAACTTTCAAAGGGGTAAGTAAGACCCGTAAAGATGTACAAGTTCGTTTGAGTACACAACAAGGAGGAATCAATGCTTGGATTCAGTTTAAAAGTGGCCCTGATTTATTTATTCAACCCGTGAAAGGAAACAAAAACTTGCACTATAGTTATTTAAAAAGAAAAGAATTTAATTCTTCCAATTTATTTTGTAAAACAGAGATACAAAAAGATAATAAGAAGTCTGCAAGTGTTAAATTAAATAATCAGCCATTTATACAGAAACTTCGAACATTTCGTATTGCAATTGCTACAACTGCCGAGTATACTAATTATTGGGGAGATAATAATCAGAGTAATGGTTCGAATAAAGAAGATGCACTTGCAGCCATAGCAAGTACTCTAAATAGAGTTAATTCAATTTTTGAAAGGGATTTAAATATACGTCTTATATTAGTTTCCGATGATAATTTGATTTATGAAGATATAGATCGAGATCCTTTTACAGGAAATTTTGGTTCTGAGCTTCAAAGGACTTTAGATAATGTTTTAGGCGATGAAAATTATGATATTGGTCATCTTTTTGATTATGGAGAACCAAATGGAGATGCTGGTAAAATTGCTTCTGTATGCTTAAAAGGTCAAAAAGGTAAAGGATTTTCTACTCACCCATTTAGGGATACATATGGGGGTGAATATCGCAATGATTATTTTGATCTTGATTATGTTGGTCATGAGATAGGGCATCAATTTGGAGCATATCATACTTATTCTTTTGAGACTGAAGGAACTGGCTTTAATGTTGAACCTGGAAGTGGATCTACGATTATGGCTTATGCTGGGATCACAGGACCTGACGACCTACAACAACATGGAGATCCCTATTTTCATTACTATAGTATTCTTAGCATATTAAACTATGTTGACTCGATAAATTGTGGAACTACTGAGAGTTTATCCTCAAAAAACTTTAGTGTAGATGCAGGTCAAAATTATATTATACCCATTGGTACGCCCTATGAGTTAAAGGTTGATTTATCTTCGAATTTAGAAGATGAGAATTTTACTTATTGTTGGGAACAACTCGATAGTGGAGAAATTACATCTAGCAATTTTGGACCTTATAATCCGGTTGGTTCAATGGCTAGATCTTTACCACCGAATATTTCACCTCAAAGAACAATTCCAAATTTAAAGAGAATATTGGATAGTGAATTAACAGAACAAAACCCAGGCATAGGTAGTGATTGGGAAACTGTTCCGCTTATTGGAAGAAAAATGCAATGGGGTATAACAGTTAGAAAAAAAACACCTACTTTATCATTAGTTGCTCAAGATTCAATTGAGATAACTTCTTATGCAAATGCTGGACCTTTTAAAATTAATTCTCAAAACGAATTAGGACTATCTTTAAAAGGAGGCTCCATTGAAAACATCTTTTGGGATGTTGCAAAAACGAATCAAAATCCTATAGATGCATCCCATGTAAATATCACTTTATCTGTAGATGGTGGAGAAAGTTTTCCAATTGAACTTGCGAACGGGATAATTAATAATGGATTTTCTAGAGTAATTATTCCAAATGAAATTAATACTGATAAGGCTAGATTAATGATTAAGCCAGCGAATAATATTTTCTTTGCAATAAATTCAAGTGATTTCAAAATTGAGTCCAGAGATTTAATTTTAAACCTGGAAACATTTGTAAAAGAAAATTGTGGTAGTGATGTACAGCGTTTCACGTTTGAAATAAATAAATATAATAATTTCAATGAACCATTTACACTACAACTTAATCCTCAACCTCCAAACATTGACGTAAAATTTTCAAAAGCTTCATTTATTGAAAGTGATAGTTTAGGATATTTTGAATTCAGTGGTCTAAACACCCTAGAAACTGGGGATTATAACTTCACTCTTGAAGCTCAATTTTCTTCAGGCTCAGAACAATTTCCCTTTATTTTGAAGCAGCGTAATGGTGAAATAGGAACTGCTGATATTTTGTCGCCTGAAAATAAATCTAACAATGTCAGTTTAAATCCTGTTTTATCCTGGGAGAGTGATTCGAATATTGATAATAGTAGAATTCAAATTGCTATTGATCAAGATTTTCAAAGTTTAGTAATCGATACTATATTAACATCATCACAATTTCAATTGGGTAAATTAAAATCAGAAACAAACTATTATTGGCGAATCCAAAGCCAAAACAACTGTGAGATTGGAAATTTTTCTAAAGCCTTTACATTTACAACGAATTCAATTTCTTGTGAAGTTAGAAATTCAGAAGATTTACCAAATGTTATAGAAGATGCTACAGAAAATGAGGATGGTGAAACCTTATCTTCTATAGAAGTAGATTTTAATTCTACAATTCTAGATTTAGACGTTGTAGTTGATCTAGAACACTCTTATACTGATGATCTTACTTTGTATTTGGAAGCACCGAATGGAGAGCGTATTCTATTAAGTAGGGCTTTGGGAGATGAGGGAGATAATTATACACAAACCACTTTTGATCAAGAGGCTAGTTTAAATATTATTCAAAGCCAACCCCCGTTTACAGGTTCATTTGTTCCTTTACAAGATTTAAGTATTCTATATGGGACATCGTCCTATGGTACTTGGAAACTTATAGTTTTAGATCAGTATCAAGATGATACGGGCACCCTTCTTCAATTTCAACTTAATTTTTGTGTTGAAGGAAATATCAAAAGTAATAGTGATAATGATTCATTTTCAGATAGTGAGGACAATTGTCCATTCGTAACAAATGAAGATCAGTCAGATATTGATAATAACGGGGTAGGAGATATTTGTGACCTTTTTTCAACTCAGAATATCTCTATAATAAAAAATGATGCAACATGTCCAGATCAGGATAATGGAACTTTATTTTTTAATGCTAGAGCTGATTTTACCTACACAACAGAAATAAATGGACCAAACGGTTTCTATAAAACATTTGATTTTTCAATATTAGGTGAAGTTCTTGAAAATTTGATGCCTGGTTCATATAATGTTTGTATAAGTGTAGATGATTATCCAGACTTTAAATATTGTTATGAAACAGATATTAATGCTCCAGAAAAGTTATCTGTTCAAGCTGAATATAATCCATTTTTAAGTGTTTTAAATATTGGTTTATCTGGGGGTAAATACTACGACATAAAGTTAAATGGCAAATCTTATAAAGTATCAAATCAGAATAATATTCAATTAACATTAAATGAAAAAATAAATCGAATAGAAGTTAGAACTGATAAGGATTGCCAAGGTATATTTGAAAAATGGTTAAATCTAACAGAAAATGCAAGGGTTTATCCTAACCCAGTATCTGATTTAATCAAAATAGTTTTGCCAAAAAATTCAGTACCAGACATTTATTTATTTTCGAGTAATGGTGATTTATTTTGGTCTAAAAAAAGTGTTAACAGTTTTTCCGGACTAGTTGAAATTCCAATGCAATTTTTACCTGTGGGAATCTACATATTAAAGATAGATTATAATGATCATATTGAAAATCATAAACTTATCAAGAAATGAGAAAATTTTCAGTTTTTTTCAGCATTATGTTTTTCTATTGTGTTTCAGACACTGCCTTGGAACCTGAAAGTGTTTCTTTAATTTCTCCAAAAAACTTAGAGTCTTGTGCAAATGCTGTTAGAATTAATGATATCGACCGCCAAGTACGTTTTGAATGGTCAGAAGCTCTAAACGCGGATCAATATGAATTGATAGTTGAAAATTCTATAACAAAAGAAAAATTTATCTCTAATACACCACTTTTAAATAGTTCATTAGTAATTCCAGCAGGTGCACCCTATAACTGGTTTGTTCGTTCAAAATCAGATTTAACACCAGTGACAAAAAATAGTGAAGTTTGGGAATTTTATCTTGAAAGAATACCAACTGAAAGTCATATTCCTTTTCCAGCTACATTATTATATCCTTTGAACAATAGTTCAGTAAGCTTAACTGATGAAAATCAAATCTTATTTCGTTGGAAAGGTTTAGATTTAGATAATGATATCGAATTCTATGACTTTTACATTGGAGTTCAAGATGAGAATCTAAATCTTGGAAAAGGAGATTTAAGCACAAGTCAAATTTCTATACAAATGGATTCCAATTCGACATATTTTTGGCAAATTAGGACAACAGACAAAAGCAATAACAGTTCTTATTCTAAAATATTTAGTTTTGAAACACAATAGCTATTTACCATTGAACCTATTCATAGCATTGTTCATACCCTCTAAAACAAAACATACAATAGCTTCTGTAAAAACTGAAATTCGTTTATTTATTTTAGTTTTTTCTGTTTCGTTCCATTGATCTAAAACAAATTTTACTTGATCAAATGGTCTAGTCTTTTGCCCAATTCCAAATCTTAATCTAGGATAATTCGAGGTATTCAGTTGATTCTGTATATCTTTTAGTCCATTATGACCCGCTGGACTTCCCTTAGATCTTAACCTAAGGCTGCCAAAGGGAAGATGTAAGTCATCTGTTATAATTAGAATATTTTGCAGAGGAATTTTTTCTTTTAGCGCCCAATAGCGTACTGCCTTTCCGCTTTTATTCATAAAAGTCGAAGGCTTAATAAGTAAAAATTGGGATCCTTTTTTTTTAAATGAAGAATAGTCAGCTAATTTTTTTACTTCCCAATCTGTATGATTTTTTTCTACGAGTTTATTAAGAATTTCAAAACCAATATTATGTCTAGTATTTTTATATTCTTCACCGATATTTCCGAGACCTACAATTAAATATTTTTTCATGTTAAGTTTAGAAACCTTTTTTTTAAACAAGTTTTTGAAAAATTGCATTTTCTAAAATAAAAAAAGCATGTGATTGAGTTACCGCATGCTTGGAATTTTGTAAAAAATATTTTTATTCTTCAGCTTTGGTTTCACTTTCTCCACCTTCTTTAGCAGGAGTTTCTGAACTTGCACCAGATTCTGCTACTTCTTCAGCCACAGATTCTTCCTCCTCTACTATTGAAGCTCTTGATGTTCTTACCTGGCAAACAACAGTATTATCTGGATGCATGATAGAGTAAGATTCATTTTGAAGTTCAGAGGTATAAAGTTTATTTCCTAACTCTAAATTAGATATGTCTATAGTAATGAAATCTGGCAAATTTTTTGGTAATGACTTTATGCGTAGTTTTCTCTTATTAATAGTTAAAACACCTCCGCTATTTAATACACCAGGAGCAGAACCTTCGATTTTTACAGGGATATTCATTGAAATTTCTTTGTCCTCAAAAAGTTGGTAAAAATCAACATGCAATATTTTGTCTGTGAGTGGATGAAATTGTATATCCTGTAAAATTGCGTTGATTTTTGTTTTATCGTCAAGTATGATCTCGACAGTATGTGCATTAGGAGTATAGACTAGTTTATTGAAATCAAGTTCCTGAGCAGAAAAATGATAAGACTTACCACCACCATAAAGAACACAGGGAACTCTTCCAGCATTACGTAAGGCCTTAGTAGCAACCTTGCCTACGCTTTCTCTTTTAGAACCTTTAATGGTTATTGATTTCATAATAAATTGTTTTGTTACATTATAAATTTCGAACTTATCGACTTGTTGAAATGCAGGTTGTGCATTACTTCAGCAAATAACGGGGCGCAAGATAATACTTTTACTTTATTGTGACTAATTCTTGGGGGTATAGAATCAGTTACAATTAACTCTTCAAGTTCGGATTCTTCAATTTTATCATATGCCTCTCCTGAAAGAAGAGCATGAGTACAAATTGCTCTGACTGAGATAGCTCCTCGATCTTTCATAAGAGTAGCTGCTTTAGTAAGTGTACCAGCGGTATCTACCATATCATCTACCAAAATTACATTTTTACCTTTTACCTCACCAATGAGTTCCATATGTGAAATTCTGTTTGCTTTTTCTCTTTGTTTGTAACAAATTACTACTTCACTTGTCAAATATTTTGAATATGCGTATGCTCTTTTTGAACCACCCATATCCGGAGAAGCAATTGTAAGATTTGATAATTTTAATGACTCTATATATGGAAGAAAAATAGTAGAGGCAAATAAATGGTCAACAGGTTTTTCAAAAAATCCTTGGATTTGGTCAGCATGTAAGTCCATTGTAATTATTCTGGTAGCACCCGCAGTTTCTAGCAACTTTGCAATCAATTTTGCACCTATGGGAACCCTAGGCTTATCTTTTCTGTCCTGCCTAGCCCAACCAAAATATGGCATCACAGCTGTAATATGTCTTGCCGATGCTCTTTTGGCTGCATCTAACATTAATAGCATTTCCATTAAGTTCTCGGAAGAGGGTTGTGTGGATCCAATAATAAATATTCTTGCTCCACGAACTGATTCTTCAAATGAAGGTTGAAATTCACCATCACTATATCTTGAGAAATTTACTTTTCCTACAGGTATTCCAAAATGACCTGAGATTTTTGAAGCAAGTAACTTACTTTGATTACACGCAAAGATTTTAGCTGGAGTTTTCATTCAACAGAATATAATGCAAATTTAAAAATAAATTTTGCCGGGAGTAGTTTTTAAAACAAAACCTAAAAAAATATTT
>CAJWUI010000014.1 GCA_913047695.1 uncultured Bacteroidota bacterium
AGGGTCGTAGGAGACTACTACGTTGATAGGTCACAGGTGTAAAGGCAGTAATGTCATAGCCGAGTGATACTAATTACCCGTAGGCCTATTGTGGCACTTTTTCTTTAAAAAATAGTATTTAAAAACTAAATTCAATGCTCTTATTTTTTCATATGTTAAGATATAAATGGTTTGTTAAATTAATTATTTTGATAAACCTTAAACTTAGGTGGTTATAGCAGTAGGGCTCACCTCTTTCCATTCCGAACAGAGAAGTTAAGCCTACTAGCGCAGATGGTACTGCCATTGGTGGGAGAGTATGTCGCTGCCTCCTTCGAAGTCCTTTAATTTTAATTAAAGGACTTTTTTAATTTTTAAAATAGTTTATGGCAAAAATCTTAGATAAGAGTTTTTTATTAGCAACTGTTTTAAATCTTTTTTCTGTTTTTGGACAAACTTCTAACGTTTCTGAAATATCAATTCCGCCAAAACAGATTGTAAGAATTGATTACCCGCGGTCTAAAACCTTTAAAACAAAAATCTTTAATAAGTCAAAGTTTTTTCTAGGAGTATCTCTATTAAATCGCGAAAATGATTCATTATACAAAAACTTAAGTATAGAAAAAGGAGGTTCTAGGACTTTAATTGTCTCAAATAGCCAGTACATAGAATTTGAAAATCGGTATTTGGGATCTTTAAAAGTAGTTTATACAATAGAAAAAGGAAATCAAAAATCCAATAAATCAGCAAAAAATCTAACACCGCAACGAGCATTTTATCTGGAAAATAATACCGCCCAAAAAATTCCACTTCACATTCCAGGTGTAATGAATACAAATTTAAATCCATTTTCAAGAAGTGGGGTAGATTTAAAAAATGGACAAGAAATTTATTTAAAGATAAATAACAAAGAATTGCTAATTCTAATTGTTACAGACACAATTCCTCATGGAGCAAGAATCGATGTTGCAAGCTTAGTGAATAATGCTTTAAACAAACGCTAAGGTTCATTAATTTAGAGTTTAGTTAAAATTCTTTAAAAAAGAATTATGATTATGCCGTTATCTAACACTAATAGCAGGGTAATTAAAAAAAATATATAATTATAGTTTTGGTTGAATATGGGTATCTTATAAATGCTCTACTAAATCTCCAGTCTTATTTTTTTGTGGGAGGTTAGATTTTCCCATCAAATAATTGTCAACTTGGTGAGCTACTTCCCGACCTTCTGAAATCGCCCACACGATAAGTGATTGGCCCCTTCTACAATCTCCGGCAGTAAATATAGATTTCTTATTAGTCTGATAATCTTTTTCACCTTTGATGTTTCCTCTCTCATCCAAAGTTAAACCAAATTGTTCAGGAAGATTTTTTTCGGGACCTGTAAATCCAAGAGCCAATAAGGCCATATCACAAGGCCACATTTTCTCTGAACCCTCTTTTTCGACAAGTTTTGGTCTTTGTCCTGGAATTTTTTCCCATTGGACTTCGACTGTTTTTAAAGCTTTTACACATCCTTTTTCATCTCCAACAAATTCTTTAGTTAAAATACTCCATTCTCTGTGACTTCCTTCTTCATGAGATGAAGATGTTTTTAATTTAAAGGGCCAGTATGGCCATGGATGTTCTTCAGTCCTTCCTTCAGCGGGTTTTGGCATTATTTCAAAATTTGTTACACTTTTAGCACCATGTCTATTTGAAGTTCCAATGCAGTCTGATCCCGTATCACCCCCACCAATAACTACAACATTAAGATCTTTTGCAGAAAATTTTTCATCACGTATATGTTGACCATCTACAGCCTTATTATTGTGTGGAAGAAAATCCATTGCTTGAATAACACCCTCTAATTCAGATCCAGGTATAGGCATTTCTCTTTTGATTGTAGCACCAGTTGCTAAGATTACTGCATCAAATTGTTTTTCAACTTCTTTAGCCAATATTGTTTTACCAACATCAACATTGCATTTGAATTTGATTCCCTCAGATTTGAGAATTTCTAAACGTCTGTCAATTACATTTTTTTCCATCTTAAAATCGGGTATACCATAGCGTAACAATCCTCCAATTTTATTTTCACGTTCAAAAACAGTAACCGAATGTCCAGCCCGATTTAATTGCTGGGCTGCAGATAAACCAGCTGGGCCAGATCCAATAATAGCAACTTTTTTACCTGTTCTTAATTTAGGTATTTCAGGCTTTATCCAACCTTCATTAAAACCTCTTTCAACAATATATTTTTCTATTAGTTCTATTGAGACAGGTGGATTTACTATTCCAAGTACGCAGGCCTCTTCACATGGTGCAGGGCAAAGTCTTCCCGTGAATTCAGGAAAATTATTTGTGCTATGCAATATTTTTAAAGCTCGTTGCCATTCATTACTGTAAACAGCATCATTAAAATCTGGAATTAGGTTACCCAGAGGGCACCCACTGTGACAAAAAGGAACTCCGCAGTCCATACAGCGTGCCCCTTGTTCTTGTAGCTCATTTTTCTTAGGAGCAAGTGTGAACTCATTGTAGTTTTTTATTCTCTTTGCTGGCTCAATAACAGATTCCTTAATCCGATCGTACTCCATAAAACCTTTAATTTTTCCCATCTTATAGAGATTTTTCAAGTTTATTATCTGCCATCATCTCAAGTGCACGTTTATAGTCTGTAGGCATCACTTTTATAAAATTTTTAATCGTATTTGTCCAACCTTCAAGTATACCGATTGCTTTTGGACTTTTGGTATACTTAATATGGTTTTCTATCAATCCTTTTAAATTAACCACATCATTATTTTGCAAATTCTCCAATTGTACCATTTCAAGATTGAATTTCTTTTCATCGAATATACCATTATCAGTGTAGATGTATGCAATACCTCCACTCATACCGGCTGCAAAGTTTCTGCCGATATCCCCTAAAATAACAGCAAGACCACCAGTCATGTATTCACATCCGTGGTCTCCTATCCCTTCCACCACAGCTTTAGCCCCTGAATTTCTAACACAGAATCTTTCACCAGCAATACCATTTATATATGCTTCACCAGAGGTCGCACCATATAGTGCCACATTTCCGACTATTACGTTCTCGTGTGGTATAAAGCTTGACTGCTCTGGAACCTTAGCAATTAATTTTGCACCTGAAAGACCCTTCCCGAAATAATCATTAACAGTTCCTTCAATTTTCATTGAAAGTCCGTTTGCTGCGAATGCACCAAAACTTTGCCCTGCAGTACCTGTAAAGTTCAACTTAAGGGTATCTTCTGGAAGTCCTGTAGCGCCATGAGATTTTGAAATCTCGTTACTAATTATTGCTCCTATTGTCCGATCAGTATTTTTGATATGAAATTTTAATTCTTGTTTTTTCTTATTCTGCAATGCGGCTTTAGCTTTTTCTAAAATCTTGATATCAAGAACGTTCTCCAAGTTATGGTCCTGTGATTTTGTATTGCGCTCTGGAATTTGTTTAGGCACTTCAGGTTTATACAATATTTTCGACAAATCAATACCTTTAGCTTTGAAATGGTTTATTGCTTTTTTCATATTTAATTTTTGTGATTGACCAACCATTTCATCTAGAGTTCTAAAACCTAAGTCAGCCATTATTTGCCTTAATTCCTCCGCAATAAAATGCATGTAGTTTATTACATGTTCAGGTTTTCCTTTAAAATTTTTGCGAAGCGTTGGATCTTGGGTAGCAATTCCTACAGGACAAGTGTTCAAATGACATGCGCGCATCATGATACACCCAGATGCTATAAGTGGAGCAGTTGAAAATCCAAATTCTTCTGCACCTAATAAACAAGCAATAGCAACGTCTCGGCCAGTTTTCATTTGACCGTCACATTCAAGGACAATACGGCTTCTTAAATCATTCATAACTAATGTCTGTTGGGCTTCAGCTATTCCTAACTCCCACGGAAGTCCAGCGTGTTTTAAGGAGGTTAGAGGAGAGGCACCTGTACCTCCGTCATAACCTGAGATTAAGATTACATCTGCTTTTGCTTTAGCAACTCCAGCTGCAATTGTTCCTACTCCAACCTCAGATACTAGTTTTACATTTATTCTCGCATTTCTGTTAGCATTTTTCAAGTCATAGATTAATTGAGATAAGTCTTCAATTGAATATATGTCGTGATGTGGAGGAGGTGATATTAAGCCAACGTAAGGAGTTGAATTTCTCACGGATGCTATGTAAGGGTTTACTTTTGGGCCTGGTAGCTGGCCACCCTCTCCTGGTTTTGCTCCTTGGGCCATCTTAATTTGAATCTCTTCGGCACTACTCAAATAATGACTTGAAACACCAAATCGTCCAGAAGCAACCTGTTTTATAGCTGAATTTTTAAAATTTCCATCTTTATCAGGTTTGAAGCGTTTTGGATCTTCACCTCCCTCTCCAGAGTTGCTCTTACCACCAATTTTATTCATCGCAATTGCTAAATTTTCGTGAGCTTCTTGGCTTATAGAACCTAGGGACATAGCCCCTGTTTTAAAACGCTTTACAATTTCAGTCCAAGATTCTACCTGATCAATTGGAATTGGATCATAACCTGAGAATTCGAATAAACCTCTTATTGTCATTAATTTTTGATTTTGGTCATTGATCATTTTTGAAAAAACCTCATAACTTTCAGGTCTATTATGCCTAACGGCTTGTTGTAAAGATGCTATTGTTGTAGGATTCACCACGTGTGCTTCTCCATCTCTTCTCCATCTGTAGTCTCCACCGATCTCAAGCGGTAAGCCCAGTTTTGACTCATGTAAGTATGCCTTGCTATGTCTTTTACTGATTTCTTTTTCTATTTCATATAAATTGATTCCTTCTATTCTAGTTGGGGTATTGGAAAAAAATCTATCTATTAGCTTTTGAGATAATCCTAGGGCTTCATAAATTTGGCCTCCTCTGTAAGAATGCAATGTGGAAATACCAATTTTATTCATCACCTTTATTATTCCTTTTGCAATTGCTTTATTAAAGTTAGATATTGATTTTTCGACGTTTTCTGAAATAAAATTATTATTGCATTGATAAGTTATTATCTCGTTTACTAAGTATGGATTAACAGCACTTGCTCCGTATCCAAATAATAACGAAAAGTGGTGTGGTTCTCTAGGTTCAGCTGACTCTAAAATAATACCAAATTGAGAACGCCTTTTGAACCGTTTAAATGCATGATGAACATGAGATGTAGCTAATAACATAGGAATTGGGGCAAGAGAAGGAGATACACCACGATCAGATAGTATAATAATATTTACACCTTTTGCAAGGGCATTATTTACCTCATTAATAATGTCTTCTAGCGCATCTTCTAAACCATTCAATCCATTGTTAACTTCATAAAGTGTTGAGATTGAAGCAGCCTTAAAATCTTTTCTGTCTAGTTCTTTTATTTTGACTAAATCTTCATTTGAGATTATAGGATTTTGTATGCACAATTTTTTTGCATGTTCTGCATGCGTTTCAAAAAGATTAAATTCTTTGCCTAAACAAAGGCTAATATCAGTAACAATCTCCTCTCTTATTCCATCGAGTGGTGGGTTTGTAACTTGTGCAAAAAGCTGTTTGAAGTAATTATACAAAAGTTGAGGACGATCAGAAAGTACGGCAAGAGGGGTATCTACACCCATTGAGCCAATGGCCTCTTTTCCATTTAAGCTCATAGGAGTTATTATTGTTTTCAGATCTTCTTGAGTGTAACCAAAAATCCTCATTCTGGTTTCAAAATCTTCATTTTCCACTTCAATATTATTGCCTGTGTCAGGAATATCTTTTAAATGCAAAAGATTTTCTTTCAACCACTTCTTGTAGGGTTTGCCTTGGGTAATCAGATCTTTTATTTCCCCGTCTTTAATTATACGTCCCTGATCCATATCTACCAAAAACATTTTCCCAGGTTCAAGACGTCCGTGTATCTCAATGTTTTGTGGATCAATTTCAAGGACTCCCGTTTCTGAAGACATAACTACGTATCCGTCTTTTGTAACAGAATAACGAGATGGTCTTAGTCCATTTCGATCTAAAAGTGCACCAATATATTTGCCATCAGTAAATGGAATTGAGGCAGGGCCATCCCAGGGTTCCATAATACAAGAATTATATTGATAAAAGGCTTTTTTGTTTTCATCCATAAATGAATGCTTCTCCCAAGCCTCTGGCACTAACATCATCATTGCCTCTGGTAGCGATCTTCCAGTAGCTAAGAGTAGCTCTAAGGTCATATCCATGGAGGCTGAGTCAGATTTTCCAGGTAATACAATTGGAAGTATTTTTTTTATGTCTTCACCAAAAATTTCATTTTGCAAAAGTTCTTCCCGTATTTGCATTCTACTAAAATTTCCCTTGTAAGTATTTATTTCTCCATTGTGGCACATGTAGCGAAAAGGCTGTGCGAGATCCCAGGTTGGAAAAGTATTCGTAGAAAAACGTTGATGTACTAGTGCCAGACGAGTTACTACAGCTGGATCTTCAAGATCTTTATAATATCCTTTAATATCTTCAGGGATAAGTAATCCCTTGTAGATTAGTGTATGAGTCGAAAGACTAGGGAGATAGAAATAGGAGGATTGTGAGAGTTTTGACTCCGATATCGTGTGCTCAGCTATCTTTCTCGCACAATATAATTTTATATTGAAATTATAATCAGAAAGTTCATTAGAACCTCTACCGATAAAAACCTGCATTATATGTGGCTCAGTGAGTGCGGCAATATTTCCAACAACATCACGATTTACCGGAACTTCTCTCCATCCCAAAACTTCAAGTCCCTGGTTTTTAATTTCGCTTTCCAAAACACCCACACAATAAGTTCTTTGATTTTCTTTTTTTGGCAGGAAAACCATACCAACAGCATATTTATGTAGTTCAGGAAGCATGAAGTTGCATTGTTTTTTTAAAAAATCATGTGGTATTTCAATTAGGATACCAGCTCCATCACCAGTTTTACCGTCAGCACTTACGGCTCCGCGGTGCTCAAGGCAATCTAGAATATCGAGCGCTTTGTGAATTATATCATTTGTTTTTTTTCCTTGAAGACTACAAATGAATCCAGCACCGCAGTTATCGTGTTCAAATTGGGGGTCATATAAGCCTTGTTTGTTAGGGAGCATAAATTGTTTAAAAGCTAACCAAATTAATGAAACAAAATGAATTTAGGATTAAAAATGATACCAAAATCAAAAACTTTAACTATATCTCAATATTTTTATATTTAAATATCAAAATCGTAAAATTTGTCTGAAATTTTGAATAAATGCTAATTCATTTTCTTTGATTTTTAGAATCTAAAAATTACAATTGGTAAAGAATAATTATAAAGTTATCGGAATAATGTCAGGGACTTCATTAGATGGTGTTGATCTGGCTTGTATTAATTTTAGACTTGGTAGATTTTGGGATTTTGAAGTTGAAGCTACAAAGACAATTAGCTATACAAAACAATGGATCACTAAATTAAAAGAGTTGTTTAGTGCTTCAAAAGATTTAATTAAGATTGGTGATGAATCTTATACTTTATTTTTAGCAAAAAATGTTCTTTCATTCATAAAAGAATTTAAATTAACTGAAATCGACGCAATATGTTCGCATGGACACACACTATTTCACGACCCCAAAAATAGATTAACTTTTCAATTAGGAAATAGAAAAAGTTTAGCTATAGAAACAGGTTTAAATGTAGTTTGTAATTTTAGGTCACAAGATATTGAATTAGGTGGCCAAGGTGCACCATTGGTTCCGATTGGAGAAAAATTATTATTTCGTGGATACGATGCATTCCTTAATTTAGGAGGGTTTTCAAATGTCTCAAAAATTTCAGATAAGTCTTTGATTGCGTATGACATTTGTGCTGTAAATACTATCCTTAATTTTTTAGCTAATAAAAGAAGAAAATCATATGACTTAAATGGAAATATGGCTAAACAAGGCAAATTAGTTTTACCTTTATTTGATGACTTGGAATCTTTAGAATATTACAAAAAATCTCCTCCTAAATCTTTAGGAATTGAATGGGTGAATTCTAAAATATTACCACTTCTTGAAAAGTACAGATTACAAAGTGTTGAGGATTTATTATATACTTATACTATTCATATTGGCTCATTGATCAGCAAAAACTTTGATTGTGGACAAAATGTATTAGTAACAGGTGGAGGGGCTAAAAATAATTTTTTGATTAAAAAAATTAAAGAAAATCAATTTGCAAATTTCATATTACCGTCAGAAATTATAATTGACTATAAAGAATCAATTATTTTCGGTTTTTTAGGGGTTTTAAGACTAAGGAATGAAATTAATTGTTTAGCATCAGTAACAGGAAGTTCGAGAGATCACTGCTCAGGTAATATTTTTATACCTTAAATTTTTTCAGATACTTCTGTTTTAGGGTATAGATTTTTATATTTTTAACAAACAAACCAATAATTGACTGATGGAAACCATAATCATAACCATTTTCGTTCTAGGCTATCTGGCTATTACTCTTGAGCATAGTTTGAAAGTAGATAAACTTATACCCGCACTAGCTATGATGGCATTAATGTGGGCTATCATATCTCTTTCACATTTACCTGTTTTTGATGTTAATACAGAGTTAAAACAACTTGAACCTACTCACATTGATGAAATATTATTACATCATCTGGGTAAAACAGCCGAAATTATAATTTTTCTTTTGGGCGCAATGACTATCGTTGAAATCATTGATTATTTTAATGGTTTTTTCACCATTAAAAATTTTATAAAAACAAGAAGTAAAAAGGGTTTATTATGGATTTTTTCGATTTTAGCATTCATTCTTTCAGCTATAATTGACAATTTGACTGCAACTATTGTACTTATTACAATCTTACAGAAAGTTGTACTGAAAAGAGATACACGTCTTTGGTTTGCAGGCCTTATAATTATAGCAGCAAATGCGGGTGGGGCTTGGTCACCAATTGGTGATGTAACTACAACTATGCTTTGGATTGGTCAAAAAGTTACAACCTTAAACTTAATTACTTATGTTTTACTCCCGTCAATTTTTTGTTTAGGTATCCCAGTTGGTATTGCTTCTTTTTTACCTGCTTTTCAAGGCGAGATTGATGAAGCAGTCGCAGATGAAAAAGATGTGGGTTTTCATAAACATGGAGCAAGCATGTTATACTTAGGCCTTTCTGCAATAATTTTTGTGCCTATTTTCAAAACTATAACACACTTGCCACCATATGTTGGTATGATGCTTTCTTTAGCTATAGTCGCAACATTTGCCGAAATTTTTAGTAAAGCTAAAATAAATATTACATCTTTTGACGAAGAGAGTGATGCTCATCAAACAAGTAGCCCTGTTCATAGATCGTTATCAAAAATTGAATTGCCGAGTATATTATTTTTTTTAGGAATCTTACTAGCTGTTGCAGGACTTGAATCACTAGGATTATTATTTAATTTTGCTGAGGGTCTCAATAAGACCATACCTAATACTGATATAGTTATTGGATTGCTTGGTATAGGATCTGCAGTTATTGACAATGTTCCATTAGTTGCCGCGAGTATGGGGATGTTCTCAAATTCAGTAGATGATCCAGTATGGCACTTGATTGCTTACTCAGCAGGAACTGGAGGAAGTATGCTTATAATTGGTTCTGCTGCAGGCGTTGTTGCAATGGGAATGGAAAAAATTGATTTTTTCTGGTACTTAAAAAAAATTGCTTGGTTAGCTTTTTTAGGATTTTTATCTGGTTTTTTTGTTTTTGTTGTTATGCGAGATTTTCTATTCTAAACATTTAACAATTCAATGAACAAAAATAAATATTAATATGATTTTAAGTCAACAGCAGCCATCGCCATTTCAAACTCAAAAAACTCTTTCCCTAATAGAATTAATTCAAAACGGTGGCCTGGGAGGGCAAATTATTATCGCTTTTTTATGTATTCTTTTATTAACTGTTGTTTACATTTACTTCGAAAGGATTTTTGCAATCCGTTCTGCAGTTAAGATCACACCAACATTCATGTCTCAAATTAGATCTTTCGTTATACAAGGAAAAGTGGAGGATGCTCAAAAATTGTGTTCAAAGGAAAATATTCCAGTTTCAAGGCTAGTTTCTAAGGGTTTGTCTAGAATAGGTAGACCATTGGAAGATATTAACACAGCTATCGAAAATGCAGGGCGTCTAGAGGTATACCAGCTGGAAAAGAATATCAGTATATTAGCAACTATTGCTGGTGCTGCTCCTATGCTTGGGTTTCTGGGGACTGTAATTGGAATGATTATTTCCATTTTTGAAATTTCTAATGCAGGGGGCAACATTGACATGCAATTACTAGCAGATGGTCTTTACACAGCTATGACAACAACTGTTGCAGGATTGATAGTAGGTATAATTGGTTATGTATCATATAATCACCTAGTTGTAAAAATAAATAATGCAGTTTATCTTATGGAATCTACAAGTCTTGAGTTTTTAGACTTATTAAACGAGCCAGCTTAAATGAATTTAAAGGGAAGAAATAAAATTAGCCCTGAATTTAATATGTCCTCAATGACAGACGTAGTATTTCTGCTATTGATTTTTTTTATGATAGCCTCAACTCTAGCAAAACAATTAAATACAATAAAAGTAAAACTTCCTCAAGCTGAGGGAAAAACTGAAAACAGGAATGCTTTTGCGGTTACAATAACAAACTCAAATAAATTTTACATTGATTCTAAGATTACATCAAAAAAAAATTTGGAAGACCAAATTATTTCTACTTTTTCATCTTTAAAAGCTCCTTCTTTAATTTTAAGAGCAGAAGAAAAAGTACCAATAGATGAGGTTATTTTTGTAATGAATGTGGCAAACAGAAATGGAATAAAAGTAGTACTTGCTGTGGAAAGTCCATAAAATGTAAATCCATCAGATGATAATTTTTGATTCTCCTCACAAAAAAAAATCAGCCGGCATCACTTTTGTTGTGTTGTTACTTCTCATTTTTCTTTTTTTTGTATTGGGATTAACTTACTATGATCCCCCGATAGATTATGGGATGGAAGTTAACTTCGGAAGTACAATACAAAGAACTGGGAAAATCAAAAAACAAAAACAAAAATCAATAAAATTAAATGGTGTTGAGAACGATCAAAATTCAGTGAAATCATCTAATAAAACAAATTCTGAAATTAATTCATATAAGAAATCAGAACGTGTTTTAATGGAAAAAAAATCTTCAGTATCCCTTCCAAAAAAAGAAGATTCAAAAAATCAAAATCTAAAAAAAGTAAAAGAAGAAAAAAAAATAAAAAAATTACCAATGAAAAAGGAAACTCCAAAAGTTTCAAAAACAACTAAAAACATTGTATCAAATCTCCTAAAAAAAAATAATAAAGAAAAAAATACTTCTTCTAATATTGACGAGGAATTATCGAATAAGAATAAAGAGAGTTTAAATCAAAATGGGTATTCTTCGACTTATTATAATAATTCGATTTCTGGATCTTATGCTAAAGGATACGGTTTAAACGGGAGAAGTTTACAATCTAAAGGCAAGGTATTGCAAGAATGTAACGAACAAGGATTGGTTGTAGTCAGAATAAGTGTTAATCGCCAAGGAGATGTTGTTTTAGCTGAACCAGGTGTAAAGGGGACTACAAATACTCACCCATGTTTGCTCGAACCAGCAAAAAAAACAGCCCAACTTCATAAATGGCTTCCAGACACCGAGGCACCAGAAATACAAATTGGGTTTGTTGTAATTCAATTTAAACTTGGAGAATAAAATTTGAATAGTTACAAAGAAACATTAAAATGGTTGTTTTCTAAGCTTCCAATGTATCAGCGTCAGGGAGCTGCTGCTTATCGTTCAGGTTTGGATTCAATTAAACGTCTTGATACTTATCTTGGCCATCCTCACAAAAGTTTTAAATCTATTCACATTGCAGGGACTAATGGTAAAGGTTCTACAAGTCATATGATAGCTTCTGTAATGCAAACAGCGGGATATAAAACAGGCCTTTATACGTCACCTCATTTATTGGATTTTAAGGAACGTATTAAGGTGAATGGAGAAGAGATTTCTTCAAAGGAAGTCATGATTTTTATAAACTCAAACAAGGCTTACTTAGAAAAAGAGAGTTTTACATTTTTTGAAATGTCTGTAGCTCTGGCATTTTGGTATTTTAGCAAGGTTGAGGTTGATTATGCTGTAATTGAAGTTGGATTGGGAGGAAGATTAGACGCAACAAATATAATTACTCCAGTTTTGTCAATTATAACAAACATTGGTCTTGACCATACTCAGTTTTTAGGGAAAACACGTGTGAAGATTGCTTTTGAAAAAGCAGGGATCATTAAAAATGAAATACCAGTGATTATTGGAGAAAATGATATTAAAACAAAACATGTTTTTTTAAACAAATCAAAAAAGTTAAACGCACCTTTACACTTTGTCAAAAAAAACCCAATGAATTTCACTTCTGATTTAAAAGGGTTTTATCAAACAAAAAATATTCAAACTGTTGTTACAGCATTTAATCACCTGCCTGATATTAATTTAGATAACTCAATAATTAAAAATGGACTTAACAGAGTTGTCGAAACTACTGGATTAAAGGGTCGCTGGCAGGTTATAAGGAATTCACCCAAAGTAATTTTAGATATCGGCCACAACAAAGAAGCGTTAGGATTAATATCTAATCAGCTTAATGAAATTTCATATAATAAATTATATTTAATTATGGGGTTCACACAAGAAAGAGAAATAAATTCTTTGCTGTCACTTTTTCCAAAAGAAGCAAACTTTTATTTAAGTAGTCCTAATGTTGAAAGGGCCATGCCTGTTTCAATTTTAAAAGCATACTTAAAATCTTCAATTCTAAAAATAAACTATTTTAAATCTATTTCAAAGGCATATCAGGTGGCCTTATCAAATTCAAACGAAGATGATTTAGTTCTTGTAACTGGAAGTACTTTTGTTGTGGCAGATTTACTGAAATATTTGGAAATTAAAAATTAATTTAAAATTTTGAGCTCTTGTTTTAACCTATAAATTTTATATTTGTTTCCGAAAATAAATATTCGGGCGCTTAGCTCAGTTGGTTCAGAGCACCTCGTTTACACCGAGGGGGTCGGGGGTTCGAATCCCTCAGCGCCCACAATTTCACTTATATCTTTAAAAATATATTCAAAATCAAATACATCTTTATATATCAAAATACAATCATTCACCATTTGAACCTCAACATCCTGTTGGGGTTTCTTATTTTAAGATACGAAGAAAAAATCTCTACCTAAAATTATTTTCATCTTCATAGTAGAGAACTTTTATTAATGTACTTTTTTGATAGAACTATTTGTTCATTATTCAAATTTAAGATTATACATTGTTCCATACTTTTCAGAAAATCCTTCTGCTTTTTCAAACTTAAAAAACATATATCCATATTTAGTCTTTTTTAGAGGCAAGAAACTTTCTGAAATAACATCATTTACAGATTTGTTATTTGAGTCTAAAATATTATTGGGGTGACTAAATTCATTATTCCCTTGATTAATTAGAACAGTATTTTGGATGGTTCTTACTGAGTTTACAGTATCTTCATAATCGTTCACCCCATACATGAAAATATCATCAAGATTATCTCCATTTAAATCAATAATATAAACATCTCTTCCTTGCCAATCATTTATTATATCCATATTATTAATAGTTAAACATTTATCGTTACTCTTTAATATGGGAGTTATTGTACCATAATCCTCAGGTAAAATAATTATTGTTGAATTATTTCCGTTTTCAACTTCAACTACATCATGAATTTGATATTCTCCTAATTCATTATTTATTATTTGAGTCTGATTTTCTGTTATATCCCATGACCATATGATCCCTCCACCATAACCAAAAGACAAAACCTCAAGTTCTGGATCATCGTCTATGTTAGAAAATAAAACACTACCAACACTTGCTGGAGGTGATTCCAAATCTATTATTTCATAGTTTCTATTTCCGAGATTCTTAAACAGTGTGATTGTATTACCATTAGGTACCTCCTCTGTTTGAGAATGCCATCTTTGAGAAATTATATCAAGATCACCATCAAGATCAAAATCACTAACATCTGCATGATGATAAAAGAGTTTTTTATTAGAAATTTCTGGAGTTTGATCTTTAACAAATCCATTTTCCGATCCATAGTAAAATTTAAGGAAACCACCTTTAAACCTATTATTAACAATAGAATTTTCCTGTCCGTGATCTACAAGAAAAAGATCATCAAAACCATCATTATCGAAATCTTCAACAAACAATGGTCCTTTGGGGAATCCTACCTCAGGCAATTGGTCAAAAATTGAAAAAGTTCTGTCGTGAAGTTTACCTTCAGTAGAATCAATTTCAAATATTCTTAAGTAATCAAGAGTAGTTGCACCTTCTCGTCCTAAAGTGGCAAACGGAATCAAAATATAATATTTTGAATTTATCGATACAAATCCTAATCCCTCACCTGATTTTCTTTTTGAAGGGGGTGTTTCATAGATAAATTCAAATACTAAATTCTCATTACTATTATTAAACTTGATTTCATAACTCACTACTTCAAATTGTCCCAGGTTTTCCGTTGCAACATAAGTGATGGTCGATATTTCAATAGAATCTAATTTATCTCCATCATTATTTACATCCTGATTTAAATTTTCCTCATTTGATTCAGATAGATTTGAGGATGAGGTTACTTCAATAGTTCTAGTTTGTTCTGTTCCTTTTGAACCAACTCTGGTTTGAGTAAAATTTGAAGTTTGATTAGTAAAGTCAGGACTCCAGTTTCCAAAAGTTTCATTGGTTATAGAGGTCGGTATTTCATCACCATCTGAATCTGAAGAACAACTAACAAATATTATTAAAAAAAATATTAAAAAAAGTAGAAGAATTTGCTTCATATTATCATGCATTTTATAAATTTTCAAAAATATAATTATTATGTATAAAAATCAGATAAAGTTTTGAAAGAAAAAATCTATGAATCAAGGGTAGATTTACTCTAAATTTTAGTTTTAAAAATATTCAATAAAATCTAATAATCAATTAAAATCAGCAGTATATCTCTCTTTTTGTTGTCAAATATTCAATGATTTTACCTCCAAGACTAACCCTCACAACCTTG
>CAJWUI010000015.1 GCA_913047695.1 uncultured Bacteroidota bacterium
AGTAGGGTAAACTATTGGTATCGGTTGCAGTAGCGGTAACATTCAGAGTTGTCCCTGAAGAAATATTTGAAGGTACTTGCCAGTAGTAAGTCCATACTGCAGCAGTAGCACTTATAGTCATAGCAACATTAGTAACAACTCCCGATATCGAAATTGTTGGAGAGGCAGTTACATTTTGTGAGAATGTGGCAGTGAGGGTTACCTGACCGGTTGTAATTATATTGTCAGAATCGTCAGAAGTAATTACAAGAGTTGCATTAAAAGGACATTGCCCCCACTGAGGCTGTTTGGAAGCATCATTTCTCCAAGTAGCATTAGCATTTACTTTAAAATCAGAAGGCTCACTACCAATAGCTGTAACACACCAAGTACTTAAATTTTGGTTAAAAGCAGATGCATTATAGAACATGGATCTCATACCTCCATAACCTAAACCACTTGTTATAAGGCTAGAAACATCCCAATTAGCAATAGAAGAAGAACCCCCATTATTAAATGCACTGGCACTCTGAAACATATAAGACATTGAAATCACTTTAGAAGTATCCCAAGACCCAATATTTCCATTAAATGAAGATGCTCCTTGAAACATAGCATACATATATGTAACATTTCCTACATTCCAAGAAGAGATATCACCGTTGAAATCTGTTGCGTTAATAAACATTTGATACATAGTTGTTACACTTGAGGTATCCCAACTGTTAAGGTCTTGATTAAAGGCAGATGCGTTAGCAAACATTCCATACATGGAAGTTACACTTGATGTGTCCCAATTATTTATAGTATTATTACCCCCATTATTAAATGCTGTAGCTCCATTAAACATCTGAACCATATTTGTTACATTTGAAGTATCCCAATAACTTATATCTTTGTTAAAACCATCATTCAATCTAAACATACCCGACATATTGGTAACATTAGAGGTGTCCCAAGACTTAATATCTTGGTTAAATGAATCATCATCATTAAACAAACTAGCCATGCTAGTTACAAGTGTTGTAACTACTCTATCCCAATCGGTATCACTTATTGATTTAGCTGCTAGAGAAGTATTGTCATGGGCGGTATATATAGTTCCGCTAACCAGACCTGTGTCTCCTGCACTACAGTTTCGGCATTTTACAGTCACTCCATTTGAAGCCAAATAAAAAGTAGTACTTACAGTAAATGTGATACTATCTGTCCCAGAATAGGCTAATCCAGCAAGATCTGTTCCACTTACAGTAGCAGTATATACTCCAGGGGTAAGAGTCGAAGTCGAAGTATTCCAATTATAGGTATAATTATTTGTTCCACTAATTCTGGTCATTGCAACATTGGTTACAACACCACTTATACTTATTACAGGTGTTGCAGTCATTTCTTCTGAGAAACTTGCAGTAATTGTGACCGAACTTGAAGGTGTAAGTTTAGTATAAATTATATTATCAGCGTCTGTATCGGTAAGTGTAACAGTCGGTGAAAGAACATCAGTAATATAATATTGTCTTCTCGCTGGAACAGTTATGTTTACATCATCTACATTATCATATCCTGTGGCTTGCAGAGCATTATTAAAATTTAACCTTGTTTTATTAGATTCACTAGAGTTGGTCACTTCATTTTTTACATGCTTACTGCTCCCGGTTCCAAGACCATTACTACCACTCCCCGCTTTACCATCACCCATTAACCACAAATAGGTTGCAAAGTCACTTCGCTGTGATCCTGTTTTATTATTATTTAAGCTTTGGAAATTCACTGACTCTACACCTGCCTTATTGGGAGCTCTGAATGTTTGACCTTCTTTGTAGTTTGCCAGCCATGCCAATGGATCTTGACTGAACATAGAAATTTCATTAAGCGATGGATCCTCACCTTGTTTGAGAGTTGTAACAACAACTGATGCTATATAGCCATTAAACCACTCAGCAGTATTATCGTTCCCTGCATAAAAATTACCAAGTATTTCTAGAGAATTGCTGGGATTTCCTATTGTTGTCCAGCTCCCTAAACTTGTTATTTTAGAGGTGATGCCGCTTGAAAAATCTGTTTGATAAATATCAAATGAAGCAGGGAGAGTTACATTTCCTCCATTGTATTTAACCGTAAAAGAGTACCAAGTATTTGTATTAATAAAACCAGGGTAAGACCAATTGTTAAAATGATTATTCCTTCCATATCTAAAGATTAATCTCTGTCCATTTATTTTAAGTTTTATTTTGTCATTAGTTCCAGTTTCCCTTTGAGCCCAAACTGTTTGGTTTTTTTCTTCAGAAGTATTAAAAATCACATTAACCATCCAAGGTTGATTACCGTTTGTTACGCCATCTCCGGGCCTTCTTCTAAGTGGATAAGAATCATTATTACCGTTATTTTGTATTGCTGTATAAGAAGATCCGTTAAGGTTGAGTGCTTTATTAAGTGCTGTTGTAGAACCCAAACCATTACCAGCAAGGTCTGTACCTGTGATTGTAGCTACAATTGGCCCTTCACTTGGGCTTCCAGTAGATACATCCCAGTCGTAATACCAAATCGAAGCATTGCCGCCTTGGGTCATATTAGCATTTGTAATCAAACTACCAATACTAATCTGAGGGCTTGCAGCCATATTCTCACTGAAGGTTCCTGTAATTCTTATGGTCTGATTATTTGCAATAGTATTCCCTGAAGCATTATCAGAAATCACAACAGTAGGACTTGTAGTGTCTTGAGAAAAAGAAAACAGAAAACTAAAAAACGAAACTAAAAATGCGAGTATTAGTTTTTTATTCAGCGTAAAATTTAAAGCTATCTTTCCCATTATATTTTAAGGATTGTCGTTGTTAAATTTTGACTTCTACTGAGTCCCATTTTTTTTCTTATGCTTGAGCGCATATTAGAAAGAGTGCTTGCCGATATATTAAGCTGCTTTTCTATTTGAACATTAGAATAACTAAGCTTAATACACATGCATATCTTTATCTCTTGGAAAGATAATTCGTCGCAGGTATCAACTAAATTTTTTGTAAAGTTTGGATAAGTTTGAGCAAATCCTAATTCAAAATTTTGACTTGTTTGAATACTCAAAATAGATATAGCAATTGTAATTACATTATAAAATTATTAAACAAAGAGCCCAAAAGCCATTTTTTTAATCAAAAACTGATTTTTGCAGTAAAAATGCAGTAATATTTTAACAAAAAAGAAAAATTAATTGCAGTGTCTAACAATAATGTGAGAGATCTAATCCTAGAATTAGGTTTAAATGTTATGTATGAAATTGTTTAACTCGTAGCCATTTTCTAGGTTAAACTTCTTTGATAATCGATAGCGTTGACTTTCAATTGTTCTGATCGATACCCCTGAAATTTTTGCAATCTCATCATTGCTATGATTCATTTTTATATAGGAGGCTAATCTTAAATCTGTTTTTGAAAGCTTGGCTATCTCGTTTATTGATTTGTAAAAATCAGGGTAAACTTCTACAAACATATTATCGAAATCCTGATAAGATTTTTCTGATGAAATGACCATATTTAATTCTTTGGACAATTTAGAGGCAGCCTCTTTTTTATTGTCTTGAACTTCAATTTTTTTCTTTAATTTTTTTAGGTAATCGTTACGTTGTATTATAAAATTTGATTTACTAACAAGCTCTCTATTTTTTTTATCAAGTTCATTTTTTATGGCAAGCTTTTCCAATTCCAGTCTACTACCCTTTTCTTTTTGATAATTGTAATTTACACGAATTGTCATGAGTGAGAAAAACAAAATGACAGAGCATATTATTAATATGTACAGATATGTATTGTATCTAATTTTACTCTCATTTAATTCTCTTACTGATTTAGAAATTTGAATTTGCGTCTCAAGATTATTTAAAGACTTGAAAATCTTTCCACTTGATCCTCCTGCTGAAATAAGAATCAGGGAATCTTTTACTTTAAGTAATTCAGAATTCATCCCCTTTTTTGAATAGACTTTCTCAAGTACGTTATAGTTATATCGTTTTTCAGTGTCACTCAAATTTTTTATTTCAAGATTTTGCTTTGCTTTTTTTTCAGCTCTAACTAGATCACCTAGTCCTAAATAGCATTCAGCAAACCTTGATCCTAGAGCGCTTACTTCTGTAGGAAATCCACTTAAGATTTTCTCAGATTGAGTGAATAAATCGATTGCTTTTTTATACTTTTTTTTAGATTGATAGTAAGCCCCACTAACAAAATAACCATACCCATAGTTTCTTGTAAATAAAGAATTTGATTCTTGATTATTTTTATTTTCACTATAGTATTGTTTTAGTTGTTCAAATTTATTTTCGGCAGAATTTGTATCCCCTTTTAAATAATTGATAGCTATGAGCTGTGAAATTGAATAAAGTATATCTTCAGGTTTTTTTGATTTAAGTCTTCTTTGATAAACGCTAAAATATTTTTTTTCCGCACTCTGATAATCCCCTTTTGTCTCATCAATAAGTCCCAGATTTGAGTCTGATGTATTCAAACCAAAATCTCTACTTTGCTTATCGGGAAGATTTAAAAAAATGCTTTTTGCCTGATTGAATTTTTCCTCTGCTTTTTTGTAATCCCTATTTTTAAAATAAATGCTTCCAATATTTAGTATAATCCATGGAGGCTGGTTAATTTTTGGGTTTTTCTTGTTCTTATCTGGCATGGTTTGGTGAAGGTCCAAAGCTCTATTAAAATATTCTATAGCCGACGCATATAGGCCCATATCTGAAAGAATTTCTCCGATCATCGCATGAGTCCCAACAACTAAACTATCAGGTGTTTTAGATTGAACTAATTCAACATATTTGAATCCAAAATCTATTGCTAGACTAGGATTTGAAAATTGATACTTTATTATTGAATCTCTTAGGGCTTTGTCCTGTTGGGATAAGCAAGAAAGGGAATAAAAAAAGATTAGCGATAAGTTGATTATTCTAAGCAAGAGTTGCTATTTTTTTAGGTAGAGGAAAATAATTAAGACTATTAAAAAGATTATTAATACCTCTATCCATGTCCGTAAATTCAAATTGACCTTTTTTTTGATAAAAAGTTTTTCCTTTCTTTTAAAAATTCTTCTCGACTTATCTTTTTCCCATTGATATAAACTGATCTTACCCCTTTAGGAATCTCAGTATGATATAAGTAGCTGTAATCCATTTTGATTTGTTTGATGCTAATATATTGAACTTCCAATATAAATTTAAATCATTTTATACTGCATTTCCACTGCATTTTAACAATTATAGCTTAAAAAACATAAAATATACTAAGATCCTCTAAGACAAATAATTATGATTGTTTAAATTAATTATTCTTGTTTGAATAATTTACTAAATATTGGAAAAATAAAACCCCAAAATAATTGGGGCTTTTGTGCGGGTGAAGGGACTCGAACCCCCACGCCGTGAAGCACTAGATCCTAAATCTAGCGTGTCTACCAATTTCACCACACCCGCAGAGGTGGACAAATATAATTAAGTTTTTCAATAAAATTTCTTCTCCTAAAAAAATACATAAGTTAACTTTGCTTGAATTACTAAGAGATATTGTAATGACATTAACAAAAGATCAAAAGAGATTTTTAGATGAATGGATGGATTTTCTAAAAATTCCATCTGTAAGTGCAAATCCTTCTCATAATAAAGATGTGCAAAAGGGAGCACAGTGGGTAGAAAATGCATTAAAAAAATCAGGTTGCCCAAAAACTGAAATTATTTCAACGCCAGGGCATCCAATAGTTTATGGTGAGTATATTAAAGATGTAGAACTTCCTACAGTTTTAGTTTATGGACACTATGATGTCCAGCCTCCAGACCCCATTGATCTTTGGGAAAGTCCTCCCTTTGAACCTGTTATTAAAAAAACTGAAATTCATCCTGACGGAGCTGTCTTTGCGCGAGGTGCGTGCGATGATAAAGGCCAAATGTTTATGCATATAAAAGCATTTGAAATTATGCTCGCCAAAGGCCCTATTCCTTGCAATATTAAATTTATGATCGAAGGGGAAGAGGAAGTTGGTAGTGATAATCTTGAAGATTTTGTAAAAAGAAATAAAGAAAAACTAAAATGCGATGTTATTCTTATATCCGATACTAGTATGATTGCACAAGACTTACCCTCAATTACAACTGGCCTAAGAGGCTTAAGTTATATGGAGGTTTCCGTTACGGGGCCAAACAGAGATTTACATTCTGGAATTTATGGTGGTGCTGTGCTGAATCCAATTAACGTTTTGTGTGATATGATTTCGCAACTTCAAGATGTAAACAAAAAAATTACCATCCCTGGCTTTTATGACAAAGTAATTGAACTATCAAAACAAGAACGCTCTGAAATGGAAAAGGCTCCTTTCGATCTGCAAGAATTAAAAAAATCTATTGGTATTGATGATGTTGATGGAGAAAAGGGATACACAACTGAAGAACATCGTTCAATAAGACCAACACTTGATGTAAATGGAATATGGGGTGGATACATGGGTGATGGCGCTAAAACTGTAATTCCAAGTAAAGCACATGCAAAAATATCAATGCGCCTAGTACCTAATCAAGACTGGGAAGAAATTAGTGAATTGTTCTCTAATTACTTCAAATCTATTGCACCCAAAGGTGTTTCCATAGAAGTCATAACTCATCATGGAGGATATGCATATGTGACCCCCATTTCAACTGTCGGATATCAAGCAGCGCATCAAGCTTATAAAGAAACTTTTGGAACTTCTCCTATCCCTAAAAGAGGAGGTGGAAGTATACCAATAGTACCTATGTTCGAGAAAGAACTCGGAGTAAAATCAATTTTAATGGGTTTTGGATTAGATAGTGATGCCCTGCATTCTCCAAATGAGCATTTTGGTTTATTTAATTTTTTCAAAGGCATTGATACTATCCCAAAGTTTTATGAACATTTTGTCAAACTTTACAGGCAATAGCGTAGCCTCTAAACAATAAAAAGATCAGCAGCTATTCCATCTGTAAGAAACTTTGCCTTATTGGAAATTTTTAAAAAATCGCCATCCCAAAATAAGTTTCTCTCATATAAATGCCTGGCAACCTGTTCTTCCAAATAAGTAACATAAGTGTTTCCAAAACTTTTATCTACATAAGTTAAAGACGCACCTTCATTTTTTCGCAAAGAAGTCATTAAATACTCGTTATATCTGTCTTTTTTACTCAACTTTTCTTGTTCCATAAATAATTTCCCCGACTCAATGCCCCTTTTATATTGGTGATTATTTGATACGTTCCAACTTCTTGTTGAAACTCCATCAAAACTGTGAGAAGATGGCCCTAAACCTAAATATGGTTTATTATTCCAGTAGTTTAAGTTATTTACAGAAAAATAATCTGGCTTACCAAAATTTGAGAATTCATAATTTATATAACCTTTCTGCTCAAGCTTTTCAACTAGCGCATCATATTGTTGTTTTACTAATTCTTCATCCAAAAGAGTTATTTTTTTTTCTTTGACTTGAAAGTCTAATGCCGTTTTCTTTTCAACAGTTAAAGCATAGGCTGAAATGTGAGGTGGATTAAAATCTAAAGCAATGTCAAGGTTATTTTTCCAATTACTTAATGTTGTATAGGGAATCCCGTAAATCAAATCAATTGAATAATTATTAAAGTGATTTCTTACAAGATCTATTGACTTTAAAGCTTGATTTTGATCATGAGCCCTGTTCATTAATTTAAGATCTTTATCAAAGAAAGACTGGATGCCAAGACTAAGGCGATTGATACCAGAGGTTTTTAGATTCAAAAGATAATCTTTGTTAATATCATCTGGATTTGCCTCTAGTGTTATTTCAATTTCGGGAATAAATTGAAACTGCTCTTTAACAGAATTTATAAACGACTTTATAGATTTTGGTTGAATTATTGATGGTGTCCCACCCCCAAAATAAATACTTTCAAGTGGTGCTTTCACTTCATTGGCTCTTATTTTAAGTTCTTTATAAATGAGATCTAACATCTCGTCTCCATCAGTTTTTTTGGTTGAAAAATGAAAATTACAATAATGGCAGGCTTTTTTACAAAATGGGTAGTGTATGTAAATATTGGACATTGATAATAACTTAAGGATTTCCTAAGACTTAACCTTATCAGGATTTTTATTTACAAAAGCACTCCACCCAGAATATGATTTTTCACTTTCTAATTTCCCCCGGTTGTAATAATGGCAAACAGCAGCAGCCAATCCATCAGTGGCATCCAAATTTTTTGGTAAAGTTTTTATTTTAAGTAGCTTTTGAAGCATTTTTGCAACCTGTTCTTTAGAGGCATTCCCATTTCCTGTAATAGCCATTTTGATTTTTTTTGGTGAATATTCAGTTATGGCTACTTCCCTTGACAGCCCAGCAGCCATAGCAACTCCTTGGGCTCTCCCTAGTTTTAACATTGACTGCACGTTTTTACCAAAGAAAGGGGCTTCGATTGCAATTTCATCAGGATGAAACTCATCTATTATTTCTTGAGTTCTCACAAAAATTTTTTGAAGCTTCAAAAAATGATTATTATATTTTTTTAATTGTAACTCATGCATTTGTATCAACGACATTTCATCCCTTGTTGCCTTTATTATACCAAATCCCATAATAGTAGTCCCAGGATCAATTCCTAATATAATATTCTCCTCATTCATAGTGTTTTCAATCAGCAACAATCATAATCGGTAGTACTATTTTTGTTGAAACAAAAGTTCCTACGTTTGTTTTTATAGCTGGCTCTGCCTGTGGTATCATATTAATGGCTGAGAGAAGTTGCTCTTCTAGATTTGGAATTGCATTGTCCATCTTTCTAGAGCGTTCTATTTCATCTAGAGAAAAATACCCTTCTTTATCAATGATAATTACAACACTTATCTCCTCGGATATGGACTCTGATGATTCCAGTGGGTTTTGGTCTATGAAATCTAATATTGAATTTGAGATTGTTGACTCAAAGCAGATCTTTTTATTCTCTGCATCATCAATTGACTCACATTCAGAAAAGGTCGGGCTTTGATCTTTTTCTGACCAAGTAGACGCAGCCTTTATTTCTTTCGAGGAGACCTTGGTAGATTCAAAAAGGTGGCAACCCACTGCTAAAACCGATAAGCTAATTGTAAAAATATAAATCTTAATATTTCTCATACATAAGTGAATGTTTCAATCTAAAATTACACTTTTTTATCTATTTCATAATTAAATTTATAACTCAAGCCTGAAAAAAAAATATTTTTGATTATGGATTATTTATTGATTCTTGCATCTGGATCTTTTATTCTATTGGGAATTGCAGGAAGCTTTCTTCCAGTAATACCAGGTCCTATAACTGCTTGGTTTGGAGTTTTTATTTTAAGTTTTGTCCCAACCATTCCAATAGATTTTTCTTTTTTAATTTTAAGCTTTTGTATTGCTTTAGCAATATTTATTTTAGACAATTTCATTCCAAGCTTAGGTGCAAAAAATTTTGGAGGTGGAATGGGAAGTGTATATGGCAGTAGTATCGGGTTAATTTTTGGTCTTTTATTTCTAGGGCCATTCGGCTTAATAATTGGTCCTTTTCTGGGTGCATTGATTGGTGAATTAATCATTAATAAAGAAAATAAAAAAGGAGCTTTAAGAGCAGCTCTTGGTGCCCTTTTAGGTTTTTTTGCAGGAGTCTTCATTAAATTTTTAACGGGCCTAGCCTTCGGATTATTTTACATTAAGAGTTTATGGAATAGTAGAGATCTTTTATTTTAAAGTATTTCATTTAATTGTTTTGTTTAAAATAAAGATTAGTATTTTTGATTAATAAGTTTAACTAATGGAGTTATTTGTGATATCATTTGTCTTAATTTTTGTTGCATTCGCAGGAATTTCAATTAAAATTTGGGCAAAAAAAGATGGAGAATTTGCTGGAACTTGTGCAAGTCAAAGCCCATTTTTAAATAAAGAAAATAAACCATGTGGATTATGTGGTAAGATGCCTGATGAAGCAGAATGTAAAAATCCTGTTAGTTTTAACAATTAAGCGGGCTTTTGATGAGTTTTCAGGATGAAAAAGAACTGATTAATAAGGCTATTTTAAAAGATCAAGTTGCTTTCAATCTCCTTTTTGATAAATACTGGAATTTTATTTACTCCTTCCTTTTTTTAAGAACACAAAGCTCTGATGTTGCAGAGGAATTAGCAATTGAATCTTTTGCAAAGGCCTTTGACCGTCTTGAGAAATTTGATAATCAACATTCTTTTGGGTCTTGGTTAATTACAATAGCTAAAAACCATCATATTGATCGCTATCGTAAATTAAAAAGGCAAAATGAAAATCGCAAAGAATTTGATGCTATTTCCCAAAAAGAACTTTTAAATAATGTCCCTTCACCAGAAGAACTTATGATTTCAAGTCAAAATTTGGATAAAGTTTTAGAACATATCAAATCCATGAAAAAAGAATTTAGAAATCTTATAAGAATGCGATACTTTGAAGATCTATCCTTGAAAGAAATTGAAAAAATTCTTAAAGAACCACCTAATACAATAAGAGTAAAGCTTTTCAGGGCAAAAAAAATGTTAGCCAGCTTAATTGACCAAAATGACATTTAAATTATCCAAGTTAGGACCAGGTCTTCTTTTTGCCGGTGCCGCAATAGGAGTCTCGCACTTAGTTCAATCAACTAGAGCTGGAGCTGAGTACGGTTGGGGATTAATTTGGGCTCTTTTGTTAATTAATTTATTTAAATATCCATTTTTTCAGTACGGTCCTCGATATGCACATGTGACAGGTGAAAGCCTTTTAGATGGTTATTATAAACTTGGGAAAGGCTATTTATGGGTATATTTTTTTATTAATCTAGCAACTATGTTTACAATACAAAGTGCTGTCACAGTTGTTACTGCAGGGTTAGCATCAAAATTATTTGGTATTACAGAAAATATAGTTGTGTGGTCTTTGTTAATTACATTATTCTGCAGCATATTGTTGATAGTAGGACGTTATAAATTATTAGACAAGTTCATAAAAGTCATAATGATTTCTCTTGCGATAAGCAGTATTCTTGCTGTTAGCTTTGCTTTTTTTAAAAATGATACTACACTTCCTTATAATCAAATATTTCCAAATGAAAGTGGATTGCTTTTTTTGATCGCCTTTCTAGGCTGGATGCCTGCACCTTTAGATATTTCTATCTGGCATTCAATATGGACACTTGAAAAAAATAAAATACAATCCGAAAAAATAACAATTGAGGAAACCCTTTTTGACTTTAATGTAGGATACATATCTACGACTTTTTTAGCGATTTGTTTTGTAGGACTTGGAGCGTTTGTAATGTTTGGTACCGGCATGGAGTTTTCTAACAAAGGGGTCGAATTTGCTGGTCAGTTAATTCAACTTTATACATCGAGTCTTGGTCAAGTAACTTATATTCTGATCGCAGTGGCTGCTTTTTCTACAATGCTAAGTACAACCATTACGACATTAGACGCCTCTCCAAGAGCAATGTCAAAAACAATGCAACTTCTTTTAAATAAAGACAAATCATATTATCTCCCTTGGCTTATAATTTTAGGTTTAGGTACTGGCTCCATTTTTTTATTTTTATTGTCAGAAATGGGCCAGCTTGTTCAAATTGCTACTGTATTATCATTCGTGACAGCTCCCCTTTACGCTTATTTAAATTTTCGTTTGATTTTAAGCAAACAAATGCCAAAGAAATACCAGCCTAATCGAAGACTGAAAACTCTAAGTGTCATCAGTTTATTGTTTTTATCAAGTTTTACTATAATTTATCTTTTTTGTATTTAATCATTAGTTTATCTTTGTTAAAAAGTTTATGATGTTGGAGGTAAAAGAAAGAGAAATTAAACAAACACAAAAGTCTAAGTGGACTAAGGTAAAACTACCAAATGGTAATACCCTAAACAGACTCAGAAGTCAAGTTTACTCTGAGGAAATTAAACACACGAAAAAACCCAGATGGATTCGTGTAAAATTACCAACAGGGAAAAAATACACTGAGCTTCGCGGACTTGTTGAAAATTACAAGCTCAATACGATATGTACTTCAGGGAGCTGTCCCAATATGGGAGAATGCTGGGCTGAGGGTACGGCAACGTTTATGATTTTAGGGAATATATGTACCCGTTCGTGTGGATTTTGTGGAGTTCAAACTGGTAGACCTTCTACTGTTGATTGGGCAGAGCCAGAAAAAGTGGCAAACTCTATTAAAATCATGAAGATAAAGCATGCTGTAATTACTTCTGTAGATCGTGATGATTTAAAAGATATGGGGTCGATTATTTGGGCTGAAACAGTTGATGCAATAAGGAGGACAAATCCAAATACTACTCTTGAAACACTAATTCCAGATTTTCAGGGAAACCATCGCAATCTAGATCGTATAATAGAAGTTGCACCTGAGGTTGTTTCCCACAACGTTGAAACTGTTAAGCGTCTAACAAGAAAAGTCAGGGTCCAAGCTAAGTATGAAACAAGTTTAGAAGTGTTAAACTATCTTAAAGAAAAAGGAATAAAAAGAACTAAATCTGGTATCATGTTAGGCCTTGGCGAAAATGAAGAAGAGGTTTTTGAGACATTAAACGACCTAAGAGAAGTAAATGTAGATGTCGTTACAATTGGACAATATCTCCAACCAAGTAAAAAACATCTCCCTGTTCATTCCTTTATAACACCAGAACAGTTTAAAAAATACGAGGAATATGCACTATCTCTAGGATTCAGACATGTTGAGAGTGGACCGCTAGTAAGATCATCTTATAAAGCTCATAAACACATCGCCTAAAAAACTTTGATATTTTTTTCAAGAAAAAGTTTAAACTCATTTTCCTTCTTTTTTGTAAAAAATTTCATTCCAACTGGCAAATAAAATAGTTCATTTGAATTAAAATATGGTTCAAGTCTGCCAAAGTCCTTTTCAGTTGTAAGCACTATTTTACCTTGCTTATTGCGCATAATTTTTTTTATATCAGATAAACTAAAGTTATGATGATTTGGATATTTTAAATGTTCAAAACTTATAGGCTTACTTTTTAAAAAAGAAACTAAATATTCAGAATTAGCAATCCCAGTAACAAGTAAAAAATGGAATTTTAGTTTTGCGAGGCTTTTTTTAGTCATTTTATTGACAATATTTTTTCCATAATCCAATTTTGTAAAAAAAACTTTCTGATAACTAAGAGGATTTATTTTACGCTTGATTTTTAATTGATCATGATGGGTAAGATCATTTGGACATTTAGTAACCAAAATTATATTAGCTCTTTTTATCTGAGAAATATGCTCTCTCAATCGCCCGTATGGTAACAAATGATCCTCAAAAAAAATTTGGTCAAAAGAAGTTGTTGTTATTAGACAGTGTGGAGTAATGTATCTGTGCTGCATAAGGTCATCAAAAATAATTATATCCGGTTTAGATTTTTTTTGCATTATAAAATCGAGTCCTTCTTTCCTTTTTTCGCATACAATCACACCAATTTTGTGTTTGGAAAAAAATTGATAAGGTTCGTCTCCAATGGTCATTGCTGAACTTTTATCATTTGCAATAATGACACCTCGAGTTTTTCTTTTATAACCCCTACTTAATACTAAAGGTATTTTTTTTTGTTTATAATAGGTAATTAAATAATCAACCAAAGTAGACTTCCCTGTTCCACCAACATTTAAATTTCCTATCCCAATGCTTGGAATAAGAGGTATCTGAGTGGGTAATATTTTCAAGTCAAATAAAATATTTCTTAGAGCTATAATACCCCCATACATAATTGCAAAAGGAACCAATATCCAGGATAACTTTTTCATGGCGATTAAGATAAATATTATATTTGTTTAATTCACAAGTGATATGATTGTTCAAGAACTCCTTGATATTTTTGATGAATGGGCACCTCTGGATTATTCAGAAGATTTTGATAATACTGGACTGCTAGTTGGAAACCCAAACGACAAATGCAATGGTATTTTAATTTCCTTAGACACAACAGAAGAGGTTTTAGAAGAAGCAATTAAAAAAAAATATAATGTGATTGTAAGTTTTCATCCAATAATTTTTTCTGATTTGAAAAAAATAACCGGTGAAACTTATGTAGAAAGAGTGGTTTCTAGAGCACTACGAAATAATATTTCTATTATTGCTCTGCACACCCGATTGGATAACCACCCTGAAGGTGTAAATCATGAAATTTGCAAACGAATAGGTTTAGTTAAAACGGAGACCCTAATTCCAAAAAAAGGCACACTTAAAAAGCTTGTTGTTTACGTCCCAAAAAATAAATGTGAAAATGTTTTAAAAGCACTTCATGATGCAGGAGCCGGCAATTTAGAAAATTATACAGATTGCAGCTTCCTCTTAGAAGGTAAAGGTCAATTTACTGGTAACAAGAAAAGTGATCCTCATATTGGAAAAAAATTAGAAAAAGTATCTGTTGACGAAGTTCAAATAAATGTTGTTTTTGAATCTTATTTGACAGGAAAAGTTCAAGAAGCCCTTTTTGAAGCACATCCCTATGAAACAGTCGCTTACGAAATGTATAGTCTTCTAAATTCTTACACAAATGTGGGCATGGGAAAAATAGGCTTTTTAAAAAAAGAAATTAATAGAATTGATTTTTTAAAAAAACTTAAAAAAATATTTAATACGGGACACATTCGATACAACAACTTCGTGGGTAAAAAATTAAATAAAATAGCAGTACTTGGTGGGTCAGGAAGTTTTGCAATAGAACAGGCAAAGAGAAAAGGAGTAGATGCATTTATAACTGCAGATCTTAAATACCATCACTTTTTTCAAGGGGATGGAAAGATGTTACTAATTGATATCGGACACTATGAAAGTGAACAGTATACTAAAAATTTAATATTTGATCATCTTAGCAAAAAATTACCTAATTTTGCAATCGCCTTAACAAAGACAAAAACAAATCCTGTTAACTACATTTAAACATGGCCAAAAAAAAAGAACCAACTGTAGAAAAAAAACT
>CAJWUI010000016.1 GCA_913047695.1 uncultured Bacteroidota bacterium
AGTAGATAAACCAGCTAATAAAACTAGAGTGTAAAATAATGAAAGTAGTTTTTTCATTTTTCCTCCATTTCTTATTATAATAAGTTGGCTTATATTATGATATTAATGCATAAGCATGAAGCGAAAAAATTCATATAGTGAAACAAAATGTTCTTTAAATAATGGAAAAAATTGATAACAAGCAGATTTTTATTATCAAAAAAAATCTTTCAAATAACTACAAAATCATTAGAGAAAAATCTGAAAATTCAAAAATAATGTCAGTAATTAAGGGAGATGCATATGGTCACGGCATACAAGAGTGTATGGAAATACTTAAAAAATCAGGATGTAGGCATTTTTATGTGGCGCGTTTAGAGGATGCAATAGATTTAAGAAAAAAGCATAAAGATAATATAGATTTATATTTACTATCTGGTGCTACGTCTAATGAAACATGTAAACTTTTAAAAAAATATAAAATCACACCAATAATTAATAACTTAAGTCAATTAGAGATTATTACTAAGTACTCTGAGTCAATAAAAATCATTCTTCATTTTGATACTGGAATGAACCGGTTAGGTTTTAAGTTCAGTGAAATTGATTTGATAAAGCAAATGATAAGTTTGAAAAATATAAAATTTTTAATGACTCACTTGTCATCAGCTGATGAAAAAAATATAAATGAATGTCGATCCCAGTTAAGTGAAATAAAAAAGATTAACCATTTTTTTAACAAACCATTAAGCATTGCTAATTCCTCAGGAATTTTTTTAGGAAAAGCTTTTCATTTAAATTATGTCAGGCCAGGTAAAAGTCTTTATGGAATAAATCCCTTTTTGAAAAAATCATTCGGATTAAAAGGAGTCATGAGTATTTATGCTCCAATTTTACAAATAGCTTATATTCAAAAAGGACAAACCATTGGTTATAGTAAAACATACAAAACAAAAAAAAATATCAGAGTGGCAACAATCGATTATGGTTACTCCGATGGATATTTAAGATCTGGGAGCAATCGTGCTAAAGTTTATATCGATGGAAAGCCCTGCAATGTTGTGGGAAGAGTTTCAATGGACTTAATAACTATTGATGTCTCTCATATCGATCAAAATAATTTGTATCTTGGTAAGCCTGTCGAAATTCTTGGCAACAACCAATCTTGTGAAGACCTAGCTTTAGAGACAGGGACTAACGAGCATGAAATTTTAATTTCTTTAGGTAAGAATTCTAAAAAAGTATATATTTAAAAAAATGTATGAAGCTCCAGTCAAAGATTTAAATTTCGTTATTAAAAATCTCATAAATTTAGATGAATTAAATAAAATATCTGACTATCAAAATTTTTCAGACGACCTAGTAGATGCGATATTAGAAGAGGCTGGAAAAATAGGATCAGAGGTATTAGATCCTTGCAACTTATCAGGCGATCATGAAGGTTCAAAAAGACTCGACTCTGGGGAAGTTAGAACTCCAAAAGGTTATAAAGAAGCATATGAAAGTTTAAGAGATGGTGGTTGGTTTGGCCTAGAAGCAAAAGAGAAATATGGTGGACAACAAATTCCTGTCACCTTATCAGCAGCAGTTAATGAAATTTGGCATAGTTCAAATATGTCTCTTGCTTTATGTCATTTGCTGACTCAAGGATTGATTTATGCATTACAAAAGTCAGCTTCAGATGAACAAAAAAATTTCTATGTTCCTAAATTAGCCTCTGGTGAATGGACTGGTACAATGAATTTGACTGAGCCTCAGGCAGGCACGGACCTATCCTCTATAAAAACAAAAGCGGTAAAAGAAAATGGCCACTATAAAATTTCTGGACAAAAAATTTACATTACTTATGGAGAACATGATTTATCAGAAAATATAATTCATTTAGTGCTTGCAAGAACACCCGATGCTCCAGAAGGTAACAAAGGTATATCAGTTTTCATAGTTCCAAAATTTATTCCTAATGAAGATGGAAGTTTAGGAGATAAAAATGATGTTAGTTGCCTTTCTATTGAAAAAAAACTAGGGGTCAAAGGATCTCCAACAGCTGTTCTTCAATTTGGAGATAATGGAGGTGCCATTGGATATCTAGTGGGAGAAGAAAACCAAGGATTGAATATTATGTTTGAGATGATGAACCATGCAAGATTTTCTGTGGGTGTTCAAGGACTTGCTGTTTCAGAAAGGGCTTATCAACAATCTAAAATGTATGCTCTTGATAGAGTTCAAGGTATTCCAATTGATGGAAAAAAAGGCGACCCCATAGTTGGTCACCCTGATGTTTTAAGATTAGCTTCAACAATGAAGGCTGAAATCGAAGCAATGAGGGCTTTAGCAATCTATGGTGGATTTGCTCTTGATATGACTAAGTCCACTAATAGCGAATATTGGAATAACAAATCCTCATTAATGATACCTATAATTAAAGGATGGCTTACGGAAAGATCTTTAGAAATTACCTCTAATGCAATTCAAATACATGGTGGTATGGGCTTTATTGAAGAGACAGGAATTGCACAACACTACAGAGATGCAAGAATATTACCAATTTACGAGGGAACCACCGCTATTCAAGCCAATGATTTGGTTTTTAGAAAAACCTTAAGAGATAATGGAAAAGGTATAAATGAATTGTTAGATGAGATTAATCAAGATATAGACGAAATATCTAACAAAGTAGATAAATCCATTCAAGACTCATGTCAAAGAATGAGAGTCTCCCTTAAGTCTACAAGAAATGTTGTGAAGCATATTATTTCAGTATCAAATAATAAAAAAAGACCTGCATTATCAGGTGTAAATTACTTAATGATGCTAGGATATGTTTTTGGAGGTTGGATGATGATTAAAACGGCCTCTAAATCAATTGATTTAAAAAATGATAAGAGTATGGATGAAGATTTTTTAAATGCAAAGATAACAACATCATCGATATACTTATCAAGTATACTACCTAAAATTGAGAGTCTTTCTTCTATTATATTAAATGGAGATGAAGACATATTGTCAATGAAGTATAATTGGCTTTGAGTTGAAAAAATTTAAAAGTTCTATCAACAATTTTTTTAGTTGGTTATCTAAAACTGAATTAGTTGAACTCGACTCTGTCGATACTTCTGAAGATCCTATTCGATCGGAATATGATAATAAATTTAGAACTTCTTATGGAAGAAAAATATATGGTTTAAAATCAAATGAAGATATTGAAGGTTTCATTTGTATAGCTTTTTGTAATGAAGTTCCTCAAACTATGAAAGAATTAGATTTAATGAGTAAAAATGCTTTTCATGAAAATAATGGAAACATAGCAGTTGCTTATACAGTCTGGTCAAGAAAGAGAGGTGCAGGTAAAGAGACCATATTTAATACAAAAAAATTTATCAAAGATGAATTTGTAAATATAGAGCGTTTTATCACCCTGTCACCACTTACTCCTGTGGCTACTCATTTTCATATAAAACATGGAGCCAAACTAATTAACATTAATGCAACTTCTCAGAATTTTGAATATGAATTCAATTAAGTACCGGAGTATATAGGCCCACCCCCGCCCTCTGGTGTCACCCATTCAATGTTTTGTGATGGTTCTTTAATGTCACAAGTCTTACAGTGTATACAATTCTGTGAATTAATTTTTAAAACTTTTTTTTGTGTTTCATCATCTAGCTCTACTTCATATACTCCTGCAGGACAATATCTTTGAGCTGGCTCATCATACTCTTCAATTGTAAAATTTGTAGATAGATCTCTGTCATTAAGTAATAAATGATTTGGTTGATTATCTGTATGATTAGTGCCTGACAAGTAAACTGAACTTGGCTTATCAAATGTTATTTCACCATCATACTTTGGATAATCTATTTTTTTTGCATTACGAGCAGGAATTAAAGCCTCATGGTCAGCATGTCTATGCTGGAGGGTGAAAGGCAACCTTCCACCAAATATCTTTTGGTCAATACCAGTAAAAATCATAGCAGGTATTAATCCCCATTGAAAACTTGGCTTAACATTTCTAGCTTGATGTAATTCTTTATATACCCAAGAGTTTCTGAATTTTTTTTCATATTCAGAAAGCTTGCCATTATTATAAATATGTTCAATTATGACATCTGCAGCAATTATTCCACTTTTCATAGCAGTGTGAGATCCTTTGATTTTTGGCATATTTAAAGTTCCGGCATTACATCCTATGATTAATGCGCCGGGCATATACATTTGTGGAAGACTTTGTAGACCACCTTCAATCAAAGCTCTAGCACCATAGGAAATTCTTTTACCACCTGTGATTAATTTTTTTATAACTGGATGTGTTTTAAATTGCTGAAATTCATCATAGGGAGATAGATAGGGATTTTTATAATCGAGGCCGATTACATAGCCTATATAGATTTGATTATTTTCTGCATGATAGCAAAAACTTCCTCCGTAAGTGTCATTTTCTAAAGGCCATCCTACACTATGCAATACCTTACCAATTTCGTGATTTTCTTCTTTAATTTCCCAAACCTCTTTAAATCCAATTCCATATTGCTGAGGTGATTTATTTTTTTTATTTAAATCAAATTTTTTAATCACTTCTTTTCCCAAATGGCCTCTACAACCTTCTGATAAAACTGTTACTTTGCCTATAATATTTATTCCTGGCTCAAAATTTTCTTTTTTATTTTTTTCACTGTCTAATCCCATATCTCCAGTCTGCACGCCAATAACTTCATCATTATCATTATAAATTACTTTACTTGCCGCAAATCCTGGAAAAATTTCAACACCAAGATTTTCTGCGTACTCTCCCAACCACTTACAAAAATTTGATAAACTAATTACATAATTATTATGATTTTGAAGAGCATTAGGTAAAAATAAATTTGGAACCTTAAAGCTTTTTTCTTTTGTTAAAAACAAAAATTCCTCAGAAGAAACTTTTGTTTTAACAGGAGAGTCTAATTCTTTCCAGTTTGGAATTAATTCGTCTAACGATTTAGTTTCAAAAACATTTCCACTTAATATATGAGCTCCAACTTCAGTGCCTTTTTCTAGTATACATACAGAGATATCACTATTTAATTGCTTAAGTTTTATAGCTGTTGATAAACCTGCAGGTCCAGCTCCAACTATCACAACATCATATTCTAATTGTTCTCTTTCCATATTATTCCTTCATTAAGCTAAAACATTGTAGTAATTGGAAATGATACTACCGTTTTAGCATATTTATTTTTAATCGCTGCAATAGGCACAAATGACGATTTTTTTTTAATTATATGAAAAATAACTAACTTATCAAACATATATATCCTTCGTGTTATTAATTACGAATTAATGCGATTAAGTAGATCTAGTTCTTTGATAATTTCTGGTATAGCCTGAAATAAATCTGATGAAAGTCCATAATCTGCAATATTAAATATTGGAGCCTCTAAATCCTTATTAATAGCCACAATTACCTTACTTTCTTTCATACCTGCCAAATGTTGAATAGCCCCAGAAATACCAACAGCAATATATAGCTCTGGAGCAACCATTTTACCTGTTTGGCCAACTTGGTACTCATTTCCAATGTACCCGGAGTCAACAGCCGCTCTAGATGCTCCAACTGCTGCATTTAGTTTGTCAGCTAAATCATATAATAGTTTGAAATTTTCTGAATTTTCTAATCCACGCCCTCCAGAAACTACTACTCTTGCATTACCTAACTCCGGTCTATCAGATTTAGAAACCTCTCTATTAACAAATATGGTACTTACTTCACTATCTATATATGGAATTTCTTCAATTTGCGCAGAACCGCCAGACTCTTCACACTTTTCAAAAGAGGTTGGTCTAATAGTTATAAGATTAATTTTCTGATCAGTTTGAACATATGATATCGCGTTTCCTGCATAAATTGGTCTAATAAAAGTATCTTTTGACTCAATACCAATAATGTCACTAATTTGAGTAATATCTAATGAAGCGGATATTCTTGGTAGCAGATTTTTACCGAAAGTACTTGATGGGGCTAATATGTGAGAATAATTTTCAGCTAAATTTGTAATAATAGGTGATAAAATTTCAGGAATAAAGTTTTCTAATTTTTCATTGTCACATTTAATTATCTTTTTTATCAATTGGATCGATTTTGAGTTATTTGAGAGCTCATCTATATTTTTACCCAAAATTAAAAGGTGAATGTCATCACTTATTTTATGAGCAGCGCTTATTGTGTTTAAAGTTGAAGACTTTAAATTTTTATTGTCATGTTCAGCTATTACTAAAACTGTCATCTAAATTACTTTTGCCTCATATTTTAGTTTTTCTACTAATTCTTTCACATCATTTACCATTACACCTGCTTTTCTTTTTGGCGGTTCAATAACTTTTAAAGTTTTAATTTTAGTTGATGTATCTATTTCTAAAGTATCTATGTCAATCATGTCTAAAGGTTTCTTTTTTGCTTTCATGATATTAGGCAAAGATGCGAACCTAGGTGTATTTAGCCTCAAATCGCATGTTAAAACAGCCGGGAGTTTTGTTTCAAGATTTTCAATACCCTCATCTATTTCTCTAGAAATCAATACTTTGTTACCCTCTATTTTTAAACTTGAAATAAAACATCCTTGAGGCCAGTTAAGTAAAGCAGACAGAATTTGTCCTGTTTGATTTGAGTCATCATCAATCGCTTGTTTACCCATAAGAACTAAGTCAGGATTTTCTTTTTCAACAATTTTTTTTAATGTCTTCGCAACTGCCAAAGGTTCAAGTGGATTTTGGCTTTTTACTAAAATCGATCTATCAATTCCCATAGCCATTGAAGTTCTTAGGACATCTTGTGTTTTTTCATCTCCTATGGAAACAGCTATGGTCTCGCTGGCTAAACCTTGTTCTTTTAACTTTACAGCTTCTTCAATTGCATTCTCATCAGGTGGATTAACTGACATTTTAACATTTTGAGTCTCTACACCCGTATTATCACTTTTAACCCTAATTTGGACTTTGTAATCAACTACTCTTTTAACAGCAACTAAAACTTTCATTTGGAAATGATTAAAATAAACTAACTTTTATAAGTTACAAGATACAAAAAATATTATGGAAAGAATTAAGAAAAAAAAAATCCACAAAAATGTATATGAACTAGATATTAGATTCTCAAACAAAAAAAATGCGACAATTTATAAAGAAAATTATATCTTTACTGGGCGGAGTGTTTCTGCAATTTGTTATAACAAAGAAACTAAGGTCTTCTATTTTATAAAACAAATGAGACCAAATTATTACTTTAATAAATTTAAAAACTTTCCTCTTGAGATAGTAGCTGGTGGAATTAATAAAAATGAGTCCAGTAAAAATGCTGTCATAAGAGAAATTAAAGAAGAATTAGGCGTTAAAGCCGTCTCGGTAAAAAAAATAGACACTTTAATAATAGCCCCAGATTGTTTAGAGGAAATTACAGATTTATATATCGCTGAGGTACCATTAATTCATAATTTTGAAATCAATAACCCTTTTGAAGGTGAATTTATTCAAATAGTAAAATTAAAAAAAAATGAAATCAAAGAGCTTATAAATAAGAAAAAGCCTCAAAATATTGTTACAAAAATTGCTTTAATGAAAATATTAGAAATTAAGATTTAATTTTTGACATTTTCTCATCATAAAGTGGAGAAAGATGGACGCTACAAGGAACTTTTTCAGTTGCTACTTCAAGTTCGTATTTTCCACTTTTTACAAAATCATTATCAATAATTTCATTACTTCTTATATAACCATAACCAACAGGTTTCCCAATTGTATATCCAAAACCACCACTAGAAAGCCAACCAACTTGTTTGCCATCTCTAAAAATTGTCTCTCTTCCTAATAAAATTATATTAGGGTCGTCACAAGTAAATCCTGCAAAAATTTTCTTTAAGCCTTTTTTCTTTTGGTCTAAAAGAAATTTTTTACCAATAAAATCAATATCGCTATTTAACTTTGTTGCCCAACCCAAACCTGCCTCTAAAGGTGTATGATCCGGTCCTATATCAGAACCCCACGCTCTATAACCTTTCTCCAAACGGCAACTCTCAATACAACGATAACCAGCGTTAGCCAAACCAAAGTTTTTTCC
>CAJWUI010000017.1 GCA_913047695.1 uncultured Bacteroidota bacterium
TGAATGATAACTATTCTCAATGATAATGATTATCAATCGCAAGAATGTCGCACTTATATGAAAAAATATTCTTAATAAATGGGAAAATTATGATTTCCAATCACCTATCTTGCTAAAAAGGAAATTTCTAAAAGCTTGAACCCTAGCAGTATTTTTTAAAGATTGAGGATAAACAAAATGTGCTTCTGTTATTGGTCCTTCTGATTTAGGAAGTACTTTTATCACTTTATTTGATTCACTAACTAAATATTCAGGTAAAGCAGCTAATCCTACACCTGTCTCAACTGCTAATAGCAAACCCATTACACTGTTAACTTTCATTATAGGTTTTCTTTTTTTTCCATCTGGCATACCCAATTTCAATGCCCAATCAGGATTATAAACTGGAGAAGGTGCACCTTTGCCAAAAGAAATAAATTTGTGCTTATTCAAGTCATTTGTGGATTTAGGCATACCATTTTTTTCTAAGTATTTATTTGATCCATAAATAAAATATTTTAAATCAACTAATTTTTTTTGAATATAATTCAATTGTTTTGGCCTTCTCATAAAAATACCTATATCAGCTTGACGAGTACTTAAGTCTAATTCTTTGTCCTCAAAAATTAGTTCTATCTCAATTTCTGGATTTAATCTCATAAACTCTTGAATCCGAGGAGTTAACCAATGTGTACCGAAACTTCTGACAGTTGTTATAGTCAATTTACCTGTTGGTTTATTTTTTTGATCTCCTAAAGAAGTTTCAACTTCTCTTAATTTACTAATAACTTCATGAGCAGTTCTAAATACGTATTCTCCATTTTCCGTTAAAGTTAGTCCTCTTGCATGCCTCTCAAATAATTGAACATTTAGATCTTGTTCTAAAGATTGAATCTGTCGACTTATGGCTGATTGACTTAAATTTAGATTTATTGTTGCATTCGTAAAACTTCCTGCTTCCGCAACTGCATGAAATATTTTTAATTTATCCCAGTCCATTATTTATTTAAATTTATTAAGTACCTCCCAGAAGTTTCTCCTTTTAACATTTTTGGAAAAATATTTATTACTTCATCTAAATTTATTTCTTTAATTGATTTTTCAATAAGATTAAAGTCTATTAACTTGCCAGCTTCATTCCATAAAAATTGTCTTCTTTTAATTGAAGCTGTAACGGAATTAATTCCCCATAACTTAACTCCTCTTATAATAAAAGGCATAACAGTTGTATTCAATTTTATGTCAGCTGCATTACCACAAGCCGAGACAATTCCACCATCTTTAGTTTGTGCTAAAATATTTTCTAAAACTTTTCCTCCAACTGTGTCTACAGCACCATCCCAAAGACCTTTATCCAACGGTCTAGCGTCTTTGGTCATTTCGCTTGTATTTACAACACTTTTAGCACCTAAAGATTTCAAATAATCCTCATTACTTTTTTTTCCTGTTACAGCTGTAACATTACAACCTAGTTTACTTAACATCATTACGGCCATGCTTCCAACACCACCTGAAGCACCACTCACTATTACATTTTCAACTTTTTCTCCTAATAAAAGTTCTTCTCTAGTAGCTTTGGTAGTGAATGAACACATTAGAGCTGTTAAACCTGCAGTCCCTAAAATCATAGATTGTCTTAAATCTAGATTTTTTGGTTTTTTTACTAAAAAATCTCCATTAACTTTTGCATATTGAGAATATCCTCCATAATAAATTTCACCTACTCTCCATCCAGTTAAAATAACTTCATCCCCTGAATTAAAATTTTTGTGATTACTCTCTTCAACAGTACCGGAAAAATCAATACCTGGAATATGTGGAAATTCTTTTACTAATCTTGCGCCATTTTTTAAAATTAAAGCATCTTTATAATTTAAACCTGAATACGCTACTTTAATGGAAACATCTCCGTGTTTTAAAAAACTTTTGTCAACTGACTTTACCTCTCGAGTGAATTCCTCATCTTTTTGATTAAGAATTAATGCTTTAAATTGATTAGACACTTTAATCTTTTTGCGTGCTGATAAACCTTAAATATCTATTTTGATAACTTAAGTCCTCTTTAAATTGACCTAAATAATAATTAGTTACAGTTGATGCTTGTTCTTTTTTAATTCCTCTCATTGTCATACACTGATGAGTTGAATCAATAGTTACCGCAACACCTTTTGCATCTAAAGATTTCATTAGTGTATTCGCAATTTGCATGGTTAATCTTTCTTGTGTTTGTAATCTTTTTGAAAAAACTTCTACCACTCTTGCTAACTTGCTCAATCCTACCACTCTATCTCTAGGTATATATGCAACATGGGCCTTTCCAATTATTGGTGCCATATGGTGCTCGCAATGACTTTGAACTGAAATATTCTTTTGGACAACCATATCATCATATCCCTCAACGTCTCCGAAAGTTTTGTCTAATACTAAATTAGGGTCTTCTTTGTACCCCTTAAAGTATTCCTTGAATGCTTTAACAACTCTTTTAGGTGTTTCTAATAAACCTTCTCTGTTTGGATTTTCACCTATCCATGAAAGTATTGTTTTAAAAGCATCCTCAGCTTCTTGATCTGAGATTTTTTTTGTTTCTTTTTCTTGATCTGTATTTTTTACAAGTTTCATTGCAAGTTTTATACCCATAAATAGATATTTTTAAAATATTTAATATATCCAGATATATGCTACATAATTACATTATATGTTCAAAAAAAGAGAAAATGTCCTTGAAATTGAGGAAGGTAATCTACTTTCTCCAAAATTTGATAATGATGGATTGATTCCTGTGATTACTATGTGCCATAAAACAAAAGATATTCTGATGCATGGTTTTATGAACGTTGAGGCCTTAAAGAAAACTATAGAAACAAAAGAAGCCCATTATTTTAGTAGATCAAGAAAGTCTATTTGGCACAAAGGTAAAACTAGTGGATTTGTACAAAAAGTAAGAGAAATTAGAATTGATGATGATCAGGATTCTATTTGGTTAACTGTTGATATTGGAGAGGGATCAAGTTGTCATGTCGGATACAGATCTTGCTTCTACAGATCAATACCTTTAGGTGAGATTAGTAATGGTAGAGAAATTAAGATGAAGTTTCTAGAGACAGAAAAAAAATTTGACCCTGAGGAGGTATATAAAGGTCAGCCAAACCCTACAAAAATTTAGTTGATGAATAAAAATCTTGAAATTCAGATTGCAAAGCCCTTTGGGCCATCTATAGCCAAGGTAAAAATTCCAGATGAGCTTGTTTTAAAATTAAATGATTATGTTGATGGTGTAATAAAAGATGAAAGTAAATCTAAATCTCAAGACTTTGGTGGAAAATTAATTGGTCAAGTTACACAAGAATTTCGATTAGATAAAAATTTTTATAAATCTTCAGGTTGGTTAGAATTTTTAGGTAAATCTGTTTCATCTTGGATACTAAAAAGCAATGGCTCTTCTGTGCAAACATTTACAATACTAGATACATGGGTGGTAAGACAATTTAAAAATGAATATAACCCTACTCATTGGCACAGTGGTCACGTATCAGGTGTTGGATATCTTAAGGTACCAAAAAATCTAGGTAGTATACCTAACAAAACAAAAAATCCTAATGGTAAATTGGAATTGATACACGGTTCAAAGCAATTTTTGTCTAGCTCTACTTTTAGTATAACACCTAAGGTTGGAGATTTTTATCTCTTCCCGAATTACATGATGCATACTGTTTATCCTTTCACTGATACGGATGAAGAAAGAAGATCTGTTTCTTTTAATGCAAACGTAGATGAAAAAATTTACAATGCTATTTAAAAATAATTCAAACTTTCAAAAAATTTTTAAATGAAAATAGAAAATGATTATGGGCTAATAAGAATTTTTGGTCCCTCAATTTTTAAGGTAAAAATTCCAGATAATCTTTTAAATCACTTAAACAAATTTATTGACAATATTATAGAAGACAAAGAACAATCAAAAAATCTTGACGTTGGTAAGGGCCTTGTTGGAGATGTTAAACAAGAATTTAGATTAGATAAAAAGACTGTTGAAGAAAGTGGATGGTTAAAATTTTTAGGAGATTCTGTTGCGCAATGGATTTACAAAGATACAGGAAAAAAAATCTCTGAATTCAAATTAATTGAGACCTGGGTTGTCAGACAATTTGAAAATGAATATAACCCAATTCACTGGCACTCAGGCCATATATCTGGTGCTGGTTTTTTAAAATTACCCCAAACTTTTGGTAAACACTTTCAAGACAATAAGATAGATTACCGAGGTGGAAATTTAGAGTTAATTCATGGAAATAGAATGTTTTTGTCTCAGTGCAGGTTTCCTATAGAACCAAAGGTTGGGGATTTTTACTTTTTTCCACATTACTTAATGCACACCGTTTATCCTTTTAAGGGAACAAAGGAAGAAAGACGTTCAATTTCATTTAATGGACTTATCGATAATAAAATTTTTAATATATTTGGATAAATGGATGCAAAAAAATGTTTTAGGTGAAAATTTGGAAAATTGCTCATTGGATCCACTTACTGGGTGGTATAGAGATGGCTGTTGTAATACTGATGAAAATGATCGGGGATTACATACTGTTTGTGCGAAAGTAACTACTGAATTTTTAGAATGGTGTAAAGAAGCTGGCAACGATTTAATTACACCACATCCTGAATATGGTTTTCCAGGTCTAAAGGATGGTGATGGATGGTGCGTATGCGCTACCTGGTATGCTAGAGCAGTTGAGGCTGGAAAAGGATGTCCAATTTACCTTAAAAGCACGCATGAAAATACTTTAAAAATTTTACCCATTGAAACATTAAAAAAGTTTGCAATAGATTTATCTTAATTACATATTTCCATACTTAGGGCCACCCCCTCCCTCAGGTGTTACCCAGGTAATATTTTGTGAAGGTTCTTTTATATCACAAGTTTTGCAATGAATACAGTTTTGAGAATTTATAACAAATTTATTTGATCCATTCTCTTTTTGAACTTCATAAACACCTGCTGGACAATATCTTTGTGCGGGTTCGTCAAATTCATTTAATGTATAGTTTATTGGCAATAATGGATCTTTAAGTTTTAAATGAACTGGTTGATTATCCACATGATTTGTACCTGTTAAATAAACTGAACTTGTTTTGTCAAAAGTGATAACATTATCAGGCTTGGGATAATCAATCTTAGGCATTTTTTTTGCTGGTCTTAATGTTTGGTGGTCAGCGTGTTTATGTTTAAGTGTAAAAGGTAATTTTCCTCGAAACAAAATTTGATCAATACCCGTAAATATAATTCCCAAAATTAGACCCCAGCTAAAACTTGGTTTGACATTTCTTGCTTCAAAAAGTTCTTTGTACAGCCAACTTGTTTTTAATTTTTTCTCAAAAATTGATAATTCCTTATTATCTTTAATGTGATCGTTAATTGTCTCTGCCGCAATTATTCCACTTTTCATTGCAGTATGCGATCCTTTTATCTTTGGCATATTTAAAGTGCCCGCATCACACCCAACCAATAATGCACCAGGCATAAACATTTTTGGCAAACTTTGAAAACCACCTTCAATCAAAGCTCTAGCACCGTAGGAAATTCTTTTTCCACCATCAATAATTTTTTTTATAGCTGGATGTGTCTTAAATCTTTGAAACTCATCGAAAGGCGACAAATATGGATTTTGATAATCTAAACCAATCACATAGCCTAAGAATATCTGTTTATTTTCTGCATGATATATAAAACTTCCTCCGTAAGTATTATTATCTAATGGCCAACCAGCTGTATGCATAACCAAACCCTCATGATGATTTTTTTCATCTACTTCCCATATTTCTTTAAATCCTATTCCGTATTGTTGAGGGTCTTTACCTTTATCAAGTTCAAAATGTTTGATTAGTTGTTTTCCCAAATGACCTCTGCAACCCTCTGCAAAAACAGTGACCTTTCCTACTAGCTCAATGCCAGGCTCAAAACTATCTTTTTTATTTCCTTCTTTATCGACACCCATGTCTTGAGTTGCTACACCTTTAACAGAGCCATCATCATTAAACAAAATTTCACTTGCTGGAAATCCTGGGAAAATTTCGACACCAAGTGCTTCAGCTTGTTCCGCAAGCCATCTACATAAGTTTGCAAGGCTAATAATATAGTTTTTGTGATTTTGTTGAACGGCTGGTAATAACCATGTTGGCCAGCTTAAAGATTTATTTTTTCCTAAAAATAAAAATTTTTCTTTTGTAACTTTAGTTTTAATAGGTGAATTTAATTCTTTCCAGTTAGGAATTAGTTCATCTAATGCTCTTGTTTCAAATACATTTCCACTTAAAATATGAGCACCAATTTCAGATGCTTTTTCTAGCAAACAAATATTTAATTCTGAATTTAATTGTTTTAATTTTATAGCCGTGGATAACCCTGATGGACCACCACCTACAATAACTACATCATATTCCATTGTCTCTCTGGACATAT
>CAJWUI010000018.1 GCA_913047695.1 uncultured Bacteroidota bacterium
AAAACTAGAGTATGTCTAGAGAATCCATGGAATATGATGTTGTAATTATTGGTGGGGGGCCATCAGGTTTGTCAACTGCAATTAAAATAAAACAATTAGATCCAAATTTAAATGTTTGTTTATTAGAGAAAGCATCAGAAATTGGAGCTCATATTTTGAGTGGTAATGTTTTTGAAACAAGAGCATTAGATGAATTATTCCCAAATTGGAAAGAATTAAATTCACCAATTAAAACAAAAGTCACTAAAGAGAAGTTTTTATTTTTAGGAAAAAATAAATCCCTAAGTTGGCCAACTTGGCTACTTCCATCTGTGCAACAAAATCATAATAATTATATTATTAGTTTAGCAAATTTATGCAGATGGTTAGCAGAGCAAGCTGAAGCTTTAGGAGTAGAAATTTTTCCAGGATTTCCAGCAAGTGAGGTCTTATATAATGAAGATGGATCTGTAAAAGGTGTTGCAACCCAGGATATGGGAATAGATAAAGAAGGTAAAAAAAAAGATAGTTTTGAACCTGGAATAGAACTTTTAGGAAAAGTAACTGTTTTTGCAGAGGGCTGCAGAGGTCATTTAGGAAAACAATTAATTCAAAAATTTGAATTAGACAAAGGAAAAGATCCTCAACAATACGGGATTGGTTTTAAAGAAATATGGGAAGTAAATGAAAAAAATCATGAAGAAGGTTTAGTAATGCATACTGCTGGATGGCCGCTAGACAATAGCACTTATGGAGGTAGTTTCATGTATCATGCAGAAAATAAACAAGTTTTTTTAGGTTATGTAATTGGTTTAGATTATAAAAATCCACACTTATCACCCTATGATGAGTTTCAAAGATTTAAAACTCATCCAGCGATTAAAAAAATTATAGAGGGTGGAAAAAGAATTTCCTACGGTGCAAGAGCATTAATTGAAGGTGGTTTTCAAAGTTTACCTAAAATGTTTATGCCTGGTGCCTTATTAATTGGTTGTGATGCAGGTACCTTAAATATGCCAAAAATTAAGGGTTCTCATACTGCAATGAAAAGTGGAATAATTGCAGCTGAAACGATTGTTGAACATTTTAAAGAAAATAAAGAATTATCAGTCTTTGAAAGTAAATTAAAAGCAAGTTGGTTATATAAGGAATTATATGAAGCCAGAAATGTAAAACCAAGTTTTAGCTGGGGGTTAATATTAGGAATAATATTTACTGGAATTGATCAAATATTATTTAGAGGAAAACTACCCTTTACCCTAAAACATAAGCATGCTGATCATGAAACATTAAAGCCAGCAAATCAAATGCCTAAAATAGATTATCCAAAATATGATAATGTAATTACTTTTGATAAAACAAGTTCTGTTTACCTAACTGGTACTAATCATGCTGATAATCAACCCGTTCATTTAAAACTTAAAGATCCAAATTTACCAATCAATTATACTCTTGAAAAATTTAACGAACCAGCTCAATTGTATTGTCCAGCAGGCGTTTATGAAGTTCAAAAAGAAAATGACATAAATAAATTTGTAATTAATTCTCAAAATTGTATTCATTGTAAAACTTGTGATATTAAAGAACCTTCACAAAATATAACTTGGGTGACGCCAGAGGGTAGTGGTGGCCCAAGGTATGGAAATATGTGATTTAAGATAAATCTATCGCGAATTTTTTAAGTGTCTCGATAGGAATATGTTTTAAAGTATTTTTATGAGTTCTTTTAAGAAATATCGGACAACCTTTGCCTGCTTCAACTGCTTTAGCATACCAACTAGCACATACACACCAGCCATCTCCATCTTTTAAACCTGGAAATCCAAATTCTGGATGTGGTGTTATTAAATCATTGCCAGCATCTTTTAACCACTCCAAAAAATCTGTTGTTACTTTAGCGCAAACTGTATGAACGCCATGGTCTTTTTCATCTGTATTACAACAACCATCACGAAACCAACCTGTTAAAGGATCATTTGAACATTCTTCAAGATCTTCTCCTAGAACATTTTTTTGTTTTTCACTCATCTAAATTTTTGTAGGATTTGGTTGACCTTTATAAACTTCGTCTGGGTTGAATTTTTTTTCTTTTTCAAGAAATTTCATTTCAACTTTTCTACCATTATCTATTGGTCCCATAGGGATTGATCTGTAAAAACACGATCTGTATCCAACATGGCAACTAGCACCTTCACCAATATCTACAGTTAACCATATAGAGTCTTGATCGTCATCTATTCTTATTTCTGTTACTTTTTGAATAAATCCACTTGTTTTACCTTTGTGCCAAATAGATTTTCTTGATCTGCTAAAATAATGTGCTTCTTTAGTTTCAATTGTCTTTTTAAGTGCCTCAACATTCATGAAACCATGCATTAAAATATCTTTAGTTTTTGAGCACATAGTAATGACTGGGATCAATCCATCATTATCAAATTTAGGCGAAAGAAGATTTCCTTCTTCAATTTCGTAGATATTTTCTCTTTTTTTGAACATACGGGGTGATTATGTAGCACATATATGAATATATTAAATATTTTTAAATTGAGGCAATTACTGTATAAAAACCGCTATGAAATTAGAAAAAGATACAGACAATAAAGAAATTAATCAAAAACAGGTTTCAGATAAAGAAGCGGAAGAAGCAATTAGAACAATATTATCTTGGATGGGTGAAGATCCTAAAAGAGAAGGATTATTAGAAACACCAAAAAGAGTTGTAAAAGCATTTAAGGAATATTTTCAAGGTTATGGAGAAGATGCAAAAAAAGTATTAGATAAAACTTTTGGCGACGTCGAGGGCTATAGCGATATGGTGGTTCAAAAAAATATTTCTGTACAAAGTCATTGTGAACATCATATGGCTCCAATCATTGGAAAGGCACATGTTGCTTATATACCAAATGAAAGAGTTGTAGGATTAAGTAAAATTGCGAGAGTTGTTGAAATATTTTCAAAAAGACTACAAACCCAAGAAAGACTAACGGTACAAATTGCAAACTCTTTAATGGAAGCACTAGACGCCAAAGGAGTTGCTGTAACAATTGATTCAACTCACCAGTGTATGACAATGAGAGGAATTAAAAAAGAGCAAGCAACAACGGTAACAAATTTTTATTTAGGTCAATTTAAAGAGGATCTAAGTTATCAAAATAGATATTTACGATTTATCAGCACTACGTTAAAAGA